>NZ_JBCPXZ010000002.1:0-1049421 GCF_039581405.1 Flavobacterium mesophilum | reverse complement strand
CGAGTAGTACTAATAATCCGTAAGCTTATGTACATCCCTTTTCCTCCCGAGCAATCGGGAGGAGAGAACTTTCTATAAAAAGTGCCGTTTCTTTATCTCAGTATGTTAAGATATCAGCTCGACGCAGAGCGGTTGATAGTTGATGGTTGGCAGTTGATGGAAACACGAACAACCAAGAACCAGCAACAAACAACCAAAAACCTTAAGGTGGTTATTGCGGCGGGGCTCACCTCTTCCCATCCCGAACAGAGAAGTTAAGCCCGCCTGCGCAGATGGTACTGCATCATTGTGGGAGAGTATGTCGTCGCCTTTCTTTTGGAAACCCTGTCCATATCGGACGGGGTTTTCTGTTTTATGCCCGTTTGCGCTTCTTCCCCCGAAGCATCGCCCCATCCGGATTCGCTGATGCGCCGGCGACGGGGGCGGGATCCTTTTGCGGGAGGCCCGGGGCGCTTCCTTCCGTCCAAAAAGATCTTCAGCAAAGATGCGATGCCATAATGATTATTGTATTAATTGATCTAAACGAAGTCCTTTTGTTTGTTAAGATTTATCTTCTCTATTTTGTTAAATTAAAGTCAATATTAAGTTTTAAATTAGTCTTGACTAGCCTTTTTAAATGTGAATCAGTATTTTTGTTTTTAAATAATATAATTTAAAGTATGAAAAAAACTATTGTATTGTTGGCATTGTTTGTGATCGCAAATTTGAATGCTCAACAGCGCCCTAAGTTGGTTGTAGGTATTGTTGTCGATCAGATGAAAATGGAATATTTATATCGTTTTTCAGATGATTTTACACAAAATGGCTTTAAGAGATTGATGAATGAAGGATTTACTTTTCAAAATATGCATTATAACTATATGCCAACTTATACTGCTCCTGGTCATGCTTCAATCTATACTGGCACTACACCAGCGACACACGGAATTGTTGGTAACGAATGGTTCAGTAGAACTTTAGGTAAAGAAACATATTGTACAGATGATGCCGGTGTAAAAACTGTTGGAGACGGAACTGCGGAAGAAGGTGCGATGTCTCCTAAAAATCTTCAAAGTACTACTATTACAGATGAAGTTAGAATGGCAACTAATTTTAACGGTAAGGTAATCGGAATGAGTTTAAAAGATCGTGGTGCAATCTTACCTGCGGGACATTTTGCTAATTGGGCTTTTTGGTACAGTAAAACGGGTTCATTTATTTCAAGTACTTTTTATGGAGATAAATTACCAGAATGGGTTACGGAATTCAATAATGAGAAAAATTACTTAAAATACATCAATAAAGGTTGGGATTTATATAAGCCAGCTTCTACATATAACGAAAGCTTGCCAGACAACAATCCATATGAAGGCAAATTATATGGAAGTACAGCGCCTGTTTTTCCGTATGATTTGAAAACAATGTATGAGAAAAACGATGCAGGTGTTATAAGAGCAACTCCGTTTGGGAATGATCTTTTGGCTGAATTTGCAAAACGTGCAATTGAAAAAGAGGAATTAGGAAAAGACAACATCACAGATTTCTTGACTGTAAGTTTTTCTTCAACTGATTACGTGGGCCATTTACTTGGACCTCGTTCGATGGAACTTCAAGATACTTATTTAAGATTGGATCAGACTATTGCTGATTTCTTAGCTTATTTGGATAAAACTGTTGGTAAAGGAAATTATCTTTTATTCTTAACTGCAGATCATGCTGGTGCTGAAAATGTAATTTATTTAAAGGACCGTAAATATAATGTAGATAATTATCCGTCGAAAGATGTTCGTAAAAATCTTCAAGATTTTTCAGTTAAGACTTTTGGAGTTGATTTATTACTAAACTATTCTAATTTTAATATTTTCTTCAATAAACAAATTATTAAAGATAAAGGTTTAGAGTTGGCTAAAGTAAAACAAGCTTTTAAAGAATTTTTGATTGCTCAGCCACAAGTTAAAAGAGTTTATACTGAAGAAGAAATCCTTGCTAACAGTGGAAATGATTATTATTTAAACTTTGTAGCAAAAGGTTATGATGTCACTCAGGATGGAGATATGGTTGTTATAAACAAACCAGGTGATATCGAATATTCGCCTACAGGAACTTCTCATGGTACACCGTATAGTTATGATACGCATGTTCCTGCTATATTTTTTGGATGGCAAATTAAGAAAGGAGAATCCTATGATAAAAAAGCCATTACTGAAATTGCTCCAACAATAGCGCAAAAAATAAAAGTTACTTTCCCTAATGGAACGGAAGCAAAAGTGATGCAGGAAGTTTTAGATTCGAAAAAAGAAGTTTCGGATACTAAAACGAAAAAATAAAATTTGATATCATTTCGAATTATATATAAAAGCCTATCATCTGATGGGCTTTTTTCTTTGCATAAAAAAGGCCTTTCAATAAAGAAAAGCCTTTTTAAGTAGTGTTTAGTAAGCACTTATTTTAATGTTAGCACTATGCGTTTGCTAACACTAATTCTTCGTTAAAAGGAAGATTCCAAGCTTCAGCAACTCCTTTGTAAAGGATTTTTCCATTAGCTACGTTTAATCCTTTTTTCAATTCTTCATTTTCAGCACAAGCTTTTTCCCATCCTTTGTTTGCTAATTGTAATGCGTAAGGTAAAGTTGCATTAGTCAAAGCTAAAGTTGATGTATAAGGAACTGCTCCTGGCATATTAGCCACACAGTAGTGAACAATATCGTCAATAATGAAGGTTGGGTTTTCGTGAGTTGTTGGAGTACAAGTTTCAATACAACCTCCTTGGTCAACAGCTACGTCAACAACAACTGTTCCTGGACGCATTAATTTAAGCATATCACGTGTAATCAAGTGAGGCGCTTTTGCTCCTGGAATTAAAACAGCTCCAACGATCAAGTCAGCATCTTTAATTGCTTTAGTAATGTTGTAGTGGTTTGACATTTCTGTATTTACGTTTGCGGGCATAATATCGTCTAATTGACGTAAACGTGGCAAGCTTAAATCCATGATAGTAACTTGCGCACCTAAACCTGCAGCCATCTTAGCAGCTTGAGTTCCTACGATTCCTCCGCCTAAAACTAATACTTTAGCTGGTGGCACACCTGGAACACCACCTAAAAGAATTCCTCTTCCTTTTAATGGTTTTTCAAGATATTTTGCTCCTTGTTGAATAGCCATACGACCTGCAACTTCAGACATTGGAACTAATAATGGTAAACTTCTGTCTGTTTTTTCAACTGTTTCGTATGCTAAACAAACAGCGCCTTTTTCAAGCATTGCATGAGTTAATTCTTCTGATGAAGCAAAGTGGAAATAAGTAAATAATAATTGATCTTTTTTGATCAAAGGATATTCAGATGCAATTGGTTCTTTTACTTTGATAATCATTTCTGCAATAGCATAAACTTCTTCAATAGTTCCTAAAACTACTGCGCCAGCAGTTGCATATTCCTCATCACTAAATCCGCTTCCTAAACCTGCAGTCGATTGTACATAAACAACATGTCCGTGTTTTTTCATTTCAGAAACACCTGCTGGAGTTAATGCTACACGGTTTTCATTGTTTTTAATTTCTTTTGGAACACCTATTATCATAATTGTTGTATTTTTTGTTTTTTCTAGAATTTGTTTTACAAAGCTACAGATAGAGAATATATTATGGATAAACGATGTATAAATAAGAAAATATTATTTTAATTAGTATTTTTACAGAAATATTTTCTGTTTTAAGGCTTTTTAATTTCCTTAAAAAGAAAAAATGACTAAACTCGATTAATTTTAGAAAACGTTTTCGTTATGGTTTTAGATGAAATTGACAAAAAAATCCTACGTCTTTTACAAGAAAATGCGCACTATACGCTTAAAGACATTGCAAACAAAATAAATTTGTCTCTTACACCTGTTCATGATCGTGTTAAACGTCTTGAAAAAGAGGGGGTTATAGAGAAATATGTTTCAATTTTAAATAAGAAAAAACTCGGAAATAATCTTACCGTTTACTGTCAAGTAACTTTAACAAAACAAACTTATGATACTTCTGAAGGATTTAATCAAGCAATTTTAGAAATGCCTGAAGTTGTGGAATGTAATTATGTTTCTGGAAATTTTGATTATATGCTTAAAATTATCATTCCGGATATGGAAAGTTATCATCATTTTCATCAAAAGAAATTATCGGTTTTGCCTGAAGTTTCCTTGATCAATACTGTTTTTGTAATTTCCGAAGTAAAAAGTACAACAGTTCTTCCTATTTAAAAAAAAGCCGTCAAGAAAACTTGGCGGCTTTTCGAAATAGTTGGTTTTGGTTTTATATTAATAGTAAGTAAAACGTCTCACTTTTGCAATGTATTTTGCAAGACGAATTACCTGATGGCTATAGCCATATTCGTTATCGTACCAAATATAAAGTACAATGTTTTTTCCATCTTTTGAAACAATTGTAGCATTGCTGTCATAAATTGAAGGGGCAGAAGTTCCAACAATATCGGACGATACTAACTCATTGTTCAAAGAATATTTTATTTGCTCTACCAATTCTCCTTCAAGAGCATATTTTTTCATGATTTTATTTACTGCCGGAATTGAAGTTGCTTTTTTAACTTCTAAATTCAGCACAACTAAAGAACCATTTGGAACAGGAACACGAATAGCATTTGAAGTCAATTTTCCTTCTAATGATGGCAATGCTTTTGCAACAGCACTTCCTGCGCCTGTTTCAGTAATAACCATATTTAAAGCAGCAGCTCTTCCACGACGATATTTTCGGTGCATATTGTCAACCAAGTTTTGGTCGTTTGTATAGGCATGAATAGTTTCTAAATGCCCTTTTACAACTCCCAAAGTATCTTCAACAGCTTTTAAAACCGGTGTGATTGCATTTGTTGTGCAAGATGCCGCCGAGAAAATATCAATTTCGTCAGGATTAAAATCATTATGATTTACACCATGAACAATATTTGGGACCCCTTTTCCAGGAGCTGTCAATAAAACTTTGCTGGTTCCTTTTGAAGTCAAATGTCTTTTTAAAGCTTCTTCCGTAGTGTAAACTCCAGTGTTGTCGATAACTAATGCGTCGTTGATTCCGTATTGCGTATAATCAATTTCTTCTGGTGTATTTGCAGTTATAATATGAACTGTTGTTCCGTTGATAATTAAGGCGTTATTTTTTGGATCGGCAGTAACTGATCCTTGAAAATCTCCGTGAATGGAATCATATCGCAATAGAGAAGCTCGTTTCTCTAAACTTGATGCATCATTTTTATCACGAGTAACAATTGCTCTCAAACGCAACTGATTTCCTTTTCCGGTTTTTGACATTAGCTCTCTTGCTAATAAACGTCCAATTCTTCCGAACCCGTATAAGACAACATCTTTTGGCTGAATTTCTTCTGAAGATTTAGCTTTTTTTAATTTATCCATTACAAAATATCTTGCATCAGGATATTTTTCATCTTCTAGGCGATATTCGTAAGTTAATTTTCCTAAATCAATTTTTGCAGGCGGTAAATCTAATGATAAAACGACTTTTGCGATTTCAACCGAATCAAAAATGGTAATGGGCTTGCCAACAAATTCTCCAGCATATTGATGCAGATTGATAATATCGCTGACATTTTGATCCAATAATTGATTTTTGAATAAAACCATTTCGATGGATTTGTCATACCATAAATCACTTATAACTTTGATTAATTCGACACCAGCTCTTCTTCGGTCGACTTGTAATGATACCTCTTTTTGGTACAAGGATTTTTTGCTCATAATTGATTAAATTGAAAAAATAAAATGCTCACTATTTTAAAATTTGGCGCAAAAGTATCTATTTCAATCGATTTCGTAAACTATTTTAGCATTTATTTTTGAAAATAAAAAAGCCACCTTAAATTTTTTAAGATGGCTTTTTTTTGAAGTTTTCAGTCTTGGTTTACAGTTTTCCTTTCTTGACTGAGATTGTTAATGTAAACTATGACTTAAATTATAATTCTGAAAATTTCTCCGTTTCTGTTGATCATTTCGATTCTCACGCTTTGTCCTTCGTCTTTTTTGCTTAACAGTTTTGAAACCGTTTCAACATTTGTCGCTTTTACATTATCAATACTTAAAATGATACTTCCTTGTAATTCATTTTCGTATTGCTTTAAATTTTCATTTGTAATGTTTTTAATCTTAACGCCATAATCAATTCTGAATTTCTTTTTATCAGTGGCATCTATATTCTCCAATTCCATTCCTTTAAATTCGGCACTATAAAACTCATTTTTACTTAAAGTTACAGGAACTGTTTTGGTTTTTCCGTCTTTTATGTAAGTTACTTTTACAACATCATTTGGTCTTTTTGTGTTGATATAGCCTGAAAGATCAGCATAAGTTGAGATATTTTGTTCGTCTAATTTTACGATGATATCTCCTTTAGCAAGACCAGCTTTTTCAGCACCTGAATTTTTTGAGACTCTGTTGATATAAAAACCTTGAGTTTCTGGTATTCCTAATTCTTTAGAAGCGCTACTATTAAGCTCACCACCTTCAACTCCAAGAATTCCTCTTTGAACATTTCCATATTCCATAATGTCCTCAATAATTTTTCTGGCAATATTAGAAGGAACTGCAAAAGAATATCCAACGTAAGACCCTGTCATTGAGGAGATCATAGTGTTAATTCCAATTAATTCACCGCGAGCATTTACTAACGCTCCACCGCTATTTCCTGGATTTACTGCAGCATCGGTTTGAATAAAGGATTGAATGCCACTTTGGTCTAAATTTCTGGCTTTCGCCGAAACAATTCCCGCAGTTACGGTCGAAGTCAAATTATATGGATTTCCAACTGCTAAAACCCATTCGCCAACTTTAACATTGTCAGAGTTTGCAAAGGCGGTATAAGGAAGTTTCTCGTCTGCATTGATTTTCAAAAGAGCAATATCCATTTTTGAATCGGTACCAATTAGTTTTGCTTTGTATGATTTTTTATTGTTCAAAGTAATTTCAATTTCTGTCGCGTCTTTAATTACGTGATTATTGGTCACAATATATCCGTCCTCAGAAATAATTACACCTGATCCAGTACCAACTTGTTCTTGTTGCTGTTGTCCGCCATATCCATAGAAAAACTCAAGCATTGGGTTTGTTACAGTTCTTCTAGAAACATTTTTTACGTGTACAACAGTATGTATTGTTTTATCTGCGGCTTCAGTAAAATCTAGTGTTTCAGCTCCTAAGCCAACATTTTTTCCATAAGAGTTAGGGGCAAGAGTTACAACAGAATTTCCTTTGCCAAAAAAAGAATTGTTGCTTTCAAATAATAACTTGTAAGCACCAAGAGTAATAGCACCACTAAGTAATGATACTAAAAATAAGGCTGAAAATCTTTTCATATTAGAATTTGTAGTTAAGTTATTAGAATTAGTTTCATGTTTTATTAACGTAAATTTACTTCAAAAAATTATTTGGAAAAATGGTTTAACGCTCTTTAACAATGATTAACATTTCATTAATTAATAGTTCGTACTTTTGTATTTCTAACGACAAAAAAATGCAAATAGAATTTTATAAATATCAAGGTACAGGGAACGATTTTGTGATGATTGACAATCGTTCAAATTTTTTTCCAAAAGAAGACATTCAGTTAATCGAACGCTTGTGCGACAGACGATTTGGTATTGGAGCAGACGGACTTATATTGCTAGAAAACGATTCTGAAACCGATTTCAGAATGGTTTATTACAACTCAGACGGGAACGAAAGTTCAATGTGTGGCAATGGTGGTCGTTGTTTGGTAGCTTTTGCAAATCAGCTTGGAGTAATAAACGACAAAACTACTTTTATTGCTACTGACGGATTGCATCACGCTTCTGTAAATAATGATTCGATTGTTTCATTACAAATGATTGATGTTGACGAAATTCAAAAACACGATTCTCATACTTTTTTAAATACAGGTTCTCCTCATCATGTTCAAATTGTCGAGAATTTGGAACAATATAATGTGAAAGAAAACGGCGCAGCAATTCGTTACGGAGCATTATATGGAGAAAAAGGAAGCAACATCAATTTCGTTAAAAAGATTGACAATGATACTTTCGCTCTTCGTACTTATGAAAGAGGTGTTGAAGATGAAACTTTGGCATGCGGAACCGGCGCTACTGCAGTTGCTATTGCTATGAATGCAATCGGGCAAACAGATAAAACTTCAATCAATTTGAATGTTGAAGGTGGAAAACTTGTGGTTTCATTTGATAAATTAGGAGAGCATTTTTCAAATGTCTTTTTGACTGGACCTGCAAAATTCGTTTTTAAAGGAACAATTGAGATTTAATTGGAAAATAAGATTGAAAATATTGAATCAAAATAATTTGTTATTAGATGAAATTATTTCCGTTTTTTAATAAAATCAATCGTAGAGCTGGATTCAAATGTGAATGCTGTGGAGTAATTTATGATGAAATTCCTCTTTGCTTTGGAAATGATAAGCCAGACTACTATTTTTCTATTCCATGTGAAGAAAGAGACGAAAGAATTGAACTTAAAGAAAGTTTATGTGTTGTTGATAAAAAGCATTTCTTTCATAGAGGTAGATTAATAATTCCAATTATAGATCATAAGGAAGATTTGATTTTTAATGTCTGGACTTCAATTAGCGAAGATAATTTTTGCGAAAGAATGGATTTTTGGGAGGATGCAGGCCGTATTAATAATGGACCTTATTTTGGATGGTTGCAAACTCATGTTCCAAGTTATGGAGACACTCTCAATATTAAATCAATTGCAATTGAAAAAGGTTTAGGAATAATTCCTCAGATTAAAATTATTGAAGAAAATCACCAGTTAAAACTCGATCAAGAATTTGGTATCACTTACAAGAAAGCATTAAATATTGTTAGTGAGATTTTAAGAAAAGAACACCAAAAGACTAATTCATAATGATAACCTTAATAGGCGAAAATATTTATTTACGTGCATTAGAACCTAATGATTTGGAGTTCGTGTATGAAATGGAAAACGATCAGAGCATTTGGGAGGTCAGTAATACCAATACACCTTATAGCCGTTATTTGATTCGGCAATATCTTGAAAATGCGCAACAAGATATTTATGAAGCAAAACAATTGCGTTTAGCAATTTGTCAAGATGAAGATTTTCCTGCGATTGGATTGATTGATTTATTCGAGTTTGATCCAAAAAATAATAGAGCGGGGATAGGCATTGTGATCAAAAGTAATGAATATAGAAATCAAAATATTGGTTCTGAGGCATTAGAGTTGCTGATTAAATATTCTTTTCATAATTTAAATCTGCATCAGCTTTATGCAAATATTAATGTAGGAAATGTAGCTAGTATAGCTCTTTTTACTAAATTTGGTTTTGAGAAAATAGGAATTAAAAAAGATTGGATTTTGCTGAATAACCACTATCAAGACGAAGCAATTTTCCAATTAATTAACAAACAAATTTAAATTTTTAAACTTTGAGCTTAAAAAAAATCATCACGATAACTGCCGTAGCTGTAATTTCTGTATTATTGATTTACGGATTCATTTTAATTAGCCGAATTTTTAGTTCCAATACTAAATTTGAAGAAAAAGAACTTTACGTTCATGTACCAACGGGTGCAAACTACACCGACGTAAAAAAAATATTAGAACCTTATATCAAGAATTTTGACAATTTTGAATTGGTTGCCAGTAAAAGAGGTTATCCAGAAAATGTAAAATCTGGTCGTTTTTTACTTAAAAGTGGTATGAATAATATTGATTTGGTTCGTGCAATGCGTTCAAATGTTCCAGTTAAATTGGCTTTTAATAATCAAGAGCGTTTGGAAAATTTTGCAGGAAGAGTAGGTTCAGAAATTGAAGCAGACAGTACATCTTTATTAAAAGCGATAAAAGATTCAACTTTTATGGCCCAAAACGGATTTAATGAAGACAATGTATTTGCAATGTTTATTCCAAATACATATGAAATTTATTGGAATACTTCAGCAGAGAAATTCCGTGACAAAATGATCAAGGAATACCACAAATTCTGGACTGCTGAAAGAATTGAGAAAGCAAAAAAACAAGGTTTGACTCCAGTTCAAGCAACGATTTTAGCTTCAATTGTGCACAAAGAATCAGTTAAAAAAGACGAAAGACCTCGTATTGCAGGTGTTTATTTGAATCGTTTACGTTTAGAAATGCCTTTACAAGCAGATCCGACTGTAATCTATGCATTGAAATTAAGAGATAATAATTTTGATCAAGTTATTAAGAGGGTTTTTTACAACGATTTGATAATGAGATCTCCATATAATACTTATGTAAATAAAGGACTTCCTCCAGGGCCAATCGCAATGCCTGATATTACAGCTTTAGATGCAGTTTTAAACCCAGAGAAGAACGATTATATTTATTTCTGTGCTAGCGTTGATCGTTTTGGATATCACGAGTTTGCGGCGACATTAGCAGAACATAATGTAAATGCAAAAAAATATTCTGACTGGATCGCAAGTCAAGGTGTCACGAGATAAAAAATCATTTCTATAAAATGAGCTAGAACCGATGCAAAAATGCATCGGTTTTTTTTATGTTTTATTGATAGAATTACGTATTAAAAAGAAGGTTTTTTCTTATCTATTTCTATGCTTAAAAAGAGTTTTTTTAACCGTCGAAAGCAATTTTATATTCAAAAAAACGGAAAATCTTTCATTTTTGTAGTGTTTATCTTGTAAATTTTTGCTTAATTTTTAAAATAGAGATTGGATTTATGGTAATAAATTCTAAAATACTATAAGTTTTATCTTATAAAATTAACTATTTTGATAAAAAAGTGATAAAAATGACGTTTTTAGGATTTTTATTTTGATGGTATTTTCAAGCTTTTTGATTTTTGCCGAATCTCTCGAAAAGTGCATAGTTAAAGGGGTTTCGAAAGATTTTAAAATCCTGTAAAACTCGTAAAGTGCTGATTTACTGAGTTGTTTTGTATTGCTTATCTTTGCATCGTAGAAATTTCAAAAAGGTGACAGCGTTTTGAAGAAAAACATTTTATGATAAAGAAGTGGTATTTTTATGCGAGTTTAGTCGTTATTATTACATTTTTAAGTTTGGGTTTTAGGCCCTTCAAAGTAGAAACCGAACCTTGGTTTTTAACAGAAAAAACGGATGGAACCGAATACATGTTTCCATCGCAAGAAAAGGATGATTATCCTAATTTAAACTTCCCATACACAGGAAATCATTTTATAGGTTTTAAAGAAGCAGTCGCTTTCAAAGAATCTCAAGGAAAATACCGATTGGTTAATTCACTTGGTTACATGGGAAAATATCAATTTGGTGCTGAAGCTCTTAGAGCAATTGGTATTAAAAACAACAAAGCCTTTTTAAAAAATCCTGCCTTACAAGAAAAAGCTTTTATCGCGTTATTATCCAAAAACAAATGGATTTTGCGTTATGAAATCGAAAAGTATGAAGGTAAAGTGATTAACGGAATTGAAATTACGGAATCCGGAATTTTAGCAGCAGCCCATCTTGGTGGTGCTGGTTCAGTAAAAAACTTTTTTAAGAATAAAGGAAATAGGCATTTTAGAGATGCTTACGGTACTTCATTAAAAAGTTATATGAAAGACTTTGCAGGTTATGATCTTTCTTATATTGTGGCAGACAGTAATGCAACAATACAGAAGATCTAAGAAAAAAGCATAAAAAATCCCGAATTCAATTCGGGATTTTTTATGCTTTTTAGTCAATTAAAATTTCTAGAATTTGAATTGCAGCTTCACTGATTTTGGTTCCAGGCCCAAAAATTGCTACAGCACCAGCGTCAAATAAATATTGATAGTCCTGCACCGGAATTACACCGCCTACAATCACCATTATATCTTCGCGTCCGTGTTTTTTCAATTCTTCAATAACTTGGGGAACTAATGTTTTATGTCCCGCAGCTAATGAAGAAACTCCCAAAATATGAACATCATTTTCAACGGCTTGTTTTGCAGCTTCAGCAGGTGTTTGAAAAAGCGGACCTATATCAACATCAAAACCAACATCGGCATAACCAGTTGCCACAACTTTTGCACCGCGGTCGTGACCATCTTGTCCCATTTTTGCAATCATAATTCTAGGACGTCTTCCTTCTTGTTTTGCAAAAGCATCAGCTAATTGTTTTGCTTTTTCAAAATTCTCGTCGTTTTTTATTGCTGCACTATACACACCGCTAAAGGATTTAATTTGCGCCTTAAATCTGCCAAAGACACTTTCCAGAGCATCGCTGATTTCGCCTAATGTTGCTCTTTCACGAGCGGCTTCAATTGCGATTTCTAACAAGTTTCCTTCGCCAGTTTTGGCACAAAGAATTAATTTTTCCAGTGATTGATTTACTTTTTCAGTATTTCGTTTTGCTTTTATTTCTGTAAGTCTGTCAATTTGCTGTTTACGAACCATTTGGTTGTCAACATCCAATATATGTAACGGATCTTCTTTTTCTAATCTAAATTTGTTTACGCCTACAATAATGTCTTGTCCGCTGTCTATTCGGGCTTGTTTTCTTGCAGCAGCTTCTTCAATTCTGAGTTTTGGTATTCCAGCTTCAATCGCTTTTGTCATTCCGCCTAATTCTTCAACTTCCTGAATTAGTTTCCAAGTACTTTCCAGAATTTCATTGGTCAAGCTTTCAACGTAATAACTTCCTGCCCAAGGATCGACCGTTTTGGTAATTTTTGTTTCTTCCTGTAGAAAGATTTGTGTATTACGTGCAATTCTAGCTGAAAAATCTGTTGGAAGTGCAATTGCTTCATCTAATGCATTGGTATGCAAAGATTGCGTTCCTCCAAAAGCTGCGGCAGTCGCTTCAATACAAGTTCTTGCAACATTGTTGAAAGGATCCTGTTCTGTTAAACTCCAACCACTGGTTTGGCAATGTGTTCTAAGTGCTAATGATTTGTCGCTTTTTGGGTTAAATTGTTGTAGTAATTTTGCCCAAATCATTCGGCCAGCTCTCATTTTGGCGATTTCCATAAAATGATTCATTCCTATTGCCCAAAAGAAAGAAAGGCGAGGAGCAAAGTCGTCAATTGTCATTCCAGTTGATAATCCTGTTCTGATATATTCTAAACCATCTGCTAGAGTATAAGCCAATTCAATATCGGCAGTTGCTCCGGCTTCTTGCATATGGTATCCAGAAATTGATATGGAATTGAATTTTGGCATTTTTTTGCTCGTAAATTCAAAAATATCAGCGATAATTTTCATCGAAGGAGTTGGTGGATAAATATAAGTATTACGCACCATAAATTCCTTCAAAATATCATTCTGAATAGTTCCTGATAATTTATTTAGAGCGACACCTTGTTCTTCAGCGGCAACAATGTAAAAAGCCATAATTGGTAAAACGGCACCGTTCATGGTCATTGACACTGACATTTCATCTAATGGAATTTGGTCAAATAATACTTTCATATCTTCGACAGAATCAATGGCAACTCCCGCTTTTCCAACATCGCCCACTACGCGCTCGTGATCTGAATCATAACCACGGTGTGTTGGCAAATCAAAAGCAATTGAAAGCCCTTTTTGTCCCGCAGCAAGATTTCTTCTGTAAAAAGCGTTACTTTCTTCTGCGGTCGAAAATCCTGCATATTGACGAATGGTCCAAGGACGTCTTACGTACATTGTTGCATAAGGCCCACGCAAATTTGGTGCAAAACCTGCTCCGAAATCAAGAAATTCTAAATCTTCAATATCTTTTTCAGAATATCTTTTTTTGACTTGAATTCCCTCGGCAGTTGTAAAAAACTCAAAATTAGAATCAACATCTAACTTCTCACTTTTTACGTCTAACTTTATATGTTTAAGGTCTTTTCTTATCATAGACACTTTTTCTTTTTTTAATTAATTACAATTGAAAACTATTCTAATTCCAGTCTTTCCTGTTCCAATTTCTCTGCTAATCTTTTTTCAATTATAGGCGTAATTAATGTTTTTCTTGGCTTGATTTTTACAAAAGGAAACAATTCTAAATCGTGTTTCATTTTGTCTTCTTTGTTTGGATATTTATTAGTTCCGAGTAAAATTTCTTTTTTAGCATCAAATAAGTCTTGCTCTTTTGTCGCGCTTTCCTGAATTTTCTTTTTGATTGTTCCGTCGTTCAAAAGTTTTAAGAATCCTCCATTGGCTTCAATATCTTTAAAAAGTGCTAAGCTTTTTTCAGCCAATTGCATTGTCAAACTTTCGATATAATAACTTCCATCAGCAGGATTATCCACTTTATCGAAATAGCTTTCGTGTTTTAAAACCAATAATTGATTGCGGGCAATTCGATCACCGAATTCATTGTCTTTATGATATAATGCATCATAAGGCAAATTAGCAACTGCATCAGCACCGCCTAAAATTGCCGACATACATTCTGTCGTAGTTCTAAGCATATTGACATTATAATCGTAAATGGTTTTGTTTCGCTTGGTTGGCGTTACTACTAAATGACAATCTAAATCTGGATTATATTCTTGAGCAATTAATTTGAAAAGCATTCGCAAAGCACGCAATTTTGCAATTTCAAAAAAGTAATTGGTTCCAACTGATATTTGAAAAACTATTGGTTTGGTTAAACTCGGAAAACGGTTTAAATATTCGTTTGCATGCGCTAAACTATAGGCAATTTGCTGTGTGATATTGGCTCCGGCATTTTGGTATAAACCAGCATCAATACTTATAAGTGAAAGATTTGTTGCTTCTTTTGAAATCTTTTCAATTGTTTCAAAATTAGTTTTATCCGAAGTTGCAAACCAGTTTCCTTCTCTTGCTAAATGGCCAATTGGGTCTAAATTGCAATAAAAAATAGCTTTTTTAGCAACCGCAATTTTGTCTAATTGTTTTACGAAATCGATTGAGAGAAAAGTCAAATTAAAGTAAACGATTTTGTTCTCTAAAGGAAGATTTTCCAATAAAGTTTTGATGTCGATATTTTCGTTTTGAATGGTAAAACGTAAACTTTCTGCTCCTCTTTCAAGCGTATTATTTGCTCTTTTAATTGATTTTTCAATATCGTGAACAAAAATATTTTGGCAGATTTTAAAATCAGAAGCATGAGTTTCAACCGAGGCCGATTTTGTAAACTCATCGATATGGTAAAAAGGCTTCACCTGAATATCTTCTGGAGAATTCCAAATTACAGTTCCGTTATAATCTGCTCCATCTAATTCAAACTGAATTTTTTGTTTCCATTGTTTGGATGAAATCGGATTAAAATCGTCGAATAGGTTAGTGGTCATTATTTTTCTGATTATTCTTGTTCTTGAATGGTATCTCCTTCAAAGTGGATGATGTAAATATCTTCGCTGTCTTTTTTCATAAAGTACTTTTCGCGAGCATATTTTTCTATTTGTTCAGGATTTTTAAGTTGCTTGATCTGTTCCTGATCTTTTTTTATTTCGTCCTGATAATATTTTTTATTGTCTTTCAATTCGTTGATTTGTTCATCAAGAAAACGATGGTCAAAATAAGAGTAATTGTCTAAAAACAACATCCATACAATGAAAAACAGCAAGACCCAAACGTATTTGTTTCCAAGGTATTTGAACCATTTTTTGTCTTTGTATGGATTTTTAAATTTCATTTTAAACGAATATTTCTGTTGAATTTGATTCTTGTCTCTAGCCCCGATGGAGCCGATATCCTTTTTTATGGCTTTTTCTGCCATAAAAAAGATAAAGGCGAGAGCGGGAAAAAGCTCCTAATTTTTATGGACTAAATTTACAATAAAAATTATGAAATTCGCTGATTAATTACGGCGCGAACTACATCAATTGCTACTGTATTGTATTTGTCGTTTGGAATAATAATATCTGCAAAAGCTTTTGATGGCTCGATAAATTGCTCATGCATAGGTTTTAAAGTGTTTTGGTAACGATTTAAAACTTCGTCAATATCACGTCCTCTTTCTGAAATATCTCTTTTTAAACGACGAATTAATCTTTCGTCAGAATCAGCGTGAACAAAGATTTTGATGTCAAACATATCACGAAGTTCAGGATTTGTTAAAATCAAGATTCCTTCCACGATCATTACTTTTCTTGGATGTGTCGAAACGGTATCGTCAGTTCTGTTATGTTGAATGAAAGAATAAACTGGTTGGTCAATAGTTTCGCCCGCTTTTAAAGCTTTCAAATGTTTTACCAATAATTCAAAATCAATTGCACGCGGGTGATCAAAATTGATTAATGCTCTTTCGTCAAATGACAAATTATCAGTTTGTTTATAGTACGAATCCTGAGAAATTACGCCAACTTCTGTGTCTGGTAATTCGTTCATGATTTGGTGTACTACTGTTGTTTTTCCACTTCCTGTTCCTCCTGCAAGTCCAATAATGAGCATAAAATTGTTTGTTATAATTTGTTTCGCAAAAATAATAATTTAACTGAATCGCTAAACATTTAATGTCATTTAACCATATAAGTAATATAAGTAAATTTAAGCTAGAAAATATTTAAACAAAATGGTACTTAACTGAATTTATATTGCTTATATGATGAAATCGATGAAAAATATTCTCTATTTAAAACATGAAATAGAATAATTTTAAACCATATAAGTAATATAAGTTCATTTAAAAAGGTTTCGCAAAACTTATAATCTCTTAGATGTACTTATATAGTTTAAAAACAAAAAAATCCCGAAAGCAAACCTTCGGGATTTCGTGCAATCAGTATAGTTTAAAAAAATATTCTGAATTTAGTAAGCACTTGTAATTATTTATTCTTTTTTGCTTTTATCATCATTTCAAGCTGATCCCAAAGTTCTTCTGGAATTGCTTCTAATAAGTTGAATTGTCCAGCACCTTTTAGCCATTCGCCTCCGTCAATTGTAATTACATCTCCGTTCACGTAAGCTGAAAAATCAGAAACTAAGTAAGCTGCTAAATTGGCCAATTCTTGATGATCACCAACGCGTTTTAAAGGTACTTTTTTAGCCATGTCAAATTTCTCTGAAAGATCTCCAGGTAATAATCTGTCCCAAGCTCCTTTTGTCGGGAATGGGCCCGGAGCAATGGCGTTTGAGCGGATTCCGTATTTTGCCCATTCTACAGCAAGACTTCTTGTCATAGCCAAAACTCCTGCTTTTGCTGTAGCACTAGGGACAACATAAGCCGATCCTGTCCAAGCATAAGTGGTAACAATATTCAAAATCGTTGCTGATGTTTGTTTGGTGTCGATCCAGTGTTTTCCAAAAGCTAGTGTACAGTTTTTAGAACCTTTTAATACGATATCGATAACTGTATCAAATGCATTGGCAGATAAACGCTCTGTTGGCGAAATGAAATTTCCAGCCGCATTGTTTAAAAGAACATCCACTTTTCCGAAAACTTTTAAAGTTTCCTGAAGCATATTTTCTACTTCTTCATAATGGCGAACATCGCATTGAAGCGGTAAACATTTTCCGCCCGTTTCGCTTTCTAATTCTGAAGCCGTTGTTTTTAATTTTTCTAAATCTCTTGAAGTAATCGCTACCTGAGCGCCTAATTCTAAGAAATATTTTGTCATTGCTTTTCCTAAACCGCTTCCGCCCCCAGTAACTACAATGACTTTGCCTTTCAAGGCATCATCGCGCAACATTTTATCTGTATAGCTCATACTTTTCTTTTTTTACAATATTAATTAAAAAAATAGGATGCACGCATAATATTGTTATAAAATTTTGATAAACTTTATATTTCGCACAGTTTTTTTGCGGCAGCTTCTAAAGTGAAATTGTCTTTGGCAAAACAAAAACGTATTAATTTTTGATCTTTGTGATCAGAATAAAAAGTCGAAATTGGAATGGCGGCAACACCATGATTGATAATGAGGTTTTTGCAGAAAGTTACATCATCTTCATTTGAAATATCGGCATACGATGCTACTTGAAAATAAGTTCCTTCGCAAGGTTTTAATTCAAAACGACTGTTTTGAAGTAGTTTCTGAAAGTAATCTCTTTTTTCTTGGTAGAATTTCCCAAGAAGATTCACATCTACAACATCTAAATATTCGCTGATCGCAAATTGAGAAATGCTATTTACGCTGAAAACCAAAAACTGATGCACTTTTTTGATTTCTTTCATTAAATGTTCCGGCGCAATGGTGTAGCCAATTTTCCAACCAGTAATATGAAACGATTTTCCAAAAGAAGAAACCATTACGCAGCGATCTAAAAGAAAGTCTTTCGTATGTGCCGAAATATGTTTTTCTTCAAAAGTGATGTATTCGTAGACTTCGTCAGATAAAATAATAATCTCAGGATATTTTTCAAGAAGATTTTTTAGCTGAACAAAATCATTTTCGGTCAAAATCTTACCAGTAGGATTATGTGGATTATTGATAATCATCATTCTGGTTTTAGCAGAACAAGCTTTTTCAATTCTTTCCCAATTTGGAGTATAATCGTCGTTTAAAGCTACTCGAACAGGTTTTGCCTTGCAAAGCAAAACGGGAGATTCATAAGAATCATAACTCGGATCGAGAATAACTACTTCATCATTTTCTCTTACCAAAGCCAAAATAGTAGTAAAAATTCCTTGTGTAGCTCCGGCGGTAACTAAAAGTTCTGTGTCTGGATTGATTGTTCTATTATGAGAACTTAGGGTTAATTTCGCAATTTTATTCATCAAAGGCGGATAACCGGCCATTGGTGTATATTGATGAACATTTTCTTTTGATAGTCGGGCAACAATATCCGTAAGTTTTTCATCGACAGGAAAATTTGGAAATCCCTGCGAAAGATTTATAGCATTATATTCGGTTGCCATTTTTGACATTACCGTAAAAATGCTTGTGGTTATGTTTGGAAGTTTACTCATGATAAAGTTTGATTTGGGGGAAACTTGTGAGTGAATATAGAAGAATCTAAAAGATTATTTCATGATTATTGGCAGAGAATATAAAACTCTTATTTTTTTACCATTATGTTCTCCAGGATTCCATTTTGGGCAACTTTTTAAGACACGAATTGCTTCGGCTCCTGTATTATAACCAGCGTCTCTAAGAATTTTTATGTCAGTTAACGAACCGTCTTTTTCAACGACAAATGTTATGTAGATTTTCTTTCCTGTTATGTTTTTTGCTCCTTCGGGTGTTTTAAAATTGCTGTCTACAAATTGATAAAACTTATCCATTCCTCCAGGAAAATCAGGTTTTACATCGATACCTGCTGCATTATAAACGACATTGTCTTCATTTGTATTGGTTGAAGATGAATATACAGGTTCGTCTATCGTTATTATTGCATCAGCTGTACCGTTTTGGGTTTTAACGGCTGGTTCTGAACTTTTTGTTTTAGAGTTCTGTGTATTGCTTTGTGAAAATATATTTTGTGCCGAACAAATTAAAATTAGTAATAAAATCTTTTTCATAGTGGTTTGGTTAGTTAGTTTACATTTTATGAATAATAAAAATCGCAGGACGTTTGTCAATATCAATTTTTAATTTTTTCCAATCAGAAACTTTCATGGTTTTGATGAATTCTGTTGGCAAGGTAATATCTGCTGCAATACAAAGATGTGTTGACGGATTCAAAATTTGCAAAAGATCTTCAATCAGTTTGTTGTTTCTGTATGGCGTTTCAATAAACAGTTGCGATTGGTTTTTATCATAAGATAATTTCTCAAAATGACGAATTGCCGATTTTTTCTCGTCTTTGTCAATTGGCAAATAACCATTAAATGTAAAACTTTGGCCGTTCATTCCGGAAGCCATCATCGCCAATAGGATAGAAGAAGGCCCAACTAAAGGCACAACCTGAATTCCTTTTTCATGTGCCAATTTTACAATCGCAGCGCCCGGATCAGCAACGCCCGGACATCCGGCTTCGCTCATTAATCCCATGTTTGTTCCTTCTAATAAAGGTTTGATGAAATCTAAATGCTCGCTGGTTTCGGTTCTTTTGTTTAAGGTGAAAAGAACTAATTCTGATTGTTTTTTTTCTGGGTAAACTGCTTTTATAGATTTTCTGGCAGTTTTGTCGTTTTCAACAATATAATGGTCAATAACTTCTATTGTTCTTCTAACCGTTTGAGGTAAAACATCCATCGGATCGCTTTCGCCCATTGTAGTTGGAATTAAATAAAGTTTTCCTAGAAGTTTCATGTGTATTTATTTAAAATTAAAAAATTCAATTATCTCTATTTTAGAAACAATTGAATTAGGAGTGTTTTTTTAGAAGTTGGTCAGCAATTAGGTCTGTTGCTTCATCCAGCATTTGATAAACGTTGTCAAAACCATTTGCAGAACCATAATATGGATCTGGAACATCTACATTTTCGCCTGGAAATATTTCGTTTAGAATCAAACGAACTTTGTTTTTGTGTTCTGGAGTTTTTGCTAAATGTACAACATCTCGAAAATTTGAATTATCCATTACATAAATATAATCGAAATCTTCAAAATCAGAAACTTGAATTTGTCTTCCTTTTTGCGCACTGATGTTGATTCCGTTTTTTAAGGCAACCTCGATGGAGCGTTTGTCTGGACAATGTCCAATATGCCAAGAACCTGTTCCAGCAGAATCTACAAAGAATTTGTCTTGAGGTAATTTTGAAGCCAAAATACCTTCTGCTAATGGGGATCTACAAATGTTCCCCAAACAAACCATCAAGATTTTTACTGGCATGGTGCGCGTTATAGCGTTAGTTTTTTGTTGATATCTTCGACAAACTTTTTGAATTGTTTGTCTGTAGAAACTAAATTGTCAACAGTTTTGCAAGCGTGCAAAACGGTAGCGTGATCGCGATCTCCAATTTGTGAACCAATGTTTGCCAAAGAAGCTTTAGTGAATTTTTTTGCAAAGAACATAGCTAATTGTCTTGCTTGCACCACATGCCTCTTTCTGGTTTTAGATTGAAGTGTTTCAATATCTAATTGGAAATAATCAGAAACAATTTTTTGGATATAATCGATGGAGATTTCTCTCTTTACGTTTTTAACAAATTTCTCAACTACGCTTTTCGCCAGTTCAATTGTAACTTCTTTTTTATTGAAAGAAGACTGAGCGATTAGCGAGATAATTGCTCCTTCAAGCTCACGAACGTTAGTTTTGATGTTTCTTGCAACATATTCTAAAATATCTTCTGGCATATCAACACCGTCACGATACAAAATGTTTTTTAAGATTGAAATACGAGTTTCGTAATCTGGTTGATGCAATTCTGCAGATAACCCCCATTTGAAACGAGACAACAAACGTTGCTCGATATCTTGCATGTCAACAGGCGCTTTGTCTGAAGTTAAAATTACTTGTTTTCCGTTTTGGTGCAAGTAATTGAAAATGTGGAAGAAAACGTCCTGAGTTCCTGATTTTCCAGATAAAAACTGAACGTCGTCAATAATTAAAACGTCGATTAACTGATAAAAGTGAATAAAATCATTACGATTATTCTTTTTTACAGAGTCAATATATTGTTGTGTGAAAATTTCGGCAGAAATATATAAAACCGTTTTTTCAGGATATTTGTCTTTTACTTCAACACCAATAGCGTGCGCCAAGTGTGTTTTCCCTAAACCAACTCCTCCAAAAATTAATAATGGATTGAATGAAGTTCCTCCAGGTTTATTGGCAACAGCCATACCTGCAGAACGAGCCAAACGGTTTGAATCTCCTTCAAGGAAATTGTCAAAACTATAGTTTGGGTTTAGTTGCGATTCAATTTTTAGGTTTCTGATTCCCGGAATTACAAAAGGATTTTTTAGCTCAGGATTTAAGTTTTTAAACGGAGCGTCAACCTCTTGCGGTTTCATAGGCACTCTATTGGAACTTGGCAGCTGCTCGGTAAACGGCTGTTTATTTCCATAAGTGTTTTCCATTTTGATTTTATAGAGTAACTTTGCGTTTTTTCCTAGTTCTTTGGTAAGCGCAACTTTCAATAATTTAACATAGTGTTCCTCTAACCATTCGTAGAAGAATTTACTTGGTACCTGAATGTATAATGCGTTGTCGGTTAGCTCAACTGATTTGATTGGTTCGAACCAAGTTTTATAGGCTTGATCTTGAATATTGTCTTTTATAAAGGACAAACAGTTTTCCCATACCGATTGAGCAGTTTTAGTCATAGATTCAGATAAGTTTTTTATTATTGATAAAGATTCTCCTAATAAAAATGGAGCAAAATTTTTCCGTATTTCGGGATAACAAATATGTGAACAAATTTCTGTAAAAAAAAATATTTTGGGTCGAATTTTATAAAAAAAAAGTTGTAAAGGAACTGGAGGAATTTAATTTTTTTTAATCTATAAATAATGAAAAATCATCAAACGCAAGTGCGTGTTCGTTACTCAGAAACTGACCAAATGGGAGTTGTTTATCACGGAAATTATGTGCCATATTTTGAGATTGGACGCGTGGAATGGCTTAGAAATAAAGGGATTTCGTATGCTAGCATGGAAGAAAGCGGTATTGGACTCCCGATTGTTTCGATGCAAATTAATTATAAAAAATCAGCGCGCTATGATGAACTTTTAACAATTCATACTACCTTCAAAAGTCAGTCATCTGTAAAGATTGAATTCGACTGCGCGATCTATAATGAGGCAAATGAGTTATTAACAACAGCAGTGTTTATTTTAGTATTTATTTCGTTAAAAACGGGCCGCCCAACTGCCCCTCCAGATTACATTTTAGAATTGTTTAAAACATTAGAATAATTGTTAAAATGAGGTGTGTTTTTATAATAAATCACACAATTTTAATATCGATTTCAAACATTAAATCAAAAATGTCGAATATAGATTCGGCATTTTTTTTGCGTGTTTTTGTCCCAATTTTGCCAATTGGCAATCCGGAATTTTCATCAATTTCCATTTCTTGAGATGTAATTTCAAGTTTTTTTTCTTTGATGACACGCATTACTTTATTCATGTTTTTGTAATCAAAAGAGATCAAAAAATGTACGTCAATTGTCTTTTCAACAATTTCACAAACTTCCAGCGCCATTTGTGCGGTTGTTCGATAGGCTGTGATCAAACCGCCAGCGCCTAATTTTACTCCACCGAAAATACGAACCACGACCACAAGAATATTGGTCAAGCCAAAAGATTGAATCTGTCCATAAATGGGGGCGCCCGCAGTATTGCTGGGTTCGCCATCGTCATTTGCTCGATACGATATTTTTGGCGCTGTTCCTAGTTGATAAGCATAACAATAATGAACAGCATGCGGATGCGCTTTTTTTAAATCTTCAATAATCGGTTTTACTTCGTCTTCGCTTTCAATAGGAAAAGCATACCCAAAGAATTTGCTTCCTTTTTCCTTAAAAAGCACTTCCTCAGATTCAAATGCGATGGTTTGATAAGTATCGTTGTATTCCAAAATTGAAGTTCTGTATTTTTTTTAGCCACAGACTAAAAGGATTTAAAAAGATTTCTTTTGAAGGGAAATCAGCGTTAATCCTTTTAATCTGTGGCTTATGTTTTTATAATAATCCTTTGTCAAATAATTGAATCACATCTTCCTTTCCAACCTGCAAATTCCAAACTTTCAAGCCTAGTGCCGCCGCTGCGTCGGTGTTTTCTTTTTTGTCGTCAACAAATAAGGTTTGTTCAGGAATTAAATTATGTTCGTCGATTAAGTGTTGGTAAGAATTGGCGTTTGGTTTTCTTTTGCCAATCTCATACGAAAAATGGACTTTTTCAAAACAGTTGTAAAAATCGGTGTAAAAATCAACGCCAACTCTGTTTTGAAAAGTAGTAATATGAATTGCATCTGTATTACTTAATAGGAACAGACGGTATTTTTTTGAAAGTTCTTTTAAGAACTCTAATCGGTACGAAGGGAAATCGGCTAAAACGGCGTTCCAAGCTTCCATGATTTCTTCAATAGACGCATTTGGGAGTTCTTTTTGAAATCCGCCAATAAAATCATCGTGAGAGATATCTCCAGTTTCAAACAATAAATTCAAACGATCCATTTCTGAATTCCATTCGGTCATTCCTAAATTTTTCAGTCCTGAAATAGTTCCTTGTTTGTCTAAATTGATGAAAATATCGCCAAAGTCAAAAATTATCGTATCAATCATGGTTTCTTATATATAGTAATTCGTCGTTTTGTATAGTTGTTTTTTGAGTGTTCTTTTTCTGAATAATTGGCGCTTTTGTTCCTTTTTCAAAAGTATTTGTTCCGATGAAAACTCGGGCTTCGTCCCACAAATCTGAATCGATAAAAGATTGCAAGGTTTGTCTTCCGCCTTCGATAATTACGGACTGAATTTGATGTTGATATAAAACATCTAAAATCTGAGAGACTAAATTTTCATTGAAATCAACTTTCTCAAAAATGGTGTTTTCGGTAGAAATATTGTTCTCTGATTTTGAAAATACAATTGTTTTTACACTATCATCAAAAACAAAACTGTCTTTTGAGATTCGGTTATTCTGATCCAAAACCACTCGAACGGGATTATTTCCTGACCAATCTCGGGTATTTAATTTCGGATTATCGTCAATAACGGTTTTTGTTCCAGCCAAAATTGCTTGTTCTTCGCTTCGCCATTTATGGACCAATTGTCTTGAATATTGGTTGGTAATCCAAACAGGTTTGCGTTCTTGATTGGTTTCTTTTTCGGGCGCTAAAAATCCGTCTTGGCTTTCGGCCCATTTCAATATTATATAAGGTCTCTTTTTTTGATGAAAGGTAAAAAAGCGTTTGTTGAGCTCGTTGCATTCATCTTCTAAAATTCCAACCGTTACAGTCGCACCAGCTTCGATTAATTTTTTGATTCCTCGTCCAGCTACTTTTTCATTCGGGTCAACAGTTCCAACAACTACATTCGGAATTTTATTTGCGATAATTAAATCACAACAAGGAGGCGTTTTTCCAAAATGACTGCAAGGTTCCAAACTCACATAAATGGTAGCTTTTTTTAAAAGGGATTTATCCTTTACGGAATTTACAGCATTGACTTCAGCATGTGGTTCGCCGGATTTTTTGTGCCATCCTTCGCCAATTATTTTGCCTTCGTGAACAATTACGCTTCCCACCATCGGATTTGGATAAGTAGTTCCAAAACCGTTTTGAGCAAGTTCAATGCAGCGTTTTATGTATTTTTCATGTGTATTCACGTTGCAAAAATAGTGATTTTTGATTTTAATCCCGATAGTTAACAGTATAGTTGAGCAACTATCAAAAAAGTATTTTTACTTTTGTAGTTATAGTACACGAATAAAGAATCATGGAAAATTGCATAATCCGAGCGATTAAAAAAGAAGACAATAAGGCAGTTGCACAATTAATACGATCTGTTTTTGATGAAATGGAAATTCCAAAAGTAGGAACAGCATATGCAGATCCTTATCTTGATTTAATGTTTGAAGAATATAACAAACCAAAATCTGTTTATTTTGTAGTTGAAAATGAAGGTGAAATTGTGGGATGTTGCGGTATTGCGCCTTTAGAAAATGGTGCTCCAGAAATTTGTGAATTGCAGAAAATGTATTTTTTGCCTAAAACAAGAGGTTTAGGAATTGGAAGCCAAATGATGGAGAAATGCCTAAACGAAGCAAGGAATTTTGGTTTTGAAAAATGTTATATCGAAACTATGCCATTTATGCATGCCGCTCAGAAATTATACAAAAAATCAGGTTTTGAATATTTAGACGCTCCTTTGGGGTGTACGGGGCATAGTTCTTGTCCGGTTTGGATGTTGAAAGTTTTGTGAAATCTTGTAACAAATCAGATTTTTCAATACTTATTTGAAAGAAAAATCAGCTTTTGCTGAAAAAAGTAGAAACCAGAAATGAAAATTAAACAATATAGGACTCAATTTATAAAAGAATTATCGCCTTTGTATGATGCATATGAAGCGGAGAGTTTTTTCTATTTGATATTAGAAGACAAGCATAAATTGCGGCAGATTGATTTGGCCTTGAACCATGAACTAAATTTTTCTGAAAAGGATTTTATAGTTTGGGATTCGTTATTGGACGATTTAAAAAATGAAGTTCCGATTCAATATTTGCTGGGAAAAACCAGTTTTTATGGTTTAGATTTTGAAGTAAACGAAAATGTTTTGATTCCAAGGCCTGAAACCGAAGAATTGGTGGAGTGGATTGTCAATGAAAATAAAGGAAGATCTAAGGAAATCAAAATTTTGGATATTGGAACAGGCAGCGGTTGTATTGCTATTTCATTGGCGAAAAATCTTCCAAAGGCGAAGGTTTATGCAATTGATGTTTCAAAAAAAGCATTGGATACTGCAAAAAGAAATGCGATAAACAATAATGTCGATGTTACTTTTATGCTGAAAGATATTTTGGAATTGGAAATATTGAAATCCGATTATGACATTATTGTTTCAAATCCACCTTATGTTCGAAATTTAGAAAAAGCCGAAATCAAAAAGAATGTTCTAGATTTTGAACCACATTTGGCTCTGTTTGTTGATGATAATGACGCATTGATTTTTTACCGAAAAATTGCTGCACTGGCACAGAAAAATCTTTTAGAAAACGGGCAATTGTATTTTGAAATCAATCAATATCTTGGGAAAGAAATGATTGATTTGCTTGAAAGGATGAATTTCAAAAACATCGAACTCCGAAAGGATATTTACGATAATGACAGAATGATTTCCTGCAAGGTTTTCAAAACCTTGTAGGTATTCGTCAACTTATTTAAACCTGCAAATAGATCATCTCTAACTAATTTAAACCTACAAGGTTTTGAAAACCTTGCAGGAACGTTTGTAGAATTATTTTGGATGTTTCTCGAAAAAAATGAGACTTCTAATTTAGCCCCGATAGAAGTGGAAATCCTTTTATGCCGGGGTTCGGCATAAAAGATTGAAACGGATAGCGGGACGGGTCTTGTTTTGGAAACTTTATTTCTGCTTCAAAAGAAAATTATTCATATCGCAAAGCTTCAATTGGATCTAATTTAGAAGCCTTAATTGCAGGATATAATCCGGAAACTATTGCAACGGTGAAGCTTGTCGCAAAAGCGGCAAAAATAGCACCCCACGGAATGACAAAAGCAAACTTCATTGCTGTGGCAATGGCAAAACCAAGCAGAATCCCAATGATGATTCCGACCAATCCGCCAATTTGGCCAATGAGCATGGTTTCAATAAAAAATTGAGTAGAAATAGTTGTTTTTGTGGCGCCCAAAGCTTTTCGAACTCCAATTTCTCGAGTTCGTTCTGTAACCGAAACAATCATGATATTCATTAAGGCAATTGATGATCCAAGAATTGTAATAATACTGATAATCCATGAAGCCCAACCTAAATATTGTGTGATTCCTAGAATACGATTTATCAAATCATCGCTTCGGCCCATTCCGAAATTATTGTCTCGAACAGGATTTAATTTGCGAACTCTTCGCATTACACTAGTTGCATTGTCGATCGCGGGATCTAAAAGTTCTTTTTTAGAAACCATGACACTAATGGTGTAGTTTATATTTGGTGCTGTGAATAAAGAACGCGCCACTTGAATTGGAATCAACACACGCAAATCTTGACTGTGTCCAAACGTAGAACCTTTTTCTTTTAATACGCCAATTACTTTGAAACGTGCACCTCTGATTGAAATAATTTTGTCGATTGGGTTGACATCTTTCAATAAGCCTTTCTCAAAATCAGAACCAACAATGCAAGAATACGTGTTGTTGTCGATGTCAAATTGATTGAAAGAACGGCCAGAAGTGGTTTCCAGACCAGAATTCGAAATGAAATGTTCATCGACGCCCAAAATGGTGATTTCAGGATCTGTTTTTTCGCCTAAAAATTTGACTTCAGCTTTTGAAGTTGCAGTAAATGAAAGAGAAGTTTCTGTAAATGGATATTTGTATTTGTTTTTAAAAGCAACAGCTTCAGGATAGGAAATAATCGGGTTTATGATTTCTCGTTCTTTTCCGCCACGGTTTTTAAGATTGTTTTCGTATTGGTTGATGTTGAACGTGTTGGCGCCCATTGAGGCGAAATTGGTCGAAACGGTATTTTCCAAAGCCGTAACAACGGTCAAGATTCCAACCAAGGCCGTAATTCCGATAGCAATAATTAATACGGTAAGAATGGTTCTCAGAATTTGAGTTTTGATGGAACCAAAAGCAATTCGGATATTTTCTTTAAATAATTTTAGCATCATGACCAATTTGACACGAAAATACGGTTTTTGTTACAAGTTTGTTTTCCAAGTGTTATTATTTATTTTAAAAAGTAAGATATTTGCAGTCGATTTTAAATTAAGTCGAAAGTTGGAAAGTTTTAATGTCGAAAGCCAAAAGAACTAACAGCCTGAAAAAAATCTAGAAATAAATTAATACTATAAGATTTTTAGATAAAGATTGGAACAATCTAAAATCTAAAATCAGAAATCTAAAATAAAAGAAGATGGCTTCAAAACCAAGTATCCCAAAAGGAACCAGAGATTTTTCACCTGCAGAGGTGTCAAAACGTCAATATATTATTCAAACTATAAAAGCGAATTTCGAGAAATTTGGTTTCCAACCAATCGAAACGCCTTCGTTTGAAAATTCAGATACTTTGATGGGAAAATATGGCGAAGAAGGAGATCGTCTTATTTTTAAAATCTTAAACTCTGGAAACTTTTTCTACAATAAAAGTAAAATTGAATTGCCAGAATCAATTGAGGAATTACAGTTGAATTCTGCTGAAAAAATCAGTTTAGAGCAAAGAATTGAATTGAATAAATTCACAGGAAAAATTTCTGAAAAAGCTTTGCGTTACGATTTGACAGTTCCGTTTGCAAGATACGTGGTACAACACCAAAGCGAAATTGAATTTCCTTTTAAAAGATACCAAATCCAACCCGTTTGGAGAGCTGATAATCCACAAAAAGGACGTTTTAGAGAATTTTTTCAATGCGATGCTGATGTCGTAGGTTCAAAATCACTTTGGCAAGAAGTAGAATTGGTGCAATTGTACGATACTGTTTTTACTTCTTTAGGTTTAGAAGGTGTTACAATCAAAATCAACAACAGAAAAATTTTGTCAGGAATTGCTGAGGTAATTGGTGCTTCAGATAAATTAATCGATTTTACAGTTGCGCTAGACAAATTGGATAAAATTGGAGAAGATGGTGTAAAGAAAGAAATGGTTGAAAAAGGAATCTCTGAAGAAGCTTTAGTAAAAGTACAACCGCTTTTCAGTTTCTCTGGAACTTTTGCAGACAAAATTGCACAGCTTTCTGAAATGTTGTCTTCATCGGAAGAAGGAATGAAAGGTGTGGAAGAATTGAAATTTATTTGCGACAATGTGGCCGATTTAGGTTTGTCAACTGCAATTTTAGATCTAGATGTGACTTTGGCACGTGGCTTAAATTATTATACAGGAGCTATTTTTGAAGTTGCAGCTCCAAAAACCGTTGCTATGGGTTCTATTGGAGGTGGCGGAAGATATGATGATTTGACTGGTATTTTTGGTTTGAAAAATATGAGTGGAGTTGGAATTTCTTTTGGACTTGACAGAATCTATTTAGTGCTTGAAGAATTACAATTATTTCCAGAAACAGTTTCGGCAACATCAAAAGCAATGTTTATCAATTATGGAGACAAAGAAGCTTTGTATGCTTCAAAAGCGATTCAGAAATTGAGAAAAGAAAATATAAAAGTAGAATTGTATCCTGACAATGTAAAAGTTGGAAAGCAATTTCAATATGCGGACAAACGTTTGATTCCGTTTGCGGTAATCGCTGGCGATCAGGAAATTGCGTCAAATACGTTTGCGCTTAAAAATTTAGTAACAGGTGAGCAAGTTTCTGTTGATTTTGATGGATTGAAAAACGCATTGATCTAAGGGGCATTGGATTAAAAAATATTTCACGCAGATTTTTGCAGAGTTAAGCAGATTGCAAATGATTTTAATTTTTAAAAATCTGTGTATATCTGCTTAAATCCTTTTTAAATCTGCGTGAAATAATTTGGCAAAAAAAATGTGTTTTTTTTTGTGTAGAATTTTCAATAAAAATGGTTTTCTTTTAGCCAGATTATGAGAAGCTTATGAGATTTTATCGGGTTTTAATTGAATAAAAATCTGTTTGAATCTGTTGAAAGCCTTTTAAAATCTGCTTGAAATAGTTGCGGGGCAAGAAAAAATACTCTTAATTTGCGACCTCAAGTTACGGGCGTAGTTCAAGGGTAGAATAGCGGTCTCCAAAACCGTTGATGGGGGTTCGAATCCCTCCGCCCGTGCAAAAAAGCTCAAACATAAAAAAAAGCTTCGTCTCTATAGGCGAAGCTTTTTTTAATATAAGGTAAATTTGAATTAATAATTATTTATTAGGCTATAGCCAACCCTTAAATTCAATTTTGATAGATAATAGATTTTGTCTTTATTTACATCTCAAAGATAAAATAAACTATAACGTAATAGTCTTAAAATTATACTAAATTTTTTTGAGGCAAATTTGGTTTTTAAAGCGCTCAGTTTTAATAAAGTGACAATTTGACATTTTAGAAATTTTGGCAGTACTTTTGCAATCCAACAAAAAGAAATAAAAATGAAGTTTAAGAATATTTTTAAAAATAAAAGTAATATGACTACGGAAAATACAGAATTCGATCAGGAATTAGACGATGTAACGTTAGAGAACAATGCCAACGGAGAGCAGTTAATTGTTGAAGAATTAAGTGTTGAGGAGCAATTAGCTAAAGACTTGGCTCACGAAAAAGATAAGTTTTTGAGATTATTTGCTGAATTTGAAAATTACAAAAAAAGAACTTCAAAAGAACGTCTTGAATTGTTTAAAACAGCAAACCAAGAAGTTTTGTTGGCTATGCTTCCAGTTTTAGACGATTTTGACAGAGCGGCAGTAGAAATCAACAAGTCAGATGACGAAAACTTGAAAAAAGGTGTTGAGTTGATTCATGATAAATTTAAAAACACTTTGGTTTCTAAAGGTTTAGAGCAAGTTGAAATTCAAGCAGGAGATGCTTTCAACGCTGATATCGCTGAAGCAATTACTCAAATTCCAGCTCCGTCTGACAAATTAAAAGGGAAAATTGTTGATGTTATTGAAAAAGGATACAAATTAGGAGACAAAATTATTCGTTTCCCTAAAGTTGTTGTAGGAAACTAAAAGATGCAATTAAGAATTTCAAATGCATTTTTTGGATTTTGGAATTTTAAGATTTGGAATTTGATTCAATTATGAAAAAAGATTTTTACGAAATACTTGGCATTTCAAAAAATGCTGATGCTGCCGAAATTAAAAAAGCGTACAGAAAAAGTGCTTTAAAATATCACCCTGATAAAAATCCAGGCGACAAAGAGGCAGAAGAAAACTTCAAATTGGCGGCAGAAGCTTATGAAGTTTTAAGCGATCCGCAGAAAAAAGCGAAATACGATCAATACGGACATCAAGCATTTGATGGTTCTGGCGGATTTGGCGGTCACGGCGGTATGAATATGGATGACATTTTCAGCCAGTTTGGTGATATTTTTGGTGGCGGATTTGGCGGATTTGGCGGCGGAGGCGGAGGCCCACGTCGTGCTAAAGGAAGCAATCTTCGAATTAAAGTAAAATTGACTTTAGAAGAAATTGCAAATGGAGTTGAGAAAAAAGTAAAAGTAAAACGTAAAGTTCAGGCAAAAGGCGTAACGTATAAAACTTGTACGACTTGTAATGGTCAAGGTCAAGTAATGCGTGTAACCAATACCATTTTAGGAAGAATGCAATCTGCATCTACTTGTCCTACTTGTGGTGGTTCTGGTCAGATTTTAGATAAAAAACCTTCTGAGGCAGATGCTCAAGGGATGGTTCAAGAAGACGAGACAGTATCAATCAAAATTCCTGCTGGAGTTGTTGACGGAATGCAGTTAAAAGTTGCTAATAAAGGTAACGATGCTCCAGGAAACAGTATTCCAGGAGATTTAATTGTAGCGATTGAAGAGGTTGAGCACGAATTCTTGAAGCGTGAAGGTGAAAACATTCATTTCGATTTATATATCAGTTTCCCTGAAGCAGTTTTGGGAGCTTCGAAAGATATTGAAGCAATCAACGGAAAAGTGCGTATTAAATTGGAAGAAGGAATTCAGTCTGGAAAAATCTTAAGATTAAAAGGAAAAGGAATTCCGAGTTTAAATGGTTACGGAAGCGGTGATTTACTAGTTCACGTAAATGTTTGGACTCCAAAAACTTTAAATAAAGAACAAAAACAATTCTTTGAAAATGCTTTAAATGACGAGCACTTTGCTCCAAGTCCAGAGAAATCAGAGAAATCATTTTTTGAGAAAGTAAAAGATATGTTTTCATAAATCGAAACTTTTTTAAAAGATTATAAATAATCAAAAACCCATTCTAACATAAATTTAGGATGGGTTTTTTGCTGAATATTACGCAGATTCGCTACTAATTATTTACTTTTACAGTCGCTTAGCCATAATGGCATAAGCAACGCAGAAAATCTCAAAAACAGCATGAGCAACTTACTCGAAGTACATAAAGTCGTAAAACAATATGGCGATTATGTAGCGCTTAACGAAGTTTCATTAAATGTGCCGAAAGGCAGTATATATGGACTTTTAGGTCCGAATGGAGCTGGAAAAACCTCCCTAATCAGAATCATAAACCAAATTACATTGCCAGATAGTGGAGAGATAATTTTGGATGGAGAAAGATTACAGCCAAAACACGTACAAACTATTGGATATCTTCCAGAAGAAAGAGGTTTGTATAGCTCGATGAAAGTAGGGGAGCAATGTTTGTATTTGGCACAAATGAAAGGTCTTTCTAAGGCTGAAGCCAAAAAACAACTAGATTATTGGTTTGACCGTTTGGGAATTCAAGGTTGGTGGAACAAAAAAATCCAAGAGCTTTCTAAAGGAATGGCGCAGAAAATTCAGTTTGTCGTTTGTGTTTTGCATAAACCAAAATTGCTGATTTTAGATGAACCGTTCTCAGGATTTGATCCTGTAAATGCTAATGTTATTAAAGATGAAATTTTAGCTTTAAAGGAACAAGGTTCTACTATTATTTTTTCAACACATAGAATGGAAAGCGTTGAAGAACTTTGCGAAAATATTGCTTTGATTCATAAATCAAATAAATTGATCGAAGGTAAAATTGGCGATGTAAAACGTCAGTTTAGAACTAATAGTTTTGAAGTGGGAATCTTGACCAGCAATGTTGAAGGTTTAATGTACGATATTACACAAAAATTTACGGTTTCGCCGGCAAGCTTTAAATCTTTAAATGATGATTTGAAATTAAATATTCAAATAGGAAATGCTTCGCCAAATGAATTATTGCATGTGCTTACGCAACGTGGGCAAGTGACACATTTTGTGGAGAAAATTCCAAGTGTACACGATATTTTCATTCAAACTGTAACTGAAAACAAAAAATTAAATTCCAGTAATTAAATTCCAAATTCCAAATTTTTGACGTTGAAGTTGGAAGTTGGAAGTTGAGATTTGAAATTTAGAAATATTTATGAGTATTATCTCGTTGATTGTAAAAAGAGAATTTATTGCCAAAGTGCGCAATAAATCTTTTGTTGTCATGACTTTTTTGAGTCCGCTTTTGTTTGTGGCAATAGCTGTTTTTATTGGCTATTTGAGTTCGATGAAAGCCGAAACAAAACGTATTGCGATTCATGATGAAACCGGACTTTTTGCGTCTGACTTTTTAAAAGAAAATAAAAAGGGAGCTGAATTTAAATATTTGAATTTATCTGAAATTGATGTCAATGCTTTAAAAGATAGCATTACAAAAGAAAATTTCAGTGGGTTGATTGTTATTCCGAAAACAAATAATAAAAGAGATTTAGAAAGTAAAATCGAGTTTATTTCAAATAATAGTCCAAGTATTTCTTTCGTTGAAAAGACGCAAGATGTTATTGCTTCAAAAATTACAAAATTGAATTTGGAAGAAGCAAAATTAGATACTTTATCAATTCAGAAAGCGCAGTCAAAAGTAAATATTCATTTGGTGAAAGCTTCCGGAGAGGAAAGTTTGAAAGGTCTGAATGAAATTAAAATTGCGATTGGAGGTGCATTTGGTTATCTGATTATGATGTTCATTATTATTTACGGGAATATGGTGATGAGAAGCGTAATCGAAGAAAAAACAAACCGAATTATTGAAATTATCATTTCATCAGTAAAACCATTTCAGTTGATGATCGGAAAAATTGTTGGAACTTCATTGGCAGGAATTCTACAATTTATGATTTGGGCCGTTATTGGTTTGAGTTTGATGTTTGCCGCTTCGGCATTTTTTGGAGTAAATGTAGGTCCAGCTGCGAGAATTTCGCCTGAATTAATGCAGTCTGCTCAACATCAATTGTCAGGTTCAGCACAAATGTATATCGCAGAATTATGGAATTTACCGATTGCAAGCATCATAATCGGATTTGTAGTTTATTTCATAGGAGGATATTTTTTATATAGCTCATTTTATGCGGCAATTGGAGCTGCAGTTGACAATCAAACTGATTCGCAGCAATTTTTGTTACCAATCCTAATGCCTCTGATTTTGAGCGTTTATATTGGATTTTTTACAGTTGTAAATGATCCACACGGAACAGTTGCAGTTGCATTCTCAATGATTCCGCTAACGTCACCAATTGTGATGCTAATGCGTATTCCATTTGGAGTGCCGTGGTGGCAAATCGCAATTTCGGTATCATTATTGTTTGCTTCATTTTTCCTTGTGGTATGGTTCGCTGCAAAAATTTACCGCGTAGGTATTTTGATGTACGGCAAAAAACCGACTTGGAAAGAATTGTATAAGTGGCTTAAATATTAATTTTTGAAGGGGCTAAGGTTCTGAGGTGCTAAGATGCTAAGTTTTCTTGCTTAATAAAAACCTCAGAACCTTAGCGCCTTAGAAACTCAGAACCTTAAAAAAATGAGTAAAATACTAATTATCGAAGACGAAGCAGCGATCAGAAGAGTTTTGGTAAAAATATTATCAGAAGAAAATGATTCGTATCAAGTTGATGAAGCGGAAGATGGAGTTGCGGGACTTGAAAAAATAAAAAACAACGATTACGATTTGGTTTTGTGCGATATCAAAATGCCAAAAATGGACGGTGTTGAGGTTTTAGAAGAAGTGAAAAAAGTAAAACCTGAGATTCCAATGGTCATGATTTCGGGTCACGGAGATATGGAAACAGCAATTCAAACGATGCGTTTGGGGGCTTTTGATTATATCTCAAAACCACCAGATTTGAATCGTTTGTTAAATACGGTTCGTAATGCTTTGGATAAAAAACAATTAGTAGTTGAGAATAAAATCTTAAAGAAAAAAGTCAGCAAAAACTACGAAATGATTGGCGACAGTGAATCAATTAATCATATCAAAGTGATGATTGACAAAGTGGCGCAAACTGAAGCGAGAGTTTTGATTACTGGGCCAAATGGAACTGGAAAAGAATTAGTAGCACATCAATTGCACGAAAAAAGCGAACGCTCGAATTTTCCTTTAATTGAAGTAAACTGTGCGGCAATTCCGAGTGAATTGATCGAAAGTGAATTGTTTGGACACGTAAAAGGCGCTTTTACATCAGCAGTTAAGGATCGTGCAGGAAAGTTTGAAGCAGCAGACAAAGGAACTATTTTCTTGGATGAAATTGGTGATATGAGTCTTTCGGCGCAAGCCAAAGTTTTGCGTGCATTGCAAGAAAGCATGATTACCAGAGTTGGAGCTGATAAAGATATTAAGGTAGATGTTCGTGTTGTTGCGGCAACGAATAAAGACTTAAAAAAGGAAATTGCTGAAGGTCGTTTTCGTGAAGATTTGTACCATCGCTTGGCAGTAATTTTAATTAAAGTGCCACCTTTGAATGAGAGACGAGATGATATTCCAGCTTTGATTGCACATTTTTCGGAAAAAATTGCCTCAGAACAAGGAAATGCAGTTAAAGGATTTTCGGCGCAAGCCATAAAATTATTGCAAGAATACGATTGGACAGGAAATATTCGTGAACTTCGAAATGTCGTGGAGAGATTGATCATTTTAGGAGGAAATGAAATCTCGGAAAGCGACGTGAAAATGTTCGCAAGCAAATAAGTTGCTTCGCGCTTTAGGCTATAAGCTCTAGGCTTTAAGCTTTTATAAAAACTAAATAATTTTTGCTTGTAGCGTATAGCTTAAAGCTTAAAGCTAAAAAAAATGAAACTAAAAAAAATAAACGAGAAATTACAAGATGCCCTAATTGAAAATGGTTTGACAGAAGCTAATGCTTTGCAACAGGAAACTTTTTCAACCATTAAAAGTGGTGCAGATTGTTTAATTGTTTCGCCAAAAGGAACGGGAAAAACCACAACCATTGTCTTGAATGTAATTCAGCAATTGGCTGGTAAAAATGAAGAATCGCCTAGAGCTTTGATTATTGTTGAAGACAAAGAAAAGGTTTTGGCAATGGAAGAACTTTTTGATAAGTATAATAAATATACCAATCTTGAAGTGTACGGAGTTCACGACAAAGGCGATATGGATTATGATAAAAATTATGTTTCTACTGGAATTGATGTTTTGATTGGAACACCAACCAAGTTGAATGACATGTTCAGTACGGCAGGTTACAATGTAAATCGTCTTAAAATGTTTATTCTAGATGATGCAGATCCGATTTTGAAATTGCGTCATGATCCAAAAATTACTCGTATTTCTAATAGTATTGCCAAAGTGCAACGAATTATCTTTGCTGAGGATTTGACAGAAAGAATCGAGATTTTGGCAGACAAAATAATGATTGAGCCGTATTTGTTTGATATGGAAGAGGAAGACGACGAAGAATTTGATGAAGAAGAAGATGAGGAGCTTGATGAAGAGGAAGATGACAAAGAAGAGGAATAAATTAATGTAAAATTACAATCCCGGTTTTCAGTATCAGTGACTGGAAAGCGGGATTTTTTATAAATAGTTTTAGTACGCGGTTTAATTGAGAACTCTGACTGAGACTGAAAACTTAATAACAAAATAGATTATCATGGGATTAATGAAGGTGTTTTCTGGAAGTGAAGTTTTGGCACTTGCTATACAAGAAAGATTAGAAGAAGCTGGTGTGGAAACAGTAAAAAAAGACAATATTCAATCTGCACGTTTGGGAGGTTTTGGCGGAACAGATTTAGCAGTTGAAGTTTTTATTCAAGAGACTGATTTTGCGAAAGCAAATCCAGTTATAGAGAAATTTAGAATGAGCCTTTAAAGAGAGTTCTCAGTTGCAGTAAAACCTGAAAACTGTGACTGAAAATGGAAGACCAAGTAAAGTATGGAGATTTTAAAAACAATTAAATTTTTGGTATTGGTGCTTTTGTGCTTTTTCCTGATTATTTATATTTTGATGATTTCCTATTTTTATTTCAATCAAGTTGATTTGGTTTTTCACAGCTCTAAACTGCCGAAAGATTACAAGTTTGATTATCAGCAAAAATTTGAAGAGATAAATATTTCGTCTTTTGACGGAAATAATCTTCACGGCTTATTATTTAGAGCTGAAAATTCAAAAGGGCTTGTTTTTTATCTTCACGGAAACGCAGGGACGCTTGAAACTTGGGGCAAAATAGCCAAAATATATACTTCGTTGGGGTATGATATTTTCATTTTAGACTACAGAAGTTTCGGTAAAAGCGAGGGTGAAATTGAAAATGAAGAACAAGTAAGCAAAGATATTTCGGTTGCTTATAAAAAGTTAGCTGAAAAATATGCTGAAAACAAAATTATAATTGCGGGATATTCCATAGGCTCTGGTTTTGCTGCTAAATTGGCTTTAGAAAATAATCCTAAAACTTTGATTCTTCAAGCGCCGTATTATAATTTTTTGGAATTGTCGAGTTCAAAAGCCCCATTTTTTCCTGATTTCTTGAAGAAGTTTAGTCTAGAAACTAATCTTTATCTTCCGAAAATTAAAAGCCCAATTTATATTTTTCACGGAACTGACGATCAATTGATTCCTATTGATAATTCGATCCGATTAAAAAAGTTGCTGAAATCAAATGCTCATTTTTATCCGCTGAAAAATCAAGAGCATATTGGCGTAAATGAAAATGAAGAATTTCAAAAACAGTTAAAAATAATATTAGAATAAATTACAAGTCTCACTTTCAGTTTTCAGCACTGAAAACTAAAAATGAGGCGGAAAACTAAATATAAAAATGCAATATAAAATGTTAGTGCTCGACATGGATGATACCTTGTTGACAGATGATCATAGAATTTCAGATTTAAACAAAAAAGTATTATTAGAGGCGCAAGCAAAAGGAGTTTATGTGGTTTTGGCCTCTGGCCGTCCAACTTCGGCAATGACCGCTTATGCAAAAGAGCTTGAAATGGACTTGAATGATTCGTATATCATTTCATTTAATGGTGCCATAATCAGCCAAGCAAAAGATGATTTGGTGTTGTTTGAACAAAAATTGACAGTCGAGCAAATTCACGATCTATATGATTATAGCGTGAAAATGAATACGCATATCATCACCTATTTAGATGACGAAATTATAAGTGAAACCGATTCTGAATTTATTGAAGTAGAAAAAGAAATTACAGGAATGGCGCATCTTAAAGTTTCGAGTTTTAAAGATTATGTGGATAGACCCGCCGTAAAATGTATTTTATTGCAAGAGCCTGCTTATTTAAAAACATTAGAAAATGATTTGAAAACGGCAATGCCTCATTTGAGTGTGTCGATGTCGAAACCATTTTTCTTGGAAGCGGCGCAACAAGGCATAGATAAGGCTGCTAGTTTGAAAATTTTGGCAGATAAGCTCGGAATTCATCAAAGTGAAATAATCGCCGTTGGAAACGCTGGAAACGATTTAACGATGATTGAATATGCTGGACTTGGTGTTTGGGTTGATAACGTGACTCCAGAATTGCGTGATAAAGCCGATTTGATTGTAGCTTCAAACAATAATGATGGAGTGGCAGAAGTAGTGCAAAAATATATCTTAAATTAAATATGATGAAAAATCCAATTGAAACAGAGCGACTACTATTGAGAGAATTACTTCTTTCGGATGCGGACGGAATGTTTGAATTGGATTCAAATCCAAAAGTTCATCTTTTTTTAGGCAACAATCCAATAAAAAAGCTTGAAGAGAGTATTGAATACATTCATTTTGTTCAAAAACAGTACAAAGATTTCGGAATAGGGCGTTGGGCCGTTATTCTTAAAGAAACGAATGAATTTTTGGGTTGGTCCGGGATAAAGTTCATTACAGATGAAATTAACGGACATAAAAACTTTTATGAAATTGGTTATCGTTTCATAGAAAAATATTGGGGAAAAGGATATGCGACAGAAGCCGGAAAAGCTTTTGTAGATTATGCTTTTAATGAAATGAAAGTAGACGCACTATACGCGTATGCTGATGCAGGGAATGAAAACTCAAGAAAAATTCTCGAAAAACTAGGCTTACACTATGTAAACTCTTTTGAATATGAAGGAGAAACTGAAGTCTGGTACGAAATGAAAAATCCAAACTTATAAATAAGAAATGCGTTCCAAATCTTTGTAAGCTTTAAGGCAGTTTGCAAAGATTTGGAAAACGTAATTTCTTAAATGATTATTTTTTAGCTACAGAAACAAAATATTTGTTTCCATCACCCATTGTTAATTTTACACGCTCGTCGCAAAGATCGATTGCAAAAGCAGCACTTTCGTAACAGCTGCAAGTTGTGTTTTTGTCTTTAGACATTTCAGTTTTGCAATTGTTGTTTTTGAAAGTTGCTAATTGCGGTGTGTACAAGCTAACTAAATCTGTAGAAGCTGTAACCAAAGAAATGATACTTGCAGAATTATTATTCGTAATTCTGTAAACAATTCTGTCAGTATAGTTTACTTCATTTACAGTTACTTTACGAATATAAGTGTAGGCAGTAGATTCTGCACCTGGTTCTTTTACCTCAAATTTAAAACCAACGGCACGAATTGCAACATCAAATTGTTGTTGAGAGTTCAAACTTGCCCAAGCCGTTAAAGTACTAATTGATGGAAATGGATTTGCGGCTGGAGCATTAGTTTGCGCTTGCGAACTAAAAACGGTTAAGAACATCAAGCAGATTGTGGGTAAAAATGCTTTCATAAAGTGTGGTATTTGTATTTTTATTTTTGCCTACTCTCTTTGGTTTTCGGCTTTCCCATTTCATTTTGTTACACAAAACAACAACATAACGATTGAAAATCAAAATTGTTATGTCCGATTTATTATTAAATTAATTAACACGTTCGATAATTTTAAAATCGGAATAAATTCTACAAGAGAATTTAACTCTAGTAAATGTAAGATTTTTTGAATTTAAATTGCAAAAAAATGTATTTAATCGATGAAATTTGCACTTTATCGATATTTTTGTCATTTTATTCTTATTGAATTGTATAACGTAAAGTTCGTAAAAAATATTGTTTTTCAAAATTTTTACCTTCATTAAGTCGATTTTATTTTCGTTAAAATCAGTTTTAATGCAAATTGTTGAAACGAAGTCGATTATTGATTTTCTTTTACAAATATTGTTTGTAAATTTGCAGCCTTAAATTTTTTGACAACGATTTCATTAATTTAAGAGAATTATGGAAAATAGAAAAAAAGTTGCCTTTTATACGCTGGGTTGTAAACTGAATTTTTCAGAGACTTCTACAATCGCCAGAAATTTCAATGACGAAGGTTTTGACCGCGTCGATTTTGAAGAAATAGCCGATATTTATGTGATCAATACTTGCTCTGTAACAGAAAATGCTGATAAGCAGTTTAAGCAAGTGGTGAAAAAAGCCATGAAGCTAAATGATAAAGCTTTTGTTGCCGCAGTTGGTTGTTATGCACAATTAAAACCAGAAGAATTAGCTGCGGTTGATGGTGTGGATTTGGTTTTAGGTGCTACCGAAAAGTTTAAAATTACCGATTATATTCATGATTTAAGCAAGAATGATATGGGTGAGGTTCACTCATGCGAAATTGCCGAAGCCGATTTCTATGTTGGAAGTTATTCTATTGGAGATCGTACAAGAGCATTTTTAAAAGTTCAAGACGGCTGCGATTATAAATGTACATATTGTACGATTCCGCTAGCAAGAGGGATTTCTAGAAGTGATGCTTTAGAAAATGTACTGAAAAATGCCAAAGAAATCTCGGCTCAAAATATTCGTGAGATTGTTTTAACAGGTGTAAATATTGGGGATTACGGAAAAGGGGAGTTCGGAAACAAAAAACACGAACATACTTTTTTGGATTTAGTTCAGGCTTTAGATCAAGTTGAAGGAATTGAGCGTTTAAGAATTTCGTCAATTGAACCGAATTTGCTGAAAAATGAAACAATCGAATTCGTTTCTAAAAGCCGCACTTTTGTACCGCATTTTCATATTCCGTTGCAATCTGGAAGCAATGATATTCTGAAATTAATGAAACGTCGTTATTTGCGTGAAGTTTATATTGATCGTGTCAATAAAATTCGCGAAGTAATGCCACACGCTTGTATTGGTGTCGATGTAATTGTTGGTTTTCCTGGAGAAACTGATGAGCATTTCTTAGAAACGTATCATTTCTTGAATGAATTGGATATTTCATATTTACACGTTTTCACCTATTCTGAAAGAGATAATACAGAAGCTGCTGAAATGGATGGAGTTGTTCCGGCAAATGTTCGTGCAAAACGAAGCAAAATGTTGCGTGGATTATCAGTTAAAAAACGCCGTGCTTTTTACGAAAGCCAATTAGGAACTAGAAGAACAGTTCTTTTTGAAGGTGAAAACAAAGAAGGCTACATTCACGGATTTACAGAAAATTATGTAAAAGTAAAAACGCCATGGAATCCTGAATTGGTAAATACACTGCAAGAAATCAATTTAACAAAAATCGACGAAGACGGAAGTGTTCGTATGGAGTTTGTAAATAAATTGGCTGAAGCTTAAAAGTTTAGATTTTTAGAACCTTTGTCAAAGTTTCAAATTTTGAGAAAGTTGACAAATAACAAAAAAGCCTCTTTTTTAGAGGCTTTTTTTATAACTATTTCTGTTCTTCAGGAATCACCAATTTCAAAGAATTTATATAATCGGTATCAAATTCGATCACTCTGATTTTTTCAGGAATAAAATTGAGTTCTCCGCCAAATTGACCTCTGGTATCCAGAAAATCAATCAAAAGTTCTTCTTCATTTAGTGAAAGCAATTTTCCTAAATAAGCTGATTTTGCAGATTTCTTAGCGATTTGAAAAATGCCATATTTATTGCTTATGTATGTCAAAATCGATTCTAAATCTCGAATTGGGATAATATCTTCAGAATTGATTTGTAAGCCTTTCAAACGAATCACTTTTTCAGTAAAAGCCAAATCATGATCTCTGTTGACAGCCAAGATGTTTTTGTTTTTTAAAATCACAAATCCATCCAAAATAAAATCAACGGGATTATTTCGAAGCAAAATCCAATCATCAGAATAATCAATAAGGAATCCAGTAAAAATCTGTTTTTTATCTACAAATTCTATTTCGACCAATTGTCTTAAATATTGTTCCATCATAATAAATTTAAAAAATCCAATATTTTAATTGCTTCGCCAGTTCGCTAGCGCTCGTGTCCAAATTCCAAGGTCAAGCGAGATTGGAATTTGGAATTTAAAAAATTTGGAATTTATTTTTTAAGGATTAGTTGACCAAATACTGCTGTTTTTCACAAAAACTCTTCTGTTCAATTTTAGTTGTGAAATGATCAATTCGGCCATATCTTCAGACTGCATTACTTTCTCAGGATTTCCATCTGTTAAGTTTAAATCTTTGGCCATATCAGTTGCAACTGTACTTGGAGTAAGAGCAGTAACACGAATGTTGTGTTTTCTCATTTCCTGCATCAAAGAATCGGTCAAACCTAAAACAGCAAATTTTGACGCACTGTAAGCACTTGTCAAAGCATTTCCATTCAATCCAGCAGTTGATGAAATATTGATAATATCACCAGTTTGTCTTTCGATCATATTTGGAATAATAGCACGAGTTGTGTAATACGTTCCCATTAAATTCACTTGAATAATTCTTTCCCAAGCTTCTGGTTCCAATTCTAAGAATTTTCCAAAAGAAGCAATTCCGGCACTATTAATCAAAATGTCAATATGTTTGAATTCAGCTAAAGCCTTCTCTGCAGCCGCATTAATCGAATTCATATCAGAAACGTCAGCAGTCAGAGCCAAAGCTTTTACTCCTAAATTCGACGCTTCATCAGCCAATTGTTCAACATCTTTTTGAGTTCTAGAAACTAAAATTAGGTTTACGCCTTCTTTGGCTAAAGCAATTGCCACAGCTTTTCCTATTCCTTTTCCTGCACCAGTAATAAAGGCAGTTTTATTTTTTAAGTCGGTCATGATTGTATATTTAGAAATGCAAAAAGCATCATTATAAGTCTTACAAAAATAAGCTTTTGCAAACTAAAATGATGCTTTAAGATGTTTTCTTAATCTAAGTTTAACAGGTTTTTGTTATTCTTTCAAAACCATGTCAATACACATTACGGCTCCTAAAATTAATTGTCTCAACGGACTGTCGGCAGCAACGTTATCTTCAATTTGAAGTATATAATTGTCAGCAGTGGTAAAAAACTATTTTCCAATTCCTGCCCATTTTTTGCTTACTTGAGCCAATTGCTTGTTTTCGTGAGAAAATTTAAAATCCCAGCCTGTCCATTTTCCTTGAAGCGTTGCAACTAGTTTTTCGTTTTTGTCCAAAATTTCAAATCTTCCTCCAATCGAGAAGAATTTTTGTTTGAAAGTTCCAATCAAACGATCTTTTTCGTCCAAAACTTCTACAGTTGATCTGAATATTGCAATTCCTCTTTTTACGGTAATTAATTTTTCGCCAGAAGCAGTTGTGATTTCAACGTTAAAAGGCGTCGCTCTTTTATAATCTGTGAAACGCAACATTTTAGTGAAAAAACCTAAATTATTTTCACGGCAATTCATAATGATTTGATTCGTTTCTGGGTTGTAGATATCGTAATTGTTTGAGGCTTTGAACATTCCGACATGTTCTTTTACTAAAAATAGATTTTGGCTTAAAATTGGGTTCATATAGGGATATAATTAATTTAAAAATGAGGCGAAAATGTAATAAAACGTTTGTTAAATGAAAGAAATGAAATAGTTTTAACTTTTAATTATTTTTTGCTTGTGATCACAATAACGCCATTTACACCCTTATCTCCATAAAGTGATTTAGCTTCGTCTCCTTTAATAATTTTTATATTTGCTACATCCTCAGCTTTGATTTTAGATAATATTTTGGAATCTGTTATTTTTCCATCTAAAATATATAACGGTTCGATTGCTGAAGCTCGCGAGGGAGCACATATCATTATTTTCTGAGGTTGAGTTTCTTGTGCCTTAGCAATTGGAGCACTTTTAGTTTCTTGAATGCTGTCTTTTCGTTCTCTAGAAACTGATTTATCTTGTGCTATCGCTCGACAACCAAGCAACATCGAAAAAAAGAATAAAAGAAGTTTTAGCGTTCTCATTTTAGTGATTAGTTAAATTGTTTTTCACCTTTAACCAAACGTATAAACTCAGCTTTATAACCTTCGTCATCGTTTGAATTTCCTTCTTTCGCCAGCTTAATGATTTCTTCAGAAGATTTGTTGGCAATCAATTTGGAGTCTCTTAATTTTAATCCGAACCAAGCCACAGCCGAACTGAATTTCATATCCTCACTCGCTTTTTCCATAGCAACCGATTTGTTTTCAATTACCTGAACCATTTCGATACTTTTTTCTCCGTCAGGTTTTTTATAACGGAATTTTACAGTTGCCAATTCGTTGCTGTAATTTGCTGCATTTGACTCTGTTTTAGTATATTTTAAATCATCAGGTTGTTCAGCCAAATAATCGCTTTTTACGCCAGCTGGAATAATTTCATATAAAGCCGTAACGGTATGATTGCTTCCCAATTCACCTGCATCAATCGCATCATTTTTAAAATCTTCGGGACGCAATTTTCTGTTTTCGTATCCAATCAAACGATAGGCTTGAACTTGTTTCGGATTAAATTCAATTTGGATTTTTACATCTTTGGCGATAGCAAACATAGAGCCTTTGAACTCTTTTCCTAAAAAACGATTTGCTTCCTGGATGTTATCGATATAAGCATAATTTCCGTTTCCTTTGTCGGCAAGGATTTCCATTTTACTGTCTTTGTAATTTCCCATTCCGTAGCCCAAACAAGTCAAGAAAACGCCTGTTTTTCTTTTCTCTTCAATCAATTTTTCCATATCCGAATTAGAAGCACTTCCAACGTTGAAATCGCCATCTGTTGCCATAATTACGCGATTATTGCCACTTTTGATGAAATTTTCCGAAGCGATTTTATAAGCCAATTCAATTCCTGCACCACCAGCAGTACTTCCCCCAGCTTGCAAATTATCTAATGCCTTGATAATTGTTTTTTTCTCGTCGCCAGAAGTCGGAGGCAAGACTAATCCAGCTGCGCCGGCATACACTACAATTGCTACTTTGTCTTTTGGTCTCAACTCATTCACCAAAATTTTCATGGATTGTTTTAATAAAGGCAACTTGTTCATATCTGACATTGAACCCGAAACGTCAATCAAGAAAACGAGATTTGAAGCTGGTAAATCTTCTGTCGGAATGTTTTTTCCTTGTAAGCCGATTTTTAAAATTTGGTTTTTCGAATTCCAAGGCGAATCGCTCAATTCGGTGTTGATAGAAAAAGGATGTTCATTTTTTGGTTGCGGATACGTGTATTTGAAAAAATTAACCATTTCTTCTATGCGAACAGCATCTTTTGGAACTTGCTGTCCGTTGTTTAAAAAACGTCTGATATTAGTGTAAGAAGCATTGTCAACGTCAATTGAAAAAGTTGAAAGCGGTGCCGTTTTTGGACTCTCAAAAGCATTTTCTACAAATGAGTCATAATCTTCTTGTGTTGGTTCCACTGGAATTGGCGTTATATTTAATTTTTTGTCCAATTCTTTTTCAGAAAGATTTTTATAGATCTCATTTTTAGTCGAAATCACCACTACGCCGTTTGAAGCTTTGCTTCCGTATATCGACGTTGCTGCAACATCTTTCAGTACTTTTAGATCATTAATATCATTCGGATTTATTTTTGCCATTTGGTTCGCTTTCATCGGAACTCCATCCACAATATACATTGGTTCGTTTTTTGGAGAAATTGATGGAGATTCTCGTGGCATTTGAAACTTTGAATTTGCAACATATCCAGTATTGCTTTGAATTTGGAGCCCTGCAGCTCTTCCTTGTAAAGCAACAGAAGTTGCTGCTTGCTTAGCATCTTTTTTTTCTTTTCGTCTCTCTGCTCGTTCATAACTTCTTGCGCTATAATCTGAAGTGCTTTTACTTTCGCCATAGCCTACAACAACAACTTCGCTTAAAGTTTGATTATATTCTTGAAGCTGTATGTTAATTGTGTTTGAGTTTTGAACCTTTTGTCTTTGTGTCTCAAAACCAATAAAACTGAAAACTAACATATCTCCCGTTTTTGCCTGAATACTATATTTTCCGTCGAAATCAGTTGCAGCAGTGACTTTCGATGTCTGATTGTAAATATTTACGCCAGGAATTGCTTGTTTGGATTTATCTGAAACAATTCCAGTAATCGTTCTTTCTTGTGCCATGGATACGAAACATATAAGCATAGCAATGGCTGATGAAATAAGTTTTAGACTTTTCATGATAGTGAGTTTTAAGATTAATTTTGTGATTTAACTTTGTCAAAGCTTCGAACTTTGACAAAGTTGTTTGGTGTTTTTGTTATTTCTTCGGAGTTGGTTTTCCGGTTTTTGTTGTAATGATAACGACACCTTTTTTGCCTTTCTCACCGTATTTTTCGGTCGCTTCAAGATCTTGCAGAATCGTTATGGTTTTGATATCCTGTTGATTTAATGGTGCATAAGGACTCGTTGGGTCTTTACCGAATAAATCATTTTCAGAATAGTAAATGCCATCAATAATGTAAAGAGGTTCGTCTAGAATTACTAATGATTCTACATTTTCAGGCTGTACATTCGGAAGCTGGTCCTGCATCATCTTATCTCTTTTTGTATCGTTGCTGTGTGCCATTGCATTTCCATTCATGATAATTAATGGTGCACTCTTTTTTGCGCTCATGGCTTGTTTTTCAGCAAAAGCAACTTTAGCAGATTCTTCTTTATATTTTGTTGCATATTCTTTTTGAAGAGATTCTTCTTTTTTCTCTGCAATTTCAGCTTCTTCTTCAGAACTTTGTGTTGTTGATGCTTCGGCCATTGATGGAGGAGGTGCTACAGGAGCAAGCAAAGCATTGACTGCATTATTGCCTGATGATTCCTGTATGGCAACACTTTCTTTATTTTTGGTTTGTTTTTCTAGAATTTTAATGGCTTCTGTTTTTGGAACTAATTGCGAATCAGATGAAACAATTGTTGTGCTTTCTTCGGTAGACATATTGTTATTAGTCTCTTTTTTTGTATCGCTTGTAACTACTTTGTTAGTGTTTTCTAAAGTTGAATTTTTATCTGTTTTTAGGAATTGATAACCTAAAGAAATTACTAATAAAAGGGAAGCTGCAACGGCAATTTTTTTCCAAAGAGTAATAGTTTTTTTATCTTCTTTTTTGTCAAGTTTGTTTTCAACTTTTGACCAGACTTTTTCCATTCCCGGAAAATCTTTTATCGGAGCATTTTCAGCTGCTTCTTTAAATTTGTCGAATATTTTATCTTGATTGTCCATGACTATTTTGCTTTTTGATAATACAATTTATTGACCAAGTCTTTCAGTTTGGTTTTGGCGGCATTCAATTGTGATTTTGAAGTGCCTTCAGAAATGTTGAGCATTGCTGCGATTTCCTTGTGCCCGAAACCTTCAATCACAAAAAGATTGAAAACGGTTTTACAGCCATCTGGAATGTGGTTTAATAAATTGAGTAAATCTTCTTCTTCTAATGCGCTCATTTCTTCAGTAAAAGGCTGTGAGAGCACTTTTACATCATCAAGATACATATTGAAATTGGTGTTTTTCTTGATGGTAGCCAAACAGTAATTAACGGCAATTTTTCTGGCCCAAGCCTCAAAAGCTTTTTCTTCTTTGAGCTGGTCTAATTTTGTAAAAATAGTATAGAAAGCATCGGCGAGAGCTTCTTCAATCTCTTCTTCTTTCTTGAGGTATCGTTTGCAAACGCGATACAATTTTGGAGCCATATGCTCATAAACCTGACGCTGAGCATCTCGGTTCATTTTTTTGCAGCCAGAAATTAAAGTTTCGTTTATCACAAGTATGGTCTTTAAGTATAAAGAGAACTAAAAAGATAAAAAGGTTGGGACGAAGTATAAAAATAATTTAAAAAAGTTTTATAAGATGTTGTTTTCGTAGATTTTGTTTGGAATATGGTTTCTATATTTTTGCCATCAGCAATAATAAATCCCATGCAAAATGACAAAACATAAGGATTTTGATGTTGCGATATTTGTCGTATTGAATTGCAAATACAAATCCGATGACTATAGGACCAATAACATTTAAAAGGGTTCCGTAGCCAATATGAAGAAATCCAAACAAAATACTAGAAAGTACAATTGCGAGATTTTTGTTTTTCAAAACCAATTCTAAGCGTGGTAATAGATAACCTCTGAAAATTAACTCTTCTGTAATTCCTGCTGTTATGCATGTAAAGAAAAGCAAAAAGTGATTCTTTTTAAAAAGCGCCAAAGCCTTGCTTAAGACAGCACTTTCTCCCGTATTTATTTTGAGCAACATGATCAGAAGAGAAGAAATGTAAACTGCTATAAATAATTTTACGAAAGTGATGAATATCGCTTTCGCGAAAGCTGTAATAGAATATTCTGTTTCTCCCCAAATCAAAAGAGGCTGTTTTTCTATTTTTATGGAATATAAAAACAACACTAATACTGAAATCCATATTGCAAATCTTGAAATGTAAAATTGAGTTTCATTGTCAATGCCGAGTTTTTTGACTAACAACGAAAAATACATTGCCAAAAAAGGCAGAAGAACTGAAAGTATAATTCCAATAATTAAAACTGGTCTTTTGGTTGCGATTGGAGTATTGAGCATTTGGTTGGAGTAGCTTTTTTGTTGAAAAGACGCACCGCAGTGCGTCTTTGCGTTTTATTGTTTTATTTGGAAATTTGGATTGCCCACTTGCCATAATGCAAATGAAAACATATCAGTGTCATTTTCTAGTTGTGAATTTGAATCACTTGCAAAATGACCACTACTATAATTAACATGCAATAAAGTTGGATTGTTTGAGCTATTGTAATTTTGTAAAATAGCGGCAAATTTTCCTGGCATCCAAGCATCGACTCTTGAATCGTTAATTCCGGTATGGATGTATACAGCCGGATATTTTTCGCCTTTTTTCACTTTGCTTTGCGAATCCATTTCTAAAATAGATTTTGCCTCTTCTTCATTTTTTATAGAACCAATTTCAGGTATTTGATTCATCCCATTCGGTGATATTTCAGAACGTACTATATTGGTGTCACCAACTTCGACAAGTCCAACTTTAAAAAGATCAGGACGAGATGTTAGTGCTCTTCCAATCAATACACCTCCCATACTGATACCATGCCCAATAAGTTTATCTGATGAAGTATATTTTTCCTTTATCAAATATTCTGTACAAGCAATAAAATCTTTCCATGTATTTGGTTTGTTTGCTTTCATACCATTCTTGTGCCATTGAGCACCTTTTTCACCGCCACCTCTTACATGTGCATATGCAATTACAGTGTTTTGCTCTAATAATGCCATTAAGGCAGGACCAATAAAAATTGGAATTTCGCTGCTTCCATAAGCGCCATATCCGTAAATGTAACAAGGTGTAGAAGCATCCATTTTCATGTTTTTAGGATAGATAATCGATAAAGGAACCATCACGCCATCATGACTAGCAACTTCTACTTCTTTGACCGTATATTTTTGTAAGTAATCGGGATGATCCTTGCTTGACGTAAAATGTTTGCCTTTTTCTAAGCGACCAGTTGAGCCATTGTAAAAGTAACGCGTAGCAGGAGTAATCCAGCCACTGTTGGCAAGAATCATTTCATTGTTTTCGCGAGGGCTAAAAGGATATCCTCCGTTTGTACCTTTTGGTAAAGGAATTTTTTTAATCTCTAATGTTTTGGCATTAATTTGATATTTATCTTGATTTATCCCATCGCTCAAAGAATAGAAAATGAAATCTTTGGTTTTTTGCATCCTGCGTAAAACTTTGTCAGTTTCTGGAACTACAATGGTTGCCTTGTCAAAATCTGGATTTTTCATATCCATAAAGCCTAGTTTAGAATTCGGGGCATTTTTATGTGAAATAAAAAACAGCTTATTATTAATTATGTCAAAATTTGTTATTTCATCATCGTATTTAATAAGTGGCTTCCAATTTATTTTTTCTTTATTAAGCTCAGCGAACGGGGCATAAAAAGTTAAGTACGTGGATTTTGTAGATCCTATTGATAAAACCAAATATGAATTATCATCAGAAAAGTAAAAATGTGGGAATTGTTCTTCCAGAAGATTTAAATCCGGATTGTTTGCTTTTGATGCCAGAATTTTATCAGTTGCAGGATCTGTACCAATAACGTGAAGCAGTGATTTCATATTTTTTAAAAGCTCATCGCTATTATTGTCGGAGGTACTCATTTTCGTGTAAATAACCGCTTTGCTATCTGGAGTGAATTCGAAATTAAATTCACTCCAAACCGGCCCTAAATTATCTGGCAAAAATGTTTTGGTAGCAATGTCTAAAATTTTAAGATCACAAATTTCAGAACCGCCTTCGGATAGTGAGATTGCAATTTTTTTTTGATCAGGACTTACCACAAAGTCTACAAAATTAGTTCCATGTTTTATTGTTTCGGGATCGAATAACACTACGTCATTTCCGTCTAAACCTTCTCGGTAGCATAGTTTATCTTTTTTTTCTCCTTTTTTAGTTTTGCTATAATAATAATTGTTGCCAAATTGTCGTACATACCCATAAATATCTCCTGAGTAATTCTGAATTTCTTTTGCTCGCTTTAAAAAAGCATCACGTCCGGGAATTTTTTGGATAAACGAATCAGTGTAATTTGCTTGATCTTTAAACCATTTTTGGACTTCGGGATTTTTCATATCTTCAATCCATTGATAAGAGTCTGTTATTTTTGTTCCAAAATAGTCGTTGGTAACAGGACGTTCAGGTGTTGAAGGATATTTATACTGGGCTTGTGAAATTTGACTTGTAATAAAAACTAGAAGAGTGAAAGTGGTTTTTCTGATCATTATTATATTTTGGTTTTTGATTATTAGTTCATTGATATTTTATTGGAAGGATATTATACCATAACTCTTAGTCTTTAGAATTTTTATACCAATTTTTGATTCTTATAATGGATTCATTATTGGTTTTAGGATTGCAATTTGCGCCTAAATTGATTTTTGTTTTAGAAATATAAGAATCTAGGAAAATTATAGCAAAGCCTCCAACTTCTCCATTTTCACTTGAGATATGAGAAGAAAAAGTATTCATATATCCACAACATTTTTCTTTAGAATCGATAATTGAAATTAAATATTCTACGTCATTAGGTTTAACCCATTTGTTTGGAAATTCACCATACATTACTACAAAATTTAATTCCGAGTCTTTGTTGTATTTTTCTTTTAGAAGTGAAATAAAAATGATTCTGGATCAAAATCTTTTGGAGATAAGGGTTTATAATATTCGCTCTTTGCATCATTTTTTTTTAAATCATAAAACCAATATGAGCCTACTAAAACTATAGAAAGGATTAATAATGAAAGAATTATTTTCTTCATAATTTTTTACGTTTATTTAAAGGGCAAAGTCAATTTATAAATCTTAGTTTCCAAAACTTCAGTATCATTATCTTCACAAAGCAAAAACTCGATTTTGTTGTTTTCTTTTTTGTAGAAAGTCAAACCTTCAAATTTATTGGTTGAAGTTATTTTTTGAGTAAAATCAATTTTCATGGTTTTAACGTCGATTCTACCAATGAAGCTTCCTAAGATTTCGCCATCATCATACGTTGATTTTGTATCTTCGGCGGTAGATAGGAAATAGATTTTGTCGTCGACCAAGATAGCATCAGTAAAACTGGAACGAACACCTTTTATTTTTGGAAGTTTATAATTGACTGAAATCAGCGCAAATTCTTCTCCGAGATTTTTGGCGTGAATGGTGAAAATCGTGTTTTTATTGGTAACGCCGTTTCCGCGATTGAATAAATACCAGTTTTCGCCATCAAAAATAGCACCTTCTAAATTGAAATCTTCTGGTTTTATCGAACTGAAATTCTGCATTACAGCATACAAATCGACTAAATTATTTTTCTGCAAAACCTTTTTTGATTTGATATCGAATTCAATCATTTTGTTTCGGTTTTCGGTGGAACCGGAACCAAAAACATAAAGTGTATCGTTATGATGCGTTAAAGACTCAAAATCAGGTTTTAGATTTTTCGGAATATTTTGCGTCGGATTGTCAATTAAAGCGTGCTGGTTTAATTTCTGATTCTGCATGTTGTATTCATACAAATAACCGCTGTTGTCGCCAATTACGTAAAGTGCATCATTGTTATAGAATAACCCGGATGCAGAACCAATTCCGATGATTTGAAATAATATTTCTAATGTGAATTTTTCCATCAATTTTAATTTTTAAGTCTTTGAATTATCTTGACTTTATCTTTTTAAATGTATTGTTTTTTTCGGCTTCTAAGACTATCTTTTCAAGAATATCAACAATTAATTTACTTTTTAAATTCATGTTGTGATCATAATTAATGTTTGATTCAGATGAATATGCTCCGCCTTTGGTCAAATTAAAACTGTCAAATTCTTTTGTGATTATTTTACCTTTTATTATAAATTTAAAGTTTTGATGTCCAGAATGATCGGCGCTGAGTGTATTAGTTACTTTTTTTGAGTTTTCAAAAGTTTCATATTCATAGGCTTTAACAATTTCATTTTTAATAACTTTTTCGTTTAAAAAATAGACATCCCAAAAAGCGTTTTCAGAAATAATCTTTGAATATTCAAAGCAAACACTAATTTTATCAAGATACGTTTTTCCGCTTTCTTTCCAGAAAATATAAATAGGATAATTAGGAAAATTTTCTAAACAAAGATCTTTTTTAAATGACGTATAATCATATGTGTCTACGCAACCGACACAATAATCTTCATAAAGACAAATAGTATCGATCTTTCGAGATTGAAGTTCTTTAATATAATTTGCAACTAAACTGTCAATTGAAGCTTGAGTATTTGTTTGTGCATTTGTAATTGATACTATATAAAACAGAAATAAAAATAGAATTCTTTTTGACATTAAAGGCTAAAATATTTGAATACTTCTTTTGAAAACCAATGCGTAGCCCCGATAGTAATGAAAATACTTTAAAAAGAAATTGCATTTTTTCCTGACAGAACAAAGCGACCAGCGGAAGCTCTTGTATGGCTTTGGAAAAAAGTAATTTATTGAAAAGTATCGCAATAAATAGCAAGAATATGCTTCGTAAAATTAGACTATTTATTAGGATAAAAAAATGAAAATAATGCAGATTTGAGAAGAATTGTAGGTCAAGTCCTAAAATTCGTTTCTTTTATCGACACTAATGTTACTAGAAGTTTATGTGTATTTTGTATTACTAATTTATTGTTAAATTTTTCTTGAATAGGGATTGTTTGTGGTAAAAGTCTTGTTTTTTTGGTAATATAGAAGTGATTTTAAGTTAAAACGCTCGGATTTACTTTGTAAAAAAATAAAACCAACTTTTAGCTTATGAAACGAATTATTCTACCTCTAATGATTATTGGGTCGGTGCTTACTTCTTGTAACAACGATTCTAAAGATGACACGCCTGCCACAAGCGTTGTTTTGAAAGACCAATCTGTAACGCCAAGTTTATTGAAAGCGCAGACAGGTTTTGAAAATTTAAAAATCTACTCTCTTTTTAGCTCAGATGATGTTTTTCCAGATAGTCCAAGTTTTGTTTTTGGAGGTTCTGCAGATGGTTCAGGTTTATTGAAAAATACCGACGGAACATTTACATTTTTAGTAAACAACGAAGATAACTTTGCAGTTTCAAGAATTACATTAGATAAAACATTCAAACCTACAAAAGGAGAATATTTATTGAATTCAAGTGGAGGAACTTGGAGATTGTGTGGTGCTACAATGGCTACACAAGCAGAAAATGGTTTTGGTCCAGTTTATTTGACTTGTGGAGAATCAGGTGAAGAATCTCGTACGCACGCTTTAGATCCTTATGCAAGCGCTGGTGGAGCATCTGTATCTAAAGAATTAGCAGGATTTGGCCGTTTAAGTGCTGAAAATGCTTTGCCATTGCGTTCTTCTGCATACAAAGGAAAAACGGTTGTAGTAATTGGCGATGACGATTCTGGAACTTATGGAGGTCAAGTTTTTATGTATGTTTCTAATTCTGTTGGCGATTTGACAGGTGGATCTTTATACATGCTAAAAAGAAATGACGACAATCAAAGAGAAAAAGATATGGAAGTTAGCAAAACATATCCTGTTACTTTTGTGAAAATCGACAATCATACTACAATGACTGGTGCGCAAATTAATGCGGCAGTAAATACGTTGAAAGCAATCAAATTTGGACGTGTTGAAGATTTGGATTACCGCAAAGGTGGAGATGCAGCAGATCGTGAATTGTACTTTAACGTGACGGGGCAGGATATTACAGGAACAAATGCAGATGGATCAAGAACAAAATACGGAAGAGTTTACAGATTAAATCTTGATGCAGCTGATCCGTTAAAAGGAACTTTGGAAGTGATTCTTGATGGTGACAACAGAAGTGGTGTTGCTGCTAAATTCCAAAATCCAGATAACATTTGTGTGACTAAAAATTATGTTTATGTTCAAGAAGATGCAAACGGTTATGGAGACGAAACTCATGATGCTTATATCTATCAATATAACATTGCTACAAAAGCTTTAAAAGTTGTAGTAGAATTAGATCACCGTCGTACTGCTGCAGATGCTGCAAAATACAACGTAGGTGGAACTTCTAAATTTGGTACATGGGAATATGGAGCTTTAATCGATGTTTCGGAGCAAGTTGGTATTGCTGATACTTTCATGCTGAGTGTACAGCCACACACTTGGACTGGCGAAAAATATAGAAGCCCTGACGGAGGAACAAATCGTCCTAAAGAAGAACAAGCAAGTCAAATCGTAGTGATTCAAGGTTTGGCGAGATAAAAAATTAAGTGCTTACAAAACAGTTACCCACTATCTCAATTTTGAGGTAGTGGTTTCTGTTTTTCTGAATATCCCTCTTTTTAATTGTCATAAAATCATGAAAAAAATATATTGTTTGTTGTTCTTGACGGCATTAATTGGCTGTCAGAAAAAAAGCAAACATCAGGAAGTAAATGAATTGTTCCAAAAAGATATTAGTTCGCTTATTGAAAAAGTGGCCAAACTGAAATATTCTGTTGAAGAAGATTCGACAGAAGTTCAAATTCAGAGGCAATTTCTGGAAGCGCATCAAGCGTATAAGAAAGTTGAAATGATAAGTGAATATTATTCACCTGCGGTTTCGAAAGCCATCAACGGGCCAGCAATTAGTGAGTTTGAAGAAAATGATAAAGTAACTGTGCCACCCGAAGGATTTCAGGTTGTTGAAGAATTGGTTTTTCCGAAATACAGCAAAAAGAACAAAAGAGAATTAGTTCAGGAATTGGGAGTTTTAGAAGCAAATTTGACTCGATTGGAAAAAGTTTCAAGTTCGAATGAATTGACCGATGCTCATGTTTTCGACGCTATGCGATTAGAAGTATACCGAATTATCACACTCGGAATTACAGGTTTTGATTCGCCGGTGGTTTTGAATTCGCTTCCGGAAGCATTGGTGTCTTTAGAAACGATTGAAAAATATTATCAAGTTTATCTGCAAGATCAGTCGGTTTCAAATTCGAAAGAAGTACTTCAAACTTTGGAAAAAGGGAAAAATTATCTAAAATCAAATACCAATTTTAATGCTTTTGATCGCGCTTATTTTATCAAAGAAATTTTGAATCCGCTAAGCAAAGGGCTTTTTAAAACGCAGTCTGAATTGGGAATTTCTTTAATGAAAGAACAGCGTGGCTTAAAAGTTACGGCTCAGACTTTATTTGATAAAGACGCCTTTGATCCCGAAGCTTTTTCAGGTTTTCCCGATTATAAAACCACACCTGAAAAAATCGCATTAGGCAAAAAGTTATTCAATGATCCCATTTTATCAGGAAACAATACACGTTCGTGTGCGTCATGTCATCATGCGGAAAAAGCTTTTACTGACGGATTAGAAAGAGCGGTTTCATTAGACGGTAAATCGATGTTGCAACGCAATACACCAACACTTTCAAATATTGCATTTCAGCGTGTCTTTTTCGCCGATTCAAGAGTGAGTTATCTTGAAGATCAAGCCATCGCGGTTATTAAAAATGAAAACGAAATGCACGGTTCATTGGAAAAATCTGCTATAGAAATTCAGAAGAATGCCGAATACGTAAAGTCTTTTAAGAAAGCTTTTCCGAAAGGAGAAATAAACGAATTTGCAATCAAAAATGCATTGGCGTCATACATTCGCTCGTTGAGTCACTACGATTCTAAATTTGATGGTTATATGCAAAATAAAACTGCTTTTACAGCAGATGAAAAAGCGGGTTTTAATTTATTTGCCGGAAAAGCGAAATGTGCGACTTGCCATTTTATTCCACTGACAAATGGTACAGTGCCACCAAATTTCGACCGTTCCGAAAGTGAGATTTTGGGCGTTCCAGATCGAAATAAAAAACTCGACGGCGATTTAGGAAAGTTTGTGATAACTCAAGCCACAATTCATAAAAATTCATTTAAGACACCAACAATCAGAAATATTGAACTTACAGCGCCATACATGCATAATGGAGTTTATAAAACGCTCGAAGAGGTTATCGATTTTTATAACGAAGGAGGCGGTTTAGGAAAAGGTTTTGATGTTCCAAATCAAACGCTTCCCGAAGACAAACTGAATTTATCTGATCAAGAGAAAAAACAATTGATTGCTTTTATGAAAACACTTACGGATAAAAAATATTATAATAATTGATAATTGATAATTGATAATTGTCAATTATCAATTCTGAATTATCCATTGTATAAAAAACCAAACCCGGCAGACTGTGCGATCTGCCGGGTTCATACCAAAAACAAAAAAATAAATTAAACCTTAACTTTTATAAGTCAAAACCATAAGCAACGCGCAATGCTACTTGGTTGGTTTTGAAATCGTGATAATCTTCGTAACGTACGCTCAAATCAATGTATTTGTTTGCGTATCCAATTCCTGGCGCCCATAAAAAAGTCGTTTTGTCATAACCGTTTGTTACTGCAAAACCGGCACCAACTTCACCTAAAACATAAAACTGATCTTTCAAAACAAAAGCTTTAAAACCAGCTTTTGCAGGAATAAATCCAAGGTCTTTTACGTCATTTCCAAGTTCATCTTTTCCCATAAACAAATTGGTAAATCCCGTTGTCAAGGTCAATGATGTTTTTTTCGACAAATCATATTGTAAACGAACATCTCCGCCAAGTGACCAGTCATAATCGTTATCTGTTGGAATACCTCCGTTGATACCGAAACCTAATCTAAATCCCTGATCGTAATTTTTTGTTTCGCTTTCTTGAGCGAAAGCAGTGTTGGCGAATAAAAATGCAAAAGCAGCTAGGCATATCATCTGTACTTTTCTCATGGCTTATATATTTGAATTATTAATATTGTAAAAGTATAATCAAGGGCTTTGGAGCTTGTTATATAATTTTTAAAAATCGTTACATAATATTAGGGTGTGCTTAATTTTGCCTTAAAAATGGGATATCTTTTTATTGATAGGACAGAATTCCGAGCTTCTGATTATCTTTGCCGACAAAATAAATGAGAAGTGAATTTAAAGCAGTACACAAAGGAGTTTTCATATAATTTAAAACTAGCATATCCTGTAATTTTAGGAATGGTCGGACATACTTTAATTGGTATTGTCGACAATATTATGGTTGGAAAATTAGGAAGCACTGAGTTGGCCGCCGTTTCATTAGGAAACAGCATGATTTTTATCGCCATGTCACTTGGAATTGGTTTTTCAACGGCAATCACGCCAATTGTTGCGGAAGGTGATGCTGAGAAAAATGACACTAAAATTCGTGCTGCTTTTCATCATGGATTATTTTTATGTACCATTTTAGGATTGTCACTTTTTGGCATTATTGTTTTGGCAAAGCCAATAATGGAAATGTTGGAACAGCCGGCTGAGGTAATTGAACTGGCAAAACCTTATTTGGATTGGGTTGCTTTTTCGCTAATTCCTTTAATTGTTTACCAAGGTTACAAACAATTTGCCGACGGAATGTCGCTGACAAAATATTCAATGTATGCCATGGTTATGGCAAACGTACTGCATGTAGGTATGAACTATGTGCTGATTTACGGAATTTGGATTTTTCCAAAAATGGGAATCATCGGTGCGGCACTTGGAACAGTAATTTCTAGAATATTTTTGGTCATGTTCATGCATATTATGCTTTCAAGACGTGACGATTTAAAACGCTTTTTCAAGAATTTCAGTTTTTCTGAAATCAAAAAAGAAACTATCAAAAAAATAGTAAGTATTGGATTCCCATCAGCCATGCAAATGCTTTTTGAAGTGGTTTTGTTTACGGCTTCAATCTGGCTTTGCGGAAATATTGGGAAAACAAGTCAGGCAGCAAATCAAATTGCTCTGAGTTTGGCTTCAATGACTTTTATGTTTGCAATGGGATTGAGCGTAACATCGATGATCAGAGTCAGCAATCAAAGAGGTTTGATGGATTATAAAAAACTGGTTGTTGTGGCACGTTCGATATTTCTTCTTGCCATAATACTTGAAACGGTTTTTGCGATTTTCTTTGTTGCTTTCCATGACTATCTACCCTATATTTTCTTAAATATGGAAAACGGCGGTCAGGTTTTAGATAATACCGAAGTAATAAGTATTGCATCAAAATTGCTTTTAATTGCAGCTGTTTTTCAAATTTCAGACGGAATTCAGGTTGTGGTTTTGGGTGCATTAAGAGGTTTACAAGATGTGAAAATTCCAATGTACATTACCTTCATTGCGTATTGGGTTATTGGTTTCCCAATTTCATATTACTTAGGAGAACATACTGAACTAAAAGCTGAAGGAGTCTGGATCGGACTTTTGGCAGGATTAACAGCTGCAGCGGTTTTTCTGTACATTCGTTTTCATTACTTAACAAAAAGATTAATCATTAATTCAGATTCAAATAATTAAATTTGAGAATAAAACAAGCTTGAATTTCGCAAGAAAAAATCCTTTTTAATCTGTGAAATCTGTGGCTAATAATAATTTTAAACAATAAAAAAAATGGAATTACCTAAATTTTTACTTGGAGACAATACTGATTTTCCAGATGATATTTTCATCATTCACCTTGATTATCCTCGATTCATTATCAATTTAAAAGATGATGAGGTTGAATTTTTAGAAGAAGCGGAAGATCTTGATGAAGCAGAATTAAATGCTGAAATGGAAAGTTTGATTGAAAAAGCAAATGATTTTTACGACAGAGAAATAAACCGTTACGAGGAGTAAAGATGCGCTTAGTAGAGACGCACTGCAGTGCGTCTTAAATAGAAAAAAATGCCAAATCATTCAATGAAAAAATTAAGTTACCTAAAACCCATTTTTAATTTTATATTATTTGGGTTGCTGATTACAACTTTAAGCCGTCTGTTTTTATTTTTTCTTTTTAAGGAAAGGGTAGTCGAAACACCAAATTTCTGGTATATTTTTCCAATCGGGCTTCGAATGGATATGATATTACTTTGTTATTTGTCCTTTCTGCCAGCGGTATTAATTACTTTTCTGCCAAACAAATCAATTAAATTCACGAATAAATTTCTGGTAACGTACAGTTTCTTATTTCTGTTTTTGATTCTTTTTGTAGAAATCGCGTCACCAGATTTTGTAAAACAATACGATACACGCCCAAATAAGATTTTCTTGGATTATCTAATTTATCCAAAAGAAGTAGTCGGAATGCTTTTAAAAAGTTATCTGATTTCAATTATTGTAGCATTTCTAATTTTGGGAGCTGTTCTTTATTTGGCTTTAAAAAAAGGGAAAAAATATTTTCATACCGCATCAGCAGATTACAAATTTAAGTTGATGGTTTTTCCATTATTGGCTTTTTTGTTATTCTTTGGCGCGCGTTCAAGCTTGACTTCAAAACGACCAATTAATGCAAGTAATGCTGTTTTTTCTACAGATCAGTTGACAAATACGTTAGGTTTAAATTCTTTTTACACTGTTGCTTTTGCTGCTTATTCTATCAAGAACGAAGCAAACACAAAGATGTACGGCAAAATGGAGGAAGCCGAAGCAATTGCTCGTGTAAAAAAATACATGATTGCTGGACCAAAAGATTTTACAGATCCTGAAATTCCGTTTCTTCACGTGCAGCAACCAGATTCAGCTATTGCAAAACCATACAATTTGGTGATTTTTCTGCAAGAAAGTTTAGGAGCAGAATATGTTGGAATTTTAGGTGGAAAACCGTTAACGCCAGAGTTTGATAAACTATCAAAAGAAGGAACTTTGTTTACCAATTTGTATTGTACAGGGACACGAAGCGTGCGCGGAATCGAAGCTGTTGTGACAGGATTCTTGCCTTCACCGTCTGAAAGCGTCGTGAGACTTGGAAATTCGCAACAAGGCTTTTTTACACTTGCTGATGCTCTTAAACAAAAAGGATACGATACAAGTTTTATTTATGGTGGAATGGCAAATTTTGACAATATGGCGTCATTTTTCAACGGAAATGGCTTCAGTGATATTGTAGATCAAACCGATTTTGAATCCGATGGGAATAAATATGCCTTCAAAGGAACTTGGGGGTATTCTGATGAAGATTTGGTTACCAAAGCGAATCAATATTTCAAATCAAAAGGAAATAAACCATTTTTCTCTTTGATGTTCTCAACTTCAAATCACGAGCCTTTTGAATATCCTGCAGGAAGAATCAAACCGTATGATAAAAAACCGGCAACGGTAAATAATGCCATGAAATATGCCGATTTTTCAATTGGCAAATTCTTCGAAATGGCTAAAAAAGAAGCGTATTTCAAAAACACTATTTTCATCGTAATCGCGGATCATAATACCAGAACATACGGTAAAAATCTAGTTCCGATTAATAAATTCCATATTCCAGCATTCATTATGGGGCCTGGAGTTGCGAAAGGGGCAGTGTATGATCGATTAGCAAGCCAAATTGATATTCCACCAACATTATTAGGGTATTTAGGACTTCCGTTTGAAACGCCAATGGTAGGGAGAAATCTAACAAAATTAGATCCAAAAATCCAAGGAAGATCAATCATGCAGTTTAATGATATCAACGCCTTTAGAGTGGAAAATCAAGTGGTTATCATGCAACCAAATTTGAAACCGCTTCAATTCGAAATCAAAAATGACACCACTTTAATTCCTGTAAAATTAAATGAAGATTTAGCAAAAGATGCTTTGGCACATGTTATAACAGCAGGAAATCTTTACAAGGAGAGTAAGTACAAATTGCGTAAAAAATAGTTACAAAGTAACAAAGTGACAAAGGTGCAAAGTTTTTACTTTGAGCCTTTGTTGTTTTTAAGATAGTTATTGTACAGTTCTGTCATTCCGACGAAGGAGGAATCTTCGTTGCTGGATCGACAAAGATTGATATACTTTATTGCGCTGCTTGTGGAGATTCCTCCTTCGTTGGAATGACAAGATTGAGCTTATATTATTAAGATAAAATAGGCAAATAGAAGAACTTTGCACCTTTGTAACTTTGTCACTTTGTAACTTTATCAAAATAAAATTTTAATAACTCAGAAGCAGCTTCAAATGGTGAAATCTCATCATTTTGGACTGCTTTTTTATTTTGTTCCAATAACGAAATGATTTCCGGTTGATTGTAGAAATTTTGTTTCAACTGTTCGTTAATCGTTTCCATCATCCAAAACTGATTTTGCTCATTTCTTTTTTCTTGAAAAAAACCGGATTGTTTAGTCATTTCAAAATAATCAGAAATGGTATTCCAGATTTCTGAAATGCCATCTTTTGTAATGGCACTGCAAGTTGTCACCTTTGGTTGCCAGTTTGATGTTTTTGGCGGGAATAAATGCAAAGCTCTATTGAATTCTAATTTCGCTTGATTGGCTTTTTTTACATTATCACCATCGGCTTTATTGATTACTATAGAATCTGCCATTTCCATAATACCGCGTTTAATGCCTTGAAGCTCGTCGCCAGCACCAGAAATTTTTAGTAAAAGAAAAAAATCAACCATGCTGTGAACTGCAGTTTCACTTTGACCAACACCAACAGTTTCGATAATTATAGTGTCAAACCCTGCGGCTTCGCATAAAATAATAGATTCACGAGTTTTTCGCGCCACACCGCCAAGAGTATCTCCAGAAGCGCTTGGACGAATAAAAGCATTTTCGTCTTTTACCAATTCTTCCATTCGGGTTTTGTCACCCAGAATGCTTCCATGCGAAATAGAACTGCTTGGATCAACAGCTAAAACAGCAACTTTTTTGCTAATGCTAGTCAGAAAGGTTCCAAAAGCTTCAATAAAAGTACTTTTTCCAACTCCGGGAACGCCAGTAATTCCAATTCGGATTGACTTATTGGCATGAGCCAGACAACCGTTTATAATTTCGGTAGCTTTTTCAGTATGTTCAGGATTGGTGCTTTCAACAAGCGTAATTGCTCTGCTGAGAGCAGTTCGGTTTCCAGAAAGAATTCCAGATATTAATTCAGAAGCAGAAGGTTGTTGTCGGCGTTTTTTTTTAATTTGATTTATAGCCGACGCACTGGTGATTTCAGGAGCTGAAATTCCAGCTTTTTCAGTTAAACTGCTAGTTTGTTTGTGAAAATCTGACAAAACGCTAATTTTTAATGTAAAAGTACAGAAAACAAAAACAGTTTCAAAAAGTAAGTTAGCCACGAATTACACGAATTCACACGAATTTGTTATTCTCAGAAATGAGTAAAAAATAATTAGTGTGAATTCGTGTAGTTCGTGGCAAAAAAAACTTAGTAGCTTAGAATCTCAGAACCTTAGTATCTTAGCAACTTAAATTAATATCCAGCCGTAAATCTTACATGGTGATGTTTTGGATTTTCTGTTTCGTCAGCAATTACAACAGCTAAATCTTCTACAGATAAAATGCTTCTTTGTTCGTCGTTGAAAACCGGGTTTTCTAATCCCAAACGGTATTTTCCAGTTCTTCCCGTCTTTGTTCCAGCATGCATTTCAAAAGCCGGACTAAAAAATGCCCAATCCAAATCTTTTTCTTCTTTAATAATTTTCAAATAATGTCTCGCTGCGTTTGCGCCAGGGAAAATTTCTTTTGGAAAATCAGGTGTATCTACCGCTTGCAAATCTGGAGCAACAAATAAACTTCCTGCACCTCCGATAGTGATAAAACGTTTAACACCAGATTTTTTTACCGCTTCTTGAATTGCTTTCGAACCTGCTAAAAAATCATCGTAAATATTTGGATTCGTCCAACCTGGATTATAAGCGTTAATAACCGTATCATGTCCTTTTAAAATTTCTGCCAAAGCATCAACATTAAAAATATCTGCAGCAACCCATTTTGCATTGTCAGTATCTTTTGGAGTTCTTGCAATTGCCGTAATCTCGTGTTTTCTGTCTGCTAATTCGTTTAAAATTGCTGAGCCTACAAATCCTGTAGCTCCAATAAGTGCGATTTTCATAATATATAAATTTATTTAGTAATAAAAAATGTTACAGTTTTAGTCAAAAAAATAGTTTCAAAATTGGTTTGAAAAATCTTCCAACGAAATATTTTCTAATTGGGCACTAACTTTCTGATTCATTTCGGCATATAAAGCATCCAGATTCTGATTGATTTTTTTCCCGACAGGGCAATCAGGATTTGGCTGATTTTTGGCGTAACCTAAACCAATAGTCTCAAAAGTCATTTCAAATATTTCTTTTAAAGTCAGTTTGGAAGAATCTACAGCCAATTTTGTACCGCCATTTTTTCCCTCTTTACTTTCTACAATATGATGTGCTTTTAGGTTTGCAATCTCTTTTCTGACCAAAACAGGGTTGAGGTTCATACTTCCCGCAATATATTCCGACGATAAAAAATCGTTTGGGAATTTATTGAGCAAAGTAAGAATGTGAATCGTTATTGCAAATTTACCTGAAAGCATACTGTAATAAAATATGTTACAAATGTAATGAGTTTTTTAATACGAAAGGAAATTTTAACTAAGTTTTTGGTTATTAGTGAAATGTAAAATGTGATTAGCTTTTATTGGGATGTTATAAGTTTAACAAAAGAAAATAAGTAGTTGCTATTTGTGAAAAAGCTAATTAGGAATCACTTTTCACTAATCACTAAAATATAAATAACTATTTTTGTCTCGATCTTATGATATGAACAACTTTATTCTAATATTTTTATTTCTTTCGCTGGGCTTAGTTTTGCAACATGTAAAGCAATTTCCTACTCATATTTATAAGACACTTAATAAGATTGTCATTTATTTTTGCCTTCCTGCCATTACTTTATATCATATTCCGAAGATAAAATGGAGCAGTGAATTGTTGTTTCCAATAGGAGCGGGGTGGATTACTTATATTTTGGCTTTTATCTTTTTTCATTTTTTAGGAAGAAGAAATGGTTGGTCTAATAAATTGATCGGCTGTTTAATTTTGACAGCAGGATTAAGCAATAGTTCTTTTCTTGGATATCCAATTATTGAAGCTTTATTTGGAAAAAAAGGTTTAGAAACTGCTGTTTTGGTAGATCAGCCGGGAACTTTTGTTGTGGTTTCAACACTTGGTGTTTTTACGGCAGCTTTTTATTCTAAAGGAAGCCCAAATGCGTTGGGAATTTTCAAAAAGATCATTTTGTTTCCGCCCTTTTTAATGTTTGTTTTGGCATGTTTGATGAACGTTTTTGATTATAATTTAAATGAAAATATTCAATCGGTATTGCTGAAAATTGGAAGTTTGGTAACGCCATTAGCTTTGCTTTCTGTTGGTTTGCAATTGACTTTTGATCGAAAAAGCCAGCATTGGAAATTTTTACGACTCGGACTTTTCTTTAAATTGCTTTTAGTTCCCTTCATCATTTTTGTGCTGTATGTGTTTGTTTTTAATCAGCATTCTGAAGTCATAAAAATTACATTGATGGAAACCGCAATGGCGCCCATGATTACTGGCGCAATCTTAGCCTCAACATACGGATTAAAACCAAAATTAAGCAGTATGATGATTGGTTTCGGAATTCCAATTTCCTTTGTAACCCTTGCTTTTTGGTACTTCATTCTTAGTTTTATTTAAGAGTAAAATACTAATTATATCGACAAAGTAGAATTTTAACTTTTTTTTACCTTTTGAATGTTTTGTTAATGTATTTTTTGGTTAATTTTATTGGAACTAAAAAATATAAATTATGTCAACATTAAGATTAGGCGATATAGCTCCAGATTTTCAGGCAGAAACCACACAAGGACCAATCAGTTTTCATGAATGGTTAGGAGATTCTTGGGGAGTTTTATTTTCGCATCCGGCAGATTTTACTCCGGTTTGTACTACTGAATTAGGAACTGTAGCGAATTATGTTCCTGAATTCAAAAAAAGAAATACTAAAGTTATCGCTTTGAGTGTAGATGGTTTGCAATCACATTTAGAGTGGATTAAAGATATTAACGAGACTCAAAACACAGAAGTAAATTTCCCGATTATTGCTGATGAGGATAAAAAAGTAGCGAATTTATATGATATGCTTCACCCAAATGCAAGTGATAAATTTACAGTTCGTTCGGTTTTTGTAATCGGTGCTGATAAAAAAATCAAATTGACTTTGACCTATCCGGCTTCAACAGGAAGAAATTTTGACGAATTGCTTCGCGTTATTGATAGTTTACAATTAACTGCAAATTACAGCGTAGCGACTCCTGCAAACTGGAAAGATGGTGAAGATGTGGTAATTGCGCCAGCAATTCCAGACAGCGATATTCCGGCAAAATTCCCAAAAGGACACACGCCAATCAAACCGTATTTGCGCTTGACGCCACAGCCGAATAAATAGTTTTGAGGTTCTAAGGTTCTAAGTTTTTTGCTTTAGCAGAAAAATAATAACGCTGATTTTTTTCAATTAGAAAAAAATCAGCGTTTCCTATATAAAACCTTAGCACCTTAGCACCTTAGCATCTTAGTAACTTAGTACCTCAGTCCCTTAGCATCTTATCTAGCCAATAAAGCTGTCATTCTCTTTTTATCACCTACCACCCAGAGAATATCATTTTTCTCTAAAATCAAACTTGATTCTGGATTTAAGATACGATTTCCATTTCTTTCGATTCCAACTACCATTCCGTCGGTTTTGGCTCTAAATTGTCCGACACTTTTTTTAATGAATTCGTCTTGCGAAACTTCAAGCTGGCGCAAAACAATGTCGGTTTCTTCAACTTTTGTTGGGGCTTCAATTTCATTTTGAGTTAGAAATTTAGTGAATTCAGCAATTTGAGCATCGGTACCAATGACACAAATTTCATCTCCTGGAAATAAACGTTCTGTTTTAGTCGGTATCGGTATCATAACTTCACCACGTTTGATGTATGCGATATTAATTCCGAGTTGTTCGCGAATTTTCAGTTCCTGTAAAGTTTGTCCAACTAAATTAGATTCTTTTTTAATTTCAAAAAACGACATGTGGCCATCCCAAGGAATTAAATTGGCATAACGTCTGTCGATTTTTTTGTTCTCGCGGTCGTTGAGGTTTTTTAGAAAATGATTTTCAATTTTATGATATTGCTCGTTTAATTTTTTAGGAAAAATTTGATAAGCTCCAATAGCAATTATCAAGGCCACAAAAGCGACTAAAGGTGAGAAGAAGATATTCAATAAAAAGCCGACGAAAAATAAACCAAGACTCATTCTGATCAAAATCAGCATTAAAAGTGCGCCACGATATTTTCGTTCTGCCCATAAAGTTTCGACTTCATCTACTTTTACTCTTCGCAATGAAAGTGCCCATAAAAATGGCGCAATAATGACCAAAGTAATTAAAGCAGCTAGCGTGTTTCCAAATCGTGTATCTGCCACCAAAGGCGCGACGAATTTTGAGGACAACAATATGATTGCCGTAATAATAATGGTATGAAGAATAATTTGAGTCACAGAAGCTCTTAAAACAATTTGCCAAGTACTGACAGATTTTATCGCCTGAGCATTCATACTGTAGCGATTAATATTTTTGACCCATTTTTTTGGCATTTTGGATTCCAAAAACAAGGCAAACGATTCAGAATATTTAATTAAAAAAGGTGTTGTGAATGTTGTAACTGCCGAAACCGCGACAATTATTGGATACAAGAAATCACTTGTTACTTTCAATGACATTCCGAGTGTCGCGATAATAAAAGAGAACTCCCCAATTTGTGCCAAACTCATTCCGGTTTGTACCGATTGTTTTAAAGGTTGTCCAGACAATAATGCGCCAAATGCTGAACTTAGGGATTTTCCAAAAATAGTTACCAAAGTGATAATCAAAACCGGAAGCGCAAAATCAACCAAAGTTACCGGATTGATCAACATTCCTACTGATACAAAGAAAACAGCTCCAAATAAATCTTTTACGGGCTGAATCAAATGCTCGATTTTTTCGGCTTGAGTGGTTTCAGCAATAATTGAACCCATTATAAAAGCGCCTAATGCAGGAGAAAAACCAACATTGGCAGCAAACATTACCATCATTAAACACAAGGCAAGTGAAATGATCAAAAGCATTTCGTCGCTTAACAAATGTTTTGCCTTTTTCAAGATAGTCGGAATAATGAAAATACCGCCTAGAAACCAAATAATTAAAAAGAAAATCAATTTTAAAACCGATTGCAATAATGCGGTTCCAGAAACTTGATCACTCACTGCAATTGTCGACAGTAAAACGAGCATTAAAATCGCGACGATATCCTCGACTATCAAGGCACCAAATACAATCCCAACGAACTTTTTTCCTTTGACTCCTAATTCGTCAAATGCCCGAATAATGATAGTTGTGGAAGAAATCGAGAGTGTTGCGCCAAGAAAAATACTATCCATTTTTCCCCAACCCATCCATTGACCAACTAAATAGCCAATCAAAGTCATGAATATAATCTGGGTTATGGCGGTTATGGAAGAAGTACCTCCAACTTTCATTAGTTTTTTAAAGCTAAATTCGAGACCTAGACTAAAAAGCAAAAAGATGACCCCAATTTCGGCCCAAACTTCAACGCTTTTCATATCAGTAATAGATGGGAAAAAGTCAAAATGATTTCCCGCCAAAAAACCCGCAATCAAATATCCTAAAACCAATGGCTGTTTCATTTTTTTAAATAAAAGCACAGCAATTCCGGCGGTCATTAAGATTAATCCCAAGTCGCTGATTAAAGGTTGTAAGTGGTGTGTAGTTTCTGCAGCGGCGTTTAAGGCGATCATATAAAGTGTGGTATTTTTTTTCAGGAGCTATTTCCAGCTTTCCATTTCAAGCTTTTGCTCAAAAAAATATAGTTTTTTGAGCAAAAGGCTTTCCATTTCAATCTGGGCTATGAACTCCGAGTTAAATAAAAAAAGCTATCTCGATAAAGATAGCTTTTTTTGGGAAAATATTTTAGGTTTTTCTTAAATACCTGTGTAATTACTAGGAGTTATCGCTAATAATTCTGCTCTAACTGAATCAGAAACCTCTAAAGTCGCAATAAAATTATGAATTGCGTTTTTGTCAATTGCTTCATTAGTTCTTGTCAAACCTTTCAAAGCTTCATACGGATTTGGATATGCCTCACGACGTAAAATCGTCTGAATTGCTTCAGCAACAACTGCCCAGTTTTTCTCTAAATCTTCAGCAAATTTGCTTTCGTTCAAAAGCAATTTGTTTAAACCTTTCAAAGTAGCTTCAAATGCAATAATAGTATGTCCAACAGGAACTCCAACATTTCTTAAAACGGTACTGTCAGTCAAATCACGCTGTAATCTTGAAATTGGCAATTTAGCTGCCAAATGTTCGAAAATCGCATTTGCAATTCCTAAGTTTCCTTCAGAATTTTCAAAATCAATTGGATTTACTTTATGCGGCATTGCTGATGATCCAATTTCGCCAGCTTTGATTTTTTGTTTGAAATAATCCATTGAAACATACGTCCAGATATCACGATCTAAGTCGATAATGATATTGTTGATTCTTTTTAAACCATCAAAAAACGCTGCAAAATGATCGTAATGCTCGATTTGAGTGGTTGGGAATGAATGTTGCAAACCTAAACTAGTTTCAACAAATTTAGTTCCGAATTGTTTCCAGTCGATTTGCGGATATGCTACATGATGTGCATTGAAGTTTCCAGTTGCGCCACCAAATTTAGCTGCAAACGGAATGTTGAATAACAAACGCATTTGCTCTTCTAAGCGCTCCACAAAAACCAAAATCTCTTTTCCTAAACGAGTAGGAGAGGCTGGTTGTCCGTGCGTACGTGCCAACATTGGAATATCTTTCCATTCAACGCTTAATTCTTTTAATTTCGAAATTACTGAAATCAAAGTTGGCATATAAACTTGCTCAAAAGCTTCTTTTGTAGAAAGCGGAATCGCAGTATTGTTAATATCTTGAGATGTCAACCCGAAGTGAATGAACTCTTTGTATTGAGACAATCCTAATTTTTCAAAAGCATCTTTGATAAAATATTCAACCGCTTTTACGTCGTGGTTGGTTACTTTTTCAGTTTCTTTAATCCAAAGTGCATCTTCAGTTGAGAAATTTTTGTAGATGTTTCTTAAACTGTCAAATAAACTTGAATCAATGCCTTTTAGCTGTGGTAACGGAATCTCGCATAAAGAAATGAAGTATTCCACTTCAACTAAAACGCGATATTTTATTAAAGCTTCTTCAGAGAAAAAAGGGGCTAAATTTTGAGTTTTATTTCTATATCTCCCATCTATAGGCGATATAGCATTCAATTCGTTTAGAGTAGTCATTGTTATGTTGTTTTTTCGAAAGGTGCAAATATAAACAGAATTTAGCGATTTGAAGGCATCAAAAACGTCATTTATATATGTTTAAATTGATTTTAGACGATCTCTCAAATCTGCAACTCCTTCCGAAGCAAATTTGGCGATTGTTTCCACTTTATTTCTAAGATTCGGAATCGCAATTGGTTTTGGATCAATATAAAAAACAGGTGTTGTGCTTGGCGTATAAGAAATTAATCCAGCTGCTGGATAAACTTGCAATGAAGTTCCAATTACAGCAAAAAAATCTGCTGTTTCGGTTATGTCGATTGCTTCTTCAAGAGCAGGAACTTCTTCGCCAAACCAAACAATATGTGGTCGTAACTGATGTCCGTTTTCATCCAAATCTCCAGTAAATAAATCCTCTGTCCAATCTAAAATCAAATCCCGATTTCTGGTACTTCGTACTTTTAGTAATTCGCCATGCAAATGCAAAACTTTTGTGCTTCCGGCGCGTTCGTGTAAATCATCAACATTTTGAGTGATAATGTAAACATCGAAATCTTTTTCCAATTCGGCTAAAATAATATGTCCTAAATTTGGCTTTACTTCTTTTAGCTGTTGACGTCTTTTATTGTAAAAATCCAAAACCAATTCCTGATTTTTATGCCAGCCTTCGGGAGTTGCCACTTCCATGACGTCGTGACCTTCCCATAAACCGTCACTGTCGCGAAACGTTTTGATGCCACTTTCAGCACTGATTCCGGCTCCGGTTAAAACGACTAATTTCTTTTTCATTTTTCTTAATTGTATTATTTCGGCAGTTTATTCACTTCCAAAACCTTTACCATTGTTGGTTCTGATTTTGCGAGTCCTTCGCCATCAACTTGATTTACATTTTGAAGAAAGATATGAAGTTTTTTTTGTTTTTCCCAAAGCAAAATATCATAATTTGGCTCCCATTCGCCTACTGATTCTGTTGTTAAGTCGGTTAGTTTCCAAGAATTGTTTCCTCCTAAATTGCTATAAGCTACAGAGACTTTGTTTTCTCTTTCGGCATCTCTGAAAAGAAGATATAAATAGCGATTATTTCCGTCTTTTTTAATCAATAAATCAGGTCTTGAAATTGGGATTTTTTTTGTTCCGCCACCACCTAAATAAAAAGAAGTTTTTCTGAAACTTGTATTTGATTTTTTCCAAATTCCATTTTCTAAATAGACAATTTGAAATTGCGGAATGCCATTTTCACTCCAATAATTGGCGATATAAGGATTTCCGTTTTCATCAGTCGTCATTGAAGTTTGGTTGATTAAGCTTGATTTTTCAGGAATTTTCCAAGCAATTTCTGCCGATGCAATCGTTATAGGTAAATTATATTTTTCTCCGTTTGATTTTTCCCAAGTTAAACCTCCGTCTTTTGAGCGCGCATAACAAATATCATGATTGGTCGAAACATCCCAGCTTTCTCTCCAAACCCATGAAAGATGAATAGTACCTTTTTGATCTATTTTTGCTTGCCAGTAAGCACTTCTTTGTTCTTCGCCGTTTACTAAATTGCTTTGAATTTGAGACCACTTTTTGTTTTTTATCGAATACGAATTGATGATCATATTTCCTCTTCCAGAAGCGCCTGAACGATAGAAGAACAATAAATTTCCGTTTGGCAAATTGTGAAATTCGGGATAGGTTACTTTTTCTTCGGCAATTCCGGTCATGGATTCTTCTTCGCCTAAATCCAAACTTAAAGGAGATTTGCTTTTTGCATAGCGAAGTTTTGTATCGTGATGATCCCAACTAATATGTAAGTAGCCATCGCCGTCAATTGCAATGCTTATTGTGTTGTGAGCATCTTTTACATTGCCACTATAAGGTGTTTTTACAATTTCCCATTTTGTGGAATTTAATTTTCGCTTGCCCAAAACTACACGAGCATCGTTGTCATAATAAGCGATAAACTGAAAGTCCCTGAAAGTCGTCAAAGCATTTTTTCTAAATTTTACGGTATTGACAGAATTGCTGCTCCAGCCGTTTCCTACTGGAATTTCTACGTTTCGTTGTGCAGTGCAGGAAAATAAACTTAAAAAAAGAAAAAAGAGGATTTTGTGAAAATGTGGTTTCATTAAAAAGTTGTTTGGTTGTAGTTAGCAAAAAACGAAAATGAGTTAATTGTTCGAATTCGTAAAAATAACCGATTTAAGCATAGTGCGGACTTAAACCATACCAGTTTAAAATATTGAATTTAAATTGCATATTTAAAAATTGAATATTGAAGTAAATACTTATTTTTAGACCTTATTAAATTGCATTTACTTGGAAACAGAAATAAAACTAAAAATTAAAAGGAGTTTGTTTGACAATTATGAGCGAGAACTTCATCTTCATCCTGATTTTATCAAATTCGAGGATAAGTATTTGGCTAGCAATGGCTTTACATCTTTTAATGCAGACGAAATAAAGGAGTTTTGTTATGGTGTGACTTTTTATCAATACCATTTTGTTTTTGGACGAGAATATGAAATATTGATTAAGAATTTTAATGATGAAATTCTAAAGATTAAAATCAAAAGTTATCTTGGAATAAAAAAGCATAAAACCCATGAACTTTATGTTAAAATAATTAATGCAATTTGGAATTTGTATTTTGCAAAACAGGTTGCTTCCTTTGTAAAGGAATTTGAAGCTGGTGAATCTATCAATATTGGAGAAGTCAATATTAATCCTGAAGGCGTAATTATTTCCGTGTCGAAACTTTTAAAGCAAGAAAAAAAACTAATTCCATGGGAAGATGTTGCACTTAGAAAATACATTTCTTATGTTTCAATTTATTCAAAAGAAAATGCAATGGATTTTAACCGTGGTTATTCATTTAAGAAAGATTGGAATACTTTTGTAGTATATAATGTAATTAAAAATATACTCGATAATAAAAAATTAAATAAATGAAAATAGTATTTGTTTTGTTAGTAGTTTGTAATTTTTGTTTTGGACAATTAAAAGTCAATTATTATAAAGTTCAAAATAAGTTTGGGAAAACAATTACAGATGAAAGTTTTATTCAAAAAAAGGTGATTAGTGATGTAGAGAACGCTAGTTTTTTATTTCAAAAAAAAGATTCCTTACTGTTAGATGTAAGTTTTAATAAAACTGTAGGATATCTTGATGCTCAATTTGAAGAATTGAAAAACGAATTTATAGGAAATTTTGAGCCAACTAAAACAAAACTATGGGAGAACCTTGCGGGGTATTATGATGAAAAGAAAAATATAATGATAATAAAAACTTTTGATGATTCTACACGTAAGAAACTAACCGGGATTGAATTTTTAACAAGTAAGGAATCGATAAAAGGTTTTTTGCCTTTATTTGATCAGAACTTAGAATGATTTATGATTTTAAGTGGATTTTTTAAACTTCAAAAAGTACAATCCTCTTACCTGATTTTTTTTTATTTTTGCCGCAAACAGAAATAAAATGATTGATTTAGATTACCTCGAATTTTTAGAAAATATATTAACTGATAATCGTAAAGAAAGGTTTTTACATGTTCTGGAAAATCGTACCAAACATTTTACAGTTGCTGTAGAAGATGTTTTTCAGATGCACAATACAAGCGCGGTAATGCGAAGCTGTGAAGTTTTTGGAATTCAAGAATTAAATGTTATTGAACAGCGTTTCGGAAAAAGAATTGACAAAGAAATTGCTCTTGGTGCACAAAAATGGGTAGACATCAATAGATTTGATTCGGTTTCAGGATGCCTTTCTGATTTAAAAAGCAAAGGGTATCAAATCATTGCAACGACGCCACACGAAAAAGATTCGATGTTGGAAGATTTCGATATTACAAAACCAAGCGCCTTATTTTTCGGAACAGAAAAAGAAGGTTTGTCGCAAGAAATCATGGATAATGCCGATGGTTTCTTAAAAATACCAATGGTTGGTTTTACTGAAAGTTTGAATATTTCGGTTTCAGCAGCGATCATCATTCAAAATTTGACCAACCGATTGAGAAGATCAGATGTGAAATGGCAATTGTCTGAAGAAGAAATTCTAGTAAAACGTTTAGACTGGGCTAGAAATTCGATTAAAGATATTAAACGAATAGAAGCAAGATATTATCAAGATAATCCGAGATAAAAAAATCCCCAACTTAATCGGTTGGGGATTTTTTTGTCCAAAGAAAATTATCTTCCAAAAGAATCGTAATTATCTTCGGCATATTTTTCAAAACGTTTTAATAATGCAATATTTTGCTTTTCTGTTTCGCTTAATTGAGCATCTACGTTTTCTGAAATTGGAACATACCAAGGCACAAAGTCAAAAAATTGACGGACTGTGCTTGATTTAAAAGCATAACCATGACGAGCAAAAATAGTATTTCTGAGAATTTCTAAATCAAGTTTTTTTAAATTCTTTAATTGACTTTCATTCAATTTTGTTGTTGAAGAATTAATAGTAGTGATCGCACCTGAAGCTGCTCTGAAAAGTTCGGAAGGAGATTCATAATCCTCCTCGTCACTAATTGAATCTTTTTCAGTTTCTTCCTGTTCTTGCTCTTCTGCTTCCACTTTTTTAGGATTTTCATAATCAATGTACATATCTCCTTCAGGAAGCATCAAATTTGGGTCGTACTTAAATTCTCTTTTTCTAAGTATAAATTTTCTTTTGGTTACTCCTCTTGTTGGATCGTTGGCTGTCCATGTTCCTACTAGTGTCGTATCTTTTTGAATTTCAAAATTAAAGACACCGTCGTTTTTGGGATCTCCAGTTTCTTTGAGCGTGAAATAAAACGTATTTCCCGTTTTTCTCATTTGACCTTTTATCGGTTTGCTTTTGCCGTCTATAATTCTTTGAGCAATTACTTCTGATTCAGTAATTCTTTTGATTAAAATATTGATGGTAGTAGCATTTTCTTCAATCATTGGTTTTGTAGTATCACGTTCTTCGATCATGGAGTAACCTACAAACGAACCGTATAAATAAGTTCTTATTTCTTTGTTTTCAGCTAAAAGATGCGATTTTTTAGTGTCTTTTTTCTCTTTTGAATTACATGAAAATAATAAAACGGCAACAAATAAATAAAGTAGGTTTTTCATTTTTTGGATTGGCTATAAAGATAATATTCAACGATTAATAAATTAGGAACCCAGCCGAGCCATGCTATTATTTGATAAACATCCATTGGCGAGGGCTGAAACAAATATACAAGAATAACCTTCCAAAAACGGAGTGTTACAGCAGAAAATGTTAAAGCAAAACTTCGATACATAAATGCCTTGTGAAGTGCTATGTTTTTGTTTTTTATGGTTAAAAAACCTTTTAGAGTAAAGTAAAACCATAAAATGGATAATGTCACAAAAGATATTTTAGAATAAAAGCCTCCATTGGCAAAGACACCAATAAATAAACCTGACGGAGCGCTCAAAAAAAGAATCGTAAAAACATATAGTTTCCCAATGCTTCGATGAACAACTGGCTGATTTTTTAATAAACGCGAATTGAACTGAGTAAATCCGGCAAGCAAAACAAAAATCGCAGAATATACATGCGTGTAAAAGAAGACAAGGTAAAACGGAATTTCTGAAACTTCGGTTTGTTTGATTTGAAGAAAGGCAACGTCATTCCTAAATGGAATATATTGCCAAGTAATTTGAATCATCAAGATGAAAAAAAAGCTAAAACAAAGCGTCAGTAGAAGCGGAAACGATGATTTCAGGTATTTGTTCAATTTTATTTACAAGAGATTAATTGGAAATCAAATGTAAGAAAAAGATTCTGAGGTTCTGAGATGCTAAGATTCTGAGTTGCTAAGTTTTTTTTCTTAGAACCTTAGCATCTCAGAACCTCAGAAACTTTGTTTACTTTTTAAGAAAAAGAATAAATCCTAAAATGCTGACAATTAAAATAGACAACGCTACTAAAACAGTTGCTAGATCTCGAATGTTTTTCCCAGCCCAATCCATAAATAAAAATTTATGAAGGATAGCAAAAGAATAACCTTCAACTCGATCTGAATTACTGACAACTGCAGCCAATCTTGATGTTGCGGTTTCAATAAAATAAGTTGTTTTTTGTGGCGTATCATAAGCCAATTTTACAACCGGAAGTCGTTTGTTGACGAAGCCATATTCTCTGCTATCAAAATCAGTCAGAACTTTTGATTCAAGCAATTTTATGTTTTCAAAAGAAGGTTGCGAATCATCTTCTGATGTATCAATCATTTCGCAACAAGAAGCTTTTGGAGCTCCATCGGTAAAATAGTACGCGAGAAATTCAGCATATTCTATATCTAAATTTGGTGCAATTTTATTTGTTATGGCATTAATGTGAACTACCTCAGATTTTTGATCTTCTTTTTTATTCCATTTCGAATCAGATTTTGGCATCTTAAATCTTTTCGTGTCTTTTTCAAGCAATTGACAACGGTAATACGTCGTGTCGTTTAATGTAATTAGACTAATATTTTGAAAACGACTCCAATCTAAATTGAGATTGTTATTTGCTCCAGGGATTTCTTTGGTAACAAAAGTTGGTTCATAAACCATTTGCGATAAAGTATACGGCGCCCATTTTGTAGTCGCGTGATACGCACCGCTGAAAGCAAAAGTCAAAGTGAAAAGCGAAATCCAAATTCCAATTTGGCGATGGTATTTTCTTAAGCCTTTTTTTGGCGCTACACTATCTGTTTTTTTGAATTGTTTCCAAAGCAAGCCATAAATAAGAATCCCACTCAAGGCAGAAAATCCAATGATTGACAACAGGAAAATCATCGTAATAATTCGAATGCTGTTGTTGCTGATTGCGTCTATAAAAGACCAATTGTGGAAAGTGTCGAAAAACCATATAAAAACTTGTCTGGAAGTTGGATTATAAGTTGCCAATTTGCTAGATGAAGTTTCTACATAAACCTGCATAGCATCTGGGCGGTCAAAATTTAATTTGTAAACTGGCAAATAACGGTTTACATATTTGTATTGCGAGGTAAATTCAGTGATGACTTCACTGTTTTTTATAGTGCTTTTTTGATCGTCTAAGAAATATCGTGAAAGCCATTCAGCATATTTTTGATCTCCGTTTTCTAATTTTTTAGCAGTAGAAGCATCGTAATACCAAAGCTCACCAAAAATAGTTTTTACTTGATAATAAGTCGCGTTATTGAAAGTGACAATTCTGAAATTTTTGAATTGCGATATTTCATTTTTCAGCAAAACTTCCTGAATAGAATAATGCAATTGGCTTTTATCGATTATGGGTTGCTCAATTTTGTCATGAGCAATTTCAGGTTTAAAAAAATGCGCCATAAAGGGATGCATCAAACCAGAAAATGTCCAAAAAATTACGGGAACAATTGTAATCAAACCAATAACACGATGCCATTTGTACATGTTTTGCTTGACTTTTTTGATGAATTTGGAATCTCTCTTCTTCGAAGATTTTTTGTTTGTTTCTTTACTCATGTTTTATTTTTTTAAAGAAAAATTATATTGAATTCCGAATACAAAAGTTCGTGGCGCCGCTGCTGTGTAAGTTGGCTGAGCATTGGTAACATTTGTTCTTGTAACATTGTAGGCGTATAATTTATCTGTTAGATTCAGCACGTTTCCGTAAACCTCAATTTTTTTCCATTGGTAACCAATTCTGGCATTGAAGATATTGTAGCCATCATATTTTACTGTATTGATCTGATCTTGATAATAACTGCCAACAAGTTGCCATTCAATTGATGTTCTTAGATTGGGAAGCCAATTTGGATAATAACTCAGTTCTGAATTTCCTGACCATTTTGGCGCAGACGGCATTTCTTTCCCATTTAAATCCTGAATAGGATCTGATGGTTTATCTGAAAGTTTAAAATCGATATACGTATGTTGCGCATAAGTTCCGCCAACACGAATATTGAATTGTCTTGATGGTTTGTATGAAGCGCCAAACTCAATTCCTTTGTGACGCGTTTCTCCAGCCGAACGATAATCTGTGGAATTATCTGGAAGTTTGATGTTTAATAATTCATTTCTGCCTTCCATATAATAAAAAGCATAGTCAAAATTTAATCTGTTTTGGAAGAAAGAAAGCCATCCGCCAACTTCATAATTATCAAAATCTGCTGGTTTTAGGTTGTAATAAAATTCGGCAGGAACGCCCGATGTACCGCCAGTTCCAGGTTTGGCTCTGAAAATCGAAGTAATTCCAGGAGGAGCGAAACCTTGAGAATAATTACCATAAAAACCTGCAAATTCTACAGGATTATAATTGGCTCCAGCCTTAAAAGTAAATTTGTCGTACACTTTGCTTCCTGTTGAAAGGTCAATTGCATTGTCATAATTCACTTTCATATTATCATAACGTCCGCCAACAGTAACCACTAATTTTTCAATTGGATTAAAACTGATTTGCGCGTAACCGGCAGTGTTGAAAATATCTGCTGTATAATCAGAAAGTTTTGAATCTGGATGTTCGGCAATGATTTCATACGAATTAACCGTTTGTTTCCCTGGTTCACCCGGATTTAAATTGGCTTTTAAATCAATTACATATGCCCAATAGGTGACCGGAGAATAATCGTATAAAGCTCCAGCAACAATTTTAGTGTTCAAGAAATCAAATTTTTGGGTGTGTTGCCCAATTGCGCCGTAACTTTTAAAGTTATTCGAATTTACTTCGCCTTTGGCTGTTGTCGGATTTACTGTCGGACTCCATTTGATTCCGTATGATGGATTTTGTCCCAACTTGTTGTCACGCAAATAAGCGGTGATGTAACTGCTAGAATTTTCGTTCCAGTCATGTTCTAACGTTAAACGCGTTCTCAAAGCATCTGATTTTCTATACGTGAAATCAGAAGTGCTTTTATAAGATCTGTTATAAAAATCTTCTTCGTTCACAGTGCCGCTCATGTCTGAATAATATTTTCCATACATGGTATTGCTGATCAAGCGGGTAGAAGGAGAGATGTTGTAGTCAATTCTTGCATTCAAATTATTTTTATTATAATCAGAATACGTCATCCAACCATTTTCCTGTAAACTTGAAATTCCTGCAATATGAAAGCCAACTTTTCCGATAGTTGCGCCACCAGCGGCCTGAAATCTTTTGTAGCCGTAATTATCTGCTTGAATTCCAAATTTGAATTCAGGATCAACAGGTGGTTTTATCGAAATTAAATTGATAGTTCCGCCAACGGCTTCTGGTCCGTATAAAGAAGAAACAGGTCCTTTAACCACTTCAATGCTTTGAAGGTTGTATTGATTTATTTCCAATAAAGCATTGTGGTTGAAAATTCCCATTGGGCGAATCGGCAATCCGTCTTCCAGATATAAATAATAAGCATTTGTGGTCATAGGTTGGCGAATAGACATCATGTGCTGTTCGTTTCCTAGATTCACCATTAGGACACCTGGAGTTTTGTTTATGATTTCGTAAACCGCAGTAGCTTTGGTTTCATTGATCGTTTTTGCGGTCAATTTACTGATTGCGACTGGTGTTTCTTTTCTTAAAGTTGCCGTACGATTTGCTGTTACAAAAACATTTTCAAGTTCTTGCGATTTTATTGTGTCTTGCTCAGTTTTGTTTTGTGCAACGACACATTGCCCTATGATCAATAGGGTAAAGTATATTTTTTTCATTTTGGATTATATAAATTAAAGCTGTAAGCTATAGGCTTTAGGCCCTAAGCTAAACTGTAAGTCGTAGAATTTTGACTTTTTAAAATTTATATAAAATAGGATGGAGGATGAAAAATTGAATTTGCGATTGCAATTGGTTTTTTATCGAATGAAGCGAAAATTTTTGCTTTTGATTCGATAAGTCCTGTCAATTTGAAATTGTTTAAAGTTGAAGACTGAATGTAAACTACTTCTGCTTTTTCTTTCAGATTGTTTTGCATTCTTTTTTCATTGTCTGCGTATTTTTTTAAGCTTTTTTGAAGTTCACAACGACCGTTACAGGTGTTGAAAACCATTTTGCGCTGCACACAGATTGTTTTTGAAATTTCTTCCTGATTTAATTTGAATGAGGTATAAACAAAGAAACTGCCAAAAGAAGGAACTAATAGCATGCAAGAAAGAAATATGACGAAAAGTCGTTTCAAAGTGTGTTTCGTTGTTTTCGAGAGCAAAAATACATTATAAATATTATTTACAAGAATGATTTTTGTCATTTAATGTTAAAAAACAACAGGACGAGATTTTTAGACATGAAAAACCCGACAGATTTTAAAACCTGTCGGGTCCATTTATATTTGTTATTTGAAACAGAAATTATTCGTTAACTAAAACCCAAGCTCCTGAAGCTAAAAGAGTTTCTGCTTTTTTATATTTCATTGTTTCAGTTTTGCCAGTTGCAACTTCTTGAATCGTAACATTGTCATTACGGTTGATTTTTGGCATATCTCTAACGATAGTTTCAGTAACTTGACGTTGTTGCTTTTCTCCAGCTTCACGATTCATGCTTTCGCTGTTTGGAATTTCATCTTTGCTTAATTGCAAGTTTTCTTGTTGACGAACTTCTCTTGCTTCGTGAATTTCTGGAGCGTTTTGAGCAGGTAAATCACCTTTGAACAAGAATGAAATAACTTCTTTGTTAACGTTGTCTAACATTCCTCTAAACAAGTTGAAAGCTTCTAATTTGTAGATAAGCAATGGATCTTTTTGCTCGTGAACAGCCAATTGAACAGATTGTTTCAATTCGTCCATTTTGCGTAAGTGTTTTTTCCAAGCTTCATCCACAATTGAAAGTGTGATGTTTTTCTCGAAATCAGCGATCAATTGAGCACCTTGGCTTTCGTATGCTTTTTTCAAATCTGTAACCACATTCAACGTTTTGATTCCGTCTGTAAATGGAACTACAATTCTTTCGAAATGATTGTTTGGTTCTTCAAAAACACCTTTGATGATTGGGAAAGCTTCTCTAGCGCTTCTTTCTGTTTTTTCTGTATAGAAAGCTAAAGCTTCTTTGTACACTTTTCCAGTTACTTCGATATCTGATAATTTTGCAAAATCAGCTTCAGAAATTGGAGATGTTATTCCGAAATAACGAATTAAATCGAATTCATATCCTTTGAAATCATTTGCAATTTTATTGTTGCTAACGATCAATTCGCAAGTATCATAAAGCATGTTTGCAATATCTAATTTCAAACGCTCTCCAAACAACGCGTGACGACGACGTTTGTAAACTACTTCACGTTGAGAGTTCATTACGTCATCATATTCTAATAAACGTTTACGAACACCAAAGTTGTTTTCTTCTACTTTTTTCTGAGCACGTTCGATAGATTTAGTCATCATAGAATGCTGAATAACTTCACCTTCTTTTAATCCCATTCTGTCCATTACTTTCGCAACTCTTTCAGAACCGAACAAACGCATTAAGTTATCTTCAAGAGAAACATAGAATTGAGAACTTCCTGGATCCCCTTGACGACCAGAACGACCACGCAACTGTCTGTCTACACGACGAGAATCGTGACGCTCAGTACCAACGATTGCTAAACCTCCTGCAGCTTTTACTTCTGGAGATAATTTGATATCGGTACCACGACCAGCCATGTTTGTTGCAATAGTTACAACTCCGGCTTTACCAGCTTCTTCAACGATTTGCGCCTCTTGCTTGTGCATTTTCGCGTTCAATACGTTGTGTTGGATTCCTCTCATTTTAAGCATACGGCTTAATAATTCTGAAATTTCTACAGAAGTTGTTCCGATAAGAACTGGTCTACCTGCTTGTGATAATTCAGTTACGTCTTCAATTACAGCGTTGAATTTCTCACGAGTTGTTTTGTAGATATAATCTTCTTTGTCAATTCTTGCAATTCCTTTGTTTGTTGGAATTTCAACAACATCTAATTTGTAAATTTGCCATAGCTCACCAGCTTCTGTAACAGCAGTACCTGTCATTCCACCTAATTTGCTGTACATTCTGAAATAATTCTGTAATGTTACAGTTGCAAAAGTTTGAGTTGCAGCTTCGATTTTTACATTTTCTTTTGCTTCGATCGCTTGGTGAAGACCGTCAGAGTAACGACGACCATCCATGATACGACCTGTTTGCTCATCGACAATCAAAATTTTGTTGTCCATGATAACGTACTCCACATCTTTTTCAAATAAAGCGTAAGCTTTTAAAAGCTGTGTTAAAGTATGGATACGCTCGCTTTTTACACCAAAATCTTGGAATAATCTTTCTTTAGCTTCAGCTTCAGCGTCTTTGTCTAATTTTTGTTTTTCAATTGCAGCTATTTCAGTTCCAATGTCTGGTAAAACGAAGAAATCTGCATCAGTATCTCCAGAAAGGTATTTGATACCGTTGTCTGTCAATTCTACTTGATTGTTTTTCTCTTCAATCACGAAATATAAAGCTTCGTCAACTTTATGCATTTCACGATTGTTGTCTTGCATGTATTGATTTTCAGTTTTTTGAAGTAATTGTTTGATTCCTTCTTCACTTAAAAATTTAATTAATGCTTTATTTTTTGGTAAACTTCTGTAAGCTCTCAATAATTGGAAACCTCCATCTTTAGTATTACCTTCTTTGATTAATTTTTTAGCTTCAGCTAAGAAACCATTTGCTAATTGACGCTGTTGTCCAACTAAGTTTTCGATTTTTGGTTTCAATTCGTTGAATTCGTGACGATCTCCTTGAGGAACTGGTCCAGAAATGATAAGCGGTGTTCTAGCGTCATCAATTAATACAGAGTCAACCTCGTCGACAATTGCAAAATTGTGTTTTCTTTGGACTAAATCACTTGGCGAGTGCGCCATATTATCTCTTAAGTAGTCGAAACCAAACTCATTGTTAGTTCCGTAAGTGATATCAGCATCGTAAGCTTTTTTTCTAGCTTCTGTACTTGGCTGGTGGTTGTCGATACAGTCAACAGATAAACCGTGGAATTCGAATAAAGGTGCTTTCCAAGTACTATCACGTTTTGCCAAGTAGTCATTCACTGTTACTAAGTGAACTCCATTTCCTGTCAAAGCGTTTAAGTAAAGTGGAAGAGTAGCAACTAAAGTTTTACCTTCTCCCGTTTGCATTTCGGCAACTTTACCTTCATGCAATACCATACCGCCAATCAACTGAACATCATAGTGAATCATATCCCAAGTGATATCTTTTCCTGCAGCATTCCATTTGTTAGCCCAAATTGCTTTGTCGCCTTCAATAGCAATGTATGATTTTGTTGCTGAAAATTCGCGGTCTTTTGCAGTTGCAGTAACTTCAATATGTGAGTTTTCTTTAAAACGACGAGCCGTTTCTTTAACTACAGAAAACGCTTCTGGAAGGATTTCCAATAAAGTTTTTTCAGAGATTTCATATGCTTCTTTTTCAAGCGCATCTATAGCATCATAAATAGCTTCTCTTTTATCGATGTCTTCGATGTTTTCTACTTCAGCTTTAAGCGAAGCAATTTTAGCATCTTTATCAGCTCTAGCTTCTTTAATTCTGTCTTTAAAATAAACGGTTCTTGCTCTTAATTCGTCGTTAGAAAGACTCATTAAAGGAGCTTCGAATGTTTTGATTTTGTTTAAGTAAGGTTGTAAAGCTTTGACATCTTTTTGTGATTTATCACCTACAAAGACTTTAATAATACTGTTTATGAAACTCATGATTTATTGTATTTCTTTATTATATAATATGTATTTGAACCAAAAAAAAAGTCTCTATGATGAGAGACTTTTTCATTTGGTTTATTTTTTAATATTCATCCTCATTCCAAAGATAATCTTCGTCTGTTGGATAGTCAGGCCAAATTTCTTCCATTGATTCATATATCTCGCCTTCATCTTCGATTGACTGAAGGTTTTCTACTACTTCTAATGGAGCACCAGCTCTAATAGCGTAGTCAATAAGTTCATCTTTGTTAGCAGGCCATGGCGCATCACTTAAATACGATGCTAATTCTAATGTCCAATACATCTGTTATCTGTTTAGTTTGTGCAAAAATAAATTTTTTACTGAAAAAGACAAGTAAATTTTGATTTATTTTAATAAAATTTAAGAACGTCTCTTGTTAAATTTCAATATTTAAATTCCAAACCCCAAAAAGGACAATAAAATCTCAATATTCAACTTCTAAATTCCAATTTTTATTTTGGAATTTGGGATTTAGAAATTTGGAATTTTACGAAAATTTATTTTCGTGGAATCCATTTTACTTCCTCCGCTTTTAAGTCAAACGACAACTTCCGTGCCAAGACAAAAAGATAGTCAGAAAGTCGGTTTAAGTACTTGATTGCTATTTCTGGAACGTGTTCATTATGGCTTAAATGAACTGCCAAACGCTCCGCTCTGCGACAAATGCAACGTGCTATATGACAATGTGACACAGTTGGATGGCCGCCTGGCAAAACAAAATGAGTCATTGGCGGAAGGCTTTCTTCCATTGTATCTATTTCGTTTTCGAGCAATTCAATATCTGAATCGATTATTCCTAGATTTTCTAAACGAAGTTTGCCATTTTTTAAAACTTCTTTTTCCTGCGGCGTTGCCAAAATGGCACCAACAGTAAAAAGTCGATCTTGAATTTCTATTAAAATGGTTTTATAATGCGGATTCATTTCCTGATCACGAATTAATCCGATATAAGAATTCAATTCATCAACAGTTCCGTAACTGTCAATACGGATGTGGTCTTTAGGTACGCGAGTTCCTCCAAAAAGAGCTGTCGTTCCTTTATCGCCTGTTTTGGTATATACTTTCATTTTTTTAAGATGCTAAGGTTTTAAGGTGCTGAGATGCTAAGTTTTTCTCTTTTGCGATTAAACGATTAACCAAATAAACGGTTAAACAGATTTTCTGGTGTCGCTTTCGATTAAACCATCTCTTAGACGAATTACGCGATGCGCATAAGCTGCAATATCTTCTTCGTGAGTTACCAGAATTACAGTGTTTCCTTGTGCGTGAATATCTCCGAAAAGTTTCATTATTTCTACAGAAGTTTTACTGTCCAAGTTTCCTGTTGGCTCATCGGCTAAAATAATTGAGGGTTTGTTGACCAAAGCGCGAGCTACGGCAACACGCTGGCGCTGTCCTCCAGAAAGCTGATTTGGTTGATGATCCATTCTGTCGCCCAGATTAACTTGTTTTAAAACTTCAGTGGCGCGGGCAATTCTTTCTGATTTTCCGTAACCGGCATAAATCATAGGCAACGCAACATTGTCAAGTGCGGTTGTTCGAGGCAAAAGATTAAATGTCTGAAAAACAAAACCAATTTCTTTGTTTCTGATTTCGGCTAATTCATCATCTCGCATTTGGCTGACATCTTTTTCATTTAAAATATATCGACCAGAAGTTGGAGTATCTAAACAGCCAAGCAAGTTCATTAATGTAGATTTTCCAGATCCTGAAGGTCCCATTAAAGCAACATATTCGCCTTTGTTTATTTCAAGATCAATTCCTTTTAAAACATAAACGATTTCATTGCCCAGTGTAAAATTTCGTTTTATGTCGGTTATTTTAATTAATGGATTTGCCATTTTGTTTTACAATTTTGGATTTAAAAGTACAAAACACTTTTCAATAAAATGATAAGTAGTTTAGAAATGGATTTTGTTACAAAAGGTGTTTTAATAAATAATATTGAAAAGAATAAGCTTTTAAAGTATAAAAGCGTTACATCTTTTGTGATTGAAATTGTATAATTATCATTGTTTTGTGAATTTTATAGTTTTAAAATGTTTTTAATTTTAAAAATGTGATAATAATGTAATTTTTTTTGAGTTGTGGTGTAGTAAATTTGGTTATCTATTAATTAAATAATCAAGATTATGAAAAGCATAAAAATAGCTGCGGGAATTACGTTATTAGTATTAGGTTTGACATCATGTAAGGATGAAAAACAAGAAAGAGCGCAAAAGACAATTGAATCATACGTAGTTTATGTAGATTCAGTAAAAAATATCAAATCAGATGAGCTGAAAGCAAATTGGGAAAATGTTGATGCCGAATATAATAGAAGGGCTGAAAGTGCACAAGCGGCTTTGGCAGATTTAAAAGATAACACTGCTGAAACTGCAAGAATAAATGCTAGCAAAGTTAAATATGAAGATTTTAAAAATGAAATGACAGTTGCTTTGGCGCCTCCGCCAGCTCCAAGTCCGAAACAACAATTGCGAAATGCTTTGTTTGGAGAAGGGAAAATTGGAGATGATATGAGTTTTGCTTGGGTAAATGCCCAAAATATTCACAGCGTATATCAGCAATTTGTCCATACTGTTGAAGATAATAAAGACCGTTATTCGAGAGAAGATTGGGATGAAATTAAAGTATTATATGAAGCATTAGACAGCCGAAAAAATACAGTTGAAAAAGAAGGTTTGACAGCGGAAGACAATAGAAAAATTGCTGGCTTGAAAATTAAATTTGCACCTATGTACAAAATAAACAGAATGGGAGCAAAAGCTGAAGAAAATAGGGATGCTAAAAAATAAATTTTTACGTTTTTTGAATTAGAAAAAAAAGACAATCAGAAATGATTGTCTTTTTTATGCTCTTATTATAAAATGTTCTTTTGGCTGTTCGTATCTGAAGAAAACAAATCCCCATTGAAAAGTGTCAATCGTTACTTTTACTTTTGGATGATCTTTTATGATCTCCCAAGCTTCTTCCATATCCGGAGACCAATGAATGTCATCAAAAATCCAAACGGAATCATTGTTGATTGTTGGAAGCAAGAGCTCAAAATATTCTAAGGTTGCCTTTTTAGAATGATTTCCATCAAAATAGATTAGATCATAAATTGAAGATTGAAGATTTTCTGCAATTAGAAAAGACTCAAATTCTGAAACGACATTTTCGACATTGTTGCAGTCGAATTCATTCAATTGATTTTGAGCAATAGTTGCAGTGTTTTGGCAACCTTCAATTGTAATTACTTTTCCTCTAGGATTTCCTAAGGCCAAAGCGGCAGTCGCTAATCCTAATGAAGTCCCAATCTCTAAAACATTTTGCTGTTGAAAATAATTCGAAACGCGAAAAAGTAATTCAGCACGTTTTGAAGAAATTCCAGCAGTTTTGGCAATTTTCGAAATTTGTCTTCGATTTGATTTGAAAACTCTTGAACCTGCTCCAAAATCAGTTACTTCAATGAAATTTTGATTTTCTAAAAGTGATTTTCTGTAATTTTGAAGAATGCTGTATTCCGGTTTTCTTTTTTTATCATAAAAACACTTTGTCAATAAATTAAAAACAAACGGCGAATGTACGGCATGTTCATTTTTAGACTTCCAAAGGAATTTGAGATACGATTTTATTTGAAAAAGCATTTCAGAATTTTACAGATGAATATGAATTAATTTACAGAAATTAATTTTACATCAAAAATTAGTACTGAACCAGCAGGTATCGAGCCAACACTGTTGCTTCCATAAGCTAAATGTGCAGGAATTAAAAGTACTCCGCTTCCTCCTTCTTTAAACAACGGAATTCCTTCTGTCCATCCGGCAATTACTCTGCTTAATGAAAAGGTTGCCCCGTTTACATTTTCATCAAATACTTTTCCGCTTGTTAGGTATCCTTTGTATGAAACAGTAACGGTAGATGTGCCTGTAGGTTGTTTGCCAGTTCCTGGTTCTTTTATGATGTAATGTAAACCAGACTCTGATACTTGAGCTGTCAAATTATTTTTAGCTAAATAATCTGTAATTTCTTTTTCGTTTTCTGCAGAATAATCCTTAGGTGGGGTTGTCGTATAATCTTTATCCGAGCTCGTGCAAGAAATAAAAAGTGTTACTGTAAATAATGTGGCTAATAATTTTTTCATGTGGTATTTATTTTTAAATGACGTAAATATAGTTTTTTAGTCACAGTCGCAATCACCGTTTTCAGTTTTTTAACATTCTTGGCAAACCTGAAACCTGAAACCTGAAACCTGAAACCTGAAACCTGAAACAAAAACCTTATCCCTCAAGTTTAGCAGAAAGCTCAAACCAACGTTCTTCTTTTGCATCGATTTTATTAATGATGTTTTGAAGTTCGTTTGCTTTTTTCTCAATATCAGCGTCTGCAACTTTTCCGTCAGAAAATAATTGCTCTATTTTAGCTTTTTCAGCTTCAAGATCTTTAATTTCTCTTTCGATTTTTTGATACTCTTTTTGTTCGTTAAAAGTCAGATTTCCTGTTGGGTTGTTTTGTTTCCAATCTTTCTTTTCGGCTTTGTTTTCTTCTTTTTGAGCAACGTCGGCGCTGTCTTCGTAAGCTCTGAAATCAGAATAGTTTCCTGGGAAATTTTCAATTTCGCCCTGACCTCTGAAAACAAATAAGTGGTCGACAATTTTATCCATGAAATAACGGTCGTGCGATACCACCAAAAGGCATCCAGGATAATCTAAAAGAAAACTTTCCAAAACATTTAGAGTCACAATATCTAAATCATTTGTTGGCTCATCGAGAATCAAAAAGTTTGGATTCTGAATTAAAACGGTACACAAATACAAGCGTTTTAATTCTCCACCACTTAATTTTTCGACATAATCGTATTGTTTTTTAGCATCGAAAAGAAAGCGTTCCAACAATTGTGAAGCCGAAATAATCTTGCCTTTTGCAAGCGGAATGTATTCTCCGTATTCTTTGATAACATCAATAACACGTTGTCCTGGTTTTGGGTTAATTCCGGATTGTGTGTAATAGCCTACCTTTATAGTGTCTCCTTTCACAACGCGTCCGCTGTCTGGCGGAATTGTGCCTGTCAAAAGATTTAAGAAAGTCGATTTTCCAGTTCCGTTTTTACCAATAATTCCGATTCTTTCGCCACGTTGAAAATCAAAACTAAAATTGTCTAGAATTACGCGGTCTTTGAATTTTTTAGAAAGTTTGTGAAGCTCAATGATTTTGCTTCCCATTCTTTCCATATTGATCTCAAGCTCAACTTTATTTTCTTTACGTCGGCTTTGGGCTTTTTCTTTAATAATGTAGAAGTCGTCTTGACGTGATTTCGATTTGGTTGTTCTTGCTTTTGGTTGGCGACGCATCCATTCTAATTCTTTTACAAATAAGTTTTTGGCTTTGTCAATGCTCGCATTTTCAGAAGTAATTCTTTCTTCTTTTTTCTGTAAGTAATAAGAATAATTTCCTTTGTATTGGTACAGTTTTCCATTGTCAAGCTCAAGAATTTCATTGCAGACACGCTCTAAAAAGAAACGATCGTGCGTTACCATGAACAAAGTGATGTTTTCTTTTGCGAAATAACTTTCCAGCCATTCGATCATTTCAAGATCCAAATGGTTAGTCGGCTCATCTAAAATCAATAAATCTGGACGATTGATCAAAATGATAGCTAAAGAAAGACGCTTTTTTTGACCTCCAGAAAGATTTTTTACTTTAAGTTTAAAATCTTCTAATTTTAATTTGAATAAAATCTGCTTGTACTGCGTTTCAAAATCCCAAGCATTGTGCTGATCCATTGCATCAAAAGCTTTTTGGTAAGCTTCTTCATCAGACGGGTTCTCTAAAGCTTTTTCGTAAGCTTCGATAACTTTCAAAGTTTCATTGTCTGAAGCGAAAATACTTTCTTCAATTGTCAATTCATCTTGCAAGTTATTATCTTGAGAAAGAAATGCCATTCTGATTCCTTTTCTTAAAACCACTTGTCCCGTATCCGGTTCGTCCAAACCATTAATAATATTCATAATGGTCGTTTTTCCAGAACCGTTTTTTGCGATAAAGGCAATTTTTTGGTCTTTGTTGATTCCAAAAGAAATGTTGTCAAAAAGGACTCTTTCGCCAAATGACTTTGATATATTTTCTACAGATAAGTAATTCACAAGAATAAAATTTTTTGCAAAAGTAAACTTTTATCTCCCGATTTGCGAATTATTTGTGAACGTAGGGATTTAGAATTGGACTTAAATCCAAATAATGAATTTGTGCAGGTACATTAATAATTGGTTTCCGAATTAATGTTTCATTGGTCAAATAATAATGAAGTCCGTCTGTAGTTGCAATTCCTTCAATTTGATGAAAAGAAAGCTGGAGATCGATTCTTCGTTTGTTTCCAGAATCAAATTCGTGATTTTTAAAATCATATAACAAATACAAAAATGATTTTCCGAGTTTAGAATAGCCACAAAGCGTAATTAATTTTTTAGATTCTAAATAAGTCGCGCCTGTAACTAAGCCTTTTGTGTCAATTGTTTGCTTTAATTGAGCAATATGATTTCCAGATTGATTTGGTAAAACATAAATGCTTGTTTTAGATGATTTCCATTGTTTGGTGAACAAATAAATACTGTCTTTCGAAACAATAAAAGCCTCGCAGTCAAAATTTGTTGTATTTGGTTTTTGAGAAGAAAAGTCAGTTTGATCTGAATATTTGAAAAAGATGTTTTCTGCTGTTGGTTTGCCATCTAGAAAATCTTTTTTATTGATTTTTAAAATATTCAAATCAGTTCTATTTCCAGCATAATTATTTCCAAAATCACCAATGTAGATATGAGTGCTGTCTTGTGAAATTTCTTCCCAATCATGATTGATAACTTTATCCAGAATAATTTTTTTCTGAATCTTTCCTAAAGTGTCTAATCCATAAATGGTTTTGTCATGATCATCATTATGCGTCCAAAGCAAATTTTCAAAAGCAATCAATCCTGAAGTTTCGTTAATAGTATCATTCAGTTTTATCGAATGTTTTGGCCTTACTTTTAAATTTTCATATAGACAGTTACCATTATTTTCAACAGCATTTGGATTGTAATTTTTGGCCAACAAATCCGTACAACCCGATATTTGCGAATATGTTGACTGAAATATTAAAAATAAAAAAAAAGCGAGATTTTTCATGTATAAACTTTTCTCTCAATGAGATAGCAAAAGTAATTTTAATTATTAAAAATTGTATGTGAAATTATTTAATAAAATATTTTTTAGAGATACAATTTTTTAAAAATTAAGATGTTATTCCTAGAGGGCAAAAATAAGCTTATAGTGTATTAAATTAAGACATTTCTTTCTTTAGCTGTTTTGCTATTCATTTTAGAAGTGTATTTTTGCAAAAATATTAGAGGTCTATTCTTACATGTTTTTACTTATCTTGTTGACGTGTAATATATTATATAGAGTGATGATGGTTTTAACAGCTTTGTTAAAGTATTATTTAATAAAAAAAACTTAAAATTTGTCAATATATTTGCCGCTAATGTAAATTTTTCTGCTTTCAATTTTTGGGAGTCGGAGGGGCGAAGCCGTGTGCTGAAAGGAAGTGTAAAATTGCAAAAAATATTTTTAAAATATGAAAATAGGAATCACATTTAGTGCATTTGATTTGTTGCACGCTGGACATATAAAAATGCTGGAAGAAGCTAAGCGTCAATGTGATTATTTGATTGTTGGTTTACAGACAGACCCTACAATAGATCGTCCCGAAAAAAATAGCCCAACGCAAACCGTTGTTGAAAGATATATTCAATTAAAAGGATGTAGATTTGTAGATGAAATTGTTCCTTATGCCACAGAACAAGATTTAGATGATATTCTGCGCGCTTTTAAAATTGATGTTCGTATACTTGGAGATGAGTATAAAGATAAAAATTTTTCAGGGCGAGCTTATTGTGAAGAGAAAGGTATACAATTGTATTTTAATACTAGAGATCATCGTTTTTCAAGCAGTGGATTAAGAAAAGAAGTTGCAGTAAAAGAATTAAAAAGAGTAAAATAATTACCTTTACATTTATACGAAAGAATAATAATTTGAAAAGATGTTCTTTGATTTATAAATGGTTAAGTTATAATAAAAATATATGAAAATTTTAGATTGTACATTACGTGACGGAGGATATTATACCAATTGGGATTTCGATAAAAACTTAGTTGATACATATATCGCGGCTATGAATGATTTGCCCGTTGATTATTTAGAAGTTGGCTACAGAAGTCCTAAATTATCAGGATATTACGGCGAGTATTTTTATTGTCCTGATTTTGTGCTAAAAAGACTGGCTCGCATATCAAATAAAAAACTAGTAATTATATTAGATGAAAAAAATATTGATATTGAGACCGTTGAAGAGCTGTTAAAGCCTTGTCTTGGCATAATTACAATGGTTCGAATTGCTATTGATCCCGAAAAATTGTTAAGAGCAATTGATTTGGCGAAAAAAGTTAAATCAATGGGATTTGAGCTAGGATTCAACGTAATGTATATGTCAAAATGGAAAAACTTGCCAGAGTTTCTATCTAATTTAAAATATGTCGATGGTGTTGCAGATTATTTTTATATGGTAGATTCATATGGTGGCGTTTATCCAGAAGATGTAAAAGAAATATATTCGTTGGTTCGTTCACAAATGAAGACAAAAATCGGTTTTCATGGACATAATAATCTAGAATTAGGTTTGATAAACACGCTTACTGCGATTGAGTGCGGTGCTGATATGGTTGACGCAACGATAACAGGAATGGGGCGTGGTGCAGGAAATTTAAAAACAGAATTGTTGCTTACTGCGTTGAATCAAAAAAACAATTTAGAAGTTGATTTTAATGCTTTGAGTTCAGTTACTGATGCTTTTACACAATTGCAGAAAGAATATGAGTGGGGAACAAACCTGCCTTATATGGTTTCTGGTGCAAATTCATTGCCTCAGAAAGATGTTATGGATTGGGTTGGAAAGCGTTATTATTCTTATAATAGTATAATTCGAGCTTTAAGCAATCAATCGAAAGGAATAAAGGATAATGAAACATTAAGTGAATATCATCCAACTGAAGTATTTAAAAAAGCTTTAATTGTTGGAGGAGGTGATAGTGTTAAAGAGCATATTGATGCGCTTAAAAGCTATTTGTCATTGAATCCAGATGTTGTCATAATCCATTCTAGTTCAAGGAATGTTGCTTATTTAAATGATTGCGATAATAAACAATTTCATTGTTTGGCAGGAAATGAGGGACATCGATTAGAAAAAGTGTTTAATTCTGTACCAAATAATAGAATTGCAATACTGCCACCTTTTCCTCGAACAATGGGAACTTATATCCCTGTTAATTTTAAATCGAATTCTTATCAGTTATCCGAAATTAATGTCACAGAAAAATACAAGAATTCTATTACGGCTTTAGTTCTTCAATTAACAAAAGAAATGAATGTTGAAGAATTAATCTTTTGTGGATATGATGGATATAATGGTGAGATTACGCAGCATAAATTAGAGTTGTTTAATGAGAATGAATATTTGTTTAGAAATTTTTCAAAGGACAATTATATTTTAAAGTCTGTTACTCCTACAAAATATAAAGGTTTGCTTCAGGAATCTGTTTATTCTGAACTTTATAAATAATTACATGGAAACAGTTAGTGTATTCTTGCCTACGAGAAAAGGTAGTGAAAGAGTAATAAATAAAAATACCCGAATTTTTGCAGATGTTCCTAATGGACTATTACAAGTTAAGTTAGGCCAGCTTCTAAAGACCAAATTAGTTGATGAAATAATTTTGTCCTCTAATGATGAAGCATCTTTAGATTTCGGAAATGGAATTGCTAAGAATGAGAGTAGATTAAAAGTTATTGAGCGTCCAGATCATTTGGCACTCAGCAGTACAAATCTTATAGATTTAGTGAATTATGTTCCTTCAATCTGTAATACTACAAACTTTTTATGGACTCATGTAACTTCACCCTTTGTAACTGGCGAAGATTATGATGCGGCCATTACAGCATATTTTAAGGGACTGGCTGAAGGTTATGATTCTCTAATGAGCGTTAAAACTATTCAAAACTTTTTATGGTCTAAAGAAAAAAATGATTTAATAAATAGAATTTCAGATGTCAAATGGCCGAGAACACAAGATTTAATGCCATTATATGAAATTGATAGTGCATTTTTTATTGCTTCTCGAAATATTTATTTAAACAGTCAAGATAGAATTGGACAAAAACCATTTTTAATGGAGCAGTCTGGATTTAAGTCGTTTGATGTTGATTGGGAAGATGACTTTGAATTGGCTGAATTAATTTATAAACATTTAGATGGAAAATTTTAAGACAATTCTGTGGGATTTTGATGGTGTCATAATGGATTCAATGCCTGTTCGTGACAAAGGTTTTGAAATTGTTTTGCAAAAATATCCTCAAGATCAAGTTTCACTTTTAATGAATTATCATCAAAAAAATGGAGGTTTGTCTCGATATCATAAATTCAGATATTTTTTTGAAGAAATAAGAAAAGAATCTATAACGGATGATGAAATTCTGGCATTAGCAGAGCAATTTTCAGCCGTAATGTTAGAAAATCTTTTGGATGAAAATTTGTTGATACAAGATTCACTGAATTTTATAAAAGACAATCATAAGAAATACAACATGCATGTAGTTTCAGGTTCAGATGGTAATGAACTTAGATACATTTGTGAGAAACTTGGATTATCAAAATATTTCATTTCTATTCATGGCTCACCAACTCCAAAAAAAGAATTGGTGCAGAAACTACTACTTGAAAGTGCGTATAAAAAAGAAGAAACATGTTTGATTGGTGACTCATATAACGATCTTGAGGCGGCAGAAGTTAATGAAATTGTTTTTATAGGCTATAATAATGAAAAACTTTTAGATAAAACCGTCAAATATATTACCTCTTTTCAGTAAAATATTTAGAACAAATCAAATTTTAAAAATAATAGATAAATACTCATGCGAAAAATATTACCTGTTTTTTTTGTTTTTTTTGTCTTATTCTTTTCTTTTTGCAGTTCAGAAAAAGATCCTGTTTCAAATACAGGAAAGCCTCCAGTTGATACAACAAATCCAGAAGATACTACAGAGAAAGGATTTACTTTGCTTCCTAAGAATCTGGCATTGAAATCTGATTTATATCTCGAAGGAGGAATTTTATTAGATCAAAATGACAACCCTAAGTATAATATCTCGGGAAGGACTTGGCAAGGTATTCCTTCAATAGGGAAAGATAATCTAGGTTATTTATATGCAGCTTGGGTGACAGGTGGTAAAGGAGAGGGCAATGATAATTATTTGACTTTGTCTTTGAGTAAAGATAAAGGAAGAACTTGGTCTAATGATAAGCTAGTAATTTATGTTAATCCTGAAGACTCTACAAGAGTAGCAGATCCCTGTTTTTTTAATGATAAATTTGGTAATTTATATATGGCTTGGCACAAGTATGTGCAAAAAAAAGAAAATTTAAAGAAAGAATGGGCAATAGTATGGTATTCTAAATTAGAATTTTCAGAAGAAGATAACACTATCCACTTTACTCCTCCGCGAAGAATTGCAGAAGGGAGTATGCTTAATAAACCATTTTATTCAGAAGCTTCAGGTCAATTTTTTTTTCCTATAGCAAGGTGGTATGAAGGTGATGCGTTGTTGCATAGACCATTTATTTACAGCGCTAGTTATGGAGAACATAGTTTAGTTAATTTCTCAAAGATCGGTTTTATTCCTGTTAATCCTGATATTATGGGTATACATGAACATATGATTGTTCAATTAAAGGATCAATCGTTTCTTGGTATGGTGCGTACATTTGATGGTATTTATTATTCTAAAAGTAAAGATGGCGCAATCTGGGATATGAGTAAAAAATTTACTGATTTAGGTAGCACAACTGTAGCACGATTTCATCTTGGAAAATTAAAATCGGGTCGCTTAATATTAATATTTAATAATGCGACAACGAGATCTAATTTAGTTATTTTCTTATCAGAAGATGATGGGGTAACATGGCCATACAAAATGACTATCAATGGAGGTAATCATGTATCGTACCCAGATATGATAGAAACAGAACCTGGAGTACTTAATATTGTTCACGATTTTTCTCGCAATTTGGTTGGAACAATTCAGTTTATAGAAGTGCATGAAGATATGATAATAAAAGGAAGTTATGGAGGAGTTTTTAGATCTAAAATTAGCTCATTAAAATAGTCATACGATTTTGATAATTGATTTGAACAAAATAAAATGAGTAAATTTAAGGAGTTAGGAAAAAATACAGTTCTTGTTTTTGTAGGGAATATTGGAAGTAAAATGATTGCTTTTTTGATGCTTCCTTTTTACACTAAATGGCTTAGCGTCGAAGATTATGGGACATCTGATAATGCATTGATTTATGTCAATCTTTTAATTGGGATCTTTACGCTAAGTATATCAGAATCAATTTTTATTTTCCCTAAAGACCAAGAGTTCAGTAAACAAAAGCAATTTTTTTCGTCTGGTTTTATTGGTTCTTTGATATTGTTGTTTGTGACGGCCTTTTTGTTGTACGGAACAAAAGAAATTCTGATTGAACAAAAAATCCTTAAAAGTATAACAGATAATATGGAATATATTTATCTGTTAATTGTATCCTTATTTCTTCAAACTTTTTTGCAACAGTTTGCTCGCAGTATTAATAAGATTTTAGTATATGCAATTTCAGGAGTTGTTCTAACATTGTTAACGGCATTTTTTTCAATAGTTTTAGTTCATAAATTTGGTTTAAAAGGTTTTTTTATTGCACAAATTCTTTCGTATTTTATTTCGGCTATTTACGCATTTATGCATTCAAAATCTTATAAGTATTTTTCATTTAATGCTTTAAGTTTTGACCGCTATAAAGAAATGGCAAAATATTCTGTTCCTCTGATTCCAAATGCTATAATGTGGTGGCTAGTAGGATCTTTAAATAGACCAATAATGGAAGAGTATTTAGGGATGCATGCTATTGGGCTTTTTGCTGTAGCATATAAATTTCCATCTTTAATTAATGTCCTTTTTTCAGTATTTATGGTATCTTGGCAGATTTCAGTAATTGAGGAATATAAAAAAGAAAATTATGAGAAATTTTACAATCAGGTATTAAAGTTAGTTTTTATATTTCTTGGAATTTGTGTAATTACATTAAGTGCTTTAGGTAAAAGTTTAACTGCATTAGTTACTGATGTTAAATTTTTGGATGCCTGGCTTTATATTCCAATACTTTCTTTGGCATCATTGTTTTCATCGATTTCCGGTTTTGTTGGAGCCAATTTTTCTGCAACTAGAGAGAGTAAATATTATTTTTATTCAAGTGTTTGGGGAGCCGTGATAGCAGTAATTTTTAATTTTCTTTTAATTCCTTTATGGGGGCTTTATGGAGCAGTTATTTCGACTGGATTATCTCATTTTGTAATGATGTTGTCAAGAATTAAATATTCTTGGAGGAGTGCGAAAATATATAATCTTGCATTTTATATTATGATGTTGCTGATTATTACGATAATGATTTTGTGTTTTAGTTTCCTTGAAAATACGACAATATTAATCTCTGTTTTTGCTTTAGGAATTATCTGTTTTTGTTTTTTGATAAGAAAAGATTTCTATTATTGCTTGCATTTATTAAAAAAAATAAAATTATAGAAATTATATAATGAAGCATGTTTTTCTAGTTCATAGTAATACGACTTTAATTGTTGCAAACGGAGTAATCAAAAAAGAGAAACTTCAAAAAGAGGATATTTTATTTTTATTAACTAGAGGATTTAAAAACTCTTTTGATTATAGTAATATAGATGGAGATATTTTTTTTCAGGAACTTGAGGGAATTAATTATTTGAATTTTTTTAAGGGTTGGAAACAAATAAAAATGATAGACAATTTTATAAAAAATAAGATAAATAATGATTTTACTATTTATCTACCACATGTTGCCCATCCTTTTTTTCAAATCCTTTACACGAATGAGCGATGTGTAGCCGTTCATATTTTAGAAGAAGGCGTAAATTGTCTTTCAAAGAAATTGTATGATAATAGTTCTTCTTTGAAGTTTAGTTTTATTAATTTATTTTTTAATATTTTAGGATTATATGGCAAAAGAAGATTTTTTAGAGTTCGCTCAAATATTGATTTTTTTATAAAAAAAGAAGTACAAACTATTTTTTATTACTTGACTCCGAATGCTTTTTCAGAAGTATCTCTTTTTGAAAAAAAAGAAATTGCATTAGATTTTCACGAGTTAAATTTTATGGAAAAAAAAATAAATGATAATAGTACAATATTTGTTTTTGAGGCGATAGTTGAGCAAGGTAATTTGTCCATGGATTTATTTTTTAAATCAATTTATGAAGTTTTAAATGATATTCAAAGTTATAAAATATACGTAAAATTTCATCCAGCACAAAATGAAGATAATATAAGAAAAATTTATGATATTTTGTCTGAAAAGATTGAGGTTATTGTTTTAGACAATAATGTAATTCTTGAATTTGAATTTTTGAGAAGTAAAAAACTGATTATTTATGGCTTTACATCTTCGTTGCTTCATTATGCTAGACTCTTTGGGCATAAGGTAAAATCATATTCATTTCTATGGGAAAAAGATAAAATGTTTGCCAACTTTAGATCATCTAATGATTTTTCAATTCCTTCTGATAAATGAAAAATAAGGTTTATTTTTTCATAATAGTACTTATAGTATTCTGTACAGAAAGATTACAACAAATATTCTACGTTGGATTTTTTGACTTTTACCCTGCAAGAGCTCTTTTTTTACTTTTAATACCTTTTTTTAGCTATAAAGAGTTTGTTGCAAATTCATCAAAGGAAGTTCGAAATGTGTTTAAGATTATAGTGTCTTATATCATTGTAGTACTGTTTTCCGCGTTAAACTCTCAAGATGTTTTTTATTCGTTCAAAAAATGGCTTGATATTTTGACAATTTACTTTTTTGTGTTTTTAATTTATGGCTTCTTATCTAGGGCGGTGAAAAAAAACAACATTGAATATCTTCAGGTAGTTTTCTTGAAAAATTTAAAAGTTGTCGTTTTAATTTGCTTTGTTGGAGCTCTATTTTTATTAAGACAGGTTGATGATGGAGGATCGGTGAGAAGTTTTGGTGGAATTACAATATACAGAAGAATTTCGCTATTTGTGGATGCAAACTTTTTTTGTACTTTTCTTATTACTGCCTTTAGTTTCATTTATTTTAGTAAGACAAAAAATAAAATATTTTATATTCTTATTATATCGCTATCCATATTATTATCTGGATCTAAAGGAGGGATGGTCTCATTAGGAATTGCTTTACTTTTTTATTATAGAAACAATTTTATTTTCTTAAGATCGAAAATGTTTCCTATTTTGAGCGTAATTCTTCTAGGGTTAATAGTAGCTTCAGCCGTTTTTAAACCAATTGAAACTATTCAAAAAATTACATCCTTATCATCCTTTAGCGAAAAAAGTGGTGATGAAACCATACTTCCAAGAATAATTTCTTGGAATTCAGGTATGAAACAATTTGCCCAATCTCCTTTGCTTGGTATCGGCCCTGGTAATATTGTAAATATTAGTAAGGGATCAAAAAATTCGAATTTATTAAGTTATGTAGAAAGTGTTGGTTTTTATGGCTTGGGAGACGAAGCAATTGATAAATTAGCAACTCACTCAAATTATTTAGAAATACTATTTGAACAAGGTATTATAGCATTTATACTTTACTTATTATTTGTTTATAAAATTTTACGACTAAGTAAAAAAGCTATTAATTTAAATAGGAATGTTTTTTTAAGTTATTATATAGCATTTTGTGCTTTTTTTTTAAGTACAATTCTTCTCAGTTATTATCCTTATTTCATGAGTTTTCTTTACGGGATGTTTCTTTTTCTGTATGATAACAAAATAAAACAGATGAAATTAGTAAAGAGTAATTTAAATAAATTAAAATTAGATAATGATTAAATATAGTATTATTGTTTGTAGTTATAATCGTTATGAATTTTTGAAAGCAACTATTGATTCTATTCTTGAAGTGATAGAAAATAGGAATGATTTTGAAATATTAATTATTGATAATAATTCAAAAGATCAAACGGTTAATATTAAACAAGAGTATTTGGGTAATAATCATGTTAAGTATTTTTTAGAACTTAAGCAAGGATTGTCGCATGCAAGAAATCGTGGACTAAATGAAGCTTTAGGTGATATTTTGATCTATTTAGATGATGATATTGAGTTGGTTTCCAATTATTTCAAAACTTGTGATGCAATATTTGCAAATAAAGATATTATAATTTCTGGAGGAAAAGTGTTGCCACATAAAATCAATATTCCCGCTTGGCTTCCGTTGAAATATTATCATCTGGTGAGTGTTTTTGATTTAGGCGACCAGCCAAAATTTGTAACATGTATTATGGGCGGAAATTTTGCTATAAGAAGGATCGATGCGCTTAAAATTGGCTTATATGATACAGCTTTAGGACGTAATGGTAAGAAACTTGGAGGTGGAGAAGAAGTAGATTATCAGAATAGAGCTCGTTTAATGGGGTACAAAATTTATTATGACCCGAAACAAAATATACTGCATAAAATTAATGAAAAATTAAACGAAAATTATATTTTAAATTATTCTAAAGAGCTTGGAAGATCTGAAAGGATAATTGATAGTTCGATTTCTAAATTTAAGACGTTAAAAAAAATAGTAAAATCCATTGCAGCACTCGGATTGTTCTGTTCTTTGAGGCATTTAGTAAAACAAGAAAAAAGAATCACATATTTAAAAATTATAAATAATTATGCGATTGGATACTTGGGGTTTAAATAAGTAATATGTTGAAATTGGCAAGAATACGTTTTACGACATTATGTGTGTTTTTTTTTTCGATTGGATGTGTTTTTTCGCAAAATACAATTAATGATAGCAAGAAAAATCCCGATAATATTAAGATAGGAGCTTACTATTTTGATGGCTGGACAGGAACTTATCCTTATCACATCACTCAGGAATTAACAAATTCTTTTTCAGAAAGAGAACCAATATGGGGTTGGATAACAAGTTCACAAGATATCGTTAATAAGCAAATTAAGGAAGCTTCACAAGCAGGACTTTCTTTTTTTAGTTTTTGCTGGTATTATACAGAAGCTGAGAAACAAAAAAAAGAACCATTGAATAATGCTTTGAATTTTTATCTAAAATCAGATGATATTGATAAGCTACAATATATGTTATTGGTTGTAAATTATGGCGGAGCTAGTATTGGTCCTGATGATTGGAATTTTGTGTGTGCTGAATGGATAAAACAATTTAAGAATAAGAGCTATGTAAAAGTGAATGGAAAACCACTGATTACTTTTTTTAGTATAAACTCCTTGTTAGAAAAATTTAAAACCGCTAATAAAGTAAAAGAAGTACTGGATTATTTACGATCTACAGCTTCTAAATCTGGCCTGGAAGGCGTTTCTATTGCAATCTGTATTGGATCAAGTAAAGATGAAATTCAATTAGCCGAAAGTTGTGGATTTGATATTTTAACAGGATACAATTATCATAGTAGTGGATTTAGTGACAATAAAAAGGTTCTTCCAGTGGAAAATTTACAAAAGGGAGAATTAAATATATGGAATCGTTTTGCAAATATGAGTAAATTGCCATATATACCGGTGGCAACTTTAAATTGGGATCCCAGACCTTGGGCTTCTACTAATAAAAGTTATTCAGATAGTCCTTATTTTGCGGGTTTCTCTGAAAATAGTGTGTATAATTCAGTACTCGCTTGTAAAAAATGGTTGGAAACAAATTCTAATAATACTGTAAAAGAGAAAATTGGATTTATTTACGCTTGGAATGAATATGGAGAAGGTGCATATTTGACGCCCACAAAAAGCAGTTTTAATCCTTTAATAGGACTTAAAAAAGCTTTAAAAAATTAAAAAAAAATATTTACGATTTTAAATTATAATGAAAAAGAGAATATTTGTTGACGCGCATGTCTTCGATGGGGAATTTCAAGGGACAGTTACTTATATAAAAGAAATTTATAATGTTTTAATAAAAGAACGCCCCGATGTTGTATTTTATTTTGGAGCAAATAATGTTAATAATTTAAAGAATATTTTTGGTACACCAGATAATGTTAAGTTTGTTAAATATAAATTTAAAAGCAGCATTCTTCGTTTAGGAGTTGAATTGCCAATTATATTATTGTTTAATAGAATTGATTTAGCACACTTTCAATATGTAGTACCGTTTTTCAAGGTTTGTAAATTCATGACTACAATTCACGATGTTTTATTTCTTGATTTTAAAACTGAATTTAGTAAATTTTATATCTTACAAAGAAATTTTTTTTATAGGAATTCAGCAAGATTGTCTAATTACATTTTCACAGTATCAAATTATTCGAAAGAAAGAATTGAACATTATTTCCCATTTACTAAAAATAAAATAATGGTTAGCCAAAATGCAGTTAATCTGGAATTATTTTATTTAGGAAGCAAACAGGAGAGTAAAAAATATATTGCAGAAAAATATGGAATAAGCAAATATATTTTGTATGTAAGTAGAATAGAGCCTCGAAAAAAACATGATCTTTTGCTTAAATCATATTTAGATTTAAAACTTTTTGAACAGGGAATTTCTCTCGTCTTTATAGGAAAAGAATCTTTAAAAAATGATTTTCTCAATGAAATGGTAGAAAAGAATCTTAATTTAGAAAAATATTTTTATTTTGAATCTATTGAGCAGAAAGATTTGAGAGAATTTTTAAATGGTGCGGAATTATTTGTATATCCATCACTTGCTGAAGGATTTGGAATTCCTCCTCTTGAAGCAGCCGTTTTAAAAACACCTGTTCTATGCTCTAATAAAACGGCAATGAGTGATTTTGTTTTTTTTAAAGATGACTTATTTGATCCAGAAAATAAACAAGAATTTGAAATCAAACTTCTTGAAAAATTAAAGAACAAACCAAATGAAGATCATCTTAACAATATTTTTGAAAAAATTGTAGCAACATATAGATGGGAAGATTCAGCAAACAAAATAAATAAAATTTTAAATAATATATAGTATGATAAATTTTGAAAAATTAGAAGAAAATAAACAATTGCTAAGAGAACAATATCTTACAGCAATTCCATTCCCGCATTTGATTATTGATGATTTCTGTGATTTAGAAAAGACCCATCAAATGTTAAGTCTTATACCTGAATTAGAAAATAAAAGTCGTGATTATATGTTCGCGAACAATAAATTTGAAAAATCAAATTATAAAGAGCTTGGTTCAGTTTTTAATGAATTCTATGAAGATTTAAAATCTGACCGATTTAATCAGTTTTTAAGCTATATTGCTTGTGAAGATGTTTTTGTCGATCCAAAAAATCATGGAGGAGGTTTGCACCAAGGGAAAAAGAATAGTTTCCTAGATATGCATTTGGATTTTAATTATCATCCAATTAACAAAAATTGGTATCGCAACATGAATCTTTTATTTTATTTGAATAAGGATTGGAAAAAAGAATATAAAGGGGAACTTAAAATTGAAGATTTAAGATCAGGGGTAAAAAGAGAATTAGATATTCCTTTAAATAGAATGATAATTCAGCAATGCCGCCCTTATTCATTACATGGCTATGATATGACAAGTTTTCCAGAAGGAAAAAATAGAACTTCAATCGCTACTTATGCATATACCAATCATAATACAATTCTGGAAACTCCACGAACTACGGATTGGTTTCCAAATAAAGACTCTTCTCCATTTAAAAAATTTGCAGCCAAACATTATAACACAGCTGTTCAATTAAAAAATAAATTTTTTGGAATTGGAACCGCAAAAAATCAGTAAACATTTTGAAAATATCAATAATAGGTACAAGGGGAATTCCTAATCACTATGGTGGTTTTGAACAATGTGCAGAGTATTTAGCGCTTGGTTTGATTAAAAGAGGCTTTGAGGTTGTTGTTTATAATTCACATAATCATCCTTATCAAGAGAAGTATTGGAAAGGCGTTCAAATCGTACATTGCTATGATCCCGAAAATAAATTAGGAACTGCAGGCCAGTTTATATATGATTTTAATTGTATTCTAGATGTTAGAAAACGTAATTGCGATATAGTTTTGCAATTAGGATATACCAGTAGCTCTATTTGGGGATGGTTAATGCCTAAGAGAGCAGTGATAACAACCAACATGGATGGTTTGGAATGGAAGAGGACTAAATATTCTGAAAAGGTAAAAAGGTTTCTTCGATATGCAGAATCATTAGGCGTTAAATATAGTGACCATCTTATTTCCGATTCAATTGGTATTCAAAACTATCTTAAGAAAACGTATAATGTCGAGTCTACTTACATTGCATACGGTGCAACTCTTTTTGAGAATAATAATGCAGATGTTTTGAATGATTATGCTTTGAAATCTTATAACTACGATATGCTGATTGCTCGTTTAGAACCTGAAAATAGTATTGAAGTTATTTTAGATGGTGTAGCAAAAGCGAAAACTGATCGTCCATTTTTAGTAATTGGTAATCATGAAACACCATATGGGAAATATTTGAAACAAAAATTCTCTTCTTTTTCGCAAATTAGATTTATTGGAGGTATATATGATATTAATGTTTTAAATAATTTACGCTATTATTCAAATATCTATTTCCATGGTCATACCGTTGGAGGCACTAATCCATCATTATTAGAAGCTATGGCATCTAATAGTTTGATTTGTGCAAATGATAATGATTTCAACCGTTATATCTTGGGAGAACAAGCTATCTATTTTAAAGATTCAAAAGATGTGGCTGATCATTTATTAAATGTGAAATATGAAGAAAATCAATTTCAGTTAATGTTAAGCGAAAATAAAAGAAAAATTACCGACCAGTTTGATTGGGAACTGATCGTTGATCAATACGCTAATCATTTTAAAGATATTTTAAAAGTTAAAAAAAGTAATATCTAATTTATGAAAATTCTACAAGAACTTTCAGAATATCGTTTTTCTCGTTATTTTAAAGCTATTTTTTTAGTTTGGGATGTGGTATTGCTAAATACTGCAATTGTTTTATCGGCATTATTAAGATTTGGAACTATTGATAAGCTATTCTTAAAAGAAGTACAAACGATTTCTTTATTAGGTAATTTAGTTTGGATTTCGCTTTTGTTGTATAAAGATTCTTTTAGAATTGTTAGGGTCGAGCCTATCGAATCTATATTAAGACGAACGATTAAAAAAGTAATCATCCATATAGCAATAACAACTTTTTTTGTTGTGGTCCTAAAATACAGTGATATTTCGAGACTTCGTTTGGTTTATTTCTATTTGATTTTCTTTGGATTGCTCATGATTTCACGATTCTTATCAATGAAGCTTCTCAAATACATCAGAGCAAAAGGGTATAATTTTAGGAGTTTTATCATAATTGGTGCCAATGATACAGGTGAAAGAATGCGAAGAATTTTAGCCAAAGATCTTACCTATGGTTATAGATTTCTCGGCTTTTTTGACGAAAGGGTCGATCCATTCGCATTTATTTCGCATCCAATTTTAGGAGGATTTGATCAAATAGAGGAGTTTATTATAAACGAGGAAGTCGATGAAATGTATGTGGCATTACATATTGATAACATCGCAGTTATAAATAAATTAATAAAAATTTGTGAGCATCACATGGTGCGAATAAAATTCATACCAGATTTTCAATTGTACACAAAATCAAATAAGGTCGAAATGACTTTTTATGAAAACACTCCAGTCTTAATGTTTCGCCGAGAACCGTTGGAGGCAGCAGTAAATCGTTTTTTGAAAAAGGTATTTGATATCTGTTTTTCACTATTTGTTTTGGTATTTATATTTCCGTGGTTGTTTCCGATTATAATGATTATTATTAAAATGGAATCTCCTGGCCCGGTATTTTTCAAGCAAGAACGATCCGGTAGAGACAATAGATCTTTTACATGTCTAAAATTTAGAAGTATGCGCTTAAATGGCACAGCTGATAGCAAGCAGGCGGTAAAAGGTGATAGTCGTGTCACTAAATTTGGTTCTTTTATGAGAAAAACAAGCATTGATGAATTGCCTCAGTTTTTTAATGTCTTTTTTGGGGACATGTCTGTGGTTGGTCCACGGCCTCATATGGTAAATCATACTAAACAATATAGTGAGTTAATTGACAATTATTTAGTTCGCCAATATGCCAAACCAGGTATAACCGGATGGGCTCAAGTTAATGGTTTCCGTGGTGAAACTAAAGAGCTCGTTGATATGGAAAATAGAGTAGAGTATGATATCTGGTATATTGAAAACTGGAGTTTGCTGTTGGATATTAAAATAATAGTAAAAACAGTTGTCAATGTATTTAAAGGAGAAGAAAACGCCTTTTAATGTTTGTCCAGATTATATAATTTTTTTAAAATTAAATTCTGACCAATATAATTGCTTTAGAACCGTTAAGCTTGTGTAATAAAATATTTTAATCCTTATCTTTGCCCCCGTAAATTGTAGACCTAATGAAATTGAATTCTTCTTTTTTTATGAAAGCTATTAGCTTTTTATTTCTTTTATTTTTATGTTTTTCCTGTGGATCTAAAAAAGACATAGTTTATTATCAAGATATTGATAAATTGTCTCAGCAAAACACAAATTCTTTTGAAATTAAAATTCAGCCTGATGATTTGTTAATGATTATCGTTTCAGCAGATGATCCAGAAGTCGCTTTGCCGTTTAATTTAAAAACGGTCAGTATTTCTACAAATAATAAACTTGATCTAGTTCGTGGTCAAGAAACAGTTCAGTTGTATTTAGTTGATCAAACAGGTAATATAGAATTTCCAGTAATTGGAAAATTACATGTGGGTGGATTGACCCGTACGGAAGTGCTAAAATTACTTCAAGATAAAATTAGTACTTACATTAAAAATCCGATTATCAATCTTCGCATTATGAATTTTAAAATTTCATTGCAAGGTGAAGTTAATTTGCCGGGAACTTATCCGATTGCATCTGAGAGAGTAACTTTGATTGAAGCGTTAAGTATGGCAAAAGACTTAACCATTTATGGACGAAGAGATAATATATTAGTTATTAGAGAAACTAATGGAGTAAAATCATATAACAGAGTTGATATAACAAAATCAGATTTTATTAATTCACCGTTTTACTATTTGGCTCAAAATGATGTTGTATATGTAGAGCCTAATCAGACAAAGGTAAATGCATCAGCAGTTGGTCCAAATACTTCAGTAATTATATCGGCGGTTTCTATTTTAGTATCGCTTTCTGTCCTAATCTTTAAATAAAATTGAACTAAAAAATGCAAAAGCAAGATTTTTATAATGACGTAATTGATGATGAAATCGAAGATGTTAATTTAAGAGAACAACTAGATAAATATTTAATTCACTGGCGTTGGTTTTTAATAAGTGTTACTGTTGGTTTAGTTTTAGCTTTTGTTTATTTGCGTTATACTACACCAAGTTACGAAGCAACAACCTCTATTTTAGTTAAGGATGAGAAAAAAGGAGGAATGCTTTCAGAATTATCTGCCTTTGCTGATTTAGGATTAGGCGGAAGTATGAAAAACAACGTCGATAATGAAGTTGAGATTTTAAAATCACGAACATTAGTAGAAAATACGATAAAGCGGTTAAATTTAGATGTTGCGCTTTATGTTGAAGGAAAAGTTGTTGATCGTGACATATATTTAGATGCGCCAATTAATGCTCGCTTTACAAACAAAACGATCCTATTCGATAAGAGTGAGGCTGTCTTAAATTGTAAACTTTTAAATTCAACTACATTTTCATTAGAAAACGAAGAAGGAGAGGAAAAGGGAAATTTTATTCTGTCTACTAAAAATGAATTTAAATTTGGGGAAAAAATACCTACTACAGTAGGTGTTTTAGTTATTGTAAAAACAGCTTTTTATGCTAAAAACCATACTGGTAGATTTGAATCCATTCGTATAGTTATTAATCCATTGGATGAATTGACTGAAAGTTTTAGAAAAAAATTAAAGGTAGAACCTATTAGCAAAACTAGTAGTGTTGTGAACGTTTCAATTTCTGATCCTGTTGCTAAAAAAGCAGAAGATTTTTTGGATAAAATGATTCAGATTTATAATGAAAATGCCGCTGAAGACAAAAACTTCATTTCAGAGAATACTTCAAGGTTTATTGCTAGTAGATTAGCATTGATTGCTCAGGAACTTGATGGTGTAGAAGCTGATGTGGAAAGTTTTAAAAAATCTAATAAATTGACAGATATAGAATCTGAAGCAAAACTTTTTATTGAAGGCTCTACAGAATATGATAAAAAAGGAGTTGAAACTGAAATTCAATTGAATGTTGTTTCTTCACTTTTGGATTTCATGAAAAAAAGTACTAATTCTGATTTATTGCCATCTAACATGATTTCTGACAATACTGACGCAAGTGGTTTAATTTCATCTTACAATCAGTTAGTTCTAGATCGTAATAGGATTTTAAAATCAGCTACTGAAGAAAATCCATCAGTAGTGAAATTGGATCAACAAATCACGTCATTAAAATCAAATGTTGCTTCTAGTTTAAAGCGTATACAAGCTAATTTGCAAATTCAAAATCGTGATATTAAAAGCCAGGAAAGTGTGTTGAATAATAAAATTGGTAAAATTCCAGTTCAAGAGCGTCAGTTTAGGGTAATTGCAAGACAGCAAAAAGTTAAAGAAGAACTATATTTGTATTTACTTCAAAAACGTGAAGAAACTGCAATTTCTCTGTCTGCAACGGAACCAAATGCAAGAGTAATTGATGCTGGAAAAGCAGAGAAAGATCCAATCAGTCCAAAGAAAAAAATTATTTATTTGGCTGGAATGTTGTTAGGGCTGCTTGTGCCATTTGGTGCGATTTATGGAAATGATCTTTTAGACACAAAAATTAAAAGTAAATTGGATCTTGAAGGGAAAACTCAAATTCCATTTATTGGAGATGTGCCAACTTCAGATGATATTGCCGAATTAATTAAGTCAGAAAGCAGAACAAGTTCTGCTGAGGCAATTCGTATTGTGAGAACCAACTTGGAGTTCATGCTTACAAAGGTTCCAGATGGAATTGCAAAGACTATTTTTGTGACTTCTACTTTCCCTTCTGAAGGTAAAACATTCATATCTGTGAACTTGGCAGCAACTTTTGCTTTGTCAGGACGACGAGTTTTGTTGATTGGTTCTGATATTAGAAATCCAAAGTTTGGAGAGTACATCAATGTTCCGGGCGTAGGTTTAACTAATTATTTATCATCTACGGATAAGGACGTCAAAGATTACATCATTAAACATGAAGGATACAAGAATTTCTTTATTCTGCCTTCTGGGGTGATTCCTCCAAATCCGGCTGAATTGTTGATGAGCAATAAAGTAGATCAGCTTTTTGAGGAACTTAAAAAAGAATACGATTATATTATTGTAGATACTGCTCCGGTGAGTTTGGTTACAGATACATTATTAATCGCTAAAAATGCGGATACATTTGTATATGTGATGCGTGCTAATGTTCTAGAAAAGCGTATGCTGAATATTGCCAATACATTCTACAAAGAGAAGAAATTACCTAATATGTGTATCGTACTTAATGATACCGATTCTACAAAAGGTTACGGTTATGGTTATGGTTATGGCGTTAAAGTAGATAAGAAACCATGGTACAAAAGATTAATCTCTAAGAAATAAAAAGAGATATTGTAAATAAAAAACGGCTCAAGTAATTGAGCCGTTTTTTTTATTTATAAGAATGTAGATTAAAATTTGAAGAATTGATTGTTTGCAATAACGTCTTTTAGTGCCTTAACATTATTATTGTCAATTTTTAGTTTTTGATTAAAAGAAGCTATATGGTTTTTATGGTGTACATCTGTACCAACAAAATCATACATTCCTTTTTTAAGAAGCTCGTCTGCTACTTTGGTGATTTCACCACCGTAGTATCCAACTGTCGCCAACAAATTAAGTTGAAACATGCATCCCGCTTTTTTTAATTTGTCATATTCATTGAAATTTTTATGATAGAACAAATAGCGCTCTGGATGTGCTAATACTGGAATATAGCCTGCTACTTGAATGTCGAAAAGAATTTTGTACAGTTGAACAGGTGCATTCATATATGACATTTCTACTAAAACATAGTTGTCCTTCAATGTCAAAAGTTTTTCATTTTGGAAATGATTCTCAAACCAATCATCCATGAAATATTCTGCTGCTGCTTTAAAAGGTATATTGACATTTTCAGCTTCCAACAAAATTTGAGTTTCTTTTTGTTTAGCAATAATTTCTTGAGGCGAATTATTCCAAATGTAATGACTAATATGTGGTGTAGCAATAAATTGCTCAACACCCATTTCCTGAAAAGACTTGGCAAGTTTGCTCGTGTCTTCTATTGTCTTGGCACCATCATCAATTCCTGGTAATAAATGTGAATGAATATCGACATAGTTCCCAGCAAGAAGGTCCTTTAGGTACGGTTTTGATTTTAAAAATGATAACATGCTGCAAAAGTAAGGAAAGTACTTCGTATTTTATATTATAAAAGGTAAACTTTTTATTACAGGTATATTTAGAATTGTGATATGATTTTTCTATCTCAACAATTATTTTATATTTGTTTATAGTAATAATTTAATGTTCTATGAGAATTAAAGAGAATTTGTATAATCAAAGAATTGTTTCTATAGATGCTTTGCGAGGAATTACAATTTTTGTAATGATATTTGTAAATGAGTTGGCAAGTGTAAAAAATGTGCCTCAATGGACGAAGCACATGCCCGCCGATGCCGATGCAATGACTTTTGTGGATGTTGTGTTTCCTGCTTTTTTGTTCATTGTTGGAATGTCGATCCCATTTGCTTTTAATGCTAGATTAATAAAAGGCGATAGCGCAAAAACAATTTGGATACATACTTTGAAAAGAGCATTGGCTTTGATAATCATTGGCGTTTTCATGGTCAATGCCGAATATGGTTATGATGCTTCAAAAATGATAGTCACTCCAGCTTTTTGGGGACTTTTGGCTTATGCGATGCCTATTCCTATTTGGAATAAATATGCTAAGAATTTTCCGGCTTGGTTGAAAAATACGCTTCAGTATGGTGGAATGCTTGTTTTGTTAGCCCTTTATTTTCTGTATATTCAAGATACGGGTGAAAGAGGAATGACGCCAAAATGGTGGGGAATTTTAGGTTTGATTGGATGGGCTTATCTTATTTCTGTTGTTTATTATTGGTTGGTTTCGGGCAAGTTGTATGCAATGATTGCTTTTTTGATCTGCTGCGTAATCGCAAATTCGATTAACTTAACTAAGAATGTTCATTTGCCGGAATGGCTTGGTTTTATTTTCGGACATTTAACTCATGCTTCGTTAGTGACGGCTGGAGTTGTAATTTCATTGATGTTTTTTGATCGAAAAATCGAAACCAAAATCAATTGGGCCGTAATAGTATTTATAGCATTGTTTTTTGTTGTCGGTTTTGCACTTCGTCCGTATTACGGAATTTCTAAAATTCAAGGCACTCCATCATGGACAATGATTTGTGCCGGAATTTGTACCATTTTGTTCTACTTTCTTTTTTGGCTTATGGAAGTCAAAAAACAAACAAAATGGAGCGAGTTTTTTATGCCCGCAGCAGCAAATCCGTTACTGATTTATATTTTGCCGGGCGTTATTTATTATTTTAATTTAGCTTTTAATATTCAAATTATTCCAGAATATTTTAGAGAAGGAGTTCCGGGAATTATTTGGTCGTTGCTTTTCTCGACGATTATGCTTTTGGTTATGAAAATTTGCAACAAATATAAAATTCAACTGCATTTATAAAAAGGTTTCAGGTTTCAGGTTGTCAACTTGAAACTTGAAACAAATTCTCAGCGAACTCTCTTGAAGGCAATTGTACCACTTCGGTTTTTATTGTCTTTAAAAGTCCCTTCGAGTTTATTTCCGTCTTCAGACAAAATTAAAGTGTGCGTTCCTGCAGTAGCCCAACCTTCAATTGGCAACGTCACATTAACGTTATAGGTAATTGCATTTCCTGTCCTTTTTCCTGTGCCACTTTCTACGAATTTTTGCCCTTTCCATTCTAAATAATGAGTGAAAATAATCTTTCCGTTTTGCTCTGAGATAATGGCGACAGCATTCTGAACGCCTGGATTAATATCTTCCCAAACCCCATTGATGTCAATTTTTGGCGGAATTGATTTTTGTTGGCTATGGCCAAGATTAAAAAAAAGTACTGCAACAAAAAGCAAAAGTCTTGTTTTCATAGTTTAATTGTGAATTAGAACGGATTTTATTTCTAAAGATGCGCCTGCAACGGGATTGTAATTTACAAAATTGAACTTGCAAAGATTATGAATATTCAAAAGTCTTCCGCTTGATAATCCGTCTTGTCTAAAGTTTGTCCACGGAATTTTCACTTTTATAAATTTCTTGGGAGACGGATTCAAATCAACTCTTGGGTGTGAACCGCCATGTACGCAACCCGTCCCGTTTTCATTTCCTTCTCGCGCTTGAAGTTTTATCAAATGAGAAGATCTGTAGGTTATGCTTACAAACTTTGATTCTGAAACATTTGTGGGTTTCCCATCATTAGAATCAGATGGCGTAATCATCACATTTAATTCAATTTCTCCTTTTGGATGATCATTTGCAGTAACTTTCACGATGCCATTTTTTAGCCGAAGATTATTTATGGTTTCTTGATTTTCATTTGCAGGCCCAGCAATGTACCAAGTAGATTTTTCAACCAAATTAAAAACAGATTCCTGATTGTTTTCTTTTGAAGAAAAACCAAAAAGAAAACAACAACATATAATTAGCAAAAGAAATAAAGAAATAGGAACTTGCTTCTGAGTTTTCATAGAAATGAATTATTTCGAGATCAAATCAAAAATATCATTTTTTAGGATAATTAGCGCTTTTCTTGGGGTTTATTATTTTCTAAAATCAGCTTCTGTTCAGAATAAAATTTTAAATTTGTAAGAAGTTGTTTCTGAAAGCCTTATATGATGAAAAATACGAAATGTCTGATTGTCTTGTTTTTCTTTTTTTTAATGCCGTTTTGTTATTCGCAAACTGATTCAATTACGAATAATAAAAGAGATATTCTGGATGTTCTATACAAACTTTTTCACAAGAACGATTCTGTAAGAACCGGGATGGATAAAAAGATTGCTTTTTCATTATTGCCCGTTCCTGTCAATGCTGATAAAAGTGCAGGGTTGGTGGTTTCCTTTTTGACTTCTTTTTATTTGGGCGATGAAAAAACGACCAACATGTCTCAAGTCACATTTTCACCTTATTTCAGTTTCACTAATCAATATGTTTTTCCAATTCAATCCTATATTTATACAAGAGATAATCATTGGAATTTTATAGGAGATTATCGTTTTATGATTTATCCGCAAGATACTTATGGTTTGGGCGGAAATAATACGGCAGATGAAATGTCTACTCTCGATTACCAACAATGGCGTTTTTACCAATTTGTGACACGAAAGATAGTTGGCAATTATAGGGCGGGATTGGGTTTGCTGTATGACAATTATCAAAATATATCTGAGGAATCTTATATAGATGGTGAGACAGATTACTATAAATATATGAATGGAGATTTTTCTAACGATACTTCTTTTGGAGTTGCGATTCAAGGACTTTATGATTCTCGTGAAAATAACGTAAATCCTGAACAAGGGATGTATATAGAAGCTGATTACAGAATAAATACGAGCGGAGTGGAAGGGAAAAAATGGAATTCAATTTATATAGACGCGAGAAAATATCATTCGTTTAGCAAACAAAGACATAAAGTTTTGGCCTATCGAGCATTTTATTGGTCGACTTTTGGAGGAAAGCCTCATTATTTGGATCTTCCAAGTATTGGTTGGGATCGTGACGGAAAAACAGGAAGGGGCTTTACCCGAAATAGATTTCGAAGCAATGCGCTTTTATATTTTGAAGGAGAATACAGAATGGATATTTCAAGAAATGGATTTTGGGGAGCTGTTTTTTTTACTAATATTTCGTCGGTTTCAAAGTTTGAGACTTATGATTTCTCAAAATGGAATCCCGCTGTTGGTACGGGACTGCGCATTAAATTTAACAAAAAAAACAACAGTAATTTAGTATTGGATTACGGAATTAGTAAAAACGATTGGTCATTGCGATTAGGTTTATCTGAAAATTTCTAACTTCCCCAAAAATAAATTTCCTGTTTTTTTATGCAGCTTTCGGTTATCATCTTAAATTATAATGTGCGTTATTTTCTGGAACAGTGCGTTTTGAGTGTTCAAGAAGCTGTTTCTGCAATGGATGCCGAAATCATTGTAGTCGATAATAATTCTTCTGATGATTCTTGTCTGATGATGCAAGAGCGTTTTCCTTCTATAAAACTTATTCAAAACAAAGAAAATTTCGGATTTCCAAAAGGCAATAATATTGGCGTTAAAGAAGCGAAAGGAAAATACATTTGTATTTTGAATCCCGATACAGTCGTCGCAGAAGATACTTTTGCAAAAATTTTGGCTTTCGCCGAAGAAAAACAAGACTTAGGAATTGTAGGATGCAAGCTAATTGACGGAAAAGGGAATTTTTTGCCCGAAAGTAAACGTGGAATCCCAACACCTTGGGTTGCTTTCACGAAAGTTTTAGGATTGTATAAATTCTTTCCAAAATGGAAAATCTTTAATCAGTATTATGCACAGCACATAAATGAAAATGAAAACGGGAAAGTCGAAATTCTTGTTGGAGCATTCATGCTAATGAAACAAGAGCTTTACGAGGATTTGAAAGGTTTCGATGAAGATTGCTTTATGTATGCAGACGATATTGATTTGTCGTATCGTGTGTTGCAAAAACAAAAGACAAATTATTATTTCGCTGAAACAACGGTTTTGCATTATAAAGGTGAAAGCACTATAAAAGATGAGAAATACATGAAGCGTTTTCAAGAAGCAATGAATTTCTTTTATAATAAGCATTTCAGGAAATCATTGTTTTTTAGTTCGTTTATTCAGATAGGCATTTGGTTTTTCTCTTTTATAAAAATGTTTCAAGGAAAACCAAAGCGAAAACCGCTACCGGAAAAGTATATTTTTTACTCTTCAAATAGTATTTTGTCTGAAAAACTACCGTCAATTTTGAAAAATAAAGTGCTGTTTTTGGATTTCAAAAAAGAAAAAATGGTAAATTCGTCCCACGTTTTTAAGGGTAAAAGAGTTGAGATTATTTTAGATAATCAGTACGTTTCGTTCAAAAAATGTATCAAAATCATAGAAACTCTTAAAGATAAGAATGTTACTTTTAAGATTTTCCCCAAAAAAACTAATTTTATTATTGGAAGCAATTCGCGAAATGACAGGGGGCAAATTGTAAAAATTGAGTAAAAAATTATATTAAATGTAATTTATATTTAAAATATTCAGTAATTTCGCAATCTGAAAATCAAAATCACCCTTGAGGTTAACAATATGGCAAGATTTGAATTAAAACTTCCTAAAATGGGAGAAAGTGTCGCTGAAGCAACTATTACAAACTGGTTGAAAGAAGTTGGAGACAGAATTGAAGCTGATGAAGCTGTACTGGAAATTGCGACTGATAAAGTTGACAGCGAAGTGCCAAGCGAGGTATCAGGAGTTTTAGTTGAACAATTATTTGGTAAAGATGATTTAGTTCAGGTAGGGCAGACTATTGCAATTATTGAAACAGAAGGTGATGCTCCAGCTGAAACAAAAGTCGAAGAAACAGTAATTCCAGAAGCAGCGGCAGAAATTGAAAAAACAATTGAAGCAGTTAAGGAAACGGTAAGTGCGCCGCAGGATTTTGCTTCGTCTGATAAATTCTTTTCTCCATTGGTTAAAAATATTGCCAAAGAAGAAGGCGTTTCTGTCGCTGAGCTTGACAGTATTCAAGGTTCAGGAAAAGATGGACGTGTAACTAAAGAAGATATTTTAAAATATATTGAAGATCGTAAATCTGGAGTAGCAGCTCCCGTTGCAGCAGAGCCTGTAAAAGTTGTTGCAGAACCAGTAAAAGTGGCTGAGCCAGTAAAAGCGGTAGAACCAGTAGTGCAAAAAAGTCATCAAGCGGTTCCGGTTTCTGTAAATGGAGGTGATGAAATTATCGAAATGGACAGAATGCGTAAACTGATTTCAGGATACATGGTGGCTTCAGTGCAAACTTCGGCTCACGTTCAGTCATTCATTGAGGTTGACGTGACGAACATTGTAAAATGGAGAGATAAAGTGAAAACAGCTTTCGAAAAAAGAGAAGGCGAGAAATTGACTTTTACGCCAATTATGATGGAAGCAGTTGCGAAAGCTTTGAAAGATTTTCCAGGAATGAATATTTCTGTTGATGGTGAATATATCATCAAAAAGAAAAATATAAACTTAGGAATGGCGGCTGCATTGCCAAACGGAAATTTAATTGTTCCTGTAATTAAAAACGCAGATCAGTTAAATCTGGTTGGAATGGCGAAAGCGGTTAATGATTTAGGAAATCGTGCAAAAGCTGGAAAACTAAAACCAGACGATACGCAAGGCGGAACTTATACAGTTACCAACGTAGGAACTTTTGGAAGTGTTTTTGGAACGCCAATTATCAATCAGCCTCAAGTTGGTATTCTTGCCCTTGGAGCAATTCGTAAAGTGCCTGCGGTTATCGAAACTCCAGAAGGTGACTTTATCGGAATTCGCCAAAAAATGTTCTTGTCGCACTCTTACGATCATAGAGTTGTAGATGGAGCTTTAGGAGGAAGTTTTGTGAAAAGAGTAGCAGAATATTTAGAAGCTTTTGATGTAGATAGAGATTTCTAATCAATTCATAAATAAATTTCAAAACCCGGAAAAAGTCATGATTTTCCGGGTTTTTTATTAACAAGAAAATTAGAAGTTAAAATTTCATGACTGCCATTTAAGGCTCTTGATTAAAGTTAAAATCTAATAAATGGCCTTTTTTTAGGCAAAAAAAATAAAAATAGGGGCGGAAAATTCGGCTTTAAAATTTACATTTGTAATCTTATAAAAATTAAAATGGAATTAAAACTTAACAAACCAATTTGCTTTTTTGATCTTGAAACAACAGGAATAGATATCGGTAAAGATCGAATCGTAGAAATTTCAATTTTCAAAGTTTTCCCAAATGGGAATAAGGAAAGTAAAACATGGTTGGTGAATCCTACAATTCCAATTCCTCCTCAAACAACAGCTGTGCATGGCATTACCGATGAAAAAGTAGCAAACGAACCTACTTTTGCAGAACTTGCGCCTCATATTTATAATATGATAAAAGATAGTGATTTGGGAGGTTTTAACTCAGATCGTTTTGATATTCCGTTGCTTGCTGAAGAATTGCTTCGTGCAGGAGTTGATTTCGATATGAAAAACAAGGTTTCTGTAGATGTGCAAACTATTTTTCATAAAATGGAAGAACGTACATTAAGTGCCGCTTTGAAGTTTTATTGCGGAAAAACATTGGATAATGCGCATTCGGCAGAAGCAGATACAATGGCGACTTACGAAATTTTAAAAGCACAGTTGGATCGTTATCCTGAATTGGAAAATGATATGAAAGCATTGTCTGAGTTTACAACACGCAAAAAAATCGCTGATTTTGCAGGAATGATTGCTTTTGATAAAGATGATGAAGAGATTTTTACTTTCGGAAAACACAAAGGAGCCAAAGTTGAAAAAATTCTTGAAACAGAGCCAGGATATTTCAGCTGGATTCAAAACGCAGATTTCCCATTGTACACCAAAAAGGTTTTAACTGGAATTAAATTAAGAAAATTAAATACGAAATAAGGGACTGAGGTGCTAAGGTTCTAAGGTGCTAAGCTTTTTAGCGCCTTAGAACCTGAGTGTCTTAGAACCTTAGAACCTATAAAAGAAATGAAGATTATTTGCATCGGTAGAAATTATACCAATCATATTGAGGAATTAAAAAACGAACGTCCAGACGAACCGGTTATTTTTATGAAACCTGATTCGGCAGTTTTGTTGAAACAGCATCCGTTTGTAATTCCAGAATTTTCTGAGGAGATTCATCACGAAATAGAGATAATTGTTAAAATAAATAAAGTGGGGAAGTACATCGAACCTAAATTTGCTAATAAGTATTATGACGAAATTAGTGTAGGTATCGATTTTACTGCCAGAGATTTACAAGATAAGCTAAAAGCAAAAGGATTACCTTGGGAAAAAGCAAAAGCATTTGATGGTTCTGCTGTGATTGGAGATTTTTTGCCAAAAAGTGATTTCGTTTCTATGGAAAATCTTACTTTTGAATTGAAAAACAATTCTAATACAGTTCAAAAAGGCAATACTAGCTTGATGCTTTGGAAAATTGATGAGCTTATTGCTTATGTTTCTCAGTTTTTTACATTAAAAATTGGAGACATAATTTTTACAGGAACGCCTGCGGGAGTTGCGCCTGTAAAGCCAAATGATGTTTTAGAAGGCTTTTTAGAAGATAAAAAATTATTCAGAATACAAGTAAAATAATGGCTTTAAAGTACAACCTTTCGAAAGTATATGCGCTTTCAGACAATGATCCGGAATTTGTAAACGAAATTCTTAAATTATTTGTTACTGAAGTTCCTGAAGATTTAAAGCAAATCAAAGAAGGAATCAAGAAAAAGGATCATAAATATGCTTATTCTTATGCGCACAAAATAAAGCCTACATTAGATTTGATGGGCTTGAATGTCGCTTTTGAAGAAATTCTTCAAGTTGAAGCTTGGACAAAGGCTGAAGGCAAGAAAAAAGATATCATTGAGACTTTTAAAAGTATTAAAGTACAAGTAAAAGAAGCGATAAAAGAAATCAAAAAAGACTTTGATCTTTAAAATCTAAATCGGGCTTATTCCTAGCTCTACTAAATAGGAATAAGTCAATTTTTTTATTTTTCTAAATTTTGTGAAAGTGGCTTTTAATTGGTAAAAGCCCTTTAATATCTCCTCAAAACAAAATTTACAATTCTATAAATTTTTGTCTTACTCATGTAAGAAATAATAAAGCATTTTAATGTTATGAAAGCAACTATTATAACTATTGGGGATGAAATATTAATAGGTCAGATTATCGATACGAATTCGGGTTTTATTGCAAAATCATTAGACCGAATTGGTGTTGAAGTGACGGAAATGATTTCCATAAGTGACGATAAAAAACAGATTTTAGATACGTTTGCTCAGCTTCAAAATAAAGTTGATATTGTTATTGTAACAGGAGGTCTGGGGCCAACAAAAGACGATGTCACTAAAAAAACATTCTGTGAATATTTTGATGATGAGCTTGTTGTGAATCCGGAGGTTCTAGCGCACGTGACGCAATTGATCGAAGGTTTTTACAAAAGACCAATTTCGCAATTAAATAAAGATCAGGCATTAGTTCCGTCAACTTGTACTGTTTTGCATAATCAAGTGGGGACTGCGCCAGGAATGTGGATGAAGAAAGAAAGCACTGTTTTTGTTTCGCTTCCGGGGGTTCCGTATGAAATGAAATATTTAGTTGAAGAGGAAATAATTCCAAAAATAGTTCGTGAATACAAACGTCCATATATTATTCATAAAACTATTTTGACTTATGGTCAAGGAGAGAGTTTAGTTGCTGAACGTATTGAGAATTGGGAAAACAATTTGCCAGAATTTATCAAATTAGCTTATTTGCCAAATCCAGGAAGAGTTCGATTGCGTATGACTGCCCGCGGAACGGATAAAGAAGAGTTAGAAAAGGCAATTGAAGATAATGTTCGCTCTCTTGATGCGATAATTCATGATATTATAGTCGGTTATGAAGAAAACGAAACAATTGAAACCGTTATTGCAAAGTTTTTGACCAAGCAAAATAAAACAATTTCAACGGCAGAAAGTTGTACGGGAGGGAAAATTGCTTCGCTTTTATCTTCTGTGCAAGGAGCTTCTAAATATTTTAAAGGAAGTGTTGTTTCGTATGCTACAGAAGCAAAGGTCAATGTTCTTGGGGTTTCGCAGGATTTAATTGATCAATTTTCTGTAGTTAGTGCTGAGGTTGCATCGGCTATGGCTTTGAATGTGAAAGAGATGCTTAAAACAGACTATGCAATTGCAACGACAGGTAATGCGGGGCCTTCAAAAGGTGACTCTGATGCTGAAATTGGTGCTGTTTTTATTGCATTAGCGACGCCAAATGAAGTAATTGTTGAAGAATTTAACTTTGGACAACCTCGTGAAAAAGTGATAGATAGAGCCTCTATTAAGAGTTTAGAAATATTACAGAAAGAAATTTTAAAAATTGTGCAATAATTTTTTGCTACAATGGTTTATTTTTCTTTTCTTTGCACCCTGATTTTGAATAACGATAAAAGATAAGTATAATGTCAAGAGTTTGTGACCTTACAGGTAAAAGAGCGATGGTAGGAAATAACGTTTCTCACGCTATGAACAAAACTAAGAGAAAGTTTTCTGTAAACTTAGTTAAAAAGCGTTTTTATCTTCCAGAAGAAGATAGATGGATTACTCTTAGAGTAGCAGCATCTACGATAAAAACAATTAATAAAAATGGAATCACTGCAGTTTTGAAAAAAGCGCAGTCAGAAGGATTTATCAAATAATCTTTTCCTAAATAAATATATAGCAAGATGGCAAAGAAAGGTAATAGAATCCAAGTAATTTTAGAATGTACTGAGCACAAGACTTCTGGTGTTCCAGGAACTTCTAGATATATTACAACTAAGAACAAAAAAAATACTCCAGACAGATTAGAGATTAAAAAATTTAATCCAATCTTAAAAAGAGTAACTGTTCACAAAGAAATTAAGTAATAATTAGAGATTTTTATAAATCTCAAATGGTTTGGCCATTCGAGTTTTATGAAAAGTTCAATAACATTTGAATCATGGCAAAGAAAACCGTAGCATCGTTACAAACAGCTTCTAAGAGATTGTCAAAAGCCATCAAAATGGTAAAATCTCCTAAAACTGGTGCATATACATTCGTAGAATCTATTATGGCTCCTGAAGAAGTTGATGAATTCTTGAAAAAGAAATAATTACAATTACATTATATAGAAAAGCTACTTTCTTACAGGAAGTAGCTTTTTTATTACCTATATTTGTCTAAAAATTTAAAGAATCGCAACAATTGGTCTTTTTTTGAAAAACAATTACGCTTTCTTTAAAGATTTGGATTTCTTGCATGGAAATTGAGAAATCTAGTAAATCTAAATAAACTACAAAAAATGAGTTTTTTTAAAAAATTATTCTCTACCGAAAAAAAAGAGACTTTAGACAAAGGTCTTGAAAAAACTAAAACTACTTTTTTCTCGAAGTTAAGCAAAGCCGTTGCTGGAAAATCTAAAGTCGATGATGATGTTTTGGATAATCTAGAAGAAGTTCTTGTGGCTTCAGATGTTGGTGTTAACACTACTTTGAAAATCATTGAAAGAATTGAAAAACGCGTTGCTGAAGATAAATATCTTGGAACTGACGAGTTGAATCAAATTCTTCGTGATGAAATAGGTGCTTTATTGGCTGAAACTAATACAGGCGAAGCAACAGAATTTGAAATTCCGAAAGACAAAAAACCTTACGTTTTAATGGTTGTTGGTGTTAACGGAGTTGGTAAAACTACGACAATTGGAAAATTAGCTTATCAATTTAAGAAAGCGGGCCACAAAGTGGTTTTAGGTGCAGCTGATACTTTCCGCGCTGCAGCGATTGACCAATTACAAGTTTGGGCTGATAGAGTTCAAGTACCAATTGTAAGGCAACAAATGGGGAGCGATCCAGCTTCTGTAGCTTTTGATACTTTACAATCTGCTGTAGCTCAAGATGCTGATGTCGTAATTATTGATACTGCTGGACGTCTGCATAATAAAATCAATTTGATGAACGAGTTGACAAAAGTAAAACGCGTAATGCAAAAGGTGGTTGCTGATGCTCCTCACGATGTATTGTTAGTTTTAGATGGTTCAACTGGTCAAAATGCTTTTGAGCAGGCAAAACAATTTACAGCTGCGACGGAAGTAACTTCATTGGCAGTAACTAAGTTAGATGGAACTGCAAAAGGTGGTGTTGTAATTGGTATTTCGGATCAGTTTAAAATACCAGTAAAGTATATTGGTGTTGGCGAAGGTATTGAAGATTTGCAGGTCTTTAATAAATATGAATTCGTTGACAGTTTCTTTAAATAATATATAATGAGTCTTGAATCTTTAAAAAAATTACCTCCTATTGCATTTTATTTTGCAAGCATAATTTGTCTTGCAATAGCTAACGTCATTAGGGATAATTCGCTTTCTTTTTATTACATTCTATTAGTTCTTGGTGTAGGTTTGTTCTTTTTAGGAATTTTAAAAAGATTGAAAACTAAGCGATAATTATATTTTGTAGATGATACGGTTTTTGCTATTCATTTTGTTTTTTGGTTTGTTTTCATGTACGAAGACTAAAAATGAAATTGAAAATCAGAAAGTTATTGTCATTCAACCTCTAGGTGATTTTCAAGTAAAGCAATCTCGTAAAATTTTTGCCGAGATTAAGGCGATCAATCCCAAAGTAGTTTTGAGGCCAAATATTCGTTTTCCGGAAAAATCATTTTATAAGCCAAGGAATAGATATCGAGCAGATAGTATCATTAAGAATCTAAAAAATGATATTGGGCGAGATTCCATAATTGTTGGTTTGTCGCATTTTGATATCAGTACGACTAAAGATGGTGTGAAAGATTGGGGTGTAATGGGATTAGGTTATAGGCCTGGTAAATCTTGTGTTGTTTCAGATTTTAGATTGTCCCCAAAGAATAAAAACGAGCAGTTTTATAAATTAGTTTTGCATGAATTAGGACACACAGAAGGTTTGCCACATTGTAAAATTAAAACTTGCTTAATGCGTGACGCTAAAGGTCGAAATCCTTTTGATCAAGAAAAAAGCTTCTGCAATGATTGCAAAAGCTTTTTGAGAAGTAAAGGATGGCAATTGATTTAAAATTGCTTTATTGATACAACGCGTTTATCTTTTCCCAAAGCGTTTTGTCAAAATCAGATAATGCTAGATTTACGTTATCTGCTGCATCTCCCATTCTGATAACGACCATTTTCTTGCTTGGAATTACATAGATTTTTTGGTCGTTTTTTCCTAAAGCCATAAACATATCGTTTGGCCCAGTTGGGATTACGCTTCCTTGAAAAGTAAGTTGTGATTGTGGCAAATGATAAGAGGCTTTTCCGTTTAACCACCATAAGTATCCATATCCCAAATTGATGTTTTGCGAAGTTGTTGTTGCTTCATTGAAATAGGCTTCATTCAAAATGGTATTGTTTTCCCATTTTCCTTTATTGAGCATTAACAATCCAAAACGCGCCATGCTTCTTGTAGTGCTGGTATAAACACTGTTTACTCCAAGCTGGACCCAATTTCCGTTCATCCCGATTTTGTCTCTTAATTTGCTGTTGAAATAAGTTTCCCACTTTTGTCCGCTGGCTTTTTCTACAACATCTTGAAGTTTTACATAAACGTTGTGATACGCCCAGCGCGTGCCTGCATCAGCTTTGTATATTAAATTTGCTGGTTCAACATCGTCGGTGCTGTCGTCTAGACCTGATGTCATCGTGAGCAAATGTTTGCAGGTAATGAGGTCTTCTTTTGCTGCAGTTTCGCTTGTCCATCCAGTACCTAGATATTTTGAAACTTTGTCGTTTATGTTCAGCAAATTTTCTTGTTGTGCAATTCCGGTTACAGTAGAGGTCAAGGTTTTTCCGGCGCTAGCCCAATACCAGTTTGTTGTTGCTGAATGTCCGTTGAAATAATTTTCTAAAACGATTCGGCCGTTTACTAAAATCATAAATGATTTCGAGTTTTTAAGTTCTAGATAATCTAAAAGTGGCTGTACGGCATTTTGATTCCATTTTAAGTCAGCAACTGATTTTGTTTCCCAAGTTGTTCCTGTTAATGGCGGAAAATACATGTTTTCTGTTGGAGCAGTATCTGGTTCGGTTGTGTCTTTACTGCATGCGCTGAACAATAACATTGTCAGGATGATACAAATGATTTGTTTCATGTTTTTTTGGTTTTGGTTTTGGGGTTTGACCAAAAATATGTAAAATAGTTTAATGGGTTTTGTAAATTTTTATTTCTTTTGAAATTTATAAGTTTAACTTTGTAGTTCGCTAAATTTTCTTTTGAAAACAGGTGCCCTAGCCCTGATGGAAGCGGCATCCTTTTATGGTGGGGTTCACCATAAAAGATACAGTGGACAGCAGGAAACGGCTCCTACTTAATACTATAAATTACTATGAAAAACACTTTTATGATTTTGGTTTTATCGCTTTTGTTTGTGGGGTGCAAACAGGAGATCAAACCGGCAGATATTGCAAAACTTAATGGCTACTGGGAAATTGAAAAAGTTGTTTTTGATAAAGGGGAAGAGAAGGCTTACGGAATGAATGAGAACTTTGATTTTTTTAAAATTAAAGGAACAAAAGGAACGAGGACGAAAGTGATGGCACAATTAGATGGGACTTTTTTGACTACGAATACTTTTGAGAATTTTTCGGTTAGATTTACAGATAAAGGAACTTTTTTGGATTATAAAACGAATTATGCGAAGTGGAGCGAGGAGCTGATTTCGATTTCGGACAAAGAGTTTGTGGTGAAAAATGACCAGAATAAAGAGTATCATTATAAAAAAGCAGGACCAGTTAATATTTTAAACGATGGCAAAGAGACTAAATAACGAAAGTACGATTGGGGCTGTTTTGAAACAAATTATTCAGACAAACAAGCTTCAGTCTGGAATGGATGAAATTGATGTACGTGACGCTTGGAAACAATTAATGGGAAGTGGTGTAAACACATACACGAGAAACGTTGTATTGAAGGGGAGCACGCTGTACGTTGAATTGGGTTCAGCTGTTTTAAGAGAAGAACTAAGCCACGGAAAGTCTAAAATCGTTAAAATGATTAATGAAGAATTGGGTCGTGATGTGGTGAAAGATGTTGTTTTGAGGTAATATGAATGATTTTGTTTAATATGAAGTCTAAATTTAAAATTTTTCCGGTTTTACTTATTTCGTATCTTTCAATTTTAGGTTTGTTGGTTGTTTATATGGCATATACGTCTCCTGTTGCAGGTATGATTTTGCCGATTCTGATGTTATTATTTGTAGTTTTTTTTTGGCTGACAGTTTTAAGAACCAGAGCATTTAAAATAGAAATTGATAAAGATAGAATAATTGTTAAACGATATTTTGGAATTGGAAAATCTAAAGTTTATCATTTTAATGAGTTAGAAGGTTTTGTAACTTTACTTGAATCCGCAAAGGGTGCAATTACAGAATCTGTTTTTATTGTTAAAGAAGGAAAAAGAATAGGTGGTATTTCTAGTTTTTATCATTCTAATTTTGATAATATGAAAATGTTGCTGCAAAAGAATCTTGTTGATTTGGGAGAAATAAAATCGAATTTTAAAAAGGAATCTTCTAAACTTTTCCAGTAGTAAAATATAAAAAGGCCGATTCAATTTTGAATCGGCCTTTACTTTTAAAATTAATTTACAAAGTTCAGCAATCTAAAATCTGAACTCTAAAATCATAAATTAAAACTGCTCTCTTCCTGCGAAGTGGAATGCACCTTCGATTGCAGCGTTTTCGTCGCTGTCAGATCCGTGAACTGCATTTTCTCCAATTGAAGTAGCATATGCTTTACGAATAGTTCCTTCAGCAGCTTCAGCTGGGTTTGTAGCACCAATTAAAGTTCTGAAATCTTCTACTGCGTTGTCTTTTTCTAAAATTGCAGCAACAATTGGTCCGCGAGACATAAATTCAACTAATTCTCCGTAGAAAGGTCTTTCTGCGTGAACTGCGTAAAATGCTTTTGCATCAGCTACAGTTAATTGAGTTAATTTTAATGAAACGATTTTGAAACCTCCATTAGTAATCATTGCTAAGATATTCCCGATGTGTCCGTTTGCAACAGCATCTGGTTTAATCATTGTAAAAGTTCTATTTGTTGCCATTTTATTGCTTATTTTTAATTTTGTGCAAAAGTAGACTTTTTTTGTGAATTGATTTTAATAAATTCATAATTAAAACACATTAGAATGATGTTTTAACCAAGAAAGTGTTTTTTTTAAACCGTATAAGTTATATAAGTTCATTTAATTGTGCGCAAAAAATATGGAGCTTCGCTAAAATGAACTTATATCACTTATATGGTTAGAAGATTTACACTTTGAAAATCAATTTATTTCTATAGAATATCCACAAAATAAAGGTCCAAATACAAACATACACCAATGCGCCAGCCAATGAAGCATTCATTGGATTGCTGAAAAATGGTGCGATCCAGAAACTATACAGATAATTCAATAAATTGATTTTTTCTGAAGGATTATGCGGATTTTGAAACTCTATCATAACTAAAGCTTGTGGGATAATTTGAGAGCTGAAAAATACAATCATCGGATTTACGCCCCAAATCAAAAACAGTTTGAAGCCTTTTTTATAATCGGCAATGTCTATTACTAAATACAATAAAGTCAAGAATACAGTTGCTAATCCGGTTGTATATAAAACATAACTGCTGGTCCAGATTGATTTGTTGATTGGGAAAACAAGATCCCAAATTAATCCTAAAAATATAAGTACTGTTCCTGCAATTCCCATTTTTTGAGCTTTTTGAATTTTGGTCATGTCAAAAAGCAAAAGCTTCCCGATCAATAAACCTATAATTCCGTTTACAATTGACGGAATTGTGCTTAGAATTCCTTCTGGATCCCAAGTCATGGTTTCATGATACATATGTCCTTTTAATAAAACACCATCCAGCCATGCCGAAAGATTTGTTCCTTTATCAAGATTTGCTTCGCCAATTCCTGGAACTGGAATTAAGGTCATCATGGCCCAATATCCTAACAATAAAACTGCTCCGGTAATGATTTGTGTTCTCTGTGATGTTTTTAGATACAAAAGGGAAACAACAAAATAAACAACAGCAATTCTTTGCAAAACTCCCGGAAGTCTTACATCTTGATATGCTTCTATGCCACTATATGCTAAAAAGAGATAGATAAACAGAATAGAAAATGCTAAAATGTTTTTGATTTTTGAACTAAAACTTCCCATTAAAGCATAACCTACAGCAATTGTTATTGCCAATCGGCCAATTAAAAGCGGAATGCCTTCAAGTCCGAATAGCTGAATTTTTCCAAAAAAGTTGAAGAAAATCCCTAGGCAAAGCATTCGAACGGAACGGATCAGGATTTTGTTGAAAGTCGTGCCGTCATAAAATTTATCGGGCATTGCGAGCGGAACTGCAACTCCCATAATAAATACAAAGAAAGGAAAGACCAAATCAGTTGGAGTACAACCGTTCCATTCGGCGTGGAGTAGTGGCGGATACACATGGCCCCAGTCTCCAGGATTGTTGACGATTGTCATTAATAAAATTGTGAGTCCGCGAAAGACATCTAGCGAAATTAAGCGTTCTTTTACCATTGGTTTAGGGTAAATAGGTTAGTTAATAATTTTTAAAAATCGCTATTTGGTTTATGTGACAATAATTTTGAGAAGATAGGTGGTTATTTGGTTCTCGTCAATTATTGGTTTTTTATGTTTTGCCACAAATTACACCAATTTCCACTAATTTAAATTGTAAAATGTAAAATGTAAAAATGTAAAATGCAATTTGTGAAAATTTGTGTATTTCGTGGCTAACTTTTTAAATTGTTATAATGTTGAAATTCATTTCTAAAGGTTTCAGTTTTTGCAATAAAAGCGGTACTAATTGTTCGCCTTTTTCTAAATAAAATTCAGAAAAATTGTTTTGACGTTCTTGCAAACTGTTATTTGGGAACAATTCACATTGCAAATCAATCACGCGTTGCAATTGATCGTCTAGTTTTCTTTTTTGTGCTTTTAATAAACGTTTTTCTAAATTTTCTAATCCTTTTGTCTGTTTTACTTCCTGTGCTTTTACAGCGCCAGAAAATGATTTGTGAGTTTGATTGGCTAGATTGTAAAGATATTCAAATTGTATTTTTAGTGCTTCTTTTTGAGGTGTTAAATCAATTGGGAAAGCTGAAATTTTATGTGTAATGGCATTTACTAAATTTTCTTGTTTGGTAAATAAATCTTTCCAGCTTAAATTCAAATTATCTGCTTTTTTGACTTGTTTTTCGGTTGCAAGAAGAACAGAATTACGGACCAAAAGCATTGGAAAAGTAATATTTACAGCATCAAAAAATGATTTTAATTCGAGCCAATATGCGATTTCTCCGCCTCCGCCAATGTAGCATAAATTAGGGAGAATGATTTCCTGATACAACGGACGCATGATTACGTTCGGACTGAATTTCTCTGGATTGCTTTCTAGTAATTGGAAAATTTCCTCTTTTGAAAAAGCAATTTTGGTATTATTTACGTGGTATTTGTCGTTTTCGAAAATGATTCTTTCGCGCAAATCATCTTCAATATAAAACAAATTGATTTCTCTCGGATTTACTTGGACCGTATAATCTTTTAAAGATTCAATTGTTTTTTGAACCGCCTTGTACGATGTGTTTTTTTCTAATTCTTCTTTTGCAAACGGAATAAAAGCACGTTTTAAGTCGGCATCATCAGCATCAATAATAACTAATCCGTAATTTGAAAATAAGCTGTCAGCTAAAAAGCGTGTTGCGTCAGCCAAATTATCATGCTTTAAATAGGCGTCTTCAAAAAGCTTTTTTAAAGTATTTGCATTGGTGCTCGATCCTAATTCTAATGAATATATTTCGAAAAATTCATCTAAACCTTCAGTTGAAAGTCGACCCACGGGACCTGTACTTTCTTTGTTCCATCTGAATTTTTTTCCTTTAAAGTTAAAATAATTGATTTCTTCAAAATCATGATCTTCAGTTGCCATCCAATATATCGGAACAAAATTATTGGAAGGATATTTTGACTTTAATTCTTTGGTTAAATTAATTGTCGAAATGATTTTGTAAAGAAAGTATAATGGTCCACTAAATAAATTCAGCTGATGTCCAGTTGTAATAGTAAATGTATTTTCTAAAGCTAAAAGCTCAATATTTTGTTTTGTCGAATCTGAAATCTCAATATTTTGATATTGCTTTTTTAATACATTGACTAAAGTTTGTCTTTTTTCATTTCCATTGTGATTGAAATTGACTTTTTTTTCCTGGATTTGTTTTTCGAAATTTTCCAAAGTTGGAAAATGGTTATATAAAGATTGCAGTGTTGGTTTTTGATCTAAATAATCTTGTATCAAGGCAGAGAAATATCCTGAGGTTTGATAGCTGATACAGTCGGTAGGCATAATTTTAGATTTATTTTTGATAGCTGTAAATTTAATGAAAATATGCAGTTAAAAATGTTTTTAACGATAGCTTATGATTTGATTTTTTAAAACGCCTAAAATCAAGTTTTTAATTCTGATTTTAATTTGATGTTTTGTAAAATGTAAAATATATTGAATTTGTTAAAATCCTGTACTTCTTCTGAAACTATTTTTTGAAAAGATGAATTATTAATAATGAAACTATATTTTTGTAATCAAAAAAAAGTTATATCTATTTTACATGAAAAATAACCCAAATCAAAAGAACTCTTTAAAACATGTTCTTTTTGGAAGCCTTATTGGTACCACAATTGAATTTTTTGATTTTTATATTTATGCCAATGCAGCGGTATTGGTTTTTCCTCAATTATTTTTCCCGAGTGCTAATTCTACCATGGCGACTCTGGAATCGTTGGCAACTTTTTCAATAGCATTTTTGTCACGTCCTTTAGGATCTGCTTTTTTTGGACATTATGGTGATAAAATTGGTCGTAAATTTACTTTGGTTGCAGCATTATTGACTATGGGTATTTCTACAGTTGCAATTGGATTTTTGCCGAGTTATGCTAGCATTGGTGTAGCAGCTCCTTTATTGTTAATGCTTTGCCGATTTGGTCAAGGTGTTGGTTTAGGTGGAGAATGGGGTGGAGCAGTTTTGCTTGCAATCGAAAATGCACCTCCGCATAAACGAGCATGGTACGGAATGTTTCCGCAATTAGGTGCCCCAATAGGTTTATTGCTTTCTGGCGGAACTTTTTTGCTATTGACTGATTCTATGAGTAATGAAGATTTTATGAACTATGGCTGGAGAATTCCATTTATAGCGAGTGCACTTTTAGTTGTAGTAGGTTTTTATATCCGAACAAAAATTACAGAAACACCTTCATTTGAAAATTCTAAGAAAGAACAAGAGGAAGTAAAGGTGCCTTTCCTTGAATTGGTTAAATCGTATAAAAACCAATTGATTTTTGGGACTTTTGCTGCAATTACGACTTTCTTGGTTTTTTATTTAATGACTGTTTTTACATTAAGCTGGGCAACATCCGATTTAGGAATTGTTAAAAGAGATGGGTTGTTGATACAATTATTCTCAGTATTGTTTTTTGCGATTTTTATTCCGGTTTCAGCTGTGGTAGCAGATAAAATCGGACGACGCAAAATGCTTATTTTGGCCACGGCCGCTATTGCAGTTTTTGGAGCTTTCTTTTCATTCTTTTTAAGTACAGGAAATATTACATTAGTAACTACTTTCGCTTGCATCGGAATGGCTTTAATGGGGTTCACTTATGGGCCTTTAGGGACTTTTTTGTCGGAATTGTTTCCAACAAACGTTCGTTATTCTGGAGCTTCTTTGACCTTTAATTTAGCCGGAATTCTTGGAGCTGCTTTTGCACCTATGATTGCAATTTGGTTGGCGTCGACTTATAGCGTTACCTATGTTGGTATCTATTTAATGATTGCAGCCTTTATTTCATTGATTTCTTTATTGGTGATTAGTAAGGACGAGCATAAGTTTTAGTTTAATTTTCAATTATATAAAAAAGCAGCAATAAGAAAATTGCTGCTTTTTTTTGCTAATTAAAAAAGTATTTAGATATTTGTCTAAATATTTAAATGATGAACGAAATTTTTAAAGCATTAAATGATGCAACGCGCAGAGAGATTCTCGAGCTGTTGAAGCAAAGAGATTTGACGGCAGGAGAAATTGCCGATGCCTTTAATATTTCAAAGCCTAGTATTTCTCATCATTTAGATATTTTAAAACGAGCTGAATTAATTACATCCGAAAAAAACGGGCAATTCATCATATATTCCATCAATACCACCATAATGGAAGATGTTTTGCAGTGGATACTAACCTTTAAGAAATAAAAAATGAATTTAGAATTGAAAAAAGAGCTTCCAATAATTGGAATAATTTTGACTCCTTTTGTTTATCTGGCATTGATATGGGACAGTCTTCCTGAAAAAGTTCCGGTACATTGGAATTTTAAAGGTGAAATCGACAATTGGGGAAGTAAATCTATTTTAGTGATTTTGATTTTTATGTTGCCGGTTTTAATGTATTTCATTTTGCTTGCCGCGTCAAAAATTGATCCTAAAAAGAGAATTTCGATGATGGGAAGAAAGTTCTATCAATTAAGATTTTTTTTGATTTTATTTATGTCTGTGACAGCTTCATTTTTTATTTATCTCGCAAAGAACCAGTCCTATTCAAATCCAAATTTAATTTATGCTGCAGTTGGTGTCTTATTGATGATTTTTGGAAACTATTTGAAAGTAATACAGCCTAATTATTTTATTGGGATTCGCACACCTTGGACGTTAGAGAATCAAAAGGTTTGGAAAGCAACTCATGCTTTCGCCGGGAAATTGTGGCTCGTTGCTGGCTTTGTCGTTGTTTTTGGAGCTTTGATTTTTCCAGGATTTACTTTTTCTAAAATATTTGTAGGCATTGGTCTGACGATAGCAATCATTCCGATGGTCTATTCCTATTTTAAATTCAGAAACCTTGATACTAAAAAATAAATCCTAAATAAGATAAAATGATTAAAATTATACTTGCAGTACTAACATTTTTAATTTCTTCTTTTGTTGTGGGACAAGAAATTACAGGACAATGGAATGGTGTTTTAAAAACTCCAAATGGGAACTTAAGAATTGTTGTACATATCGATAAAACAGATAAAGGCTACGTTTCGACTATGGATAGCCCGGACCAGATGGCTAAGGGAATTCCAATTGCAACGACTACTTTTGAAAATTCTGAATTAAAATTGAATATTGCAGTTGCAGGCGCTTCATATGAAGGAAAATTAAATTCAGATAATACTATTATTGGAAAATTTACTCAAAGTGGACAATCATTTGATGTCATTTTTTCTAAGGGAAACATACAAAATTTAAGACCTCAGGAACCGCAAAAACCTTATCCCTACTATACGGAAGATGTAAAATTCGAAAACAAAATTGATAAGGTAACTTTAGCCGGAACGTTGTCTATGCCTAAAAAAGAGGGTGTTTTTCCAGCCGTAATTTTAATCTCAGGCAGTGGTGCTCAAAATAGAGATGAAGAAATTCTGGGACATAAACCTTTCTTGGTATTAGCCGATTATTTGACTAAAAAAGGTTTTGCAGTCCTGAGATTTGATGATCGTGGCACCGCTGAATCAACAGGTGATTTTAAAGCTGCTGTTACCACTGATTTTGCGAAAGATGTTCAAGCTGGAGTCGAATATTTAAAAACTAGAAAGGAAATTAATAAGCGCCAAATTGGTTTGATTGGACATAGCGAAGGCGGAATAATTGCCCCAATGATTGCTGGAGATTCTAAAGATGTTGCATTTATTGTTTTACTGGCGGGACCTGGACTTCGTGGCGACAAATTACTGCTTTTGCAAAAGGAGCTAATCGAGAAACAAATTGGGGTGTCAGAAAATGAAATTCAAAAAGGAAAAGAGGCTTTTAAAAGTGCTTATGATTTGATTATTGCTAGTTCAACCAATGATGATAATTTAAAAAGCAACATCACCAATATTTTTAAGAGCAAGCTCAATCTTACTGATGATTTATCAAAATCAATGACGGCCCAAATAACAAATCCATGGAGATACAATTTTTTGAAACTTGATCCGACTTTGTATTTGAAAAAAGTAAAATGTCCAGTTTTAGCGTTAAATGGAAGTAAAGATTTGCAAGTTCCAGCTGAAGTCAATTTAGAAATCATCAAAGATGTATTGACTAAATCGGGAAATAAAAAAGTGACTACGAAAGCATTGCCTAACTTAAATCATTTGTTTCAGGAATGCCAAACTGGCTCTCCAACTGAATATGGATCTCTTGAACAAACATTTTCTCCAATTGCCTTAGAAGAAATTTCGAATTGGCTTTTGGTGCAAACGAAATAAAGTAATTATTGAAGCCTCGGAAAATGAAAAAACAATATTTCCGAGGCTTTTGATTTTTTATCTCTTTAAGCTAAAATGCCCTTTGAATTCTTTGCCGTTTAATCGGGTAGCAATAAACCAGTAATCTGAAGCAGGTTGTTGTTGGCCAAGATAATTTCCATCCCAAGCGGCCCCATTGCTCAGTTCTTTGATGAATTTTCCATATCGGTCAAATATCTTGATTCCTGTATTTGGAGCCAAATAGGCAAAATCAATTGTCCAATGATCATTGTATCCGTCGCCATTTGGAGTGAAGAATTTTGGAAAAGGAAGTTCCTCAACTAAATTAATACAATTGCCTGCTGTTGCTTCAAGTATTGAAATTGTTGTCGGAATTCTGTCGCTCTCGCATCCATTAATCGTTTCTGAAGCATAATAGGTCTTTCCGTTTTCAAGAAAAGTCGACTCAGGTAAACTTATTGTAGAAGTAGCGCTTTCGAACCATTTTATATTTTCTCCTATTACATTAATATTGCTGATTTTCGCTTTTTGCTGGATGCAGAATATTTGTGGAGAAGCAACAATTGGAGCCTGAGTATCTTGAATTTTTGCATTTACAGTAAATCTTGGACTTTCACAATTATTGAGTGTTTGGGTTGCATAATAGGTTTGATTTTGCAATAAGGTCGTTGTTGGTAAAAGAGTTCCGTTTGTTGCTGCATCGTACCATTTAATATTTGTTCCAATGATGTTAAGATTCGCAATTGTAGCATTTTCATCTAGACAAAAAAGCTGATTGTTATTTCCAGTTGGCCTAGGAGTGTCATAGACATGAATTAAAATTGGCGTTCTGTCGCTTTCACATCCAACAGTTTGTGAAGCATAATACGTTCTGTTGTTTTCCAACAAAGTTGTATTAGGTAAAGTTGAAGCTGACATTGCCGTATCAAACCATTTTATGTTTTGTCCAGAAATTTGAATGTTGCTCAATGTTGCATCTTCACTTTTACAGAAAGATTGACTTGCATTTGCTGTGGGAGCAGGAGGCGTATTTACTATAGAAACTATAATTCCGACTCTTGGTCCTTCACAACCATTTACAGTTTGTGATGCATAATACGTTTTCCCATTAACAAGACTTGTAGTTTCTAACAATAGAGAACCATTATTTGGCGCATCATGCCATTTTATTGAAGTTCCAGTAATTTCAATATTAGCAATTGTTGGATTTTGGCTTGAACAAAATGTTTGATTTGCATTTCCTGTTGGTGAAGAAGTAACTTGAATATTGATTGTGACAGGGACTCTTTCACTTTCGCAACCATTTATCGTTTGAGATGCATAATAAGTTGCTTTATCTTGAGCTACAGTTGTAGGAGAAACAAGTGTTCCGTTAGTTAAGTTGCTATACCATTTTATATTTTGACCCGTTATTTGAATTTCGTTTAAAGTTGCATTTTGCTGCACACAAAAAGTTTGTGGAGAATTTGCTCTTGGCAAGGGTTGACTTGTAATGATAACAGTTTGGTTTTGTGTTGATGCATTTCCGTTTCCATCGCTGTAATTCCAAACAATTGTATAAGTTCCAGGTAAAGCATAAGACAACGGACTTGTAGTTGTTGCATTGATTAAGCCTGAACAAGCGTCATTTGCTGTTGGAATTGTTGTTACAGTCGTATTACAATCTCCTGTTATTGTTGGAAGAGTTGCTAAAACAGGAATTGGAGCCACATTATCTCCAATAAAAACGGTGATTTTTTTTGTATCATCACAACCGCCAGTTCCCGTTATTGTACAACTGTATTCGCCACTATTATTTGTTGTTGCATTTACTATGGTTGGATTTTGATCTGTCGAGGTAAATCCATTTGGACCTGTCCATGAATAGGTGGTTCCGCCTGATGCTTTTAATTCTAATGTTTTTCCAATGCAGACTGGAGAGTTGCTTTCAATCTTCGGAATATTAAGTATAAGTGGTTCTTCAAATTTCATTAAAAAATAATTGTCAAAATCTCCTAATACGACAGATTGATGAGAATTTGTGTCTGCAATACCATTGTTTTCAGATGACGTTCCACTAACAAAAATCATATTATTATTGGCAAGTGCTATTCTTGTGGTTTTAAATACACTGCTTCCTCCTACATAAGATCCCCAGATAAGATCTGCTCCTTTGGAAAATTTCCCAATGTATCCTTCAAAATCTTCATTCGATTTATAAGAACATGAGCTAGTTAATTTAGAATACGAAAAGCCAAAGTTGGTTGCACCTAAGTATAATGAATTATTTTTAAAAAATATTGAATACACATAAGCTTCACCTAAATAAGTTCCCCAGACTCTTTGTCCATTAGTGTTCAATTTTGCAAAAAAACCTTTGTACGAGAAAGAATTTGAGCTGTCAAAACTCCCAGGAGTTGTCATATTAATTTTACTAGCTGTTTGTCCTCCAATATAGATATTATCTTCATCATCAATTTCAATACTGTATATTTCGTCAATTTGTTCGCCTCCATAATAAGTTGACCATTTTCTTTGTCCACTGGTTGAAAATTTGTAAACGATTCCGTCTGAAATTTCATTGTGTGATTCCTGAAAAACACCAGGAGTAGATATATTTGTAGAACTAGAAGAAAAACCTCCAATTGCTACTGTATTGTTGCGCACAGCTATGGCTTTCATGTCTTCTTGGGATTCACCGCCAATATATGTACTCCAAATTACATTTCCGTCAGAATTAAATTTAGTTAAAAATCCATCATAATTTGAAGAATAAGGATCGTTTAATTGTGTTTGAAAATTGTTGTTTATGCTAATAGCAGTTTTACTATTTGTGTTTCCGGTTATATAAATATTATCGTTGTCATCCAGGGCTAATGCATTAGCAGTTTCCCCATTTTCACCTCCAAAATATGTTCCCCATATTCTCTTGCCTAAATCATTAAATTTGACTAGAAAAGCATCAGTGTATCCTGTTAAATTTGGTCGGTAAGACCCAATTGTACTTATGTTTGTCTGAGCTTGAGTTGCTCCTGTTATCAAAACGTTGTTTTGATGGTCGATTTTTATTCCATTTATTGAATTAGAACCTTCTCCTCCATAATAAGTGCCCCATAATCGTTTTCCATCTGGATCGAATTTTTCTATTATCCCATTTGTGCTAAGATAAGCATAAGGTGGAATTGAAGTCTGATGCGCACCTGTTGTCACATAAGATGAATTATTTGCCGTAGTAGTTCCTGATACATAAACATTTCCAAAAGAATCAGTGCTGATATTAGAAGGGCCAAGTGTAATATGAATATTAGTTTCATCTCCGAAAAAAGTACCCCACAGCCTTATTGGCACAGGATCAATAATAACTGTTTTTCCATTTACAGCATTAGAAGAATTAAACCCATAAATATTTTTCTTAATCTTCGTATAACCAACTTCAATCTCTTTTTTATTTCCGTCTTCTTCAATCCAGCTGGCTGGCAACGTTTCTTCCATTTTTCCAAAACGAACATTCATTTGAATTTTATTGTCTGCTAATTCAGTTTCAGCACCATTAAATTTTAATTGAATATCTGAGATTTTTCCTTTTGGATGAATTACAAAATTATATTCGACCGTTTTTTGGGGATCACTTGGAATTGAAAAAACAACATCAATATTTGGGTAAATATTTTTATAGGTAATTTTTTTGTATTGATGTACTCCAGTAATTCCTTCTGGTTTATTTGGAACATTATAATAGTTATCAAAATCAGTTGATTTTTGGGTAGCAATCAATTCAACTTTAGAATTCGAATTAACAAAGTCAATATCAATTCTATGAAAAGTGTATTCTAATTTAAAATTAGTTTTTTGGTCCTTTTTATCGTTTTGAAAATGTGAAGAGTGTTCTCTTTCGTTTCTCGGATCTTTAGGTTCTGTTACAGGAATCTTTTTTACTTCATAAATATCATATGAAAAGCCATTTTTTTTCAATTGAACATTTAATCCGTTAGAATTCAGTAAATATAAAACTGATATGTTCGATTTCCCTTTTTGGTCAATAATCTGACCTTTATTTTCTTTAAAACCAATAGATTGGTTTTTGTTTTGAGAAAATAATTGAGCAGCAATTAAAAAGAAAAGGAAAAGTAATTTTTTATTCATTTAAACTGATTTGGGTTGTCGCAAATGTAATTAAATATCTACAAAACAAAACTAAAAGTTCAAAACCCAGAACGTTAAAATCTTTTCCTAAAAAAGTCGGCAATAACACGTATTTTTGCAAAAAAATAAATCCCTTTGAAAACAAAGCTTTTTGTAATAACGCCACCATTTACGCAACTGAATACTCCGTATCCGGCAACGGCGTATATAAAAGGTTTTTTGAATACTAAAAATATCGAATCGGTTCAGGCAGATTTGGGTATTGATGTTATTTTGGAATTGTTTTCGAAAAAAGGACTTATTGATTTGTTTCAAGTGTCAAGTGTCAAGTTTCAGGTTGATTCTGAAATCTCAGATAATTCTAAAAGAATTTTTGCTCTTCAAGATGAATACATTAAAACCATTGATTCTGTAATTCAGTTTTTGCAGGGAAAAAATCCAACTTTGGCTTTACAGATTTGCCAAGAAGATTTTTTGCCCGAAGCTTCTCGTTTTGCGCAATTAGAAGAACTCGATTGGGCGTTTGGAACAATGGGAACTCAGGATAAAGCAAAACATTTGGCAACTTTGTATCTGGAAGATATTTCGGATTTTATTGTAGAATGTGTCGACGAAAATTTTGGCTTTAGCCGATATGCTGAACGTTTAGGTCGAAGTGCCAATTCTTTTGATGAATTATACGAGGCTTTACAACAAGAACCAACTTATATCGATTTGATTTTGATTAAGCTTTTAAAAGCTAAAATCGAAGCAGTAAAACCAACATTATTTTTAATTTCTGTTCCTTTTCCTGGGAATTTATATAGTGCATTCCGATGTGCGCAATGGGTAAAACAAAATCATCCCGAGATTAAAATCTCAATGGGTGGCGGTTTCCCAAATACCGAATTGCGATCGCTTTCAGATAAACGTGTTTTTGAGTTTTTTGATTTTATTACTTTGGATGATGGTGAAGTTCCAATTGAAGAGTTGATTTGTCATTTAGAAAATCTAGATTCAGATTCTTTTAAAAGAACTTTCTTATTAGAAAACGAAGAAGTTGTTTATAAAAATAATTCTCTAAAACACGATTACAAACAATCCCAAGTCGGAACGCCAGATTATTCAGATTTGCCTTTGGATAAGTATATTTCGGTTATTGAAATCGTAAATCCGATGCACAGAATGTGGAGTGATGGACGCTGGAATAAACTTACTATGGCGCACGGTTGTTATTGGGGAAAATGCACTTTTTGCGATATTTCTTTAGATTATATAAAAGTGTACGAGCCTGTCGCGGCAAGTTTACTTTGTGACCGGATGGAAGAATTGATCGAGCAAACAGGACAAAACGGATTCCATTTTGTTGATGAAGCCGCACCGCCTGCTTTGATGCGAGCTGTAGCATTAGAAATTCTAAAACGAAAACTGGCCGTAACGTGGTGGACAAACATTCGTTTTGAAAAAAGTTTTTCAAAAGATTTATGTCTATTATTGAAAGCTTCCGGTTGTATTGCGGTTTCCGGTGGTTTGGAAGTAGCTTCAGACCGATTACTGAAATTGATTGACAAAGGTGTCACCGTTGAACAAGTAGCAAAAGTGACGCGAAATTTCACCGAAGCCGGAATTATGGTGCACGCGTATTTAATGTACGGATATCCAACACAAACCATTCAAGAAACTGTTGACAGTCTTGAAATGGTTCGTCAATTGTTTGAGGCGGGTGTTTTACAGTCAGGATTTTGGCATCAGTTTGCGCTTACGGCACATAGTCCGGTCGGGTTGTATCCAGAGCGATTTGGTGTAACCAAAAAAACTGAAGCAATTGGAACTTTTGCTAACAATGATATTGAATACAGTGATGCTACAGGAATTAATCATGATAAATTCAGTTTCGGATTGAAAAAATCACTTTTTAATTTCATGCACGGAATCTGTTTTGATTATGAATTGCAAGACTGGTTCGACTTTAAAATTCCGAAAACCAAAATTCATCCTGATTTTATTTTTAATGCTTTGGAAGAGCAAAATGATTTCAACACAAAACCAAATGCAAAAGTAGTTTGGCTTGGCGGAAAACCTTTTGCAGAAATTTTCACAAAATCAAAAAAAGGCAGAAGCTGGGAAATGATGTCATTGACTTTTCATGACAAAAAAGAAAGCTTTACTATTCAAACCAACAAAGATGAAGGCGAATGGTTGCTTTCTATTTTGGATAAAATTTCAGTTTCAGGTGCTAAAAGCTATACTTTTCAGGAAGTGAAAAATGATTTTGAAACTTCATTAGAGGATTTTGAATTGTTTTGGTATTCAAAACCTGTCAATACGTTGCGAGAATTTGGCCTTTTAGTTTTGTAATCTTAATATTCAATAGCATATCCATCATTGGGAATGGCGGTTTTCGATAAAAGATCATTTTCTGAAAGCGCTTTCTTTAACTCTTCACGTGTTGTTGGACAATGATTTAAAGCTTCAAGATGATTCGCGAAAACTTTTCCTGGTGCTAGAGCCGCGAATTTCAAAATGTCATTCATTCGCATTAATAAAGGCTGTCCAAAATCGAGTCTTGCTGTTCCGCACGCGACAGTCGCAATATCAGGTTTGAGTTCAATTAATACTTTTTGTACATCATCTGTAAAAATAGTATCAGAGCTTATATAGATGGATTTTTCATTTGCAAGCTCGATATGAAATCCCATCACATTGCCCATGAGTTTGGCAATAAAACCATAACCGTGAAGGGCTGGAATTCCAATAATTCTTCCATCCAGAAAAGGTTGAGGTTCCCAGTAATTAAGCGTTTGTACGATGTTTAATCCTCTTTTTGTCAGTTCTTTTTCATCTTTAGAACTGCATATAACCGCAATGCTTTTTCGTCTTAAAAAAACTTCACCGGCTTTGTCGATATGATCAGGATGCAAATGTGTAATTAAACAATGGGTCACTTTGCTCAAAATTTCTCGACTGTTTTTGGGTAAAGCAACAAGAGGGTTTCTCTTTGGTTTATAACGAAAAATAGTAAATGGCGGGATTGTTTTTCTTTTACCCAACATCGGGTCAACCAGAATTACATGTTTTTCTGTTTCAATTACTAAAGTGGCATTTCGCAAATGATGTATTTTCATATCTGACAAAATTAGAACTTAAAAATACGAAGATTTTTCAAATAGTATTTACAGATTTTTCTTTATTTTTAATTGAATTGTTATTTTTGAATTATGCATCTACAAGAAGGTTTTCATACTTATTTCATTTACATTCTTACAAATAAAGCGAAATCTGTTTTTTATATTGGTGTAACAAATAATCTAAAAAAGAGATTATTAAAGCATAAAGAAAATATTTTATTAGAGAAAAACACCTTTGTATCAAAATACAATGTCGAGTTTTTAGTTTATTATGAAAAATTCACATGGATTCAAGAAGCGATTGCAAGAGAAAAGGAATTAAAAGGTTGGAGAAGAGAAAAGAAATTATATTAATAAAAACAATGAATCCGAATTTAGAGTTTTTAGAATATTAAGGGAGAACAAAGTTTTTTATCAAGGTTTCAACACCTAGTTTGTCATTCCGATGAAGGAGGAATCTCCACAAGTAGCTCGCCAAAGGTTTTCAATTACGATGCGGAATATTGTCGCGGAGATTCCTCCTTCGTCGGAATGACAAAGCTTTGTGGTCATGCTTTTGCGGTTTAGTTTATTGATACAGTTTGTCATTCCGACGAAAGAGGAATCTCTACAAGTAGCTCGCCAAAGGTTTTCAATTACGATGCGGAATATTGTCGCGGAGATTCCTCCTTCGTCGGAATGACAAACGTTGTGGTTACCTTATGTTTTAGGCAGAATATAAATATTTACTCAATCGCAAATCGAAATCCAATTCCGTGTAGGTTTTCAATAGAAATGCCTTTTTCATTTGTCAATATCTTTCGAAGACGCGAAATAAAAACATCAAGGCTTCTTCCCATAAAATAATCATCAGTTCCCCAAAGTGCGGTCAGAATTTGTTCTCGCTTTAAAACCAAATTTTTGTTGTCTAGAAAAAGTTTCAGCAATTCAGCTTCGCGCTGTGTCAGGCTAATTTTTTCAACGTCATTAAAAAGAATAAAATTATTAGTATCGAATTTATATTTCCCAATCTCATAAACCGATTTTTCTGAAGGAATATTTTTTTGCGAGCGTTTTAAAAAAATCTCGATTTTCAAAAGCAATTCCTCAATGCTGAAAGGTTTTACCAAATAATCGTCAGCGCCTAAACGCAAGCCTTTAATTCGGTCTTCTTTTAAAGTTTTGGCTGAAAGGAAAATTATTGGAATATCAGTATTTAGTTTTCTGACTTCGGTTGCTAAATCAAAACCGTCCATTTTTGGCATCATGATATCAAAAATGCAAATGTCAAATTTTTCTTTTTTGAAATTTTGCAAACCTGACTGTCCATCGCAGCAATGCACAACATGATAGTGGTTTTGTTCCAAATTGTCTTTGGTTAAAAAAGCTAAAGTTTCATCATCTTCGGTATAAAGTATTTTGAACTGTTTCATTTTTTATAAGGAATAGATAAAGTTATAGTAATGCCTTTTTCTGGATTGTTTTCGGCCTTAATTTTCCAGTTTTGAAGACTGCAGATTTCTTTTACATAGTATAGACCAAGCCCGAAACCATTTACTTCATTGCTTTTCTCGTTTTTTACGCGATAAAACTTATCAAAGATAAAAGAAATGTTTTTAACCGGAATCCCAATTCCGTTATCAACAAAAGCCAATTTTAAAGTTTGGTTTTGCTGTGAAATCTGAACCAGAATTTCTGGTTTTTCGGTGCAGTATTTTACCGCATTGTCCAGCAAATTGTAAACCAAATTATGAAAGTGAAAGACATCAGTTTCAATTTGAAAATCTTTTGAAGTTGTTTCAATTCTAACAGAAGCTTCAGGATATTTCAATTGAATGTTTTCAATCGTTTCTTCAATAATCGGAACAATTAAGACGGTTTCTTTTTTTATTTCTAAAGGCGCATAATCTGATTTAGCGATATTCAGAATCTTCTCAATATGACTATTTAGTTTATTGCTTTGATTGATAATAATATCGGTATACGTATGCAGTTTTTTATCTTCCTTAATCGGAGTTTGTTCAATCAAATATTTGGATGCAATTAAAATAGAAGACAAGGGCGTTTTGAATTCATGCGTCATATTATTGATAAAATCCCGTTGCAGTTCGGAGTATTTTTTTTGTTGCAAAAGCTTAAAAATAGAATATACGTAAATAAGCAAAATCAGAATTAATGCCGTCGAAAGCACAAACCAAAAACGCATCGAGCTAAACAAATAAGTCGTTTCGTTTGGAAAACGAACAGCAAAATAATAAACCAGATTTTTATGTTTCGGGAAATAAACCGTTTTGTTTTGCTTTCCTTTTTTGGATAAAGAAACATAATCACCATACACCATTTCATCGCTTTGGCAATTGTACATCGCATACTCAAAATCGGTTGTGATGTTCATTTTTTTGAATTCCGATTTCAGATAAAACTCTAAAATATCCGGTTCAAAATCATTCTCAATGTTGACAATATAATAATCGTTCGAAATTTTCTGAACAGGATTTTGACAAGAATGTTCATGATCCGTTCCTTCATATAATTTTCGGGAAACTTCAAGCAGGGCAATATGTGCTTTTTGGCTGAGTTTTTTTTGTTCTAATGTAAAAGCCTCTTTTGTCCAAAGCAATTGCGCTACCAAGATGCTAATAATGGCAATTAGTCCGAGGAGGATAATACTATTGAGTCTGTTTATTTTCAAGAAAAATGGCTTTTTAAAAGTGTAATATTAATCAAATTTATGCTTAAAAACACCCCTTAACAAGTCGTTAACAAAGATTTGAAACCGGTTAACAGCGATTTGATTTATTCTGAAATACTTTTGAAATACAAATTTAGAACTATAAATCACTAAAAATATTTAACTATGAAAATGATCAAAATCTCCATGTTAGCATTGGCATTAGGTTTAATGTCTTTCTCAGCTGTTGCGCCAGTAAAATCTTTGGTTTCTGAGCCAAAAGCAATCGAAACAGCTTCAACAATTGTTTGGAAAGCCGAAACAATCGATGTTGGACAAATTCCGCAAGGAACTCCAAAAGCAATTGTTTACGAATTCAAAAACACTGGAAAAACAGCAGTTGTAATTACGAATGTTCAAGGATCTTGCGGTTGTACAGCAACAGATTATACAAAAGAGCCAATTCAGCCAGGAAAAACGGCTAAAGTTACGGCAACTTACAATGCAGCAAACAAAGGCGCTTTTACAAAAACAGTAACGGTTACGACAAGTGCTGAAACGACTCCAAAAATACTTACTTTAAAAGGAACCGTTATTTAATAGAATTTTAATAGGTTGGTTATATCGTGAGCCCCGAGTACATAATGTATTTGGGGCTTTTTTTTATTTATTTTGAGAGGTGAGATTTATTAAAAAATTCATTTTGGAAAGGTTTGTTTTTATGAAAACTTTTCTATTTTTATTAAAAATTTTATTATGAAAATTGGGTATAAATTTATTGTTGCCGTTAGCCTTTTTGCTATTGTTTCATGTAATTCAAAAGGAGATAAAAAAGAAGAAAATCAAGTAAAAGCCAAAGTTGAAATTCCAGAACTTCATCTTACTATTGATAGTTCGAAAATTGCTTCTTTTTATACAACATACCCGAAATTAGCCAAATTTCAAGATGAGGTTTCGACTTTATACAAAAAAAATAAATCAACCCAATTGTGGCAGGATAATAAGGGCATCGATGAATTTGCTCATACTTTATTCAATAAATACAAAGGTTTGGATGAAGAAGGCTTAAAAGCAAATTTTCCTTATAAAGAAATCAATGCTGTTTTTGAAAGTAATACCGATAATAAACTTTCGAAAGAAAGTACAGATTTAATGATTTCAAACCTGTATTTCTATTATGCTGAAAAAGTCTACGCCGGTTTTGATGAAAAAACGATTATTTCCTTAGAATGGCTTTTGCCGAGAAAAAAAATGGATTATCGCGCCTTAACCGATTCTATTTTTCAAAAATCAACTATAAATGATGATCATAAAAGCAAAATGTTCAGCCAGTATTACAAACTGCGTGATGTTTTGAAGCAATATCGTGATATTGAAAAAAAAGGAGGTTGGAAAACTATTGAAACAGGTGAGGACTTTAAAAGTTTGAAAGTAGGCGATTCGTCAAATGTTGTGGCTCAAATTCGAGAAAGACTTTTTGTAACGCATGACATAAAAGAAGATACTAAAAGCGCGATTTGTGATACCGTTTTGATCAATGCAATTAAAACGTATGAATTGCGTCATGGTTATACACCAAAAAATACGATTCTTAAAGAACATATTGACGATTTGAATATTCCGGTTTCTGACCGAATCAAAACGATTATTGTTAATATGGAGCGTTGCCGTTGGATCGATCCTAAATTGGAAAAAGGACAAAAATACATCGAAGTCAATATTCCTGAATTTAGGTTGTATATCATTGAAGATGGTAAAATCGCTTTTATTTCGCCGGTTGTGGTTGGAAAAGCAATGACAAAAACGGTTATTTTCAGTGGTATGATGAATAATATTGTTTTTAGTCCGTATTGGAATGTTCCTACGAGTATTATCAATTCAGAGATTAAACCCGGAATGGCAAAGGATAAAAACTATTTACAAAAGAAAAATCTGGAATGGAATAATGGCGCCGTTCGCCAACTTCCAGGGAAGAATAATTCGCTTGGTTTAGTGAAATTTTTGTTTCCAAATTCAAGCAATATCTACTTGCATGATACGCCTGCAAAAAGTTTATTTGAAAGAGAAAGCAGAGCTTTTAGCCATGGTTGTGTGCGTGTTGCAAAACCTCGTGAATTGGCTATCGAATTATTAAAAAATGATCCACAATGGACTCCAGCTCGAATTGATAAAGCTATGCATGCAGGAAAAGAAAGTTGGTATACTTTAAAAAAGAAAGTTCCTGTTTATATTGGATATTTTACTGCTTGGGTAGATCGAAAAGGAAATCTAAACTTCTACAAAGATATTTACGGAAGAGATGAAAGTCTGCTAAAATTATTGACTGAAGAGTAAAAAATATAAAGTGATTTTTCACGCAGATTTGGCAGATTACAGCAGATTTAAATAGATTTTTTTATAAAATAAATCTGCGCACATCAGCTTAAATCTTTTTAAATCTGCGTGAAATAAATTATTCAGATAAAACATCAATGCATTTATAAAAACGTTTGGTGTAATGTTCGGTATCAAGGGAAGTGATAGTTACGCATTGTGCTTTTCCAGAAGAGGCATGAATAAATTTGGATTGCATGCCATTGGCCTCACAAATAATTCCGAGGTGGCCAATAATGGTTTTGTCTTTATATCCATAGAAAACCAAAATATCCCCAACTTTAAATTCTTCTGGATTTAATTTTGTGCCAATGTTTTTATAAGAGCCAGAACTTCTTGGCAAAGTAATTCCGTATTTCTTGAAAACATAACTTACAAAACCGGAGCAATCAAAACCTTTTTTCGGATCACTGCTCGCATACACATAAGGTGTTCCCAAATATTTTTTGGCATACGCCACAATTGAATCACGATCAATTTGGGTTTGAATAGTACTAATTTCCTGTTTTTCCTTTTTTGCATTGAAAGAAGAAAATAGAATAATTGGGAGTATGAAAATTAGAAAACGAAATCTCATTTTGTAAATGCAAAAAAGGGTTAAAGTATAAAGATAAGGCTAAATTTTTAATCTCAAACGAATACATTTTGTTTCAATTGTAAGAAATAACGTTCTCGACCTCGAAAATGATGTGTTTATGTGGTGTTTTTTTATTACGTTTTGACATTTTAGTATCTTTTTGAATCAAGAGTTTCAAATATATTTGTGAATTCTATTTAGATTTTAACAAATAACCTATGTTTCTCAAAAAAATACCTTTTTTAATTTTGTTTTTGCATATTGCAACCGTTTGTGTTTCGCAAAACCAAAATCAGAATAAAACTTTTTTATACGAAGGCCGAGTTGAAAAACTTCAAAATGATAATGTCATTTTAATTGGAACAGCTTCTTTCGTTTCTTTTAATTTTAGTGGAAATCAATGCTCGATTTCGCTTCAAAGTGTTGATTCGTATGAACATCATAATTATGTTTCGTTGGTTTTGGACGGGAAATATATGGGGAAAATCAGAATAGAAAAAGGCGCTGTTCAATCTTTCCCAATCAAAGTTGCTTCGAATAAAAAAGAACATAAACTGGAAATTTACAAAAATACCGAAGCCCATACTGGCGGTGTATTATTTGCAGGCACAACGGCAAAACTGACTACAATTTCGGCTCAAAAAAGAAAGAAAATTGAATTTATAGGAGATTCGATTACCTGTGGCGCGGCGAGCGATGCATCAGACGTTCCGTGCGATAAAGGGGAATATATGGATCATCATAACAGTTATTATGCTTATGGACCTACGCTTTCAAGAGCAATTGGAGTGAATTATCTAGTAAGCTCTGTTTCTGGAATTGGAATGTATCGCAACTGGAATGATGAGAACAAAGACGAAGCAATAATGCCAGATGTTTACCAGAATTTGTATTTGACGAAAGACAATTCGAAACCCAAATATGATTTTGCTTTTCAGCCAAATATTATCAGTATTGCATTAGGAACGAATGATTTTTCTAGCGGAGATGGTAAAAAAGAAAGACTGCCTTTTAATGCTGAAAAGTATGTTTCCAATTATGTGAGTTTCATAAAAATGCTTTATGAACATAATCCGAAAGCACAAATTGTGATTACAAACAGTCCAATGGTAAATGGCGAGAAAGCAATTGTTTTTGAAGATTGCCTGAATAAAGTTAAAAACGCTTTCGCGGATGATAAAGCGCATAAACCGATTTTGATTTTCAAATTCAAGCCAATGACACCGCACGGCTGTCTAGGACATCCAGATGTTGCCGATCAAAAAGTGATGGCAAATGAATATGGTCCATTTTTAAAGAAGTTGCTAAATGAAAAATAATATCTATAAGTTTGTTTTCTTTTTATTGATTTCCAGTACTATGATGGCAAACGTTTCGCTTCCGAATATTTTTAGTGACAATATGGTTTTACAACGCAACTCCGAAGTGAAAATTTGGGGTTGGGCAAGTCCTAAAGAAGAAATAAAATTAGTTTCGAGCTGGAATAATCAAGAATATAAAACGGTTGCGAATAATCAAGCAAAATGGGAATTATGGATTAAAACTCCTGAAGCCGGCGGACCTTTTACTATTTCTATAAAAGGCTACAATGAAGTTGTTTTAAAAAATATTTTGATTGGTGAAGTTTGGCTTTGTTCGGGGCAATCGAATATGGAAATGTCTGCGAGTTGGGGAATTGATAATGGAGAAGAAGAAGCCAAAAATGCTACAAATCCAAACATTCGTTTTTTTACTGTTCCGAAATTAACGGCTACTAGTCCGCAGAATAATTTGCTTGGAAATTGGACGGAATCGACTCCGGAAACCATGAAATATTTTAGTGCGATTGGCTACTTTTTTGCTAAACGCCTTCGCGAAGATTTGAAAAATGTTCCCATCGGATTGATTTCTTCAAATTGGGGAGGAACTCCTGCGGAAATCTGGATGCCGGAAGAAGTCGTAAACAATGATCCAGTTTTATTAGAAAATGCCAAAAAACTAAACGAACAAGAATACGGACCAAGACAGCCAGGACGTGCTTACAATGCCATGATTTATCCAATAGTTGGATTTAAAATTGCTGGAACGCTTTGGTACCAAGGCGAATCGAATGTTGGTTCGTTGGTTTATGATAAAACGTTAGGTGCATTGATTACTTCATGGCGAAAAGAATGGAAAGATGATTTTCCGTTTTACTATGTTCAGATTGCGCCTTTTAAATCAGGAAGCAATAATTTCTCAAATGTAACGGTAAGAAATTCGCAAAGAAAATTATTGAAAGAAGTTCAAAAAACCGGAATGGTTTTGACTTCAGATATTTCAGATACCATTGATATTCATCCAAAAAATAAAAAATCAGTCGGAATTCGTTTGGCGAATCTGGCTTTGGCCGAAACCTATAAAACCAATTCTAATTTGGTAAACGGCCCACTTTTTAAAGACATTAAAATTGAGAAAAATAAAGTGATCGTTTCCTTTGACTATGCTGACGGACTTTATTTTAAAGACAAAAAATCGAATCAATTTGAAGTTGCCGGAACCGACGGTGTTTTTGTTCCTGCTGAAGCTTTGATAAAAAATAATCAAGTGATTTTGACAAGTAAAAAAGTTGTAAATCCAGCAAAAGTGAGGTTTGCATGGGGAAATACAACGCAGTCGGATTTGTTTAACAAAGCAAATCTGCCTGCTTCTTGTTTTAGTTTTGAGGATTGAGATTTTAGGTTTTTGCCCACGGATTTTGCTGATTTAACGGATTTACACAGGTATTTGCTTTGTCCGACTGAGCGAAGTCGAAGCCCGCATTGAGTAATTTGAATCTAGCAAAGACGTAACGAACAAAAATTTGTCGTGAACCCGTTTGCGTGAGGGATAGCAGTGGAAAGCCCACAGCCTGACGAAGGAAGTGCGAGGACTTGCAACGGATAGCCCGACCCGGAGGGGCACGCCCAAAACATTAAACTAAGAATCTTAGTATCTCAGCACCTTAGTAGCTTAAAAACTAACTAACCATGAAAAATAAAAAAATAATAATTATTGGGGTTTTGTCCCTGTTTACTGTTGGAAATATGAATGCACAAAAAAAGCCGTATTTGGATAAAAATAAAACTATTGAACAACGTATAGATTTGCTTTTGCCTTTAATGACTTTAGAAGAGAAAGTGGGGCAGATGAATCAATATAATGGTTTTTGGGATGTTACAGGTCCAGCTCCAAAAGGCGGAACGGCCGAATTAAAATACGAACATTTAAGAAAAGGATTGGTTGGATCGATGCTAACAGTTCGTGGTGTGAAAGAAGTTCGTGCGGTGCAGAAAATTGCTGTTGAAGAAACGAGATTAGGAATTCCGTTAATTATTGGTTTTGACGTAATTCATGGTTATAAAACGTTAAGTCCGATTCCGTTGGCAGAGGCTGCGAGTTGGGATTTAGAAGCGATTAAAAAGTCGGCGGCGATTGCGGCTGACGAAGCTTCGGCATCTGGAATTAATTGGACTTTCGGACCAAATGTCGATGTTGCAAATGATGCACGTTGGGGCCGTGTGATGGAAGGTGCAGGAGAAGATCCTTATTTGGGAAGCAAAATTGGTTATGCACGTGTAAAAGGTTTTCAAGGAGAAACTGTTGCTGATTTGGCTAAAGTAAATACAATTGCGGCCTGTGCAAAACACTTTGCAGCCTATGGTTATGTGGAGGCTGGATTGGAATATAATATTGTAGATATCAGTAATTCTAAATTGTATAATTCGGTTTTGCCTCCTTTTGAAGCGACGGTTGAAGCAGGAGTTCGTACGTTTATGAATTCATTTAATACGTTGAATGGTGTTCCAGCAACTGGAAATGCCTTTTTGCAAAGAGATATTTTAAAAGGGAAATGGAAGTTTGACGGATTTGTGATTTCTGATTATGCTTCAATTCGTGAAATGATTGCGCATGGTTACGCAAAAGATGAAGCCGATGCGACAGCAAAAGCGGTAATTGCAGGTTCTGATATGGATATGGAATCGTATTTATATGTTGCAAAATTGGTTGATTTGGTAAAATCAGGTAAAGTAAAAGAATCTTTAGTTGATGATGCCGTTCGCAGAATTTTAAGAGTGAAATTTGAGTTAGGATTGTTTGATGATCCGTATAGATACTGTGATGAAAAACGTGAGAAAGAAGTTGTTGGAAGTAAAGCCAATAACGACGGCGTTTTGGATATGGCGAAAAAATCTATCGTTTTATTGAAGAATGAAAAGAATCTGCTTCCGCTAAAGAAATCAGGACAGAAAATCGCGTTGATTGGTGCTTTGGCAAATGATAAAAATAGTCCGCTAGGAAGCTGGAGAATTGCAGCCGATGATAATACTGCCGTTTCCGTTTTAGAAGGAATGCAGCAATATAAAGACAATCAATTGGTCTTTGAAAAAGGAGCTGATTTATTGACACAGAAAGCAACTTTCTTGACCGAAACCGTTTTCAACACCACAGATAAAAGCGGTTTTGAAGCGGCGAAAAAAGCAGCAAAAGAAGCCGATGTTGTCGTAATGGTTTTAGGCGAATACGGATTCCAAAGCGGTGAGGGAAGAAGTAGAACTGACTTGAATTTGCCAGGTTTGCAACAAGAATTATTAGAAGAAATCTACAAAGTAAATCCGAATGTCGTTTTGGTTTTAAATAATGGTCGTCCGTTGAGTATTCCGTGGGCTGCAGAAAATGTTCCAGCAATTGTCGAAGCTTGGCATTTAGGAACTCAAACCGGAAATGCAGTGGCGCAAGTTTTATATGGAGACTATAATCCGAGTGGAAAATTGCCAATGTCGTTCCCAAGAAATGTGGGTCAAGTTCCAATTTATTATAACAAATATAGCACAGGAAGACCAACTGACAGTGATAAAAATGTTTTCTGGTCGCATTATATGGATGTGGAAAAAACGCCACAGTTTCCATTTGGTTTTGGATTAAGTTATACGACTTTCGATTATAAGAATTTGCAACTGAATAAAACTTCTTTTGCAAAAGGAGAAAAAGTTGAGGTAAGCGTTGAGGTTACAAACTCAGGAAATTATGACGGAAAAGAAGTAGTTCAACTGTATATTCATGATGAATTTGCAAGCATCATTCGCCCAATTAAAGAATTGAAAGGTTTTGAATTGGTGAATCTTAAAAAAGGAGAAACAAAAACCGTAAAATTTACTTTAACAGATAAAGAACTTGGTTTTTATGATAATGAAGGAAAGTATTTTGTTGAGCCGGGAACCTTCAAAATCATGGTTGGAGGAAGCTCTGATAAAGGTTTGCAGAGTGGGTTTGAAATAAAAGAATAGTTTTTTTTAAGGTTCAAAGGGACAAAGTAACAAAGGTTCAAAGTTTTATAATCTCGCGAAGACGCTAAGTTGCAAAGTTTTTTTGAGTAGCCTCTAGCTTCAGCTAGGGGTTAAGAGTTGAATTTAGAAGGGCTTTAGCCAAACTGTCGCTAGTTTGGCTAAAGCCTTTTTTTATACTCGCTATTTTCACATCCAGTTAAAGCTGACATAGTTTAAACTTTGCGACTTCACGTCTTTGCGAGATTTAAAAAAAACACAACTTTTTAAATTAATAGCTTTCGATATTTTTCTACCTTTAAAATCTATTAAATACGAACCTTAAACTAAAATAATGAAATATAATAGATGTGGGAAAAGCGGGTTACTGTTGCCTGAGATTTCTCTAGGATTATGGCATAACTTCGGTTCAGTTGATAATTTTGAAAATGCCGAAAGCATTGCGATTGAAGCTTTTGATAAAGGAATTACACATTTTGATTTAGCGAATAATTACGGCCCTGTTCCAGGTTCTGCGGAGGAGAATTTTGGAAAAATATTATGGCATAATTTTCAAGGAAATCTGCGTGATGAAATTGTGATTTCGACAAAAGCAGGTTATACAATGTGGAAAGGACCTTATGGAGACTGGGGCTCTAGAAAATATTTGCTGTCAAGTTTAGATCAGAGTTTAAAGCGAATGAATATTGATTATGTTGATATTTTTTACTCGCATCGTCCAGATCCTGAAACTCCGATTGAAGAAACAATGATGGCTTTAGATCATGCTGTTCGAAGCGGAAAAGCTTTATATGTTGGAATCAGTAATTATTCTGCGGAACAAACTAGAGTTGCAGTTGATGTTTTGAAACAATTGGGAACGCCTTGTTTGATTCATCAAGCGAAATATTCGATGCTGCAACGTTGGGTTGAAGATGGTTTGTTAGATGTTTTAGAAGAAAAAGGAGTGGGCTGTATTGCATTTTCGCCTTTGGCACAAGGACTTTTAACCGACAAATATTTAAACGGAATTCCAGAAAACTCACGCGCTCATAATCCAAACGGGCATTTGAGAGAAGATGAGGTGACGCAAGAACGTATTCAGAAATTGGTTCAACTGAATGAAATTGCTCAGAATAGAAATCAATCTTTAGCACAAATGGCTTTGGCTTGGCTGCAAAAAGACAAACGAATTACTTCGGTTTTAATTGGTGCAAGCTCGGTAAAACAATTATGCAATAATATTGATTGTCTTCAGAATACGGAGTTTTCTCATGATGAATTGAATGCGATTGAGAAGATATTAGCGTAATTAATATATTTCGAACGAAACCCGACAGGTTTTCAAAACCTGTCGGGTTTAATACTTATAGATCATCAAATAAAAAAGGGAGAACAAATTGTCCTCCCTTTTTTATTTGATGATTATTGCCAATCCGCCACCATTTGCTAAACGATATGTCAACTTTGTTGTAGCATCAACCGTAATAATTTCTTTTTTATAATCGACAGCGGCTTTATCAGCATTTACACCATCGGAGAAAATTTCGGCTTGGAATTTTTTACCTTTTTCAAGGAAAGAAAAATCAATTGTAATGTCTCTTGAATCCCAATTTGTAATGGCACCTAAATACCAAGTATTTTCTTTTTTTCTAGCTATTGCGACGAATTTTCCAACTTCTCCATCAAGAGCAACAGTTTCGTCAAAAACGGTCGGAACTTTAGCAATAAAATCGGTGCTTTCTTGTGCCGCCATATAAGCTGTCGGACTATCGGCCATCATTTGGAGAGGCGCTTCAAAAATGGTGTAAAGTGCTAATTGATGGCATCTTGTTCCCTGACTCATAGGAGTCGAATGACTTGGTTTGAATTCGCTTTTGGTTGCATTTCGCATTGCGCCCGGCGTATAATCCATCGGCCCTGCCATCATTCGGATAAACGGAATTGTAGTATCGTATAACGGAACATCGTCGTTTGGTGTCCATTTGTTATTTTCCAGCCCTTTTACGCCTTCAAAATTTAAAATGTTTGGAAAAGTTCTCTGAATTCCAGTTGGTTTGTACATGCCGTGGAAATCCAAAACTAATTTATAATTCGCTGCTTTCTGAGCAATATCATAAACCGAATTTACCATTTTAGCATCATCGCGATCTAAGAAGTCCACTTTAAAACCTTTGATTCCTAAATTGGCATAATTTTTTAAAATTCCGTCTGTATTTTTGGTCAAAGCCATCCATGAACTCCACAAGATAATTCCAACATTTCGTTCGTTTCCGTACGCGATTAAAGCTTCTAAATCGACATTCGGATTGTGTTTCATGATGTCTTCTTCCAAACTCCAGCCTTCGTCTAAAACCACATATTCAACTTTGTTTTTAGAAGCAAAATCAATGTAATATTTATAAGTTTGTGTATTGATTCCAGCTTTAAAATCGACATTGTAAATATTCCAATCGTTCCACCAATCCCAAGCTACTTTTCCAGGTTTTATCCAAGAAATGTCTTTGATTTTTGACGGTTCCGATAACTTCTGAACCATATCATTATTCGCTAAAGTAGCATCATTTTCAGAAATTACAATAGCTCTCCAAGGGAACGCTCTTGTTCCTTTGGTTTTAACCAAATAATCCGCTCTTTCTGTAATTAATCGGTTGATATTGTTGAATCCGCCGTTGGTTTCTTTTAAAGGATATTTTGAAAAACGAGATTCAAAACCCGATTTATTTTTGTTATTCGTAACAAATAATCCCGGATAATCTTCCAAATTAGCTTCTAAAAAAACCGCTTTTTTATGGTTTTTATAATCAATTAAAAACGGTAAAAATGCTAAAGTGTCTTTTGCAAATTCACTGATTTTTTTATTTTCATAATGCGCTTCAAAAGAAGAAATATAAGGATCTTTAGGATTTCTTAAATCTCTCACATAAGGCATCAAAGTGTTATAATCTTTGTCAAAATTTAAAACTACTTCTTCTGATTTTACGATGATATCTTTTTTCTTTTTGGTAATAAATCGATACGCAGCACCATCATCAAAAACTCGATATTCAATGCTGAAATCATTTTTAAAGTTTAAAGTCAGTTGATTGTAATGATTTTGAACGAATTTCTTTTTGTAAAAAGGTGTTTCAAATGAAGTATTTACAGTTTCTTTTTTTGAATTGAGAACAACAGGATTTTTCCCTAGAACCTGATTTTCATCTAAAGTCAAAGACATTTCGGAAGGTGCCAAAATCAAATCTTTTTCATGAGAAATCGACCACGAAATTTTATCATCTACAGAAATTTTAATCTCAATTTTTCCGTTCGGAGAATTTACAGTGAAGTCTTGTTTTTTCTGAGAAAAGGAAAGATTTACGACTAGAAAACAAAAAAGAATAAATGCATTTTTCATGTGGGTATTTTTAAACCATATAAGTTATATAAGTTCAATTTAGTTAAAAGCTTAAAGCCAAAACAATTAAATGAACTTATAACACTTATATGGTGAATAGAAATTTTTAATTTTTGACATTAACCATTTTTACGGTTAACTTTTTATCTAAATCGAACTCGGCTTTTGATCCGTTTTCTAATAAAACAGGAACTGCATTTTTGTTTATTGGCGATCCAGTTCCTTTGAAATGATCAATTCTTAAATCATTGAAATTATTGATTTCGATTCCGTTTGTAAAATAAGGCATTCTCGTTCCAGTCCAAGTTAATTTAAAATCTTCAATCGTCAAACCGTCAACATACTGTCCGTAAATTCCAGGAATATCTCGAGCAAAAAGTTGTTGTTTTTCGTCTAAACAACCACGTAAATCTATATTTCCGCCAGCAACGTCATTCAGTTTGCTGTCAATAAAATCGAATGTCATATTTTTGAAAGTAACGTTTTGAATTCGGCTTTCTTCAGAACCGAAAATCAAGATTCCGTTTTCGGCTTTGCAATTTACATTGCTGAACGTTACATTTTTGATTACGCCAAGTTTTTCAGTTTCTGTTCCAGCCACTTTCGCTTTTCCGCGAACAGCTGAAATATGAATCGGTTCTCCATTTCCCCACCAATCGCCAGTTCTCAATTTGGTTTCGATATTGACATTTGAAACATTGATGTTTTCCAATGAACCTTGATCTCTTAAAAAAATCCCGATACCGCGAGTCGAATTGGTAATATTACAATTTGAAATATTGATATTGCGAACCGAATTTTGATCAAAATATCCAATTCGAATTGCACTTGAAGCTGATTGCAGATTACAATTGACAATATTAATATTTTCCGATGTATGGCGTAAATCCTTAAATCCAGGAACTTCAAAGTGCGAAGCATAACCTACAACAATAATAGCATCGTCTCCTGTGCGAATATCACAATTGCTTACCGTAATATTTTTTCCAGAAGTAATGTCAATTCCGTCTGCATTTGGTGTCAACATATTAGTCCATAGGCGAATGCCGTCAATCAAAACACTGTCACAATCGGCAATCAACATGGTCCAAAAAGAAGAATTAGAAATAAAAACATCTTTAATGGTCACTCTTTTGCAATTGCTGAAGATTAAAGTTTGGTAGGGTCTGTCTTTCGGAACAATTGGGCCATCGCCAATGCCGCCATCTGCAACTTTTCTGAAGTTTTCTTTTTGACGTGTTCCCGAAACACCGCCCCATTCAATTTTTTTAGCTTTCGTAGTATCAAAAAACACATCGCCATTTGCATCAATATTGCCGCTTCCAGAAATTGTAATATTTTCTGAATTTTCAGTAAAAAACATTCCGTAATGAACGCCATTTACCGGAGTATAATCTTGTAAATTAGCGCTTCCTCTCAAAATTGCTCCATTTTCAAGATACAGATTTACATTGCTTTTTAAGTTTAAAGTTCCTGTCATGAAAACGCCCGAAGGCACGTAAACCATTCCGCCTCCATTTTTAAAGCAAGTATCAATTGTATTTTGGAGCGCTTTTGTATTTATTGTTTTTCCGTCGCCAATTGCGCCATATTTTGTAATGTCAAAAGTTTGGGCGTTTACAAGTATCGAGAAGAAAATAAAGAATACAATTTGATATGATTTCATTTATTTTTTGAATTTTAAATTATAGTCTTTTACAATTTTCAAAGTCGATTTATCTGAAGAAAAAACCGAATTCAAACCTTGCGGTTCCTGAGGAGGATCTGTAGTTAACGGATCGCCAGGATTCCATTTTCCAGTTTGGTTAACGGCTTTTCCTTCGCCACCAAATCCCCAGAAATTTGCTGCCTGAAGTGGCCCATTATTTTTACGGCTTTCAGCAACTCGGCTAAAAATATAATTGTAAAAGATATCTCTGTTTGCTACAGATGAGCTTGCATTTAAATTCTCATTTTCCCTTGGCAAACCAAATTCTTCAATAATAATTGGTCGCTTCAAATGATTTGCAACAGCAATATGTTTGTCAATATATTTTCCAGCATTTTCTAGCGTTGTAGGCATCGTTACTTCGGCATTATCAGCTTTGAACCAATTCCAGTTTTTCGGCCAAATGTGCATCGTCAAATAATCAATATTCGGATTTTGATGTGTTCTTTCAAAAATTTCCATACTGTCGTTTGAACTGTTCAAGCCTTCAGAACCAGTCGAAATCAAATGATTTTTATCTAAACTATCCATCAGATTTACAATGTTGTTTAACCAAACCGTAAATTTTGCCTCATTTTCAGCAGTAAAAGTTCGTGGCTCGTTCCCAACTTGCCACGCCATAATGGTATTGTCTTCTGTGTATTTTTTATGGGAATATGCATTCGTTCTTCCCATTATAAATTTTACATGATTTTCTAAAGCCTGCATACAAGGTTCGCAACTATGAAATTGCTCGGTATAAGCCATAAACTGAGGCCAAGTATTTGGCGCAATTCCCGGAACCGGAACCGGACCTTTGCCGTTCCATTCCAAATATTGTGACATACCACCAGACCATTCCCAGTTATTGGTCAAGTACAAAACCGCATACATTTTTCGTTTGCTCATTTCGCTGATCAAAAAATCCAAACCATCAAGCAAATCTTGATCGTATTTTCCTTGTTCATATTGTAATGCCGGACGAACAGTAAAATCATATTTTCCGCCGTCACCGCCAACTAGAATTCGTAAATTATCGATTCCGTTTTTTTGCATTAAATCGAGTTCGCGAAGCAGTCTTTTTCGATCGCCCACTTTTTTTGAAGCCAATAAACTTCCGTACCAATAATTTGTTCCAATATAGGAATACGGTTTATCGCCTTTGTAAAATTGAGTTCCCTTTACAGTAATTCTTTCCTGCGCCTGACAAGCAATTGATGAGAAAATTAAAGCGAAAGAAATATTTTTTAGAAGTTTATTTTTCATAATTTATTTTTTAAGGAGCTAATCCTGCTATCCGCTGTATCTTTTATGGCGAACCCCGCCACAAAAGGATGCCGCTTCTATCAGGGCTAGAACTTTACGTTTTTTAATGTTTTTTGCGGTAACTTGAAACCTGAAACCTGAAACAAAAAAGTTATTTCGGCAACTCATACATCTTCGGCAAGGAATTCACCAAAGCCGATTTTGTTTTAGCACTATAATTTTTGAAATCAGTCGAATTTGAAACCGAACCATTCGGAACATAATAACCGTCTTTATTATTGTTCCAAAACATGACATAACTTATTTGAATGTCATTTTTGGTCAAAGCGCTGTACAATAAAGTGGAAAACCAATCTGTAATTGCCGGAGTTGAGCTTGTTACGCGATATCCAGTTTCAGTCAAAGCAGCGATTTTTACTTTTGTTTTCGCATAATCTGAGAGCATTTTTAATTTGCTATTTGCTCTGTCAGCGCCCGTTTGTCCTTGATTATTAAAATCTCCGTAATTGTCCATCCCAATAATGTCAACATAGCTATCACCTGGATAACGGCTTAGATAATCTGCTTGAGTGGTGTATGAGTTGTCAGGAGAAAAAGCATATAAAATATTATGAACGCCTTTTGTATTCTTTAAATAATCAACCGTGAATTGATAAGCTTTCTTATATTCATCAGCGGTGGCAAAACTCGATCCCCACCAAAACCAGCTTCCGTCAAATTCATGAAAAGGCCTGAAAATTATCGGAATCAATTCGCCATTTGTGCCCTTTAAATTCAAAACAACACTGGCTACTTTGTCAAGCTTTTTCTTGTACCAATCATTATTTGCACCGCCGGGCAAAATGCTTTTAAAAGCAGTCGTTTTTTGGTCCGTTGTCATATCGGCCGCGTAAAAAGATTCCTCTTTGTTTGGTTCTCTTAAATGCCAGCAAAAGGTGTTGATTATTCCTTTCGCGTAAGCCGCTTTAACATCAGAAACAATTTTTTGCTCTTGCTGATAATACCAATTATCTGCTTGACTGTTATTGTTTTTATCGGTAATAAACATAAAATCAGAACCTAAAACTGCTGGGTCGTAACCCGTATTTTTTTTAATGTCAGAATCACCGCCTGCATCTTGGTAATAGCTGTTAAAAGCATCTTGCTGTCCAATTGCAGTTTTGGTTTTGGCTAATTTTTTCAAATTATAAAACAAAGCCACAGTTTCTTTGGTTGCACTTGGATCTACTAAATAAGTTGCTGCATTTTGAGTCGTCAAAGGATCAGTGTCGACCACAACCGGTGGATCAACTACTACTTGTGGTTCTGAATCATCATTGCTTGAACAGCTTCCAAGTGTCAGAATTAATAGGGTTATGAGAGTTATTTTTAGGGTATTTTGTTTCATTTCCTTTAATTTTCAGGATTAGTTGAAATCGGGTTTGCTTTTAGATATTCTGCTTCCGAAAGTGCAATGGCTTTTATATCATCAAAAAAAACAGTTCCATTGGTTTGTGCTAATGCCAACATGATTCTTATTTTCTTAGCATCGGCAGGCGTTTTTATTGTTTTTTTGAAAAAAGTCCAATTGGTAGAACCTGTTGCTTGACCAATTCTTTCTGCAATAATTTGTTTATCAGCCGAATTTGTAAATTCAGCGATTATCGCACCACATTTATAATCTTCCTTTTGAGTTTCAATAGCATCAGACTTTATCCAACCGCTAATTTCTAAAGCAAAAGTATTTTTTGGTAATGTGATTATTTGATCCAAAGCTTTCCATTCAGCACCCACAAACTGAGTGATTACAGCGCTGTTTGTTCCTGATTTTTTATCGTAGGGAGTCAGCTTTGCATTTTCCTCTCCACGCCAATTAATCAGTTCCATTTCAAAACCACCATTTTTGACCAAATTGGTTTGTGCATTTGTTATTGTAATTAGAAATAGCGAGTAAAAAAGGAATAATGTTTTCATAATCAATATTTTAATTCAATGCTAAATTTGAAGTGCGGAAAATTTAATCTTTGATTCTTTGAATAAGTTCTAAACAGGCTCGGCTGTTATGATACGGACATTTCCAGAAACCAGCTTTGTCTTTTTGCATTACAGAATAATCGCTGTAAACTCCCCAAAACCATTCGCCGTTTTGTTTGTCTAGAATGTGTTTTTTAGTGAAATCCCAGTTTTTCAAAACTAGATCCAAATACTTTTCATCATTTGTAAGTTGATAAGCGGTATAAAAACCTATCATTGCTTCGGCTTGAACCCACCAATGTTTTTCGGCGATAAGATTGTTGTGTTCGAGTTCTAATTCATACCACAAACCACCATCAGAATCAAGGCCTTCTTGTGTAACTTCAGCAATTTGAATGGCGTGTTTTTTATAACGAGAAATTAGGTTTTCATCTTCAAAAATTTCAGCACATTGCAATAAAAGCCAAGCCGCTTCAATATCATGACCGTATGAAATAACGTCGGGCTTTTCGATCCAGTTTTCATCAAAAAACAAACGTAGATGTCCAGTCTCAGTATTAATAAAATGCTTGTCGATTGTTTCTAATAACTCAATGCTGTCTTTTTGAAGCGTTTTGTCTTTCCAGACTTTGAATAAATTCGCATACGCTTCAATAATATGCAAATGCGTGTTCATTGTCTTTTTTTCGTTGGCATCTTTTTCGCTTAAACGCAGATCATCGATGTTTTGCCAATCGCGAGTAAAAGCTTCAAAATAACCTTTGTTTTCAGAGTCGTAACTGTGCTCCTGAATTTTTAAATATAAATTGATGGCTATTTCTAAAGCTTTTTCATCTTTAGAAATAGCATAATATTCAGATAATCCATAAATCGCAAAAGCCAAGGCATAAATTTGATTTTTGGTGTCTTTTGGTGTTTTGTCAACATTTATGCTCCAAAACAAACCTCCAAATTCAGCATCATAAAAATATTTTGAAAGAAATTCAAACGCTCTTTTTGCCAATTCCTTATGCTCTTCTTTTTTAGTAACCTGATAACTTGCAGAAAAAGACCAAAGAATTCGGGCGTTTAAAACGGCACCTTTTTCAGAATTAGCAATGATGTGATCGTTAAAATCGATTTGTCCAATAAATCCGCCGTTTTGAGTATCGATGGTATGTTTGGACCAATATTTCAAAATAGCATCAAGCTCTGCTGAGAGTTCAGATTTTAAGTGCTTTAGTTTTGCTGACACGATGAATTATATTGCGTTATTTTTTTCAATTTGACTGATAATCGTTTCTACTGAACCCGCAGAAATAAAAGTATCAGCAGGTGTGTTTGTAACGTAATCAATTAGTTTTGCAACAGATGAAACTGCCACGTGCATTCTAGTGTCTGACGATGCATAATAAATGTAAACGGTTCCGTCAGCATCTTCAATCCATCCGTTTGAAAATAATACGTTTGAAACATCACCAACTCTTTCAATTCCTTCTGGCCCCATGAAATGCCCCGCTGGAACATGAGTTACTTTTGTTATGTCATTTAAATCGGTCATGAACATGTATAATGTGTAGCGCAAACCTGCAGCAGTATTACGAACGCCATGTGCCAAATGCAACCAACCTTTTTCTGTTTTGATAGGAGCAGGACCAAGACCATTTTTCAGCTCGTAAATCGTATGATATTGTTTTCCGAAAATGATTTTTTCTTCTTTCACAACTGGATTGGTCATGTCTTCAACATATCCCAAACCGATTCCACCACCAGAACCTACGTCAATAAAACCGTCTTGCGGACGTGTGTATAATGCATATTTTCCGTTTACGAATTCTGGATGCAAAACCACATTTCGTTGTTGTCCTGTATTCGAAATTAAATCTGGAAGTCTTTCCCAGTTTATTAAATCTTTAGAACGCACAATTCCTGCATTGGCTACAGCCGAACTTGTATCTCCTTTTGGCGCTTTTGGATCTTTTCTTTCGGTGCAAAAAATACCATATACCCAGCCGTCTTCATGGTTGATCAAACGCATGTCGTATACGTTTGTGTCTGGATCTTCGGTTTGTGGAATTACGCATGGTTTTTCCCAAAACTTGAAATTATCAATTCCGTTTGGACTTTCTGCGATAGCAAAAAATGATTTTCGGTCAATACCTTCTACTCGCACAGCAAGAAGGTATTTTCCGTTCCATTTCATTGCGCCCGCGTTGAAAGCGGCGTTCATTCCAATTCTTTCTTGTAAAAACGGATTTGTTTTTTCGTTTAAGTCAAAACGCCAGTTCAAAGGCACGTGAGCTGCAGTAACAACAGGATTTTGATAACGCTGATAAATTCCGTTTCCTGCATTTACTTCAGGAGCATTTTTTTGCTCTATGAGCGTTTTATGTTCTTTTTCTAATGCTGCTTTTCGATCTTGAAAACCAACTGAAGATGCTATTGTTGTCATATATTTTTATTTCTGTATCTGATTTATGTTTAATTATTTTTGGTCTCTTTTTTCGTTTAAATCTTGTTCTATCGTTTGCAGTTTTTCTTCAGATAAAGGATAGAAAAGGATAAAAGCTACTGATATTGCTGCTGCGATTGCAGGAAGTATGCTTAACATTAATTGAATTCCGTGTTGTGCTGTGGCTGTTTGCTCCACGTTGGCTTTAAAACCATAATAACCTAAAAGCCATCCAGCTCCTGCACCGCCAATTGTCCATCCAAATTTTTGTGACATTGAGGAAGCCGAGAATACTAATCCAGTTGCTCTTCGTCCTTGTTTCCATTCAGAATAATCAGCGCTGTCTGCGTACATTGACCAGATTAATGGGAAAATGCAACCCGCGCAAATGCTGATTAAAAGTTGGAAAGTCAGGATTAGGAAAATGTCTTCTTTTCCGAAGAAATAGAAAATGATGCTTAAAATAGAAGCCAAAGCCATCGCACCAAAGAAGGTTTTTTTCTTTCCGATTTTATTTGCAATCGGAGTTGCCAAAATCACTCCGATGATATTTGCAGCTTGACCCAAAACCAAATAAATTGAAGTTGGCGTCATGTGAAAATCGGTTCCGAAAAGTGAAAAATTGAAATTGATACTGCTGCTTACATAATATTTGAAATAATAAACAGCCGCACCATCACGAATTGAATTGAAAACCAAAGTCCCAATTCCTGCTCCTAATAAAATCCACCAAGGACGGTTTTGCAGTAAATCTTTTAAATCTTCTTTTAAGTTTGATTCTTCATTTTCAATTGGTTTTACTCTTTCTTTGGTAAAGAAAAAACAAGCCCAGAAAAATGCTGTTGTGATTACACCAAAAACGGCAATAGTGATTAACCAGCCATTTTTTGAATTTAGGCTTCCACCGAAGTAATTTACTAAAGGTTCTATCAGCCACAGTGCCAAAAGACTTCCTCCAAAGGCGAAAACCATTCTGTAAGATGATAAAGTCGTTCTTTCTTTTCTGTCAGATGACATAACGCCCAAAAGTGACGCATAAGGCACATTGATCAAAGAATAAATCATCATCATTAACGAATAAGTAACGTATGCATAAATGATTTTTCCTTTTTCATCAAAGTCTGGCGTGTAAAAAGTTAAAACCCCAATTACGGCAAAAGGCACGGCAACCCACAATAAATAGGGCCTGAATTTCCCCCATTTTGTTTTTGTTCTGTCAGCAATGATTCCAACAATTGGATCAAAGCAGGAATCCCAGATTCTTGTAATTAAAAACATGGTTCCTACGACAGCAGGCGCTAATCCGAAAACGTCGGTATAGAAGAAGAGAAGATACATGCTGAAAATTTTCCAAAACATGGATGATGCAGCATCTCCAAGACCGTAACCGATTTTTTCTTTTAAATTAATTTTGTCGTGCATTGAGTTCTTTTTAAGGTTGTGATTTGAGTTTGGTTGTTATTTTAAAGCTTTTTGAATGTCTTTTTCAAAAAGCGTTTTGTCAAGATTGTAAAAATCAACAAAATCTTTTTCGCTCGTTTGTCCAGAGAACGGAGCATAATAATGCATTTTTTGTTCTTTTTCCTGCCAGCCGTGGTTTCTCCAAAGCAAAACATAGGATATTTTGTAATCACCAATAGCTTTACTTAAAGTCCCTGTCCACCATTTTGGATCTGGAACAGCTTCGTAGCCCGCTTCGGCAATAGCTATTAATTTGTGTTTTTCTAAACCAATTTCGTTTACGATTTTAAGTTGTTTCTGAACTTCGTCAATGAATTTTTTGCCGTCTTTGTCGTCATTATTCTGGTAACTGTCAAAACTTAAAATATCAGCATAATTGTCACCAGGATAATTTGCCAAGAAATCTTCTTTTGTGCCAAAACTGCTTGTGTTGTAAATATAAATTAAGTTATGAACGCCTTTTTTCTGAAGGTATTCAAACGTAAATTTCCATATTGCTTTGAATTCGTCAGGCGTGCAATTTCCTTTTCCCCACCAAAACCAACCTCCAGTAAGTTCATGATAAGGTCTGAAAAGTATCGGAATGTTTTTTCCATTTTTATCTTTTAAAGACAAAAAGAAATTAGAGGCTTTATCCAGCCAAGAAATGAATTTTTTATGATTTTCGCCACCAGGCAAAACTGTTTTTATTGCATTTGGCGTATTATCCCAAGCATTTTTTCCTGTTGCAGGATTGTCAAAGTGCCAGCTTATCGTTGAAATTCCGCCTCTCTCATTAGCTTCTTTAATATATTGTTTCATTTTGTCGAAAGGAACTCCGTCAATATTTTTTGAGTCATCTTTTTCTAAGCCGGCAATATCCCAACCGTAAACTGCTGGGTAATCTCCCGCTGTTTCTTTTACATCGCTTCTGCCGTTTTCATATTTCCAGTTTACTCCGTAAGCAAGATCGTCTTGATGCCCAAATAGGTATCCTTTCTGGATCAATTGGTTTAGTTTTTTATATAGCGAAACAGTTTCAGGTGTTGCTTTTTTATCTGAAAGTGACAAATTAGTATTAGTTGCAATGCTATTTGATGAGCATGAAGTTCCAATGAATATGGTGATAAAGACAGCAAGTATATTTTTTTTCATTTGACTTTTTTGATGTAATCTGCACAAAATTAGGATCTCAGAGTGTGTTTTTTAGACTGTAAAATTCAATCGATAATTCGGCATTGTTTTCTAGATAAAATTATTAAAACTATAAAAAGATATTCTATAAAAAATGATTAATGTTTATTATTAATACACTTTCTGTAAAATCGATAATTCTATTTTTCAAAGATAATTGGATGTTTATTCTGTAATTAATATTATTTTATCAATTATATATCATATTATTGCAAACAAAAAATGACCTGATTATTTCACGAAATAGTTTTTAAGATATGAGCAACGCTAAAAATTTTTATAGAGAAATCGCGCCACTTTCGGCTGGAGACAGTTTTTTGGTTTTCGATCGCGTTAAAGATAGTTTTGATTTCCCGGTTCATTATCATCCGGAATTTGAGATCAATTTTATCTTAAACGGAAAAGGAGTGAAGCGTGTTGTTGGAGATAATATTGAAGAAATCGACAATGTTGAATTGGTTTTAATTGGTCCGAATTTGTATCACGGATGGGAATTAAATAAATGTACCAGCAAAAAAATACATGAAATCACGATACAATTTCATAATGACTTGTTTCACGAATCTTTGCTTTCAAGACGAATCATGAATCCGATTCGAGATATGTTTAATCGATCCATCCATGGGATTTTATTTTCGAAAAAAACGGCTGAAGAATTAACACCAAGGCTTGTGAGACTGTCTAAATTAGATGGTATGGATTATTTTTTGGAAATCACATCCTTATTATATGATTTGGCAAATTCCAGAAATCAGCGTTTGCTTTCTACTTATACAGTAGATTATGATACGTTTGATGATTATGATAAAATGAAGCTGGTTTATGAATATGTCCAAAAAAACTTTGCCGACAAAATCACTTTAGAAGATGCTGCAAACGTCGCAAGCATGTCTATAATTTCATTTAACCGATTTATTAAAAAACGTACAGGAAAAACTTTTGTCAATTATATTAATGATATCCGAATAGGATATGCGGCACGTTGGCTGGTTGAGAAAGACATGAGTGTTTCTGAAGTTGCTTTTAAGTCGGGTTTCAATAATATTGCCAACTTCAATCGCAGTTTTAAGGCTACTAAAAATTGTACCCCTAGCCAATATCGCGAAGAATTTTCAGGATTGAAACGTATTTTATAATGATACTTTTTTTTCACAAACAAATATTATTTTTAACGAAATCGTTTGCTTTTGGCAAATTCGTTCATTTTTATTTATAAGAAGTGCTTATTGAAAGGGTGCTATTGCGAAAAATGCAATTAATGTTTGTTTTTATTTTCATATATGTTTTTTTAAGAAGATATAGTAAAAATATTATCATTAAATGATATAATATTATCGATTTGATGTTTTGTTCTGTTATAGATTTGTTAAATAATTTAGAAAATAAATCACACCCTTTTTATTACTTAATTATGAGTAAAACAAATTTAAACTAACCAAACATTTATTATGAAAAAACTAATGACTAACTTTATTCATTGGAATGCTAACCACAGAGCAGTTCCTTTGATTTTATTCTTGTTACTGACTAGTAATTTTATTACTGCTCAGGTTAAAATATCAGGAGTAGTTTCTGATGACAAGGGATTGACCATTCCTGGAGCCAACATTTCTGTTGTTGGTACAAAAACTACTGCCTCATCTGATTTTGATGGTAAATACACGATCGATGCTCCTGCAAACGGAACTTTATTAGTTTCGTTTATTGGATTTGATTCTCAAAAAATAGCTATTGGTGGCAGAACAAAAATCAATGTTACGCTACAATCTAGTTCAGAAGATTTAAAAGAAGTTGTTGTAATTGGTTACGGAACTCAGAAAAAGAAAGACGTAAACGGTGCAATATCTTCAGTAAAATCAACAGATATTGAAAATTTAAAACAAGTTTCTATAGATCAGATGCTTCAAGGTAAAGCGGCTGGGGTTTCTGTAACAAACAATTCAGGACAGCCTGGGGGTGCGGCTTCTGTAAGGGTTCGTGGAACTACTTCTATTACAGGTACAAATGAGCCTTTGTATGTAATTGATGGTGTGCCAATTTCTGGTGATGCAACTGGAAAATCAACAAGTGGTCAAACTTTGGCAGGAAAAGATGGGTTTTCTTCTTCAGGAGGAAGCGGAAATAACGCAATGAGCCCGCTTTCAATGATCAATCCAAATGATATCGAATCGATGGATATTTTGAAAGATGCTTCGGCAACAGCAATTTATGGATCTAGAGGTGCAAATGGTGTAATCATTATCACAACTAAACAGGGTAAAAAAGGAACAGGAAAAGTATCTTATGAAAACTATACATCATTTGCTACTGTTGCAAATAAATTAGATGTTTTGAATTTGTCGCAATATGCAACTTTAAAAACTGATTTAGCAAAAATGTGGGGTTTTCAAACACGTCAAGAATTTTCTCATCCTGAATTATTAGGACCTGGAACTAACTGGCAAGATGAGGTTTATAGAACTGCAATTTCAAACAGCCATCAATTGTCATTTTCTGGTGCTAAAGATGGAACAAGCTACTATTTGTCTGGAAGTTATTTAGATAACGAAGGAACAATCATTAATTCTGGTTTGAAAAGATATACAGTAAGATTGAATTTAGATTCTAAAATCAAATCTTGGTTGAGAGTTGGAGGAAACCTAACAGGTGGTATCACAAATGAAAGAATTACGGTAAACCAAAGTTTCTCTGGTTTGATTTCAAATACTTTATTGCAATCGCCAGATATCCCAGTTAGAAATAGCGACGGAACTTTTGCTGGACCACCATCGTCAGAACAAAGCGTTACGTATTACAATCCAGTTGCTGAGGCTTTGACGAGAGATAATAAATTGGTTAGAAAAAATTTCCTAGGAAATGTATATGCTGAAGCTGAGATTATTAAAGGGTTGAAATACCGTATCGAATTAGCAGCAAATACTGAGTTTTCTGAAAATGATGATTTTAGACCATCGTACAAATGGGGTAGCCAAACTAATTTATTGGCAGATCTTGATGTAAGAAGACAAAATTGGTATTCTACAAACATCAAAAACTTATTGACTTACGATAAAACAATCGGTAAACATAAATTTACAATCTTAGCGGGTCAAGAAGCAAACGATTCTCATTGGGAAGGTTTAATCGCATCGGCACAAGGTTTCAAAACTAATTCAATTCATACTATTAATTTAGCTGATGTAGATAATAATACAGTTACACAATATAAAGGTAGTGCATCACTTTCGTCTCTTTTTGCTCGTGTAATTTACGATTTCAATGATAAGTATAGTATTACGGCTTCAATCAGACAGGACGTTTCGTCTAAATTTGACCCAACTACTGACAATCAAAAAGGTGTTTTCAACGCGATTTCTGGTTCTTGGAGATTGTCTAGCGAGCCTTTCATGGAAGGAACACGCAAATATGTTGACAACATTAAATTTAGAATTGGTTACGGAGAAACTGGAAATCAACAAATTCCAAACAACAGTTACTCTGCTATGTTAGGAACTCAAAATTCAGGATTAGGAAGCGGATTTTTGCCTTCAAATTATCCAAATCCAAATTTAGTTTGGGAATCTTTAAATCAAACCAATATTGGTATCGATTTTACTATGTTTGACAGCAAACTTTCTGCAAGTTTTGATGTTTATGATAAAAAATCAGAAGGATTCTTGTTCCAAGTACCATTGCCACTTTACTTAACTGGAGGTGGAGGTCAATACGGAGGAGTTTCTGCACCGTATTCTAATTTAGGTACAATGAGCAATAAAGGTTTTGATTTGACGCTTGGTTATGATTTGAGATCTACAGGTAATTTCAATTGGAATGCTACAGCGGTGGTTTCTCATTACAAAAATAACTTGGATGAAATCGCAAACGGAATCGTGTTGACACAAGAAGTAAATACAAATGGGTATCAGCCAGTTGTTGTAACAAATACTACAGTTGGAAACCCAATTGGATTGTTCTACGGATATAAAACAGACGGAATCTTCAAAGATCAAGCAGTTTTAGACAAAGCGCCACTTCAATTTGGACAGCCTGTAGGAACTGGAGCTGGAGAAACTGCCCTTGGAGATGTGAAATATGTTGATGTTAATGGAGATGGAAAAATTGATGCAAATGATAAAACATTTATTGGAAATCCACATCCAAAATTCACTTACGGTTTCACAAACAATTTCAAATACAAAAATGTAGATCTTTCTATTTTCCTTCAAGGATCTTATGGAAATGATGTTATGAACTTGACAAAAAGAGCAGGAACAACAAATGCTTCTTTGTATGACAACCAATTAGTTGATGCAATGGATTATTATTCTTCTACAAATACAGCGAGCAATAATCCAAGACCAATTGCAGATTCGGCAAATAACAACTTATTGATTTCTGATCGTTATGTAGAAGATGGTTCTTATTTAAGAATTCAAAACGTTACGTTGGGGTATTCTTTGCCACAAGATGTTATTTCAAAATATAAAATTTCAAGATTAAGATTATACGGATCTGCTCAGAATTTATACACGTTTACTAAGTATACTGGTTACGATCCAGAGATTGGTTCATTTAATCAAAATGTGCTTTTATCAGGAATCGACAACGGAAGATATCCAATTGCAAGAACGTTTTTAATTGGTCTTAACTTAGAATTTTAAAAATTAAAAAAAATGAAAAAGAAATCTTTTTTAAATAGATATAGTTTGCTTTTTATAGCAACAGCATTTCTGACTTTTGCATCATGTTCAGATGATTTTACAGACAGACCTTCTGAAGATGGAATAAGTTTGGATTCGTATTACAGCACAAACGATCAAGTTTCATCAGCAACAAATGGTATGTACAGCAGAACTTGGTTCCAAATGTATAACAAGTTTTGGTGGGCGCTTGAAGTGGGTTCAGGAAACATGTATTCAGGTTCTCCAGACGTAAGCGGATTGAGAACATTTTCGTTAAACGGAAGTGATCCTGAATTAGTAAACGGTTGGTCATCATTATGGGCAAATGTGCAACAGTCAAATATGATTATTAACTTTTTGGCAGCCAGAGTAGGTCCAGATGTTGATAAATCAGTTTTGGATAACACTATGGGAGAAGCTTATTTCATGAGAGCTACGGCTTATTTTGATTTGGTAAGACTTTGGGGACCAGTGCCAATTATTGAAAATCCGCTTGATTACACGAGCAATCCTTATGTAAACACAAATACAGTTGCAGATATTTATAAATTAATCACAATGGATTATTTAAAAGCAATTGAATTGTTGGCTACAAAAACAAGAGGAACTAATTATGCTAACAACGGACACGTTTCTAAAGGTTCTGCTAGAGCAATGTTGGCTAAAGTTTATTTGTACCAAAAAGATTATGCAAATGCAAAAGCAATGGCAGAAGCTGTAATCAGTAGTGGGGAGTTTAAATTGCTAGGAGGTGATCAATTGCCAACTAAGAGTTTTGGAGATTTGTTTACTTATCCAAACAATAATAACGAAGAATCTATTTTTGCTATTCAATGGAAAGGTGACGGAGCTTATGGTTCTGCTAACAACTGTAATACACAATTTGGATTCCAAGACGGAACATTGTCTACATCAAACGCTTCGTATGCGGGAGTTTTTGGTCCGAGCCAGGAAGTGCTTCTTTCTTTATATGGAGCAGGAGATGTGAGAAAGCATGAAACAGTTATGGTAGGCGGAGATTCTTACCCGAATATCAAAACGACTCAAGGTATAGGGTTTACAGTTCCAACTGGAAAAGATTTGGCTCAGGCATCTGGTGGAGGAATTAAAAAATACTGTATTGGTCTAGTAAACGGAAGCGCTACTGGTCAAGCCGATGCATGGGCAATGATGGATAATAATACCTATGTAATGCGTTATGCTGAATTGCTGCTTATTCACGCAGAAGCAGTTTTAGGAGCAAATGCAAGTACTACAGATGCTAGCGCATTAAGCTCAATTAATGCCGTTAGAAAGAGAGCTGGTTTGGCAAATTTAACTTCAATTACATTTGATGATATCTTTTTAGAAAGAAGAAAAGAATTGTGTTTTGAGGGTGATTATTGGTTTGATCTAGGGCGTATCGACAAAAATAAAGCAATCGCAATTATGTCGGCACAAAATAGAGGAGATAGATATGGCGAGCGTCATTACACGCCAGTTTATAGCGAAGATCATGCAACAAATGACTTCTATATGGATTATCCGGACAACGAGGTAGCTAAAAACCCTAAATTATTGCAAGCGCCAGTTCCGTATACTTTTAAATAATTACTAAAAAAAATGACAATTATGAAAAATATAAAAATAAAATACCTTTTGCCTTTTATAATGGCATTTATGGTGCTGGCTGTGTTTTCGTCTTGCAGTAATGATGAAGCATCAAGCAGTGGAGGCGGGCCGGTAATTACGAGTGTTTCAAAATCTGTAGAAGGGCCTTTGGTTCCAGTAACAGTTGGTGATCCTAAAAATTACTATGTCATTCAAGGAACTGGACTTTCAACCGTAACAAAAATCTACTTTAATGATTTTGATACGTATTTCAATCCTACATTAGTAACAGATACAGCAATATTTGTATTGATTGATGAGAAAACACCTTATGCAAATTCAAGCAACAAATTGAAGTTAGTTACAAAGCAAGGGACAGTTTTATACGACTTTGTAGTGGCACCACCAACGCCAAAATTCAATAGCTATAATTCAATTAATGCTGCTGCTGGCGATGTTGTAACAGTTTATGGTGATTATTTCTTGAATCCAACAGTAAAAGTGGGAACAATTGATGTGCCGGTTATTTCTTCAACATTGACAGAAATTAAATTTAAAATGCCAGCAAATGCTACAGATAAATATGTGACTGTAACAAATATTTCAGGGTCTACAACTTCAGAAGAAGCTGTTGGTTCAGCTTTATATGATGATGTTTTACAAGGAGATGCTGGGCACTGGATGTGGAGTGGCGGAGATACATTTGACACGAACTTCAAAGACGATAAAGTTCAGGGTGAAGCTGCGATTAAATTTGTTTTTGGAGGATGGAATGGAGCTGATATGAAGTTTAATTCAAGAGATGTTTCAAAATACAAAGCATTCAGAGTAAAAGTGAAAAGTGTTTCAACTAATACTGCAGCGAGTGTGATCTTTGTTTTTGGAGGTTGGGCTTACCAAATCAAAAAAACAATTACATCACAATGGACAACAATTGAGATTCCGTTTTCTGATATCGGAAATCCAACAACTTTTGATCAGTTAACGCTTCAGGAATCAGGGAATTTTGGAGGAAATACAATTCTTATGGATGACATGGGATTTGTTTTGAAATAGTAAGCAGTAATTTGTTTTGAGTTTTGTTTGAGTATTCCCTAATTGAGAAAATTAGGGAATACTTTTTTTTAGAATAATTAATTAGAAGTTTTAAAAATGAAAAAGATTATTTCAGTACTCGTTTTGTTTGTTTCGAGTTTAAGTTTTGGGCAAGGAAATACACATAATCAAACGGGAGGGAAATTTGAAGGCTTGGCAATGACACCGCCAATGGGATGGAATTCTTGGAATACTTTTGGGACAGATATCAATGAAAAACTTGTAAAAGAAACCGCTGATATTATGGTTTCTTCAGGATTGGCGGCTGCGGGTTATAATTATATAGTATTAGATGACGGCTGGATGACGCACGAACGCGATGCAAATGGCGATTTAGTTCCGGATCCAGTTAAATTTCCTAGCGGAATGAAAGCGCTTATTGATTATGTGCACAGCAAAGGTTTGAAATTTGGCTTGTACAATTGCGCCGGCATTCAAACTTGTGCGGGATATCCAGGGACTCGCGGTTACGAATATCAAGATGCTCGTTTTTATGCAAAATTAGGAATTGATTTCTTGAAATACGATTGGTGTAACACTAAAGGTATTACAGCTCCCGAAGCTTATACAACAATGAGCAACGCATTGAAAACCGCTGGTAGGCCAATTGTTTTTAGTCTTTGTGAATGGGGAGACAATCAGCCTTGGGAATGGGGGAAACCTGTTGGGAATCTTTGGAGGATTTCAGGCGATATTTATCCTTGTTTTGATTGTGAATTCAAACATCCAGAAAATTGGTCGTCTTGGGGATTCATGAAAATTGCTGAAATGCGAAAAGATATTCGCAAATATTCTGGCCCAGATCACTGGAATGATTTTGATATGATGGAAGTTGGAAATGAAATGAATGATACCGAAGACAAAGCGCATTTTGCAATGTGGTGCATGCTTTCATCACCATTATTTACAGGAAACGACTACCGAAAAATGTCGAACGAAACATTGGCAATTTTGACAAATAAGGATTTAATTGCAGTTAACCAAGATAAATTAGGGATTCAAGGATTTAAATATTCGGTGGAAGATGGTTTAGAAGTTTGGGTTAAGCCTTTAGCAGATGGAAATTGGGCAATTACTTTTTTAAACCGAAGTGATGTTGCTAAAAAGGTTAATTTCGATTTTAAAAAGAATAGTATTAAAGATGCTGATTTTGGTTTTGAAGCTGATTTCAATAAAGTGACTTATAAAATAAAAGATCTTTGGAAAAATAAAGAAATAGGTACAACTAAAAAGAATTTTATTTCAGATCTTGCTTCTCATGATGTAATTACACTTCGTCTAACTCCTTAAACTTAAAATTTATGAAATCAAAAGCTTACTTCCTTACTGTTGTTTTATTATTGATTGTTGGTAATTTGCAGGCTCAGTTTGTGAAAAAACACGGTCAATTAAGTTTGAAAGGCACTCAGTTAGTGGATCAAAATAATGAACCTATTGTGTTGCGAGGCTTGAGCTTTGGCTGGCATAGTATGTGGCCACGATTTTATAATGAAAAAGCAGTGAGCTGGCTGAAAAAAGATTTTAATTGCAATGTGGTTCGGGCGGCGAATGGAATCGAATTAGGGGAGATGTCTTATATGAAAGATCCACAGTTTGCTAAAGAAAAGATTGAAGCAGTTGTAAATGGCGCTATCAAATCAGATATTTATGTTATTATTGATTGGCACAGTCATAATATTAATTTGAAGGAAGCTTCGGCATTTTTTGCAGAGATGTCAAAAAAGTATGCTAAATACCCTAATATAATATATGAGGTGTTTAATGAGCCGGATTATGAAAGCTGGTGGGAAGTCAAAGCATATGCCGAGGAAATAATCCGTATAATTAGAGAAAATGATCCTAATAATATCATTTTGGTTGGTTGCCCGCATTGGGATCAAGATATTGATCTTCCGGCAGAAGATCCTATTATGGCATATTCTAATATAATGTATACGATGCATTTTTATGCAGCAACGCATGGAAAGGAATTAAGAGATCGAACCGACGCAGCAATAAAAAAAGGAGTACCTGTTTTTGTTTCAGAATCTGCTGGAATGGAAGCTTCGGGTGATGGGCCGTTAAATATGAAAGCTTGGCAAGAATACATTGATTGGATGGAAGCCAGAAAACTCAGCTGGATTACATGGTCGGTTTCTGATAAAGATGAAACTTGTTCTATTCTGAAGAAATCGGCAAAGTCTGAAGGGAAATGGAAAGATGAAGATTTGAAAGAATCGGGAATCAAGGTTAGGGAGTTTTTGAAAAAATACAATACACAGGATTAATTTAGTCGTCCTGTTTCTTTTATGAGCCTGTTCAATTTTTGGACAGGCTTTTTTGTTTTTTTAAACCAAAAAAATGATCTGCATCATCATGAGGTTTTAGAAGTTTTGTAGGGGTGTTTTTGTAAGAATTTTATTTTCTGTTAATAAAGGTTTTCGAAGGTTGCTTATTTTTGTTGTAAATTCTTATTTATTTTATTTTTTACAACTACCCCCTAAAAATTTAGGGGGTAGTTGTTTTTTAATGTATTTTTAAGTGGTTTTTTGGTTTCATTTGTTGTTTTGTTTTGCGTTTTGTGTGTTTTAAAGTGGTTAGTGATTAAAAATGCATTGTTGAATTTTCAAAAATGAATCCGTATAAATGTCAAATAACGATTATTGCTTGTTTAATTTTTGTAATCCATAATTCTGCTTCTAAAACGTCAAAAAAGTACTTTTGGATTGTTCTACTCATGCAAAAGTTAATAAATTCGCTAAAGAAAATGAGGGGGTTTTAGAGGGCGATTAAGGGTTTTAAAAGTGCTATTTACTATTTTTTAAAATATATAAAGATTAACTAACCAGAATCAATTAATAACCAAAAACCAATTAAAACATGAAAAAAGTATTACACATTTTTGCCGCGATGTTAACGAGTTCTTTTGCTTTTGCCCAAGATGATACAGAAACTGCAACTTCACCAGCGACGACATGGGGCGGATCAGCAGATGCGTACTATAAATACGATTTTTCGAAACAAATGAATGGATTAACGAGCTTTACCAACTCTCAGGATTCATTTGAATTAGGAATGGCGTCTGTTGAAGCAGGACACACTTTTGGAAAAGCCTCTGTATTTGTAGATTTAGGATTCGGAAAAAGAGCGGGTGAATTTTCATATAATGAAACAACAGATAAAGATATAAATGCAAAATTTTTAATTAAACAATTATTTTTCACTTACCAAGTTACCGAAAAATTCAAATTTGTTGTGGGTAGTTTTGGTACTCACATAGGATATGAGGTCTTAGATGCTGTTGATAATAAAAACTACAGTATGTCATATGCCTTTTCTTATGGGCCGTTCTTTAATACAGGTTTAAAAGCGCAATATACTTCAGGAAAGTTTACAGCGATGTTCGGTATTACTAACCCAACAGATTTTAAATCGGCAATGGATGCGGGTTCGTCACAAAAAACATATATCGGACAAGTTGGATATATAGGTGAAACAGGAAGTGCATATTTGAATTTTACATCAGGAAGTTCAAATCCGGCTTCAGATGAAAATAAAACGCAATTTGACTTAGTTGCTTCAAAAACATTAAGTGATAGTTTCGCACTTGGATTTAATGCAACTTATGCAAAAACTAAAAATGATTTTATAAGCGCTGACGATGGGGAATGGTTCTCATTAGTAGGATATGCAAATTATTCATTCTCTCCGTCTTTGTTATTGGCTTACAGAATGGAATATTTTGATGCTAAAAGCGCGGCGCCAAGTTTAGGAACATTGACTGGCTCAAATGTTTTTGCAAATACTGTTTCTTTAAATTACAAAGTTGGAAAATTGACAATAATTCCTGAGTTAAGATACGATGCAGCATCAGAAGATATCTTTTTAGATAAAGATGCAATGCCAACAGGCGGTTCGATTTTTGCTCTGGTTGCTACAACATACTCTTTCTAGAGATAAAGATTGATATTTTTTTTTTTTTTTTGGAGCTGTCGAAACATATTAATGTTTTGGCAGCTTTTTTATTAGGAGGACAATGAGATAATGTGAAAATGTGAAATGTATTGCGTTAATCGGTAATGTATTTATGTATTATATGGTAGAGACGTACTGCGGTGCGTCCTTTCTTTGTGAAGATTTATCTTGTTGAAATAATATCTTTAAATGGCACGCAGATGACGCGGATTAAACAGATTTTTACAGATAAAAAAAAACAGCGACAACCTGTTTGATCTGCATCATCTGTGTGCTATTATAACTAAGATATTGGCATAAAAAAAGAGGCTGTTTTTATAAAACAGCCTCTTTGTATTTTTTACAGAACTATATTACTGAACTTGTTTTTTGTAAATTGAATAAATAGTATCTATTGTTTTTCGGTCTAGAGTAGGGGTTACATCAGTTTGAATGTAATGCAACTTAAAAGCCATAATCGCCGCCGAAAGATTTTTTGTATTGTAACCAATTATTCTCAAAGCAGGCTCAATTTTAAAATCAAAAGGAGCTTCTTCTAAAACTTCATCTGGCCAAATTCCGAAACCTTTTTCGGCTAATGTTTTCCAAGGGAATAAAGCGCTCGGATCTTGTTTTCTTCCCGGTGCAATGTCAGAATGTCCTAAAATATTTTGCGTCGGAATATTATAATCTTTTTTCAATTTTGTCAAAAGAGCAACAAGACTGCTGATTTGGCTTTCTGTAAAAGGTTTAAATCCGTTGTTGTCTAACTCGATCCCGATCGAGCTTGAATTGATATCAGTATTTTTTCCCCAAGTTGACGCTCCTGCGTGCCATGCTCTTAAATAATCATTAAGCATTTGCACCACTTTTCCGTTTTCCGAAATAATATAATGAGCGCTTACTTGTGTTTTGGTTTTTGTGAAAGTGTTTATCGTTTGTTTAAGAGAATCTTGCGCTGTATGATGAATGATGATAAAGCTTGGTTTTCTTAAATTAAAGTTCACAGTTCCAATCCATTCTGTTGTGATGCCATTTACTAAATGAGTTGAACCTGTTTTTGATAAAGTATCTTTAATAATGCCAAGTTGTTGTGCGTAAGTAGTATCAATCACCACTGGGCTTACAGGAGGAATCGCTTGTGGATCCTTGCTTGTAATTTGATTTTCTAAATTTTTAAGCTGCTGATCGTAAACCTTTTCAGTGCTTTTATATGGATTTGTAGAGCAAGAAGTTATTATAATTGCTAAAACCAAATAACATAAATGTTTTTTTATCATGATCATTTACATTTTGAGATGAAGTTTTTTGAATATTATTCTTCAGCTTTTTTTGTTTTTTCTTCTTCGGTTGCTTCTTTGTGATCTTTAGAGTCTTTTTTCTTCTTTGATTTATCTTTTTGAACTCCTTTGAAATTGGCCATGAATTCTTTGTACTTTTCTATTTGGTCAGGATTCAAAAAAGCATTAATCTTTTTAGTAGTGCTTTCTCTTAGGGCATTAATTTGCTCTACTTTTTGATCTTGACTACTGCTTTCGTTTTTTAAAAGTACACCTTGCTCTCTAATACTATCTGCTAAAGCGTTAGTGATAGCAATTGCTTGAAGATCATCAAGTTTTAGTTCAGGTCTCATTTGTTCAACGATTTTCGCGGCAGTTTCCTCTGCAGGAATTTCTTTTGGCTTGCTTGGAGTGCTTTGCGGGCCAGCCATCATGCTTCTGTCCATTCCCATTCCGCCACCACGTCCATAACCGCCATAACCTCCACCATAACCACTGTTATAGCCACCATATTGAGCTGATGCTGCGTTAACACAGCATAAAGTAAAAATCAAAAGAAAAAAAATGTTCGTAGGTTTCATAATTAGTTTTTTATCTAAATTGATAATAGTTAGCGTAAATTTAAGCAGGTTCTCCGTATAAATCAAATTCTGTTGCTTCAATTATCTTGATATTAACAAATTCACCAGTTTTTACATAATGTTTAGAGGCATCAATCAAAACTTCATTGTCAACATCTGGGCTGTCAAACTCAGTTCGGCCAACAAAATGTGCTCCTTCTTTTCTGTCGATAATGCATTTGAAAACTTTTCCAACTTTTTCTTGGTTCAAATCCCAAGAAATTTGTGACTGCAATTCCATTATTTCGTTTGCTCTAGCTTGTTTTACATCATCCGGAACATCATCTTCCAATAAATAAGCGTGAGTATTTTCTTCGTGAGAATAAGCAAAACATCCCATTCTGTCAAATTTCATTTCTTGAACAAAATCTTTCAGAATTTCAAAATCTTCCTGAGTTTCACCTGGATATCCAACAATCAAAGTTGTTCTGATTGCCATTCCTGGTACTGAAGCACGGAAATCTTTTAATAATTGAGTCGTTTTAGCTTGGGTTGTACCACGACGCATTGATTTCAAGATCGAATCAGAAATATGTTGTAGCGGAATATCAATATAATTACAGATTTTTGGCTCGCGTTTCATGATTTCCAAAACATCCATAGGAAAACCAGTTGGGAAAGCATAATGCAAACGAATCCATTCAATTCCTTCTACTTTAACTAATGCTTCCAAAAGTTCTCCAAGATTTCTCTTTTTATATAGATCAAGACCATAATAAGTCAAGTCTTGTGCAATTAAAATTAATTCTTTAACACCATTCTTAGCTAAGCCTTCAGCTTCTTTTACCAATTTTTCAATTGGTTGAGAAACGTGAGAACCACGCATTAAAGGAATAGCACAAAAACTGCAAGGTCTGTCGCAACCTTCTGCAATTTTTAAGTAAGCATAATTCTTTGGAGTTGTTGTTAAACGCTCCCCTAATAGTTCGTGTTTATAGTCGGCGCCTAATGCTTTTAGTAGTTGAGGCAACTCAGTTGTCCCAAAATATTGATCCACATTCGGAATTTCTTTTTCTAAGTCTGGTCTGTAACGTTCAGATAAACATCCAGTAACAAAAACTTTGTCAACTAATCCTTTGTCTTTCTTGTCGGCATATTCCAAAATCATATTAACAGATTCGGCTTTTGCATTGTCAATAAAACCGCAAGTGTTAATTACAATAATGTTTCCTTCTTTTTCTGCAGGAGCCTCATGTTCAACTTCTTTTCCATTCGCACGCAACTGTCCCATAAGGACTTCGCTGTCATAAACATTTTTTGAACACCCAAGAGTGATTACGTTAATTTTGTTCTTTTTTAAAGACTTGGTTCTCATACTTTTATAAATTGGAGTGCAAAATTACACTTTTTTATTCAAACACCGCTTGTTTCGGTTTCTTTTAGATGTTTTTTATGAAGCTAATCCCGCTGTCCGCTATATTTTTTTTGAATTTTAATAGATTCTGAGTGGTGTAAAATGAAACCGCTTCTTTTTAAGCTAAAAAAAAATCCGCCAAGAAAAATACTTGACGGAAATCTTCAATCATCTATTTTGATTTTTAATTACAATTCAAATAATAAAGTTAAAGTTACATTGTTTAGTTTAGAAGTGATGTTTGCTCCATCTGTAAACCCTGTTGCGAAAAATCCTTGATTTGATTTTCTTTCCATATAAGAATAAGCTAAGTCTAATTTTGTTGCTCCAAAGCTATATCCTAAACCTCCTGAGTAGCTGTTTAAATCGCCAATTGTTCTGCCGTCTTTATAAGGGCTTCCCTCAAAACGGTAACCCCCACGCAAACTTAATCTTTGGATTTTATATTCAGCACCAATTCTTAGCTCTCCATTTGATGTCAGTTGATTGCTCATGTCAGCATTTAATCCTCTGAATCCTGGATCACTAGTTGGTTTGTATTTTGTGTTTCCGTAATTTTTGATCGAGTAATCAACGCTAATTAAGCCCGATTTCCCAAATATATAAGCACCGCTGAAAGTGAATTTATCAGGTGTCTGCAAAGTGTATCTGTCATACACATTAATTATATTCGGATTAACATTTTCGTTTATTTCAGGACCACCTGCGGCTTGTCTAGTTGTTCCTAAGCTCTGTGAAACCTCGTCATAAAGATCGTACCAAGTATTTGATTCGTAAGCAACACCAAATCTCAAGGCATCAGTAGCTTTTGCGATTGCACCCAATTGGAAAGAAAAGCCGTTTCCGTAAGTGTATAAATCGTTGTTGAAACGCAAGCTAGATATTGTTTCGCGTGCTTCTAATGGATTGCTATTGTCTTCGTAGAAACTGCTTGATCTTCTGTAATCTAAAATATGTAAGTTTAAGTTCGCTCCAAAATAAATTCTGTCTTTATATGACGTTGACATGTTGAAGCTTAGTTTGCTGTTGTAGCCTGTAGTGTAAACTGAGTTTTCTTGGTAATAATTTCCTCCAGCAGGAACGGCAGAAACATATTGTGTATTGTTGCCGTCATTTGGATTTACAGGATCTATTACATATCCTTTGTATCCAAAATAAGCTTGTTGTTCGTCGTAATATTGATCTCTATAAGGAATATTTGTAATGTTGTTCAAAGGAATTCCATTAGCATAAGTCAAAAAGTACTGGTCAATTGAGTTTCTAGGGTTTGTGCCGGCAGAAAACATTTCGTTATTGAAATTGTTGGTGTTTTCATAAGTTGTTCCAATGGCAAACTTTGTCCAATTACTATTTGGATTATGGTCATGAAAAACAAAAACAGCTCCAGCTTGATTTAAGATAAAAGAATTGTCTTTTTCGCTGGTTTCAGTTCCGAAATAATTGGAGTTGTTCTTTTTGGTTTGATTACTAAAAGAAACCCCAATTTGATTGTTGTTGAATATTGCTGATCCGGCTGGATTGACAGTTAAGGCTGATAAATCTCCTCCAACGGCTCCAAATGCACCACTCATGGCTCGGAATCTTGCCGTCCCTGTTAAGTTGTCTTGTGAATAGCGTACAGCATCAGATATTTCTTGAGAATGTAAGGCGCTAAAAGATAGTCCTATAGTAAAAAGGAAGAATATTTTTTTCATCTGGTTAGATTTTTAAAGTAAGTGAATGATTTGGTGAAAAAGAGGAATTATCTTCTTCCTCCGCCACCGCCACCGCCGTAGGATCTTCCTCCTCCGCCGCCACCGCCACTGTAGCCACCACCGCCACCGCTGTAGGATCTTCCACCACTGCCACTGCTCATCGATGAACGAGATGGGCTAGGAGAGTAAGTTCTGGATGAACTGCTGTTTGGAGTGCTGTAGCTTCTGTTGGTCATTCCTGCACTTGATCTTCTGTTAGAATAATCATAACCACTGCTTTGGCCTTGCGCAGTGCTTCTTCTATCAGTAAATGTTGGACTTGAATAGGTTCTGCCGTTTACAGAAGAACTTCTTCTGTAATCTGAATAGCTTCTTCCATTTGTATTGTAGCTGCTTCTTCCAGCATAATTTCTTGTTGTGAAATCATTTCCGGCATAACTTCTGCCAGCATAATTTCTTCCTGCGTATGATGAGCTTCTTGTTGCGTATCCTCTAGATCCGTAATAAGCAGCTGATCCTCTTCTTCCGTAGCTATAATTGTAATTTGCATAATATCCGTAACCGCAACCTGGGTATCCCCATCCTGGATAATATCCCCATCCGTAGTATGGATAGCCCCAGCCATAGTATGGATATCCCCATCCGTATCCATAATAAGGATATCCCCATCCAAATCCGATTCCAAAATACCATGATGGATCAGAGTAAACAGCTACAGAAGTTTCTGTGCTGTAGCCTCCCCAGCCTGGATAAGCTGCTACGGATGCTGTTTGTGTGCTATCGTTTACAGCATAATTGCTGTAATTATCTACGTCAGTAAAAATTTCGGTAGGTTGATTCGCGTCTTGTAATGACTTGAAGTAATCTTTATATTGACTATTAGTGCTTGTGACAGTCGTTTGTGCATACGTGTTTGTAGATTTGCCATAAACCCCATCATTGTCATAATAAGAAGTGTTTTGGTAAGAGCCACACGAAGCAAGGAGAAAACTCAGTAGTCCAATTAAGTAAAAGTAACTTGAGTTTTGGCGGAGATAAGTAGAAGTTTTCATATCTGTGGTGTTTTTTATTGTTGCACATTACAAAAATAGTTAGTTTTGTCAAACTATTTAGTTAAAATTATTTAAAACAAAATTTGTGCCAAACTATATAATATGAGTAAGAACCTTACTACAAGATCAGAAGATTATTCTAAATGGTATAATGAACTGGTTGTAAAAGCAGACCTAGCTGAAAATTCAGGAGTTAGAGGATGTATGGTAATTAAGCCATACGGATATGCTATTTGGGAAAAAATGCAGGCTGAATTAGATCGAATGTTTAAAGAAACGGGGCATCAGAACGCTTATTTTCCTTTGTTCGTGCCGAAGAGCATGTTTGAGGCAGAAGAAACAAATGCGGAAGGATTTGCAAAAGAGTGTGCTGTTGTAACACATTATAGATTAAAGAATGATGAGGAAAGACCAGGAAAATTGATGGTCGATCCAAATGCAAAGCTAGAAGAGGAATTAATTGTTCGTCCTACAAGTGAGGCGATCATTTGGTCTACATATAAAGGATGGGTGCAATCGTACAGAGATTTGCCTTTATTAATTAACCAATGGGCGAATGTGGTTCGTTGGGAAATGCGTACGCGTTTGTTTTTGAGAACTGCCGAATTTTTATGGCAAGAAGGACATACGGCTCATGCTACTAAAGCAGAAGCGATTGAGGAGTCTGAAAAAATGATGAACGTTTATGCGGATTTCGTAGAAAACTTTATGGCGATTCCTGTTGTGAAAGGTCTTAAAACGGAAACTGAGCGTTTTGCTGGTGCAGATGAAACTTATTGTATTGAGGCATTAATGCAAGACGGAAAAGCATTGCAGGCTGGAACTTCTCACTTTTTGGGGCAGAACTTTGCAAAAGCATTTGATGTGAAATTTGCAAATGCAGAAGGAAAACAAGAACATGTTTGGGGAACTTCTTGGGGAGTTTCTACTCGTCTTATGGGGGCGTTGATTATGACGCATTCTGACGATCAAGGTTTGGTGTTGCCTCCAAATTTGGCTCCAATACAAGTTGTAATTGTGCCAATCCATAAAACAGATGAGCAATTAGCGCAGATAACAGCAGCCGTTAATGAATTGACAGCAAAACTAAGAAAGCTGAAAATTTCAGTGAAGTATGATGATAGAACGACTCAAAAACCAGGATTCAAATTTGCTGAATGGGAATTGAAAGGAGTTCCTGTTCGTATTGCTGTAGGTCCAAAAGATTTAGAAAATGGAACTTTTGAAGTGGCAAGACGTGATAATTTGTCAAAAGAAGTTGTTGCAGCGGAGAAAATCGTTGATTATGTAAATGATTTGCTTGAGCAGATTCAAAATGACTTATTTACTAAAGCATTTGAATATAGAAATACTCATATTACACAAGTGAATAATTTTGAGGAATTTAAAGAAGTTTTAGAAGGCAAAGGAGGTTTTATTTCTGCTCACTGGGACGGAACTGCAGCGACAGAAGAAAAGATAAAAGATTTGACAAAAGCGACCATTCGTTGCATTCCTTTGGATGCTGTTGAAGAGGCGGGAACCTGCGTGTTTACTGGGAATCCTTCATCTAAAAGAGTGCTTTTTGCTAAGGCGTACTAAAAAATAATATATTTTTTTGCGTTAGGTGTTGCGCAAATAAAAAATAGATGTATCTTTGCATCCGCAATACAGAAGCGCGGTCCGTTCGTCTATCGGTTAGGACGCCAGGTTTTCATCCTGGTAAGGGGGGTTCGATTCCCCCACGGACTACAAGTTATATTACATATTGAATAATTTCCAACTTAGGAGAATTGAGGTCCGTTCGTCTAGGGGTTAGGACGCCAGGTTTTCATCCTGGTAACAGGGGTTCGATTCCCCTACGGACTACAAAATTAGTTGTAAATAAGTTTTGTAAAACAAAAATTGGTGTCTCGGTTTTTGTTTTATTAGTTAAAACCAAAGTGATTGTTTTGCAATTGTGGGAGGTTTTTCTTTTTTAACTAGTATTTATAATAATTATTACATCTAAAATTAAAAGAAATGGCAAATCATAAGTCAGCTTTAAAAAGAATCAGAAGCAACGAAAAAAGAAGAGTTCTTAACAGATACCAACATAAAACTACTCGTAATGCTATCAAAGCATTAAGATTAGCTACTGATAAATCTGATGCTACTGCAAAATTATCAACTGTAATCTCTATGATTGATAAATTAGCTAAAAAGAACATCATCCACAATAATAAAGCTTCTAACTTGAAGTCTAAATTAACGAAACATGTTGCTAAATTGTAATTAAAACAATTTATTAGATATTAAAAAGTCCTCTTTTCGAGGACTTTTTTTGTTTATATCAAATTCCAGGTTCCAAGTTCCAAGTTTCAAGTTTCAAGTTTCAAGTTTCAAGTTTCAAGTTTCAAGTTTTGAAGCGCAAAATCTCTTTTTGAAATAAAAAAATTCCAAATCCCCGCTCTTGTAAAGTTGGAATTTGGAATTTTAGTATTGGGATTTAATCTAAAGATCTATTTTCTTTTTAAGATATTCCAGCATTGGCTGTGTAATAGGTTTTGAAAGGAAGTCTATTATTATTGGATATTTTTTTGCCTTGGCTAAATCTTCTGGGTCAATTGTAGAAGATAATACGATGACACTTGCGGTGTTGAATTCTTTATAGTCAGAAGAAGTGAAATGGTCTAAAAACTCCCAGCCTCCCATAACTGGCATATTGAGGTCTAAAAAAATTAATTCGGGTTTTTTGTTGTCTTTGTTCTTGTTGTTGGTATATTTTAAAGTGTTGAAGTGATGAAGGGCTTCTTCGCCATTTTGAGCTGTAATAATTTCATGGCAAATTTGTGACTTCGAAATTACTTTTTTGCATAACATCAACGTGATTGGGTCGTCGTCAATGCATAAAATCTGCTCGAGCATGATCTTTAATTTTTAAATGTTATTATAAAGGTGGTGCCTTTGTTGACTTCGCTTTCTATGCTGATTGTTCCTCCCATGGTTTCAACCTGAGATTTTACAAGATATAGGCCAAGTCCTTTGCTGTCTGGATAATTATGAAATCTTTGATATAGGCCAAAAACTTTGTCACGGTTTCTTTCTAAATCAATACCAATTCCGTTGTCCTTAAATGTCAATATCGCCTTATTGTCGATCTGTTCAGCAATAATGGATATTTTTAGCTTCCTGTTTTCTGATTTGTATTTTATAGAATTGGTGAGCAAATTAAGCAAAATACTCTCGATATATGCTTTGTTTGTGTTTAATAATGGAACACGGTCAAATTTAAGCTTTATAATTGGTTTATGCAGTTCTATTTGAAAAGATAATTGACTGAAAACATTTTCAAAGACTTCTTTTAAAGAAACTTCCTCTTTTTGCATCGAAGGATTGTCTTTGATGATGATGACTTTTACCAGATCATTGATGGTCTCGTTCAGTAAATGAGTTGATTTGGTAAATCCAGATAAAATTTCTTCAAGCTCTGGATTTTCAATCGGAATATCTTCAATTAGATTTAAAAGCCCAATTAAATTTGATAATGGAGCTCTCAAATTGTGTGAAGTGATGTATGAAAATTGCTTTAAATCCTTGTTGTTTTGGGTCAATTCTCGAATAAGATGCTCTTTTTCGGTTTCAAGCTTTTTTTCTTCCGTGATATCTCTTTGTATAGAGATCCAGTGTGAAATTGATCCCTCATTGTTGAAAATTGGAATCATCGAAAAGCGAACCCAATATTCTTCTTTTTGTTTGGTGTAGCTAATGGTTTCAATCAAGCATTCTTCTTCATTTTTGATTGCTCGCAATAGTTTTTTTAATTCTTCAGAATCTGATTTTGGGCCTTTGAAAATATTCGGAGATTTGCCAACAATTTCATTTGATAAATAACCTGACATTTGCGAAAAAGCTGGATTTACGTACACGATTTTCGGAATTTTTCGTGCCTGCGAATTGGCTTCTGTAATTAAAATTGAATCTTTTGATTGGGTAATTACAGTTTCTAAAAGCTTCAATCGTTGTTCTTCTTCTTTTTGTTTTGTGATGTCTTGAATGGCTCCGATCATTCTGATGGCTCTTCCATTTTCATCTTTCAATAAAAAACCTCTGTCTAAAACATATTTGTAGCTTCCGTCGGCACATCTAAAGCGATATTGATCTTGCCATTTTTCGGTTTTTTGCTCAATGAAAGAATATAATTTTATTGACATTCTGATGCTGTCTTCGGGATGAATTTTATCAAACCACCATTTAGAAGTCTTGCCAACTTCGGTGGGATTGTATCCAAAAATCCCTTCAATTCCTTTGTTCCAATTTATGCTGTCTTCCTGAATTTTCCAGTCCCAAATCGTGTCGCTTGTTGCTTTTGCTACAATGTCATATTTTTCGTTGGATTCTTTTATTTCTTCGTTTGTTTCCTTTAATTTTTTGAAAACGGTAACATTATGTTTTTCGTTTTTAGAAACTATGTATTTGAAAAATAAGGCTGTAGTTAAAATGAAGAAAATGTCTTTTAGAAAAAAAAGATAAAAATATTTAACGTCTGAAAAATAAGTGGTAAGTATTTTATGACAGAGTACCGCCATAAATAATGATACTAGAATGTAAACTAGAGTAATTTGGAGAGTTTTACTTTTCATTACTTCAAATATAGTTAAATTAACTATAATTAAACAATAAGTAAAGTTCAATTTAAGGGCTGTGTTTTGATGTTTTGTATTAACTAATTGATTGTATATACGCAAACTATGTTAGAAACGTTTTTTTTTAGAAAATAAAGTGTACCTTTGCAGCCATTAAAAATCACAGATGGAATCTATTAGAAACATTGCAATTATTGCCCACGTCGATCACGGTAAAACAACTTTGGTTGATAAAATTATGTATCACTGTCAGTTATTTCGTGAAAATGAAAACACAGGTGATTTAATTCTTGATAATAACGATTTAGAGCGTGAGAGAGGTATTACTATTACTTCTAAAAACGTATCAGTTCAATATAAAGGAACAAAAATCAATATTATTGACACTCCAGGCCACGCGGATTTTGGAGGTGAAGTTGAACGTGTATTGAACATGGCCGATGGTGTATGTTTGTTAGTGGATGCTTTTGAAGGGCCAATGCCACAAACACGTTTCGTGTTACAGAAAGCTATTGATTTAGGTTTGAAACCATGTGTAGTTATCAACAAAGTTGATAAAGAAAACTGTACTCCTGAAGAAGTTCACGAAAAAGTTTTTGACTTAATGTTTGAATTAGGTGCTACTGAAGAACAATTGGATTTCCCAACTGTTTACGGTTCAGCTAAAAACAACTGGATGTCTGATGACTGGAAAGTTCAAACACAAAACATTGAGCCATTATTGGATATGGTTATCAAAAATGTTCCTGCTCCAAAAGTTGCAGAAGGAACTCCACAAATGTTGATCACTTCTTTAGATTTCTCTTCTTTTACAGGTCGTATCGCTATTGGTCGTCTTGAAAGAGGTACTTTGAAAGAAGGTTCTCCAATTTCTTTGGTAAAAAGAGATGGAAAAATCATCAAATCAAGAATTAAAGAATTGCATACTTTCGAAGGTTTAGGCCGTAGAAAAGTAGAAGAGGTTGTTGCTGGTGATATTTGTGCTGTTGTAGGTATTGAAGGTTTTGAAATTGGTGATACTATCGCTGATTTTGAAAACCCAGAAGCTTTACAAACAATTGCTATCGACGAGCCAACAATGAGTATGTTGTTTACAATTAACGATTCTCCATTCTTTGGTAAAGAAGGTAAATTTGTTACTTCTAGACACATCCGTGAAAGATTGACAAAAGAGTTAGAGAAAAACTTAGCGATGAAAGTTGGTGAAACTGATTCTGCTGATAAATTTATGGTTTTTGGTCGTGGTGTATTGCACTTGTCAGTTCTTATTGAAACAATGAGAAGAGAAGGGTATGAGCTTCAAATTGGTCAGCCACAAGTTATCATCAAAGAAGTTGATGGTGTTAAATGTGAGCCAATTGAGGAATTAACGATCGACTTGCCAGAAAACCTTTCAGGTAGAGCGGTTGAATTCGTAACGATCCGTAAAGGTGAAATGCTTTCTATGGAAGGTAAAGGGGAGCGTATGATTATTAAATTCAACATTCCATCTCGTGGAATTATCGGTTTAAGAAATCAATTGCTTACTGCTACTGCTGGTGAAGCTATTATGGCACACCGTTTCATTGGATACGAACCATACAAAGGAGAAATTCCTGGACGTAACAACGGTTCATTAATCTCTATGGAAAACGGAAAAGCAATTCCTTACTCTATCGATAAATTACAAGATCGTGGTAAATTCTTCGTTGATCCTAACGAGGATATCTATGAAGGTCAGGTAATTGGAGAAAACACTCGTAGCGACGATATGACTGTTAACGTTACTAAAACGAAAAAACTTTCTAACGTACGTTCTTCTGGAGCTGATGATAAAGCTAGAATTATTCCAGCTATCAAATTCTCATTAGAGGAAGCTTTAGAGTACATCCAAAAAGATGAGTATGTTGAAGTTACTCCAAAATCTCTTCGTTTAAGAAAGATTTACTTAAGTGAAACTGATAGAAAAAGATATAAAATCTAATTAGTTTTAACTTTCAATATAAAAAATCCCAAATTCCAATATGGAGTTTGGGATTTTTTTATGCTTTATTTTTGGAATTTGGAATTTAAAATTTGGGATTTAATGAAGTTACCTTTTTAGAGCGAAATGACCTTTTGCTTCTCGGCCATCTTCTAATTTTAAAGTGTACCAATAATCATCAGCAGGCATTGGATTGCCTGTGAAAGTCCCATCCCAACCGTTACCAGAGGCGATAATTTCTTTGATTAATTTGCCGAATCGATCGAAAATAAGAATTTTGGCTCCAGAATTAAAAGTCTCATTTGCACCTTGTATGTTCCAATAATCATTGTAGCCATCACCATTTGGGGTAAAAAACTTTGGAATTCCTAGTACTGCTATGGTTTTCGAAATTTTTCCGCATCCATTTTTATCATTAATGTAAAGATCATGTATGCCTGGGCGAACATTTTCAAAAAGGTTAGATTCTTGAAATGAACTGCTAGGATCATCAATGCTGTATTCGTAGTTTCCAGCTCCAGAAACATTTGCCTCAACAGTATTGTAATCGGATAAATCTGAAATAGAAACAGAGTCTAGGTGGGCTATATCAGAAGCTGTTACTGTAATAGTTCTTGTTCGACTGCAACTATTTTCTTCCTTAGTAAAAACTTCTACAGTATATTTTCCTTCTTCATTGACTTCTAAAGTTTCACTATTTTCCTCAGGAATTATACTGCCGTCTTTCGACCAAATATAGTTGTATGTGCTTGCAGGAGTATTGCCAATTAGTCCAGCATCAAGTTTGACGAAGAAAGTTGGCAGATTTGAACAAACTAATGTATTGGCGCTTTGATTGCTGTTGATGTCAATATTGGGTTTTGCATTAACTTTAAGCGTAATATAGGCTCCTAAACCAAAACAAGCATTGTCGAGATTACTGTCAACTCTTACCCAAATTTTTTGTTGATTTGGTGTCGTATTTCTGTAATTCGAAGGATTTGTAATTGTATTGGTTTCTGCTAAGGCGTCAGTTTCATTCGCATAATAGTTTATAGAATAATTATCGCTTGCAGAAGGAAGCATTGCTTGGATATCCTGCGTGACACTACTGAAATCAAACGATGCAATTCCGTCTTTGTCATCATTGGTGGCATCAATAAAATCATCACAAACAGCAAAAGATCTTTTAAAATTTGGATCAATTTGTGTTGTTGAAACTTTCAAGTTTAATTTTGCTACAGAGAAACATCCGTTTGTGTTTTCAACTCTGGCCCAAATGCTTTTATTGTTGCTTTTAAATGCGAGAGGATTTGAAATCAAAAGAGCTTGATCTTTTGTGTTTGCACCTGCCAAAGTGGTGTAATAAGTAAAGGTTTCATTAGAAGAATTAGCCGAAACAAAATTGTTTTTTTCCGTAATATTAAAATTTGAAACACCATCAGTGTCGTCATCACATTGAACGATTGTGATAGGTGAATTTAAAATAGGCAAAGCATTCAGAATAAGCTTAACAGAATTTGCAGAAGTTAATCCACATGCATTATTATTGCGGTTTAAAAGCACACGATATTGATAGCCATTCATTGCAGAAATTGCTTTTTGAATGGTTAAAGATGTAGTTTTGGTTCCTGAATAAGTAGCGTTTTCTGTCAAGGCATTCCATGTGGTTCCAGCATCGGTAGACAATTGCCATTGAAAAGTATCTGCATTAGATTCAATACTAAAAACAGCTTTTTCTAGTTCACAAACAGTTTGGTTTTCTGGTTGTTTTGTAATAATAATTGGAGTTGCAATAATGTAATTGCCGTTTGGAGCGGTATAACCATCAGTTTTGCTGGTGACGATCCCAAAAGAGTTTACCAAAACAGGGACATTTCCTAATTGTCCATCAAAATTAGGGTCACTAAACCCAGCTTCTATAACATCATTACAGCCATCGTTGTCACTATCGATTTCCATATAATTTTTTATTCCGTCGTTATCAGAATCTAAAACGGTATATTTTAAGATGCCATTGTCAGGATTGGTTTCTAAAGCATCTGCTAAACCATTAATTCCAAAAGTTGTAATGTCAATAATACCATCTCGATTTGTGTCAGTTGCATTGCTTCCAGATTCTACTAGATCGAAGATGCCATCATTATCACTGTCTAAATCCAGATAATTTGGGATTCCATCAGCATCAGTGTCAATTGGCGATGCCGAAAAATTGAAAATTTCATCTAAACCATCTAAATTGGTGTCGGTGTTTGAAAGCGGAATTGGTTTTATTTGTGATTCTATTTGATCGGGAATTCCGTCATTATCTGAATCCAGGTCTAGTTGATCAGGAATGCCGTCGCCGTCAGTATCTTTTGGAACGCAAGTAGCAATTAGTTGGAATGTTGCTTTGTTTCCAGCAGTATCTAAAAGATTTTTGTGTGTTATCTTAAAAGATTTTGTTTGATAAGATTGAAATTTGAATGTGCCAGTTCCCGCTTGAAGAGGAACACTTCCATTTAGGCGAAAACGGATTTCAAAAGAAGAAAATTGCGTAACGCCGCTTTCGTAAATTCCGTCATAATTTGTATCAATTAATAATTGATTGGTCGGATTTAAAACGGTTACGGTTTTGTCAGTGTCTGAATTAATAATATATTGCGAATCAGAGTTTAATAAATCAGTGGTATTTGCAGCTGTTACATATTCCAAACTTAGATTTATTGGTTTTATAAAACTCAAATTATAGCTAACAGATAGGCCTTTTCCTTGGTGAACTTCGGTAATAAAGCTTCCATCGCTATTTCCTAAAAAAGGAATTGCACTTGCAGGATTACTATTTATAATTGTGCCTGAAAACGAATTTGAATAAGTTCCTGTTTTTACCAAACCTGAATTTGGGTTTGAGGTATTAATTGGCAAATTGCCATATGATTCTGTACAATTTGTTAGTCCATCATTGTCATAATCTACATCAATATTGTCATTTGCCAAATCGTTATCAACATTTATAGGACAATCGCTCACTGGAATTTTATCTGAAAAAACATCGCTGACACAGCCCGAAATACTTCCTCTCACTTGATAAAAACCAGGTTGGGTTGGCGTAAACGTATTTTTATTTTCGCCTGGAATTAAAACATCATCTTTAAACCATTGAAAAGTGTCATAAGAAGATAAAGTGTTGATTTTTAAAGAGACATTTGGAATACAGGCGGAATTTGTTAAGGTGATTTTTCCGCTCACAATTTCAGGTTTTAGGTCAAAGCCAGAATAATAACCTCCGTAAGTTGCGGCTCCATTGGTTCCAAAATAAGAAACATAAACCTGTTTGGTTGATTTTACAGCTATATTTCCGGATAAGTCAGAAACAGTATAACGCACAAAATCTGCAGTTCCTTGAATTGGAAAAGGAGAAGCAGAAATAGGATTGTTGTTTAATAAAACAGTTGCTCCGGTTTCGGTTACAATATTTAGATATCCGTTAAAAGTATTGTTTCCAATAGATTGTATTTGAGGAATATTATCAACCGTATTTGGCGTCGCGCAATTTATTGGAGGAACAAAAAATAGATTTTGATTGGCAGGATGCGTTGTTCCTCCGATACTTTGATAGGCAAATACATTAGCAGAAGTTTTTACATATAAACTTCCATTTATAAATTGGCTTCCGTCAATTGCAAGATATTCACCACTTTTGAGTGTCTTATATGGAACTGTGGAGCCATTCAAGAATACATCGGTATTGTCGTAATGCGCTATTAATAAAACACGTTCCAGTTCATCAGTTCCAAGGCCTTTTAGGAATACATATTCTTTTCCGGTTTTCTCTAAAGAGACAATTTGGTCAAAACCAACATCTCTTCCTAAAGGAGCTAGACTCCCATTTTGGGTTCTGCCCAATTCTGTACTATTACTTCCTCCGAAAGAACCTGAATTGACAACAACTGGTTTGTCTGAAGTGACTAGTGCTCCAATCATTTTAGAACTATTAGACAGAATTTGACCGTCATTATAGTTTTTTAAGGCCAGCACATAGCTTTCATTTTTGTTTAAAGTCACTGTTATTGGTCCAGAAATGGTAGTGCCATTTAAAAGCTGTGTTCCGTTTTGAATATTTGAAATCGTGATTTTAGTTCCGTTTTCTGTAGCCATGATTGATGCAAAGTTCAATAATGTTTCATCATAAAGCGGATTTAGCATTGCACCTAATCTAAAAGTATTTCCCAGCGCACTATTTCCTTTGGATACTAATCCTCCTGCGTGATTATAGTTGTTTTGGGCTAGTCCGGCATTGACTCTTATACTTACATAAATAAGGTCCTCGGCTTCTACTATATATCCTCGGTTTGAAACAATACCAATGCTTGTTAAAGGCGTGAACAATTGTGTGTCTAATCCAGTTCCAATGTAATAGCGATAAGGATTGTTGCTGTTTACAGTTCCGTTAATTATGCTTCCTCCATTGGCAATGATTTTAAAATTGACGTTGGAGATGCTTGGTGTAGAAATGTAAATATATTGATCATTTGCAAATCCTACAGCAGAAACCAATGGCGGTATATAATGTGTTTTACTAAATTGAGCAAAACAATTTATAGTGCAAAAAAGAAACAATAAGAAGTGTAATGTTTTTTTCATTGGCTCGTTTAACGACTATATAGAATTGAATCGCCCAAACCAAAAATAAGTTTTTATTTTAGTTTCTTTGAAAGATAAAGCATTTTTTCTTTCTAATTAGTTGAAATTTAGGATTTGTTGAAGTTGTTTTGAAATTTTGCTCTTCGACTTCGCTTAGAGTGACAATTGGAATTTATAAAAATTATCTTTTTAAACTAAAATGACCTTTAGCACTTTTTCCATCCACAAAAAGAAGTGTAAACCAATAATCGTCTGATGGCAATTGTTCGCCATTAAAAATGCCATTCCAACCGGTGCTGTTTTGATTCATTTGTTTTAAAAATTTTCCATAACGATCAAAAATACTGATGGAATAATCGGGCATCTGATTTATGTTTTTGATAGTCCATAAATCATTATAGCCATCACCATTTGGAGTGAAAAATCTAGGATAATCTAAGACATAAAATAAAAATCTATTAGAAAGCCCGCAACCATTTTTATCCCTTGCAACTGCAGAATATACGCCGGGAGCAACTCCAGTAAATTGTGGGTCGTCTTGAAAAACAGTTCCGTCCAATGAAAATTCGTAGTTTCCAGAACCGGTATATTTTATTAAAACTGAATTGTCAACTCCAGAAAAATCTTTTACGACAGCTTCTGTAATAGTCGCTGGTTCAGATAAAATGACTTTGAAGGTTTTTGTTTTTTGACATCCATTTGCATCTGTTACAGTTACAGAATAATCTCCAGGAGAAGTTACAGTGATTGAATTTGAGGTGCTGTTTCCAGGGCTCCATAAATAACTTTTGAAACCAGTCGCTACTGAAAGTATAACATCATCATCTTTGCACATGTATTTGGATTCCTCTTGAAAATTTGGCGGATCAAAAGTGTTTACTACAAGTGTAACTGGCGAAATGTTGTAACAATCGGCACCATTTATAATTTTTGCATAAATAGTTTGGGTGAACGCAACAGTATTTTTAAAAATATTTGGCAATACATTTGCCTCTGTTATCGCATCATTACTGCTTAAAAAATATTGCACGGTCATGCCAGATGGGAGACCCGCAATTAATTGAGGAGTAACTTGTGCATTAAGATCAAATTGATAAAGACCGTCTTGTTTGTCATCGTCATCGCATGTTTTTACAGGATTTTGAGGCGCAATTGTTTTATTTGAAATTTGAAGCGTTACTTCTGCAATTTTAAAACAACCAAATTTATTTTCGAGCCTTCCAAATATAATTTGATTGGCACTTTTATTTGTGTACTTTTCAGGATTTGCAATCGGATTTGTCTTGGATTGCGCATTAGCCAAAGTTTCGTAATAGCCACTATTTGTAATATCTGATGCATTATTTTTAATCAGATTGTCAACTTTTTTTATATTAAAAATACTTATGCCATCATTATTGTCATCACACTGGAGCAATGTTGTGTTTGTTGACGCGATTTCAGGAGCAACTTCAATTTTAATTTCTCCTGTCAGGGTACAGGCAGAAGGTGTTAAAGTAACATCCGCTCTATAAACGCCAGATGTTTTGGCATGTAAAACAGGATTTTTTTCGCCAGGCAAAAGCACATTGTCTTTGTACCATTTAAAATCATAAGAAGCTGATAATTTAGTGTCTAGTATTGCTTCTTGTCCATAACACAAAGGATTTCCAGATAATTCTGTTTGATCAGCGCCAAAATCTATTTTTGATGAAAAACTTCCGGCTTGTAAAAAAACTGCAGAATCATAATATTGATTTTTATCATCTGCAATAACAAGTTTGATGTGATATGTTTTTCCAGTAACTACTTCAGTTCGAGCATTCATTACAACGGTTTGTCCTGCATAATTTACAGGGCTTGTATTGTTGTTTAAACCATTGAAATAATTTTGATTAACTGCAGGACAACCTGGATAAGGATCTCCATTTGATTTATATCCAGGTTCAATTTTTGGTCGCACATTTGTTGAAGAAACTGGAATTGTACTATTGGGCAATACAGCTAAATTTTTGTACGGGCCAGCAGTTCCAGCTTCTTTGATTAAAAATGCAAATCCATCTGAATATTCGCAAGGGAAAAATGACTGATATTCATTTGATGCAAAAATATAATTGAAACTTAAAATATCGGTTAGGGGAACAAAATCGAACTCTAAAACCGTTGCATTTATGGAGTTGATTCCTAGAATGCTGTTTAAGTCGGAATCACCGGTCCAGTTGACATTTCCACCACCATTATTACTAATATATGGACCAACAGCATTTCGGCTTGTTGAAGTGGTCAAAATAACGCCTTCTGCAAAAGGAAATCCGCTTGATCCTGCATTAAAATAAGCAAAACTTTGTTGCCCTACTGTAAAAGTGTCTCCTTTTCCTGTTGCATTTGAAGCCGAAGCACACGAGCTATTTACTAAAACATTTTCAATAAGCTGTTGTGGCGTTCTTCGATCATCTATGTTTATATATTGACCGTTCATCTTGTACGATAAACAGCATATGAAAAAAACCGATAATAAAACCTTAAGATGAGTCATAGCCTCACAAATATACTATAAATCTCGCTTTTTTAATAATTTATACGAGAAGTAAATGAATAAAAATGTCCAGATTAAAACAATTAAAATGGCAAAATAACTCACACTGTAATCGATATCTGTGTCAATTCCGATTTGTGAGCCAATGTTTTTAATAACAGATAATCTTGGGCCAGGATTAATAATTAAATTAGACATTGATTCCAAAGGAAAAAACTGTGTAATTTTCTCATCGATTGTACTGTTTGGAAAAACTCGAAATGCCAGAAATGCACGCAATATTCCTTCTATTATATTCCAAACTAAAAGAAAACCTAATGCAAAGGCTGATCGCTTTATGAGGATTCCTAGAAATAAGCAGAAAGAGAAAAATCCAGTCAGTTTTACAAAAAAAGCAAGTAGAAAATCGAGGTCGCTAAAAATAATATCGATTTCAGTATAGGATGAAAAAATCAAACCTAATATTAAACTCATGACAAAAATAAAAACGGTCGAAGCAAATGCAAATAAAACGACGGTAAGAAATTTAGATAGGATAAATTCTTTTTTGCTTAAGCCGTCAATTAAATTTTGTTTTAATGTTCCGTAACTATATTCGTTCGCCATCATAGATACAATAACTATTGCAAGAAAGAGTTTTAATATAGCTGCAACATAAGTGTTGAAATGCCAGATAAATGGAAAATTAAAAATACCCATTTCAGCCACTTGTAAATGAAAATTTCCAATATCAAATTTTATTGAAGCAATCAAAGCTATAAAAGAGAGTAAAATAAAATAAGTTAAGGTTAGGATACGACTAGATTTGTTTAGCCATATTTTTTGAAGTTCTATAGATATAAGTCGGTTCATGGTTTAGTTTTTTTGAATGGTGGCGTTTTTGGTTAATTCTAAAAATTGAGCTTCTAGACTGTTTCTGCGTTTTACCAAATGATTTAAAACGATGTTTTTCGAGAATAAAAACTGATTTAAATCGGATGCTGCTAATTCGGATTTTAGGTAAACCAAAATTTTTCCTTCTTCCTCTTTAATATGATCTACATTCGGATGATCGCTTAAAATAGATTTTAAAGCAAGATTGTCATCTGAAGAAATTTCAAAGAAACCTTCATTAGCAGACATTTCATCAACTGAACCAGAATATAAAATTTCGCCTTTTCTCAATACCACAACATGCGAGCATACTTTTTCGACTTCGTCCAATAAATGTGAAGCCAATAAAATTGTAGTTCCTTGCGATGCGATTTCTTTGATGATGTCACGAATTTGATGAATTCCCTGCGGATCTAAACCATTCGTCGGCTCATCTAAAATCAGGATTTCAGGATCATTCAAAAGTGCCGATGCGATTGCCAAACGCTGCTTCATTCCTAATGAAAACGTACTGAATTTGCTATCTTTTCTTTCTGTCAAACCAACAAGATTTAGCTTTTCAGCAATTTTAGAATAATTGATGCTTTTGATTTTGCAGACTAATTTTAGGTTTTCTTCTGCGGTCATATAAGGGTAAAAGTTTGGACGCTCGATAATGGCGCCTACTTTTTTCAAAGCTTCATGCGTTTGCATCTTTCCGTCAAACCATTTATAATTGCCTGAAGTTTCGTTTACAACATTCAAAACAATTCCTAAAGTAGTTGATTTTCCGCTTCCGTTCGGGCCAAGAATGCCATAAACGTGTCCTTTTTGAATGCTGAAAGATACATTTTTTAGCGCTTGAATGCGTCCGTATCTTTTGCTGAGATTTTCGATGGTAAGAATGGTTTCCAAGTTTTTCGGTTTTAGTTTTTAGTAAGACGAATCAACTGTAATATTGTTACGCTAAATTTTATTTAATGTAAATTTGTATTAAAGATATTCAAAATGAGCGAGCCTTTAATGGTTTTAAAAAAACCTTCATACCCTTTAACACAACCGCTTTTAAGTTATTTGGACAGATTCGAACGTATTTCGAAAGTTTCTGTTTTTTATGATGACTTGTTGCGATTTACCGGCTCAATCAATGTTTATGATAAAAATGAAACCGATACTTTGTGGATTCGTGTGTATTATAACGAATTTGAAAGAAATGAAATTGACCTGAATCTGAAGAAAATTTATTCGCTTTTGCACTCTGATGGAAACAGCGAGATTATTCAGTTTCTAAATATTGATGCCATTGATTATTGTACTTTCGGAAATTCAAAACCTTTCAGAATTAAGGTTCGAAATATTCTGAACGACAACTACGTTCATTTTTACATCAAAAAAGCCGATGCGTCGAGAATTTATGGATTGGAATTAGAAGATATTCTTTCGCCAGATAAAATCAACTTTTTGGTGTACAATGATACTTTGATCGAAGAACATATTATCGGAATTCCGGGCGATGTTTTTATGGATACTTTATTAGATAAATGTACCGAAACTGAAAAAGCGCAAATCGCAAAAGAATTTGTAAAGTTTAATGAACGTTGCATGATCCGGCTTTTGGGCGATATGCGCGCGTACAATTATGTAATTGTCCCAATTCACGATTTTGATCAAGTGGTTTACAAAATCCGACCAATTGATTTTGATCAGCAATGTTATGAAGGGAATTTCAAAGTATATCGTCCGCAGTTTTTCAAGGAAAATTATCCAATGATTCAGCTTATAAAAGAGAAATTGGAGGAACGTTCCATCATTCAGTATAAAGATGAAGAAAGAGCGATTTTGGCAAAACGTATTCATTCTGCCGAAACCAGAATCAAAAAATTACTGAATATAATGTGTCATGATACCATTTCGACACAAGAACATCTGGATCAGCTCAAAATGGAATTGTATCGATACACCAACGATATGAAATTTAAAAATGCCAAATCAATGGGACATATCATGCACGCCGCGTTTGAGTTTATTACACGTAATTTTAAAAACACTAATTTGGTTTAAAAATTCACCATATAAGTCATATAAGTAATTTAAGAATTATACTTAATTGAACTTATATGACTTATATGGTTTCAAAAAATAATTTTATGAAAAAGTCTTTTTTAGTAGCCGTTTCTATTGTTTTATTAGCTTGTCAGCAACAGACAAACAATGATTTTAAAACGCTTTATTCGCTTCCGAAGAAATTAAAAGAAGTTTCTGGAATCACTTATTTTCCAGAAACGAATATGATTTATACTTTAGAAGATAGTGGAAACAAAAACGCTATTTATGCGATTGATTCTAAAGGAAAATTAGCCCAAACGATAACAATTTCAAATGTGAAAAATGTAGATTGGGAAGATATTACCAAAGATATATTAGGGAATATTTATATTGGTGATTTCGGAAATAACGATAACACACGTAGAGATTTATGCATTTATAAAGTGGCAAAAAATCAGCTGAATAAAGATGTGGCTTCCGCCGAATATAAAATCTCGTTTTCATATCCAGAACAAACCGAATTTCCTCCGAAGAAAAAAGAACTGTTTTATGATGTTGAAGGCTTTTTTGAGCAAAACGGTTATTTCTATCTTTTTACAAAAAATAGAAGCAAAGGTTTTGACGGAACAGCTTTCATCTACAAAATCAAAAATGCAAAAGGAACGCAAAAAGCAGTTAAAATAGGAGAATTTAAAACGTGTAGCAATTACAATCACTGTGTATTGACAAGTGCCACTATCAGTCCAGACGGAAAAAAAGTAGCCTTGTTAAGCCACGACAAAATTCTTTTATTCAAAGATTTCAAAGGCGATTTATTCCATAAAGGAAAACAAATTGAAGTAGCTTTAAATCATTTTTCTCAAAAAGAAGCAGTAGTTTTCAAAGACAACAACACGCTATTAATCGCCGACGAAAAAGCAGATAAAATAGGAGGAAACGTTTACGAATTTAAATTGAGGAACTAAGATACTTAGGTTCTAAGGGACTAAGGTTTCTGCCAAAAAAGAGGGTTCTGAGATGCTATGACTAAGAAAAAAACTTAGAATCTTAGCATCTCAGAACCTTAGCATCTTTTAAAAACTATATGCCGCTCCAAAAATAACTCTGCCTGGTTCATCAGGAGATTGGAAATAAGATATTCTAGCTGTTACAAGATTAATTGCATTCAGCCACAATCCTCCACCGTAATCTTGGTGCCATTTTCTTGAATTTTCGCCATCAAGCCAAATTCGTCCGTAGTCAAATCCACCTAGAATTCCGTATGTCAAAGGAGCAACAGTTTTATGGATTTTTCCAAGCGTGAAACGCAAATCACTGCTTTGAGAGAAATACGAATTTCCTAGAAAGCGCTCGTTTCTATAACCACGCAAATCAGTATCGCCACCTAAAGATGCACCATGATAAAAATCAAAATTGTTGTTCAAGATCGCTTTTCCTTTGAAAAATGTAGCCAAAACTAATTTTCCGTTGTGATCAATTTTATGCGTAAAACCTAAAATACTTTCCAGTGTTGGGAAATTCTGTTTGGTGTCGCTCAAGTTTGTAGTCCACATTCCCGAAAGCATAAAGTAAATTCCCAAAGTTGGTTTAGCAACAAAATCAGAATTTTTGAATAAATATTTCACCTTCAAACCTCCGTATGTTTGACTGTCAAATACATTTGGGTTTACAATTCCTGGAATATCAATAAAGCGGTTTTCAGTTTCTTCAACTGTTAATTTCTGAAGTATCGGCTGAACGCTGAATTCGCTTCCAAAACGTCCAACATGTCGAATAGCGCCCGAAACATTGAATTTTCGAATACGGACTCTGTTGTAATCCATTCCAAATTCATCGTCATTATTTACTGTTTCATTTCCGTATCCAAAATAGTTCATTGCAAAATTCGGCGTTGTCAATTGAGATTCCACATCAATTACCCATTTCCCTAGTAACCCTGGAAAATGAGCAGCATAATTCAACTCAAAACCTCCTGTTGCAAAATAATAGAAACCGCTTAAAAGATGTCTTTGTGTGTACGGATTTTGCTTAAAGTTGTTTACAGTGTAGTTCAAGTTAAAACCTAATTTTACGCCATCATCAGGATTGTATCCAATGCTTGGCAAACCGGCAATTACATTATATTTTGGTTTTTCGTAATTGTACAGGTTCACATCATAATCATCCGTTAGCTGTGTTTTGGCTTTAGAATCTAGGTTATAGGTGTTTTCTTTTGATTTAAAATCATAAACAATCACTTTTCGCCCGTTTTCAACATTATAAGTATCGTTGTTTTGCCCTCCAATTAAGCGAATTTTAATATTTGATTTATGGTTTCCTTTTACTTCAAAAATATCATTGTCATCAAGTCCGTAAATCCATAAATTAACGGTTTTATCGTTGGTTACAGTTTTGGTGTAAACCAAATCATCACCTTCTTTTTTAACGCGATACACTTGAATTTCAATGCTTTTTTTTGCGTTATGATTGATTACAAATTTGTCTTTTTTATCTGTTCCAGCAATCATTACGGTACGACTCAGCACATCAAAATATTCAGCAGCATATTTTTGAAGATCTCTTTTTCTGCTTTTCAATTTTTGTTTGATATCATCTACAGTTTCGTCCTGCACTTCTTTTGGCATATTTTTAAAGGCGGTATCAATATCTGCATCAGATAAATTCTCTTGAATGTATTTCGCTTGATCGATCCAATCTTTCTCTTCGGCTGTTCTTAAAAATGCCAAATCTAAAGGATAAGGTTCTCTTCCTAGCCATTTCACATTGATCCTGTCGCCTTTATAAGTACGCATATGGCGAAGTGGAGGCATGTTCATAATCAATGAAAGCAAAGCTCCATCATATTTTACAAAAGCTTGATCGCGATCGCGCGGAATTGGTTTGTAAATTATTTTATCGCCTTGTTTGTACTCGCCCCAGCGCCATTGGTCGCTGTGCCTGTCCCAGTCGCCAAGTAAAATGTCAAACAAACGCGCTTTTATATATTCTTTTTCATCAACAGAGTATTTTTCATCTTTATGAAGATTTAGCATCATGTCATCTGTACTGATAATATTTGATGGATGTCCAAAACTCTTAGCGTCCAATTGATTATCAGCTGGTCGTTCTTCAACCATATAAAGCTGATCTCCAAAACCAGCATTAAATTCCTTTAATCCATTTTGTTTCGGAATGTAATATAAAATCGGATTTGTGTGTGCAAGCCCAATTTGGTCAGACATGCTTCCTGTTACAAATGAAGCATAAGGATGAGAGGTCGTGTAAAAATCATATAAAAAGCTTTCGGTGTACGTTTTATCAAAATCGTTTACAATATATTGATCTTTAAAAGCCACGGATTGCAAAAACGTTGTGGCACTTTTTTTCATGGCACGCATAATGTATTCACGACCTTTTGGATCAGACATTCTTAATGAAATCGATTGGTGGCCACCGCCTTCGCGAATAGGTTTCAAACCGCCCATCAAGGTGTCGACAGTTGCAACTCTTGCTTCAATTGGCATACTATAATATTTTCTATAATGCTGTCCGAACAAGAATTTATGAAAGGCACTTTTATCAGTCATGTCTTTCGTGTAAATCGAAGTTGTAATTTTTGAAGGGAAATTATTTGGGATATCAGAACCCCAGTTGATTTCTTTAGCTTTTATTATTTCACGTTCAAAAAGCAGTTTTTCTTTATTGTTTTCATTTCCAAAATATGAAACTTTGGCATCACCACTTTTATATAAAGTCAGTGTTGCGTAACCATTTCCTCCGTATGAAAAATCATTTTCACTGATTGCTCGTGCGGCTTCAGATTTTGAACCAGCACCACTAATAATCTGCTGAATATTTTCTTTGCTGATGTATTGCAAATTATGATCATGGCCAGAAACTACAATTACATTTTTTTGTTTCTGCAAAAGCGTTTTAATTCGTTTTGCATAAATCGTATATTGTTTGTTTTGAATGTCCTGCGGATTTGCGCCTGATGTTTTTCTCAGTAAATTAATGAAAGAGCCAATAACAGGAAGCGGAATTTTGTTCTCTAATGGGAATAATTGTTTTTCCATCGAAAATTGTCCGCCATGCGTTCCGTTGCTTAATAAAGGATGGTGAATTGCAATGATTACTGTTTTTTCCTGATTTTTATTTAAGATGCCTTCCAGAGCGTCAAAAAAATCTTCTCTGGTTTTGATCTCGCAATTGTCATTTATTGTAGGATGATTGTTCCAGTCCTCTAGGAACCATTCGCTATCAATTGTAACTAACGTTGCAGTACTGTCAATTTTCACATCTTCGATCGGGCAGGCTTTTCTTGGCAAGAATGCTTTTTTGTCATTTAGATGTTTGGTTACAAAATCAGCTTGACGTTCTAGGCCTTTGATACCGCTGTACCAATCGTGATTTCCTGGAATAAAAATAGTTTTTCCTTTAAATCCTTCGGCTAATTTTAATTGATTGGTCAGTTTTGTTTCGGCCAAAGCCTTGTCTTCGGCATTTTTATCTGCAGGAAAACCTTTCGGATAAATATTGTCTCCCAGAAATAAAAGTGTTGATTTTTTGCTTGATTTCTTCAGTTTTTGATGCAAAAGTTCCAGTGTTTGCTGGGCTTGCGCTTCATCAGCGTTTCCGGCATCTCCAACCAAATAAAATGTATGTGCAATTTTTATGGTATCGGTCGCGTTTTCCGTTTCATTGGCACTTACGTTTTTTCCGTATTGTGCTTTACGCGTTGCACACGAATAGAATAGGGCTATGGCGATTATTGCCAAAGAAAAGTTTTTAATCTTGGCAATAAAATGATTATCCAAAAACAATTTCATAATTTAGTGGTATAAAAATATTCTTTATGAATCTAATAGAACAATCCGAAGATTTCGTCAGTAATTTACTCAAAGATAAACTTTCTAATTTATATTCTTACCATAATTTTAACCATACTTTGACTGTAGTTACTGCGGTAAAAGAGTTATGCAAAAAAGAAGATGTTGATGACAATGATAAAAGAGCACTTTTAGTTGCGGCATGGTTTCATGATACCGGATATGTTGAAGGTTACGAGAATCATGAAAAGGAAAGTGTAAAAATTGCTGAAACTTTTTTGAAGGAAAAAGGACAATCAGATGAATTTATAGCTAAAGTTGCTAGTTTGATTTTGGCTACGACCAAAGAATATGTGCCACAAACGCATTTGGAAAAAATCATTAAAGATGCTGATTACGCGCATTTAATGGGAACAGAATATGTGACCACCTGCGAATTGCTTCGTTTGGAACTGAAAAATACAGGAATTGTTACATTTTCGAATTCAGAATGGACAAAAGAAAACTTGAATTTCTTGTTGAACAAACATCGTTTTTATACCGATTATGCGTTAAGAAAATGGCAACCTTTAAAAGAAAAAAATCTGATTTTGATTCAGAAGAAAATCAATAAGCAAGAATTGAAAGCGGCTTCGGCAATTGAAGAAGAAAATAAAAAGAAAGAAAAAGCCGAAAAAGCAGATAAGCCAGAACGTGGTATTGATACACTATTTCGTGTAACACTTGGAAATCATACGCGTTTAAGCGGAATCGCTGATAGTAAAGCGAATATTTTGTTGTCAGTAAATGCAATTATTATTTCAATCGCACTTTCATCTATTATTCCAAAATTAGATAGTCCGAAAAATGCACATTTAGTTATTCCAACATTTATAATGCTTATTTCGAGTGTTGTCACAATCATTTTTGCCATTCTTTCAACAAGGCCAAAAGTGACTTCAGGTTTTTTTACGCGTGACGATGTTGAAGCTAAAAAAGTGAATTTGATGTTTTTCGGGAATTTCTACAAAATGCCTTTTGAAGAATACGATTGGGCAATGAATGAAATGATGAAAGACAGAGATTATTTGTATTCGACAATGATCAAAGATTTGTATTACTTAGGATTGGTTTTGCAACGAAAATATAATTTACTTCGAATTGCTTACAATCTTTTCATGATCGGAATTATTATAACAGTGATTTCGTTTGTAATTGCTTTTAGAGAAGTTAATATTTAAAAAAATACAACTGTTGTGAAAGTTAAAAAATGCTTTTTAATTTTATTTAAGTGATATTGCGAGTTTGTATTTTTCAAAACATAAGCAAAACAAAGAGATTACTGAAATGAATATGAAGGTTTAAATATAATAATGGAAAAAGTTGAAATTTACACAAGTAAGAAAAAATCATTTTTACTGTTATTAGCTTGCTTAGTTTTTGTTATTGTCGGATTCTATATGTTTATGAATGCTGAAAATTTTATAGGAAGTAGATCAAGAAGTCCGCTTTTTACAAAAGGCATTGGAATTGTGTCTGTTCTCTTTTTTGGGTTAGGAATATATGTTTCAATTCGGCAATTAATAAGAAATCAATTGGTACTTATAATTGATAAAACAGGAATAAATGTTAATCCAAAAAAATCATTATCAGAAAGAATAGAATGGAAAAACATAAAAGGCTTTTCCGAAATTAAAATTCAAAGAACAAAAATTGTAATAATTAATGTAAATAATTCAGACTATTGGATTAAAAAAGAAGAAAATTTAATTCGAAAAAAATTAATGAAATTTAATGTTAATTATTATGGTTCGCCATTCAATCTGTCAGCAAACTCAATGCAAGTAAGTTATACTGAATTAATGAAAATATTAAATGAAAATTTAGATAAATATAAATAGTAACTCATAGTTGTAACTATAACAGATTTGGAAAATAATCTGAAAAGAAACCGTTTTTATTTGCAGTTATTTGTGAAATTATTAATATTTTTAATGATAAAATACTGTTTGTCAGCGTGTTTGAATGACTTGGCAAAGCATAAAAAAAGCTCAACTGTTTAGTTGAGCTCATCTAATAAATCTTGGTATGTAATTTTTTTCGTTGTTGAACTTGTAGTGTTATTAATCACTTTCACACGAATAGCTCTCAAGCCCGAAACGCCTTGCAAATCTTCTACTTCAAATTGCTCAATGGCTGGTTCAAGCACTTTTTTATGTTGTAAATACTTGATATACTTCAAGTATTCTGTTTCTTCGTTATTTTGAGAATAAACAATTGTGATTTTCTCTTTCTCTGTAATTCGTTCATTTGTTCCTTTAATATGTGATTTGTCAATTCGTTTTTTGACAACCTCATATCTTGCATTATAAGTTCCGTCAACATCAAAACGTTTTTCATCCATTCTGAAACGGATAGAAAGCGGTGCACTGAAAACTAAAATTAAAGACGTAACGTCTAATTCATAAGGAAGCGATTCTTTAAGCTGATGATGCTCTAATTCCATTTCGCATAAAGTCTGTAATTGCCATAATCTTAAATTGTGCAAATACATGATATCGAATGGTTTTGTTGGCGAAATGGAAGCTCCAATATATAAATTGTGTTCTACTCCGTCAGTTTTAAAACGCTCGTAATAATGCGGATAAATTTGTTGTGCATCTAATTGCTTTTTGTCTAAAACCGAAGCCAATTTTTTGTTGATGATAGACATCGCATTATCAAATTTCTTTCTTTCCTGATAAAACAGGCCCGATTTTTCATCCAAGCTTTCAAAATACAAAGCTTCTAATGCTTCATTTTTAGCATTGCCTTTGGTATTTTTTAATATCGGATGAATTTCTTCTTCAATATAACGTTGAATATGTTGTTCAGTATCTGCTTTTAAAGGAAAATCCAATTCGTTTCGGAGTGATTCCAATTCAAATTTTCTTTGTTCCAAAAGTACCAAATTCGTATTTGGTTTTTGGTTGTCAAAAATTTCCAACAAAGCCGTCAATTGATTTTTCAAGTCAATTTTTACGGTTTCGTTTCGATGTTCAGATGAACCCTTGATATCGATTTGTCCGTAAAGTGGATATACATTTTTAAAAACAATTTCTTTAAAAATATAATCTTTTGTATGATTGATATTTTGGAAATAATTCTGTGATTCTTTTCTGAATTTCCAATAAACGCTGGGGTGAATAGTAGTATATTCACGCTGAATAATCGCTTCAATTTGATGTTGCATATCAGTATTGTAGCGATCGATTGTATCGGTTAAATAGGGCAGAATCAATTCTAGTTTCGTTGCGTTAACGCTGTTTAAATCTCTTGGATATTCAGAAACCAATTCTACAACACCCAATAATTGTTCGTCTTTAATAACCGGCGCAAAAACACAGCTTTTGATGCCTTGTCGCAGCAAATGTTCTCCAAGTTTAATGTTTGGAGATTCTTCAATGAATTTTTCGACATTCGAAATCACAAAAGGCTCTTTATTGTTTAAAAGATTTTCAAACGAACAACCGAAAAAAGCATTTTTGCAATCTACTTCCTGATCTGTTTTCAAAAGAAAACTCTGCAACTGATTGTCAAATTTAACAGGACGAATGAATTTTTCCTCTTCAGGATTGTATATAATAAAGCCTACTTTTAAACTCGGAATTTTGAAAATTGATTTAAAAATATTCTCAATGACTTCTGTTGAAGCCACTCTTGTCGATTCCGGTTTTAATAAATTGCTTTTTAAGTTTGAAATGGCACTTTCCGTTGTGGCATCAAACAAAGAAACAATTCCGAAACCTTTTAAAGTCCAGCTTCTCGGAGGAAATTTTGATTTCCACAATTCGATATCATTATAATTGTCAATTAGTTCGTCAATATCGTCTTGTGTCAATTCTAATGCTCTTTCTGTTGGCATGATTTCCATAAAATCAGCATTGTAGAGAATTCGATAATGTTTCTCTATTCCTCTTTCATCTGGGATGTCATAGAAAAAAGGTCTGTTGAAATCAATTTGCTGGTTGTAATAGTAACTCAAAATCAAACAGCAGTTGTTGATATAAAACTGGTGGTCATCAAAATCACGAATTTCCATATAAAATTCATCTCCGGCATTACGCAGAATTTTTTTAAAACGTTCTGTGTAATTGAATGAAATATTTTGAAAAGGAATCGTGATCGCCTTTATTTCGTTTTGCGTCAATGCAGTCGGAAATAAATCGGCAGTTATGTTTTTGATTAAACCTTCATTGTTCTTGATAATATTATAGTCACGAATTCCTGTTCTGAATTCCGGAAAAGCTTCAACTTCTTTTAGAATGGCTTTGGCGTAGTTAGAGCGATAATCGACATCGGATAAAGCAATTTCTTCAAAAGATTCAATTAGTTTATGAAATGAGATTATGGTTTCGAAAGGACTTTCATGTGGTAAAAGACGTTCCATCTATTATTGTTTTAGGAATACAAAATTAAGCAAATATTAAGAAATGACGGCATTTTATAATTTCTTTCGTTTATGGTAGGATAGTTATTTCCTTTATAAATGCGGACTTTCAGAAGTGGATAATAATTTTAACTAAAAATTAACAACAATAATAACGGAACGATCGTTCCGTTATTATATCTTTGTACCATAATAATTGAATAATCAATAACTTAAAAATTAAATAAAATGAAAAATTTAGAAAACAAAGTTGCTATAGTAACAGGTGGAAACAGTGGAATTGGATATGCAGCTGCAGCTGATTTAGTAGCAAAAGGTGCAAAAGTAATTGTAACAGGAAGAAACAAAGAAGCTTTGGCAAATGCAGAAAAAGAATTAAACGTTACTGGAATCGTAGCTGATCAATCAGATTTAAAATCAATTGATAATTTAGTTGCTGAGGTAAAAGCAAAATTCGGAAAAGTTGATATTTTATTCTTGAATGCAGGAATCGCAGCTTTTGCTCCAGTTGATGCAGCTTCAGAAGATCATTATGATAGTATCATGAATGTGAACGTGAAAGGTGTTTATTTTACAGTGCAAAAAGTATTACCAATTTTAAATGACGGTGGTTCTATCATTTTTAATACTTCTGTAAATGCTCATGTTGGAATGCCAAATTCAAGTGTTTACGCCGCAAGTAAAGCAGCAGTGTTATCATTAAACAAAGTATTTGCAACCGAATTAGCACCAAGAAAAATTAGAGTAAATGCGGTTTCTCCTGGACCAGTTGAAACTCCACTTTATGGAAAATTAGGTTTGCAAAAAGAAGAAGTAGAAGGCTTTGGAACTGTTTTAGGTGAAAAGATTTTATTAAAACGTTTTGGTCAATCTGCTGAAATTGCAAAAACAGTTTCGTTCTTAGCCTCAGATGATGCTTCATTCATTACTGGAACTGAAATCGTAGTTGATGGCGGACTTACTGTAAATGCAGTAGTATAATTTTTTTGACCAATTCAGGAACGATTGTTCCGTTTTATTTGTATCTTTGTGTTGAAATTTAATTTTGAATATCATGGCTAGAACGAAAGAATTTAATGAAGATCAAGCTTTAGATAAAGCAATTGAGATTTTTTGGCACAAAGGTTACAACGGAACATCCGCTCAGGATTTGGTGAATCATTTAGGATTAAGCCGTTCGAGTTTGTACGATACTTTTGGCGACAAACAAAAGCTTTTTGTAAAGTCATTGAAAAGGTATCAGAAGCAAAATCATGATGTTTTAATAGAACTTCTAGAAAATGCTCCAAACATAAAAACGGCTTTTACCGATATTTTTAAGCAAGCTGTCGTAGAAAGTCTTCAGGACCGAATTACCAAGGGTTGCTTTATGGTAAACTCGTCAGTTGAATTGGCGATGCACGATCCTGAAATTGCAAAAATTGTTCACGATAATCAGAAAACGGTCGAAGATATTTTTTGCAAAGCCATAAAAAAAGGACAGGATTTAGGACAGATTCCTGATAAGCAAGAAGCGCGATCATTAGCTCGTTTTATCTTCAATAATTATTCAGGAATCCGAGTTTTAGCAAGAGCGGGAGAGCGAGACAAACAAGTTTATGATGATATTTTAAAATCGATTTTCGCTTTGTTTTAGAAAATCGATTGCAATAAAAAGAGGGCAACTACATAAAAGCTGCCCTCTTTATTTGTATTACATATAATGCTTATTGACTAATCTGCAATAGCAAGTACTGGCTCTATTCTAATAAACTCTTTTTTGCCATTTTTCTCCTTAACCAAATAAGTAATTTTGCTACTAAAATACTTTAAAAGTTGATTATTGTTTAATTTTGGCACGTTCGATTTATTGTAGAAGTTAGGCTGTCTTATTGTTTCCTTGAGACAAAGAATTCTTTTAGGTTTTAAGCTATTTACAACTTCAGCTCGTTTAAAATAAAACATTTCTGTATTATCTGTGTCTTTCAAGGAAAAGATTAAATCAGATTCAGATTCAGATTCTTTGATGTAAGATCTATCAAACTTAAAAAAGAGGGTATCCTTTTCCTTTTCTTGTGCTTGTATGTTAATTTCAAACAAAAAGGCCATCAATAGACATAAATATATTTTCATAATTTTTAGTTTCTCCCCGTTTGATTCATACTCTGCAAACCATTTTTTAGCATCAACGATGTTAGCACTTTGAGCAACATCATTATTATCTGCACGCTCATCTTGGGTACATTTCACAAACAAGATGGCGACAAACAAGATTAATAATGAAAATGATAGTTTTGTAATTTTTTTTCATCATTTTTTTTCATCATTTTTTTTTAATTAATAAAATTCTTATATTTTAATAAAACCTAAGGTAAATAATATTATTTTTATTTTAATGCAAAAAGACTAAAAAACATAAATGTCAGTTTTTTTTGTCTGTAAAATTCACACAAAACTATTTTAAAACTTTTACGGAAATTCGTAATATATTTAACCAATAAGATTCAACTTTGAAATACTTTAAGATATGGATCTGAAGAAATCTTTAGTTGAACAGTACATCGAGTAAAAAAAACAAACAGATTACTAGAAGAAAGCAAAAATGAATCTTGGTTAGAACTCATTATTATAAGGTTTTTATTGTGTTTGGTTATTTGCTGTGCGATAGGTTACTCCAACAAATTAATTTAAAATATAATGCAATAAAAAAAACGGCAGTTACAATTATAGCTGCCGTTTTATTTGTTTGTCAAATTTTAAAATGAATAATTAAAACTGTTTTTCTATGGTTGAGTAGTTTTTATTTCCTGTAAGATAGAGAGTCTGTTTCATATTAAGAGAATTAGAAACTTTAATTTCGGTTCTATAATTATCATTATTTAGAAAACTAAAATTTTCTTTTTTTTGATTTTTTAGAATAAAACTTACAGGGTTAGTTTCTGTTCCTGCATTAATTTTTAAAGGAAGTTCGATGTCCCATGGAACATTGTTTTGAATGTTTTTTATATATAAAATTGTTAACGCAGTTCCAGTGTTTTTTAATTGAATTTGCATTTCTTCTTCATTAACAGAAAGTAATTTAGCGTTAATAATTATTCTAAATCTTTCATCGATAGCTGAAATTCGATATAAATTTGCCGTTTTTAAAAGGTTTTTACCATTAAATTTTTGACTTTCTGGTGCTTGATAATCTTTTGCATATGAATTTTTAAGGTCGGATTTTAAAATAGTTACAACTTTTAGCTGCATTTTATTCTTATTATAATAGTCTTCTATTTCTGATGCAGAAGAGCTGACAAACCGACGTGGAATAATACTAAATCTTATTCTGTCAGTGTAGATTTTCTCAACTTTTAAATACATTTCGGCATCTGAACTATAGTCTTTCATATCTTTAAGTGTATAAATCTGATTTATAGTTGCATTTTCAATTTTATAGCCAAAATCAGTTTCGTTAATATATTTTTCAGTTTGATTTGTGCGATTATAATCTTCTACTTTTTCTATCCCAAAATAAATCATAAACCCCAGTAAAATTAAAATACATAAGGTATAAGTATACCAAGGGCTTTTGACTTTTAATTGTCTTTCTTGAATGAGATGATGATACTCATGGGGAAGTTCATATAATTCTCCATCTTTTCTTATTGCCCATATTTTTCCTAATCCAAAAAAAGGAATCCAGTAAATGTGAAAATATTTTTGACGAATTTCTATATGGTAATCATAATCGTCTGGTAGCCCTAATTCTTGGGGATTTATTTCTTTGATTTTAAAATGTTTGTGACCAAAAATTATGCTCATAATAGTGATGATTTGGTTTAGAGTAAATCCTGCCTTAAAAATTAATATGCTAATATATAAAACTAATATCTTAGGCATAAAAAACGGCAGTTACAATTTGTAACTGCCGTTTTCTGTTTTAGTAAGTAAGTAATAGAAAATGAAAACCCTTAGTTTTTCTCTTCTTTGTTGAAGTAAACTAAGTAGTAATACATTTGTTTTTCTTCATCCCAGCCTTTTTCAACAAATTTTTCTGCACTTTCAGGATTAATGAAATCCATTTTAATCTGAATGTGAGTATCCAAATTAATTACGTTTTTAATCGATTTTCTAGCGTCAGAAACTGCTGCGTTGGCAATAGGGAATGAGGTAACATCTTCGATGCTGTATTTTTCTCCTTTATCAACTTTATAGTTTTTAAATTCAGGAATCAAATCAGGATTGTCTAATACTTCATTCAAGAAATTCTGCTCTTCAAACTGATCATTTTTAGCGAAATAATTCACAGATCGGTTCATAAACATTACTTCCTCTTTCTTGTCTTCTGCTGGCAAAACAACGTCTTTTGCGAAGTTTTGACAGAATTTCAAATATTTTTTAGTAATGAAATTTTCATCTTCAAAAGCATCAACAGATAAAAAGTGCTCTAACCAGTAACGCGCGTCGTAACGATTGCTGTCTACAGTTAAGATTTTATATCCTTCTTCTTTTTTAAAGTTGAAAATCAAACATCCCTTATCTAATTTACTCAAGTTGATTCCTTGTTGTAAAATCATTTCAAGGTTACTTCCGTTTTCTTCAAACTGTAAAAAGTCGGCCTGTAATTCGCTTTTAAAAATTCCAATTGCATCAACAACATTGTTATCAATACTTAGGTTTGTCAAATACGTTACATAAACCTCTCCGTTTTTAATGTGAGGGTGATTTGACTGCTCGTATAAATGTTTTGTGATTTTTTTAGAAACCTCGTGAACATTCGCCGGATTATCAAAAATCTCAGTTGCATATTTAAACATGTCGTTGTAATCCAAGTCCACTTCGTGTGCAAACTGATAGTAGTTTTCTTCTTTTTCTCTAAAAGGCTTAAAAAAGAATTCTTTAATCAAAGGAACAATCTCATCATTTAAATTAAATGGCTGCTCTGATAAAAAAATAGCCTCATTACGGCTTTTGTTTCCTACGCGGTGTATCGCCAGCGTATCGATGTGAGTGTTGAATAAATTGATCATTTTTTTCTAGGTGCTGAGGTTCTAAGATGCTAAGGTACTAAGGTTTAGTTCTATCTTTTACTTTTTTTATAAAAGAAACTAACATTCTTTCAACCTCGCGGCTATCCTCGTATAAGTTGTTAAAATCCTCTTCTTTTAAGTAGGATATATTTTTTGCAATTTCTAATTGTGTCTGCATTTCGAATAAAGATCCTACGGAAATGCTTAAAAAGCGTAAAAGATCTTTATCACTTTCTCGTCCAAATCCTTCTGCAATATTACTGGGAATAGAAATCGAACTACGTCTAATTTGTGAAGTCAATCCGAAGATTTCTTCTTTTGGGAATTTGTTTGTTAAGGAATAAATTTTGGTAATCAAGGTCATTGATTTCTGCCAAACCAATAAAGTTCTAAAATTGCTCATTTTGATATTTTTAATTTGAATAAAATTAAAAATAAGAAAAATCTCTCAAAATAAAAGCCTTAGAGCCTTAGCCACTCAGAACCTTAGTACCTTAGATTAATTCCAATTCTCCTCAAACCCATAATCCTCGAAGCTATCATCGCCTTCGAACATGTCAAGATCGTCTTCGTCTAGGTCATCTTCAAATTCTCCGTAGATATCGTCGTGCATGTCATCAGCTTCAAAGTTTTTTTCGATAGCATCTGCTGGCATTTCACCGTGAGAATATAAAGTTTCAGGGTAAGTAACTCCAACCTGTTCATCTTCGACAGCGGCCAATTCAACTAAGAAAGTCCACATACTGATGAAGTCATAAACGTAGATAATCTTTGTATTTTCTTTATCTAAAATACTAGATAACGGATAATCGTTCATGGTTCTTATTTCGCCAGGAACATCTCCTGTATCGAAAAGCGGAATTTCATCTTCTTGATTCCAAGTATCATCACAAGTATAAAATGAAGCCACTTCTGATCCGTCAAAGCCAAAAGAGTTGAAGATTGCATTGTGTAAATCTTCAAGAGTATCGTCTTCAAGAATTGCGATGTCTCTGAAAATATCTTCTTCGGCGTCTAGAATAACTCTAAATTTATAAACCATAATCTTTGTTTTTATTGAGAGGTCAAAGGTAAAATATAAAAAACGAAATACGAATCACGAATCGTGATTTGTTGAAAAGATTTTAGAAAGTTAGTTTTCAATAGTTTGTCAGGCTGAGCGAAGTCGAAGCCCTTTTTCCAATTGGAGCGCCCTTCGACTTCGCTCAGGGTGACATTCGGAGAAAAAACACAATTACTTTCTCGCCAGTCTTTTTCGAATTTTATGATAATGTTTGTGATAAGTACTGTGGCTTGGATAACTTCTGCTTGAAGTCATATTATTAAAAACTAAAGCTGTTAAAAGCAAAATCATAACTCCTGTAAAAACTGGAGAAAGAACATACATATAACCTAAGGCTTTTACTTTTTCTGTCCCAATAACTGCAATTAAAGCAGTCGCTCCTCCTGGCGGATGAAGTGTTTTGGTAATCTGCATTAAAATAATGGCAATTGAAACCGCTAAAGGCGCCGCAACCCACATAATGTCTGGAACCAATTTATTGACAGTAACACCAACAATAGCACAAATTACGTGCCCGCCAACTAAATTTCTTGGTTGAGAAAACGGACTCTGAATAATTCCGTATACCAAAACACTTGATGCTCCGAAAGAACCAATTAAATAAACCGCATCAGGGCCTGAAAAGTGTATCGATTGTACATAAGCCAAAATTCCGATTCCGACGAAAGAGCCTAAAAAGGACCAAAAGTGTTCTTTGTAATCAATTAACGTTTCTTTGTAAAGGATGTAACGTGTCTTGCGGTAGCTTCTTTTTATTTTTTGAACAGGCATTTTTGTGGAATTATATTACTCGTTATGCTTTTAAATATATTTTGCTAGATATTTTTGATCTGAAGATTATTTTAGTCTAAAATTATTTGATCAAGCTTGGGGAATAACTGTACACCGTGTACGGATAAATTGTTTTTGCCGTGTATTTTGAAATTAAGCAAACTACAAGAATTGGGAAAAACAATGTGTAGTCATTTGTTAAGCCACACACTAAGAATATTGCTGTGAAAGGCGCATGGATACTGGCACTTAAAACCGCTGCCATTCCAATAATCATAAAGTTAATCGGAATTACATTGACATGGAAAAAGCTATTTAAGATGGATGCTAGTAATAATCCTAAAAAAGCTCCAATAAATAAACTTGGTGCAAAAACACCTCCATCACCACCAGATGCTAGCGTTATTGAAGTAACAATTGGTTTCAGAATTAAAATTCCGATAAAGGTCAATGCCAAAGTTATGGTTAATTGCGCTTGATTGGCACTACCGAAAATTCCTTTTATCGCGTGATAACCTTCGCCATATAGTTGAGGGAATAGAAATAAAGAAGTACTTAAAACAACTGAACCAATAATTATTTTATAATAATGTGTGTCAATTTTTCCGAATTGAGATTTGAAGAAAAGTACACATTTTGTCAAGTAAACTGAATTTATTCCAGCCAAAATTCCAAGCAGAATAAAATATGGAATAGCTTTTAATTGCCAGCTTACAATTGAAACTGCAAATAATGGTTCTTCTTTTAAAATGGTTAATAAACCAAAAGCAATTGAAACCGCAATGACATTTGAAATTATAAAAGCTCGCGTTACTTTTCTTGAAATCACTTCAAAAGCAAATAAAATTCCTGCAATCGGACTGCTGAAAAGTGCCGTAACACCCGCCGCGACACCCGCACAGATTAATTCGGTTTTGTACTGACGGAAAACATTTTCTTTTTCGTGTGCGACCGATCCAATTGTTGCTGTAGCAACAACTGTAGAAACTTCAATTCCGGTGGAACCTCCAAAAATAACCGTTAATAATCCGTTGATGAAGTGAGATGGAATTTTATAAGAAGGAAGGTTTTTTGATTTAGATGCTGTACTTTCAAAAACTTCTTTGATTCCTTTGTTTTCTTTTTTCTTAAAAAGATAATGTCTTAAAAAATAAATTACAGATAGCCCGAAAGCTGGAAAGATGATGTAAAATATTGGGTGAATGGAAACTTCATTGAAGAAAATATGTTCGTAATATTCTGTTATTCTTTTTAAAGATATTCCGAGAAAAGCGGAAAGAAAGCCAATTAAAAGAGAAACAATAACTAATTTTCGAAGTTTAATTAATTGATGATTTTTTTTGATTTGCGCCGTTTTGTTCATCACTATAAATTTGAAGATTTCCGCAATTTTTTTCTGCGGATTACAAAATTAAGAATCAAATTCGGTTTTTTCTAGGAAATATTCATTTTAGTGTGTTAAAACTGATATAAACAGGAAAATTCTTTCGTTTAAAAAAAAGCAAAGTAACAGCGTTACAAAGCGACAGAGTTTTGAATTGCATCCAGCTTTAGCTGGATGTAGAGAGTAAATAAAAAGAAGGGCTTTAGCCAAACAATACGTTATTTGGCTAAAGCCTTTCTCTCAGGTTGTATTTATTCATCCAGCTAAAGCTGGACGCAAGTCAAAAAAGTGTTGTTATGACCTTTGTTCCTCTGTAACGCTGTAACTTTGCTTCTTTCAAAGACCTATCTCTCGTAGAATTCTATTGGCAGCAAATCAGGATCAGCGATAAACGTAAAACGTTTTTCAGTCGTTTCGTCGATTCTAATTGGTTCTGCTTCTATTTTTTTTGAAGTTAAAAAAGCAATGGTTTCTTCTAAATTGATGACTTCAAAAGCCAAATGGCGCAAACCAACAGCTTCAGGTCGGGATGGCCTTTGTGGCGGATTTGGAAAGGAGAATAATTCGACAACATACGAGCCATTTAAAGCCAAATCTAATTTATAAGATTGGCGTTCTTCACGATAGATTTCTCGGATAATTGTTAAACCTAAAATTTGAGTGTAAAAGTGTTTCGATTTTTCATAATCGGAACATAAAATGGCAATATGATGGACTTTATTAAGGGTAAGCATTATTTATTTGATTCAGGTTCTTGATTTAATTTTCGAATAACTTTCGCTGGATTTCCAACAGCAAGTGAATTGTCTGGAATATCTTTCGTCACGACAGATCCAGCGCCAATAACACAACCTTTTCCAATTGTTACGCCTGGACAAATAACAGAATTTCCTCCAATCCAGCAATCGTCTCCAATTGTAACGGGATAAGCATTTTCTAATGTTTTTCTCAATTCAGCGTCAAGCGGATGAGAAGCGGTATAAATTTGAACATTTGGCGCAATAAACACATTCGATCCGATAGTTACAGGCGCACAGTCCAAAACAACACAATTCACATTGAAATAAACGTTTTCTCCACAGAAAATGTTATAACCATAATCGCAATGAAAAGGAGGTTCGATATACAAACCTGCTCCAGCATTCGGAATTAATTCTTTTAAAATCTCTTTTGCTTTTTTGGTAACTCTGTATTCTTTTACATTTAAACTGTGTAAAAGGTTTTTCGCGGCACGGCGACCTTTTACCAACTCAGGATCAAAAGCGTTATAATATTCGCCAGAGATCATTTTTTCTTTTTCTGTTTTCATTATTTACATTTTCGTCTTGGCAATTTTGTCATGCAATTTTGGAATTTCCTGCAAAGCTGCTGTGCAATACCAAGGCGTTAATTCGGCTTCTAATAAATTGGCTTTTATTGCCGGATCGGTGGCAACAAGCGCTTTGGCTTCTTCTATAGTTTCGACATTAAAAATATAAATGCCACGATAATTTCGATCATTTTTCATAAAAGGTCCGGCAACAGCGAGTTTTCCTTCTTTGGCTAATTTCCCAATATTTGCCATATGACCTTCAAATAATTTTTGAGTTTCTTCTTTAGAAGCGGTTGTATTGGTTCCGGATTTTAGAAGACAAAAAACATATTTCTTCATTCCGTATTCATCGGCGTGAAGTGATTTTGCTAATGCTTCATCGTATTTTACTTCGGTTTCTTGTGAAAAACCGATTATGCTAACAAGCAAAAAACAGATTACAAAAAATAGTTTTTTCATAAGATGAAATTTAAGATAAATATTAAAGGTCATATTCCAGTGTTATAAAATTTGGGACTTTTTCATAGTTTTTATCTTTCCAGCTATTAAAGACGAAATTCTCAATTTTTTTCTTTAACTCGGTATCCAATTTTAAATTGATTTGCTCGCAAAAAGCTAAAATTGCAGCGTAACCTACAATAGTTGGGTTGGTGTCAGTAATAAGAAGCCCTTCGACTTTTTTTACTTTAACAGTCCATTTGGTTTCGATTTTAGAAAAAATTAATTCTAAACCTTTTAATACTGCTTTTCTCCAATCAGAGAAACGTGCTTTACCAGCTTCGTCTTTTGCAGGAATACTTGCAAAATGCCCCATTCCAATCCAGCCTTCGCCTATATATTCTTCAATAATTTCATTTTCATTTTCATTTGGACTTACTTCAAGATTTACGATGGCAAAAAAAGGTTTCCCATTTTTAATTTTTAAGAAGCGATAATCTAGCGTTTCATCAATCATTGTAAATTTTTAAAGCAGCTTTTTCAAAATAACAATCTGCCCTAAATGATAAACATCATGCTGAATAATTCCATGCAGATGTTCATAATACGAATGACCATTATTGACATATATTTTTGCCAAATGATCATCGTCAAAATTTTCAAAAAAGGCATTCCAAGATTCTTGTGATTTTGCCAACGTTTGAAGCGATTGTTCCCATGCCGCTTCAGAAGGATCTAAAACTGGCACAAAATAATTATGATCTGGAGTTTTGATTACTTCGCCACTCATTCTTTCTAGAATATTTCGTCTCCATTGAATAAGATGATTGACAATTTCCCAAATCGTATTCAAGTTCGGATTTATCTTTTTATAAGCTTGTGCTGCCGTTACATTTTTTAAAGTTCCTGCTAGAGTTACTTCCAGCCAAGGATTTCCATCATAAATGGATTGATATAGATTTGAAATTCGTTTACTTTCTGACATAAATGGTAATTTTTGGTTTTCCTAGCTAAGATACAAATAAGTATTTTACAACTCATCCTCGAAATTCTACAATTGGGTTATTATATATTTTTTAACGCTAATTGTTAAAATACATTTGCTTCATCAAAAACCAAAGATGACATGAAAACCAAATTATTTTTTACAATAAGCTTTTTACTTTTTACAGCTTTAACTTTTGCTCAAAATACGATTTCAGGAAAAGTAGTAGATCAAAAAGGAAAACCAATTGCAGGTGCAAATATTTATATTGATGGAACTTATGATGGAGCAACAAGTTCTGAAACGGGAGATTTTTCTTTTCAAACTAGCGAAACAGGAAACAAGTTTATCGTAGTTAGTTTTTTACTTTTTGAAACTTTCAAGCAAGAAATTGATCTTGCAAATTATAAAGATCAAGTAATCAAATTAAGAGAAAATGTTAACACACTTGATGCGGTTGTAATTACAGCTGGAACATTAGAATCTGGAGATAAAGCAAGAGTTTCGGTTTTAAAACCTTTAGATATTGTGACAACAGCAGGTTCAGCAGGAAATATTGTTGCCGCTTTGCAAACTTTGCCAGGAACACAGAATGTAGGCGAGGACGGGCGTTTGTTTGTTCGTGGAGGTGAAGCCAGCGAAACGCAGACTTTTGTTGACGGAATTCGTGTGGCGCAACCATATGGTGCAACGACAAATAATTTGCCAACAAGAAGTAGATTTTCTCCTTTCTTGTTTAGCGGAATTGCTTTTTCTACTGGAGGTTATTCTGCGGAATATGGTGAGGCTTTGTCAAGTGTTTTGCTTTTAAATACGCAAGATGAAGCAGATCATGAAAAAACTGATATTTCATTTATGACTGTTGGTTTGGGTTTAGGAAATACACAGAAATGGAATAAAAGTTCGTTGAGCGTAAACATGATGTATGTAAATCTAGCGCCTTATCAAGCTGTAATTCCTCAAAATGTAGATTGGAATAATCCGTATCAATCGCTTGGTGGAGAAACGGTTTATAGATACAATTTCACAAACGGAATCTTCAAATTATATGCTTCTTTCGACTCAGAAAAATTTGATTTGAATCAGAAGAATGTCAATTTCGAAAATCCGATCAGAACGGATATGAACAACAATAATTTCTACTTAAATTCTTCTTACAAAGGAACTTTTGGAACAGGTTGGCAATTGACTTCTGGAATTAGCTACGGTTACAGCAAAAACAAAGTGACTTATAATATAACTGATGTTGACAACAATGAAAATGCAGCACAACTGAAATTGAAATTGCAGAAAAAAGTTTCAAACTATTTCAAATTGTCTTTTGGTACGGATTATTTCATTACAAAATTCAATGAAAATGTAAACGATAATATTTCAGTTAATGTTGATAATGGCTACGATTCGAACATTTTTGCTGCTTACGCCGAAGGAGATATTTTGTTCTCGAAAAAACTGGCAATGAAAGTTGGTTTAAGATATTCAAATAATAGTTTGTTAAACGAAAACAATATTGCACCAAGAGCTTCATTGGCTTATAAAGTTTCAAAAAGCAGTCAATTCTCTTTTGCTTACGGAGATTTTTCGCAAACACCTGTTGTCGATTACATCAAATATTCAAAATACCATCAGTTTGAAAGCGAAAAGGCAAGACATTATATCCTGAATTATCAATTTACAAAACCGGGACAAACTTTTAGAGCCGAAGCTTATTTTAAAGATTATAGTAATTTGGTTCAATATGATACAAGAGATATTCAATACAATTCGGTTTTCAATAATAACGGTTCAGGATACGCAAAAGGAATCGATTTGTTTTGGAGAGACAGCAATTTGTATAAAAACTTAGAATATTGGATTTCATATTCATACATCGATTCTGAAAGACAATATAAAAACTTTCCAACGATGGCAACGCCTAGTTTTATTGCTAACCATAGTTTGTCGGTTGTAACAAAATATTTCATCACCGATTGGAAATCACAAGTTGGATTTACAAATAGTTTTAGTTCAGGACGTCCGTACAACGATCCAAACCAAACACAATTTATGAACGGAAAAACAAAATCATACAATAGTTTGAGTTTCAACTGGGCGTATTTATTGACAACACAAAAAATCCTTTATTTCTCTGTTTCAAATGTTTTAGGAACTCAAAATATTTTCGGATACGATTACGCTAGAAATCCAGATGCAAGCGGTGTTTATCAAAGACAAGCAGTTATACCAACCGCAGACAGATTTTTCTTCATCGGTTTCTTCTGGACCATCAGCCAGAATAAAAATGAGAATCAGTTGAAGAATCTTTAAAAAGGTTCTAAGGTGCTAAGATACTGAGGTTCTAAGGAAAAAAGCTTAGAACCTTAGACCCTAAGAACCTTAGTGCCTTAAAAAAAACAATTCAGTCACCAAATTCGACAACTCAGTACCATTTAATTTTAAAAGACTTAAAACCAACATACTTTTGAAGTGTAAATTAAAAGGAACAAAGAAACAAAGTGACAAAGGTTCAAAGTTTTGAATCTTATAAATTAGAAAAAACCTTTGCCACTTTGCAGCTCTGGACCTTTGAACCTAAAAAAAAGAGTTTTAATCATCAACAAAAAACTTAGAACCTTAGTAACTCAGAATCTTAGAACCTTAAAAAAAAAGAAATCATGACCAAAATTATTACAATAACTATTTTATTTATCTGCAGCTTAATGTCTGCTCAAAATGTAAAATTAACTGTTGCTGTTTCAGGATTGAAAAATGATACAGGAGTTGTTAAAGTAGGATTATACAATTCAGACGGAACTTTTTTGAAAACAACTTACAAAAGTCTTGTTTCCGAAATTAAAAACAATCAAGCAGTTGTGACTTTTGAAAATCTTCCTGCTGGCGAATATGCAATTTCGACATATCATGATGAAAACATCAACGGACAGCTTGACAGAAATGCAATGGGAATTCCATCAGAAGAATATGCGGCTTCAAACAATGCAAAAGGATTTATGGGACCACCTTCATATGCTGATGCAAAATTTAATGTCGGTAAAGATTCAAAAATTGAAATTAAATTCTAATAAACAAATAACTAAACCATTAAATAACTTATAAAATGAAAAAAATCATCACTTTAATCGCACTAGTTGTAGTAACAATAAGTTCAGCGCAAACACAATTTGAACAAGGAATGGGAAAAGCTTTCGGACTTTGGAAAGAAGGAAAAAATGCAGAGGCTTCGGCAATGTTTGAAAGAATCGCGGCGGCAGACAAAACAAGTTATCTTCCAAATTATTATGTTGCTTTGATTAATGCGACTGCAGTTTTTACTGAAAAAGACAAAACAAAAATTGATTTGTTGTTGACCAAAGCGCAAGATGCTCTTGATCAAGAAATGATTAAAGATCAAAACAATGCCGAATTGTATGTGATGCAGGCTTTGATTTACACAGGATATGTAGTAGCTGACCCAATGACAAACGGAATGAAATATTCTGGCAAAGTGATGGAAGCTTACGCAAAAGCAAAAGCGATCGATCCAAATAATCCAAGAGCAGTTTTTGGCGAAGCAGATTACCAATTGGGCGGCGCAAAATGGACAGGAGTTGATACAAAGCCACTTTGTGCGCAAGTTGATAAAGCTATTGAACTTTTTGCTACATTTAAACCTGCAACGCCTTTTTCTCCAAAATGGGGATTAGAAAGAGCGTTGGAAGCACAAAAAAATTGCAAAAAATAAAAACTAATTTAAGTTGATTTAGAATGAAAGACTATAGAAGTAGCTTTGCAGATGTTAGAAATGGAACGATTACATGTTTTAAGATTTCTATGGTCTTTGCAATATTGTTTTCAGCATTTTTGGGAGACGATTTAAGTGTTAAGAACGTTCTTGTAACTTTTTTTGTAAGCTGTCTTTATTCTTTCGGACTCGGTTTCGGGAACGGATTTATCAGTGTTTATCTAGATAAAAAATGGGATTGGCTTGAACAAACAAATTTGAGAGTTTATTACGGAATCCTGACTACTGTGTTGTATACAGTTCCTGTCGTTTTAGGAATAAATTATTTCATTTTTGTTATTCTGCAAAACGTGACTGTAGATGTGTTTTTTAGTGCACGAATGCTTTGGGTGCATCTTTTTTATATCGTTGTTTCTTTGGGAGTTTCAACTTTTTTGCAGGCCAGAAGTTTTATGGTAAAATGGAAACAGGCCTCAAAATTTGAAATTACACAACAAAAAATTATTGCCGGAACAGCAAATGCTAAATTCGAGAGCTTAAAAAACCAGATTGATCCGCATTTTCTTTTTAACAGCTTGAACGTTTTAAGTTCTTTGATTGAAGAAAACCCAGATAATGCACAACGATTTACGACTTCTTTATCTAAAGTATATCGCTATGTTTTAGAACAGAAAGACAAAGAACTAGTTTCTGTAGAAGATGAATTATCGTTTGCAAAAACCTATATGAACCTTCTGAAAATGCGTTTCGAAAACAGTTTGTTTTACGAATTGCCATCAGAAAACATTAATCCAGATGCAAAAGTGGTTCCGTTATCGTTGCAACTTTTATTAGAAAATACGGTAAAACATAATATCGTAAGCGAGCAAAAACCTTTGCACATCAGGATTTTTATAGACGGAGATTATCTTGCAATTCAGAATGATTTTCAAAAGAAAGAAGTTTTGCAAGACAGACAAGGAGTTGGATTACAAAACATCGTTAGTCGATACGGAATCGTAACCAACAGAAAAGTTTTAATAGAACAAAATGAACAGACATTCACAGTTAAAATTCCAATTTTAACGAAACAAATAACAGTTATGGAAACAAGTGCAGACTATAGCGATGAAAATAGAGCTTATTTCAGAGCTAAAAAAAGAGTAGAGGAATTAAAAGGTTTTTACGGAAATGTAATTTCGTATTGTTGTGTGATTCCGTTTTTAATTTTTATAAATTTGAGGTATTCTCCTGGATTTCAATGGTTTTGGTTTTCGGCTTTAGGCTGGGGATTTGGAGTCGTAATGCATGCTTTTAAAGTCTTTGGTTACAGCTCAGATTGGGAAGAACGCAAAATTAGAGAGATTTTAGAAAAAGAAAACAACAAACAACAAACCTGGAAATAATGGAAAAGAAATATGCTGAAGCAGATCGTTATTACGAAGCTCAAAAAAAAGTAAGAGAAATTAAAGAATTTTACCAGCATTTGACTGTATTTATTTTGGTAAACCCGATTGTAATTGCAGTAAATCTTATGACTTCTCCAGGATATTTGTGGTTTATTTGGTGTGTGTTGGGTTGGGGATTTGGATTAATTATGCACGGATTAAAAGCTTTTGAAGTGATGCCTTTTTTTAATAAAGAATGGGAGCAACGAAAAATTCAAGAGATTTTAGATAAAGAAAAAAACAAACAAACTTGGGAGTAATTATGGAAACAAAATTTAATAATGAAACCGATCAGTTTGAGGCGGAGTTGGAAGAAATGGCAGCAAAAAAGGTCAAAAAGTTAAAAGGATTTTACAGTCATATGCTCGTTTATATCATTGGCGTAATTATTTATATACTGAAAGAATATTTTGGTGTTCCGTTTAATTTTTGGCCAATCGGATTTCTTGACGGATTTGTAATGTGTGTCTGGACCACTGCATTTTTAGTTTCTGCAGTAGATTTGTTTGCTTCTTTCAAAATCTTTGGACAAGATTGGGAGGAGCGCAAAATGAAAAGCATCTTAGAGAAAAAGACGAAAACACAAAAATGGGAATAGTCATGGAAATGAATTGCATTAATGATAGAAGGAATTATGAATTTGAGCGCATTTTCGAAAAAAAGGAATTCAAATTCAAATCAGTTGGTGTACATGCGCTTATTTACGGAATTGGACTTTTGGGATTTATTTTAAAAGAGTTTTATGGAATAGCATTTAACTTTTTCCCCTTTAAGTATTTAAATTTCGTTGTGTTGGTAATTTGGACTTCCGTTTTTTTATATTCAGTGATTGATTTATTTCTTTCGTATAAAATTTTCGGAGACAATTGGCAAGAGCGCAAAGCGAAAAGCATTTTAGAGAAAAAGACAAAAACACAAAAATGGATATAATCATGGAAATGAATTTTAATGAAGAAGATAAATATTACTTGGCCAAAAAGAAAGTCGAGAGTATCAAAGGGTTTTATGGAAATTTGACATCATTTTTAATTGTAAATGCGGTTTTGATTTTCATTAATCTTTACACATCACCAAATCATTTATGGTTTTACTGGCCTTTGATGTGGTGGGGAGTTGGAGTTGTTTTTCATGGATTGAAGGTTTTTGAAGTATTTCCGGTTTTAGGAAAAGGCTGGGAAGAAAAAAAGATCAAAGAGATCATGGATAAAGAAAAAGAAAACAGAAACAAGTGGCAATAATTTTATAAAAACGAAATAAAATGGGACGTTTTAGAAGAAGAATGTTTGAAGAATATAGAGAAGAGTTTGAAAACAAGGACGAAAACTTTATGATGGCATACAGAAAAGTAAAAAGAATCAAAGGTTTTTATTCACACTTAAGAGTTTACATTATTGTAAATGCAATCATTATCATTACAAATTTGAATCGCGATATCTTCGGGAAAGATATCATTTATAACGGATTAACAGACTGGCATACGTATTCTACAGCTTTTTGGTGGGGAATTGCATTATTGATTCATGCTTTCACCGTTTTTGGACCAGATGTGTTTTTTGGACATGACTGGGAGCAGAAAAAAATCCAAAAATATATGGATAGAGAAGCTCAGAATACCAATAAATGGGAGTAATTTTACCATAACCAAAACCAAATTTTTAATTTTTTTCAATCTAATAAATGACCACATTAATTATAGAAGACGAAAAGCCCGCTGCAAGATTATTACAGCGAAAATTAGAAAAATTAGATATTGCTGTCGAAACCATGCTGCATTCTGTAGAAGAATCTGTGGATTGGTTTAGCAACAATCAGCATCCAGATTTAATATTTTTGGATATCCAGCTTTCTGATGGTTTGTCGTTTGAAATTTTTGAAAAAATAGATATCAAAAGCGCTATTATTTTTACAACAGCTTATGACGAATATGCATTAAAAGCTTTTAAACTTAATAGCATTGATTATCTTTTGAAACCAATTGATGAAGATGATCTAGAAGTTGCGGTAACGAAATTCAAAACCCGACTTCCAAAAACAGAAGCTGAAAGCAATAATTTGCAACTTGATTTTGAACAAATCCGAAAAATGCTTTCAAATCCGTTTGAGAAAACGTTCAAGAAAAGATTCACAGTCAAAATTGGACAGCATTTAAAAGTGATTACGACAGATGAAATCGAATGTTTTTTTAGTGAAAACAAAGGAACTTACATTCATACTTTTGATAACCGAAATTATTTAATCGATTCAACTCTCGAGATTCTGGAGCAAGAACTGGACATGAAGGATTTCTTTCGCGTAAGCAGAAAATTTATTGTGCCGCTTCAAGCGATAAAAGAAATTCAGGTTTATACGAATTCACGGTTAAAAGTAATTTTACCGACTTACAAAGAAGATGAGGTAATTGTAAGCCGAGAAAAAGTTCAGGATTTTAAATCTTGGCTTGGATAGTTTTTTGTGAAATGTGAAATGTAGGATTGCAAAATGTGTCGTTCCTACGGAACTTAATTTCATTTGGATTACCATATCAACGGACTAAAATCCGTTGCTACACATATTTCATTCCTACGGAATTTCTTTTTCAGTTATAAAAATCAAATGTTTTATAAAGAGCCATCGGCTCGAGGTATTTTGTAGGGCCGGATTTCAATCCGGTTGACGAGTTGTATTTTTTTTATCAAATACATATACAAAAAGAGCCGAAATTTTTCGGCTCTTTTTTTTGTTTAAATATATTTTGATATTATTTGCTCAATCTGTGCAAAGTATAGGTCATGGCACTCAAAAGGAAAAACGCCATAATTTGATGAATCAATCCTAAAGCCAATGGAACGCTATATAACAAAGTGAAAACACCAAGTGCAAACTGAATAAAAACAAAAGTTACAAGCGTTTTAATTCCGTTTGATTGTGTACTAGTAAGCGTATATTTTTTGCTTTTGAAGAAAAGAAAAAGAATCATTGCTACAACTACGTAAGCAAAAGTTCTATGCACAAACTGAACACCGCTTTTTCCTTCAATTAAGTTTTTCACCAAAGAAGACTGCTCAATAAAAACCGATTCGTGAATAAATTCGCCATCACTCATCAAAGGCCAGTGATTGTGAATTAATCCTGCATTTAAACCTGCTACAAATCCGCCATAAATAATTTGGATTAACAAAGCCACTAATGCATAACGTGCAATATTTCGAAGCGGCAAAATTTTGTTGATATTTCTTTCTGGATAAATCAAATCTAGCGCAACCCAAAGCGTGTATGCAAACGTGATAAACGCAAAAGTCAAGTGTAATGAAAGTCTGAAGTGGCTTACATCTGGATTGTCGATTAAGCCGCTACGAACCATAAACCATCCAAGAAAACCTTGAAAAGCTCCCATTCCTAAAAGCACAACGCATTTTTTGATTGTATCTGTATCTAATCTTTTTTTAGCTAAAAAGTAAACGAAAGGAACAAAGAAAACCAACCCTATAATACGTCCGATGAAACGGTGAAACCATTCCCAGAAATAAATGAATTTATAATCGGCTAATTGAAAATCGTTGTGAATATTGATTTTTTGATATTCAGGAAATTTCTTGTATTCGTCAAAAGCGGCTTGCCATTTTGCCTCAGTTAAAGGCGGGAAGGTGTCGGTTACCAAATGCCAGTCGGTCATGGATAAACCTGAATTGGTTAGACGTGTGATACCGCCCACAACAACCATTAAAAATAATAAAACACAACCTGATAGTAACCAAATGATTACTGATTTATTCTCTTTTTTCATTCTTTTCCGATTAATTCGATTTCTTTATCTTTTTTTGTTTTTGAAATTCTCTTTAAATAGAATTTCGCGAAATATATGTTTATTAAAATACTAGGAGGAAATATTATGCTTCCTATGATAATCCTTGTTATGACACTGTCTAGATCGAAGTTTAATCTTAAGAATCGAAGTAAACCAGGAGTTGTCATGATTAAAACGACCAGAAAAATTACAGCACACGGAACAATAAAAGATATTAAGAAATATAGTAATTGATGTTTGAAATACTTTTTTTTGCTGGTTTTAAGTCGTTTGAAAAAATAAAAATTTGGATATATAATAACTATAACAAGTGAAATTCTAAAAAGTATTTTATAAAATTCCATTACTTTTTAAGCGTTAGATTTAATTTCTCAGCTCTCTTAATCACAAAAGCGTATGCAGCCTGATATTCATTCGGAATGTCACCTTCTAAAATAGCTTCTTTCACTGCTTCTTTCAAAATCCCGATTTCACGAGAAGGTTTCAAATCAAACATTTCCATAATTTCTTCACCAGAAATTGGTGGTTGGAAATTACGCACATGATCGCGTTCTTCGACTTCAACAATTTTCTTGCGTACCAATTCAAAGTTTTTATGATATTTCTTGAATTTCGCTGGATTTTTAGTTGTGATATCAGCAGCACATAAAGTCATTAAACTCTCTACATCTTCGCCGGCATCAAAGACCAAACGTCGAACGGCACTATCAGTCACGATATCTTGTGCCAAAACAATCGGACGCGAACTCATGATAACCATTTTTTGAACAAACTTCATTTTATGGTTTAAAGGCATGTGTAAACGCTCGAAGATTTTCTTAGCCATTTTGCCACCAAGAAATTCATGTCCGTGAAAAGTCCATCCTTGTTTTTTGTTGAAGCGTTTTGTTGGCGCTTTCCCAATATCATGCAATAAAGCAGCCCAACGCAACCAAACATCATCTGTATTTGGGCAAATGTTGTCAACTACTTCAAGCGTGTGATAAAAATTGTTTTTGTGTGTATGCCCTTCAATTTCTTCTACCTGATTCAACGCTGTCAATTCAGGTAAAATTAGATCTAAAAGTCCCGTTTTGTATAAAAGTAAAAATCCTGTTGAAGGTTTGTCTGTCGAAAGAATTTTATTTAATTCATCAACAATTCGTTCGCCAGAAATAATTTTGATTCTTTCTGCATTTTTTGTGATGGCATTCAATGAATTTTCTTCAATTTCAAAATCCAACTGTGTAGCAAAACGAATCGCGCGAAGCATTCGCAATGGATCATCAGAATATGTAATATCAGGATCCAAAGGTGTTTTGATGGTTTTATTTTCTAAATCTGCTAATCCGTTAAAAGGATCTAAAAGATCTCCGAAATTATTTTGATTCAAAGATAAAGCGAAAGCATTGATTGTAAAATCACGACGATTTTGATCATCTTGTAAAGTTCCATTTTCAACAATCGGATTTCTGCTGTCACGATTATAAGATTCTTTTCGCGCCCCAACAAATTCAATATCGGTATCTTCAAAACGAAGCATTGCCGTTCCATAACTTTTAAAAACCTGAACTTTTGGTTTGTTCGGAAGTAAATCAGAAACTTTAAGCGCTAATTCAATGCCGCTTCCAACTGCTACAACGTCGATGTCTTTTTTAGAACCTCTGTTTAAAAGCAAATCACGAACAAATCCGCCGATCACGTATGAGTCAACATTTAATTCCTGAGAAGCTTTCGAAATTATATCGAAGATTTTGTTTTGTAAAGCAGATTTATAGTTTGTTTGTACAGCCACGAATTCACTAATTTTTGAGTAAAAATGCAATTTGAATTTCAGATGAAATAAAATGCACGCAAATTTACAACATAGAAAATGCCTTTTATAATCTATCGTCCACTTTTTTGAATAAATTCACAATTTTTCAGATTAAGTACACAAATTTTTTGACATGATCTAAATTTTTCTGCCATGAATTTGCTTCGCCTGTTCGCTGTCGCTCGAGCCACGAATTTATTTTAATCATTTCGAATAAATTCGTGCAATGAATTACACGAATTCATTCGAAACTAAACTCAAAGATTGTAAAAAATAAATTCGTGAATTCGTGGCGAAAAAAAAATATACGCTCATAGAACAAATCAATTACGATAATCTATTTTTAGAAATTCAATTTGTATTTTTGAATCATACAAAAACGTACAAATGAAAATTGTTATATCTCCGGCGAAATCATTGAATTTCGAAAAAGAATTACCAACATCTCAATATACTGAACCTTCATTCTTAAAAGAAGCAAGAGTGGTTCATAAAGTAGTAAAACAAAAAAAGCCAGCTGAATTATCAGAATTAATGTCGATCTCAGACAAACTAGCCGATTTAAACTGGAAAAGAAATCAGGATTGGAAAACACCTTTCACTCCAGAAAATGCACGTCCGGCAGTTTATACTTTTGATGGCGATGTTTATACAGGTTTGGATGCTTATTCAATTCCGTTAGAAAAATTAGATGTTCTTCAAGATAAATTAAGAATCTTATCTGGACTTTACGGACTTCTAAAACCATTAGATTTGATGCAGGCTTACCGCTTAGAAATGGGGACAAAAATGCCTGTTGCCGAATCAAAAAATCTTCACGATTTCTGGAAACCAACAGTTACTAAAGCTTTAAACAAAGAATTGAAAAAAGGCGAATTATTTGTGAATTTGGCCAGCACAGAATATTTCTCTGCAGTAGATGTAAAAGCTTTGAAAGTTCCTGTAATTACTCCAGATTTTAAAGATTATAAAGACGGAAAACTTAAAATGATCAGTTTCTTTGCGAAAAAGGCGAGAGGTATGATGGTTCGTTATATCATTGATACAAATGCAGAAACTATCGATGATTTAAAAGGTTTCAATTATGAAGGATATCAGTTTGATGCGAATCTTTCTAAAGGAAATCATTTAGTTTTTACAAGGTAGATTTTTTTAAGTTACTAAGATTCTAAGTTTTTTAATAAAGTAACAAAGTGACAAAGTAACAAAGTGGCAGAGCTTTTTAAAGAGTCGGAGACTCGATGTATATTTTTCAAGCTCCGGAGATTTGAATGTCATTCAAGACAAAAAAAACACACGCAAAAAAATACGCAAAGTTTGGAAACCTGAAACTTGAAACCTGAAACCTAAAACTTTTCAACCTAAAAAATAAACGCCGAATTCTAAATTGAATTCGGCGTTTCTGCGTATTATAAAATTATTATTATTAATGCATTGCGTCGGCTGCACTAATCTTGTTCTTCCCTTTCTTGATGAAAAGGATAATCGGTATGCAACATAAAAACATTATTCCTAAATACATGAAGATGTCCATATACGACATTACAGTACTTTGTTTTAAAATTGAATATTCTAAAGCTTGATAAGCCTTTTTTAATGCAACATCTGCACTGTAGCCTTTTGCCATAAATGCATGCTGCATTCCTGCTATACGTTGCTGAACGTCAAATTTTGCAGGATCTAGATTGTTTATTAAATCTACTCTGTGTGATTGCGTGAAACGAGTAATAAAAGTGGTGATAATGGCAATACCAAATGAACCACCTAATTGTCTCATCATTCCGGTAAAAGCCGCACCTTCACCAATTTGTTTTCCTTTTAATGTTGAAAGTGAAAGAGTTGTAATAGGCACAAAAAGTAATCCTAAACCAATTCCTCTCAAAATTAATGGCCAGTACATATGTTCTACACCTGTGTCAGGAGTCATTCGTGTGTACATCATAAAGGTGAAAAGGAAGAAAATTAAAAATCCAACTCCCACCATATAAGCTTGAGGAACTCCTTTTTGAATCATATTACCCACAAATGGCATCATTACCGCTGTTGTAATCGATCCTGGAATCAATAATAAACCTGCATCAGTTGCGGTCCATCCTAAAATGGATTGTGTGTAAATTGGGATAATCAATGTTGATCCATATAAACCGAAACCAAGAATGAAACACAAAACAGTTCCAATTCTTAAATTTCCATCTTTTAAAACACTTAAATTTACAATTGGATGTTTATAGGTAAGCTCTCTCCAAATAAACAATACCAATCCAAGAACAGTTACAACACTTAATGTCACAATTAGTGAATCGTTGAACCAGTCGTCTTGTTGTCCGTGTTCTAAAACGAATTGTAATGAACCAATAAAGGCACTCAATAATATAATTCCCCACCAGTCAACCTGGTTTGCTTTTAATTTTTCACCATATTTTGGACTCTTCACAAACGTTAGCGCCAAAACTGTCGCAATAATACCTAGTGGAATATTGATGTAAAATATATAAGGCCAAGAATAATTATCTACTAAATATCCTCCTAATGGCGGACCTAAAGTTGGACCTACAATTACACCCATTCCGTAAATTGCTTGTGCCATACCACGTTTTGCTACTGGATAACTTTCAGTAATGATGGTTTGTGCCGTTACAAGTAATGCACCTCCACCCATTCCTTGAAAGAATCTAAAAGCTACGAGTTCCCATATATTGCTGGCGTTTCCGCATAAAAAGGAACAAACCGTAAATAATATAATCGAAGCCACAAAATAATTACGTCTTCCAAATTGCTGGGAAAGCCAGCTCGTCATCGGAATTACAATAACATTCGCAATTGCGTATGCTGTAATAACCCACGCTACATCAGTCAAGGTAGCGCCAAGACTTCCGCGCATGTCTGTAAGAGCTACGTTTACAATCGTTGTATCTACAATTTCCAGCAGTGCACAAAGTACCGCTGTTATCGTAATGATAACACGTCTGAAGCCGTATTCTACTAAATCGTCATCTGCTTGTACTGCTGTTGCCATTTATCTTATTTCAAATGTACATCTACGTCAACATTCATTCCTGGACGTAATAATTTTACTTTTTCTGGATCGTTTGAAGGATCTAAACTGATTTTTACTGGTAATCTTTGAATTGTTTTTACAAAGTTTCCTGTTGCATTGTCAGGAGGAAGTAAAGAAAAACGAGATCCAGTTGCAGGAGAGAACGAAGTTACAATTCCTTTAAATTCATAGTTTGGATATGCGTCTACTTTTAAGCTTACTTTTTGTCCCACAACCATTTTGTTTAATTGTGTTTCTTTAAAGTTTGCTACAACCCAAGCTTCATTGTTGTTGATGATGTAAAATAAAGATTGTCCTGGCTGAACCAATTGTCCTGGCTGAATATCAACTTTAGAAACTTGTCCGTCGATAGCAGCAGTTACCACAGTATAAGTAAGATTCAATTTTGCTACATCAAGCATTGTTTGTGCTTTTTTGATGTTAGCCGCGGCAACTTCAGTTTGTTTGTCTGAAACTTTAGATTTAGATTGAATTACTGATTTTTGGTAAGAACTCGCTTTTTGTTGTTGTTCTAAAACACGTACTTGATTTTCAGCTTCTTCTTTAGCAGTCAAAGCTTGCTCGTATTGTTGTTTTGTAATTGTATGTGTTTTATACAAATTGTTGTAACGGTTGTAATCGTTTGTAAGCTGTCTCAATCTGATTTTTGCACTTTCGATAGAACCGCTAGCAGATTTCATTTGAGCATCAGAAACTGAGATACTTGCATAAGCGCTTCCAATATCCGCTTTTGCAGCCTCATATTGGCTTTCAGCACCTAATAAAGCAGCATTTGCTTCATCAATTTTTAATTGATAATCTCTTTTGTCGATTGTAAACAAAGTATCACCTTTTTTTACAAAATCATTATCTTTCACATAAACTTTGCTGATATATCCTGATACTCTAGGAATAATCGGATTCATTTTTTTCTCGATTTGAGCATCATCTGTTTCTTCGTGAGCTTGAGAGTGCAAGTATTTAGATATCCCGTAAGTTCCGCCTCCTAAAATAAGAACTGCAAGTATGATGATGAATTTTTTATTTGTCTTTTTCTTTTCCATGAGAGCTATCGATTATATTTTAGAAAGATTGAATGATTGTGATAATTGTCCTGATACTGAAAGTAATTCGTAATATTTTTGAATAATTGTTGCTTTAGATAAAGCAGTTTGGATTTTGGCATTTAAATGTTCTACATCGGCTTCAACTAAATCATTAGTGTCCGAAAGTCCGTTGTCAAACTTGTCTTTTACTAATCTGTAGTTTTCTGCCGCTTGCTGTAAAGCTTCTTCATAAACCACACTTTGATTGATTGCCAAGTCGTAATCTTCAAGAGATTTTTGAACTTCAACCTTAATTCGGTCTGTCATGATTGCTTCGGTATTTTTTACTTCCAAAGCTTTGCTTTCAGCTTCTTTTACATGAACATTATTTTTCAAAATTCCTGATAAGTCATAAGAAAGACCAATTCCGAAATTCATTGCGTATTTTACAGTAATAATGTCTTTAAGATCAAATGCTGTATAACCTCCTAATAATGAAACTGAAGGATAATATCCAGCTTTTGCGATTTTTACATTAGCTTCTGAAGCTTTGCTTTGCAATCTAATTGCCTCTAAATCTTTTCTGCTTTCAAGTGCCACAGCATCTGATGTAATAGAATTGCTTGTTTTCAGATTAAAGAAATCCTGCTCGTTTACTTCAATTTTTACAGAAGGATCTAATTTTAGTAAAGTCGTTAAGTAGAAGTTGATATTATTGATGTTATTATTAGCTTCATCAATTGACAATTGTGTTTTTGAAACCAATAATTGCGCTTTCAACAAGTCATTTCTCGGAATAATTCCGTTTTTCTCCAACTCAATAAAATCAGTAACACGCTGTTTAGCGCTTTTTTGATTCTCGTTTAAAACGTCTAACGTTTTTTGAGCTTTGTATAATGCTGTATAATAAGTAATTACTTTTAAAGCAACATCTTCTTTTGTTTTAGCTGCATTTGCACTTTCAGCTTCGTATAAGTTGTCGTATGCATCGATGCTGTTTTGAATTTTGAATCCAGCAAAAATAGGAAGGCTTAAATTTGCCATTCCAAGCATTGCTCTGTCTGGAGACGCTAACGAAGCACTTTCGCCTTGATTTGGCATATCAATCGATGCTTTTGTAAGACGCTGATATTGACCAGAAACCTTAATGTCTGGATATTGATTGTTTTTTACGGTTTTTAACTCGTATTTTTTTGTGTTTACCTTAGTGTTGGCAAGCGTAACTTCGTTACTCTTTTCCCAGGCCATTTTAACGGCTTCGTCCAAGGTTAAACTTGTTTTTTCTTGTGCTTCTATTGAAGATATTCCGATAAAGAAAACTCCAAAGAGCATTAATTGACTAATTTTCATAAACAAGTAGCGCTTTTATAGTTTGTTGAATGTGCTTTGTAAGATTGTTTTTAATGTAATTATCGAACATTTCTTCGGTTTTTAAATCCAATAATTCTTCGAAGAAAGAGCGATTCATGTGAAAATGAAAAAAGGTTCCAATAATCGTTGGCGTAATCAATGGGATATTTAAATCTTTTCTAAAAACACCTTGATCTTGTCCTTGTTTGATAATGCTTTCTACAGATTTTAAATTTCCTTTTTTAAGTTCCGTAAAAGCTTGAAGGCTTTTTTCTCTTTTTTTATTGTATAATTCAAAATGTAAAACCCTGTAAATGCCTTTGTTAAGACAGATTCTGTTAATGTAAATTTCGATTAATTTATTGACTTTTTCAAGCGGTTCAATATTTTCCTGCAATAAATTCTCGAGTTGTAATTTTAAATCGGTGGTTTTATGAAGAATCAAAGCTTCAAGAAGGCGCTCTTTTGATCCAAAATAATAAGACACCATGGCAATGTTAATTTTTGCCTCTTTTGAGATGTCCCGAATGGATGTCCCCTCAAATCCTTTCTCAGAAAACAACTTTTCTGCAACCTCAAGAATCTGAATTTTTTTATCGTTTAATTCGATGTTTGACATGGTATTGTTTCTAATCGGATACAAAATTAAACAGTTGTTTAATTTAAACGCTTGTTTAATTTTATTTTAACACAATATTAACATAAAACGGTTTCGGTATTTTATGTTAATTTATGCTTTTGAAAGCCGTTTTTAAGAATAAAAAAAAGCTGAAACATTTAATATTTCAGCTTTTAAGTAAATTTATTTTTCTAATTTTATTTTGACAGGATTTTGTCTGGTATCGAATACATTAGAAATGTAAACAACATTTTTATATTCATCAATCCAGTAAATGATTTTATAATTTTTAAAAACTAAATATCTAAAATCCTGAATTCTTTCAGATAAAAGTTCTTCTTTTTGACCACCATAAGCATTAAATTCAAGTGAAAGCGAAGAATCTACTAGGCCCTCTATCAATGCTTTTGCAACTTTTAAACCTGCTTTGTATTTATAATATTCAAAAATATCTATTAGTTTGTCCTCTGCAAATTGAGTCCAGTAAACAGTTAATCCCATTTTTGAATTCTTGATTTTAAATCTTTGGAAGAGGTAATTCGACCTTGAACAACATCATTTACAGATTGGTCAATTTCATTATTAAATTGATCTAAACTCATAGGTTTCATTTCCAAATCTAATAATTGTACTTTTTGCTCATGTAACAATTTTTCGAGCTGATTGACTATTTCTTCATTTTGCAACCTAAGAAATTCTTGAACAAATGATATTTTACGAGCTTCTAAATCCATAATAATTGATTTTATTCAAAGGTATAAAATATTTGAAAAGGTTATGTTTACAGATTCTTAAAATTAAAAAGCGGTATTTAAAAATTGCTTTTAAATACCGCTTATGGAAATATTTTATATAAATTTTCTATCGAATCCCTCCAACAAATTCAGCAATTTTTCCACTTCCGTTTTCTGCTAAATGTTTAATAAAAGCACTTCCAATAATAGCGCCTTTTGCATATTTAGTCGCTTGGCTGAAAGTTTCTTTGTTTGAAATTCCGAATCCAACAATTTGTGGGTTTTTCAAATTCATTTCGGCGATTCTTTCAAAATACGTTTCCTGAGTATTTCCAAAACCAGATTGAGAACCTGTAACGCTCGCAGAACTTACCATATAAATAAATCCGTTTGAAACGCTGTCGATAAAACGAATTCTTTCGTCTGAAGTTTGAGGTGTAATCAAAAACACATTGATTAAACCGTATTTTTCAAAAATAGCTTTGTATTCGTCTGCGTAAACGTCAACTGGCAAATCAGGAATAATCAAACCATCAATTCCAATTTCGGCACATTTCTGGCAAAAAGCCTCAACGCCGTATTGCAACATCGGATTAAAATATCCCATAATAATCAACGGAATTTTTACGCTTTCGCGGATGTTTTTCAGTTGGTCAAAAAGAATTTGAGTCGTCATTCCGTTATGAAGCGCCTGAGTTGAACTCGCCTGAATTGTTGGTCCATCTGCCAAAGGATCACTAAAAGGAAGTCCGATTTCAATTAAATCCACTCCGTTTTTTTCTAAATCCTGAATCATCTGCACGGTATCGTTCAAGTTTGGATATCCTGCAGAAAAATAAATAGAAAGTATCTTTTTATCTTCTTGTAATTTCTGAGTTATTCTGTTCATTTTTTTATTTTTTTATTCTAACAGGTTTTCAAAACCTGTTAGGTATGTTATGTTTTTTTCTAAAAGTTTATTTCACGCTGATTTTTTAATTTAAATCTGTTTAGATCTGCCGTCCCGATAGCTATCGGGAGCGTGAAACAATTTTTTAAAATTTTATAATCTTACTTTTCCAATCATCTCCTTGTTTTTCAACAAGTAATAATCCCGAATCAGAATCATTCATTTGGGCAACTAATTCTCCTTTATTGTTCCAAAATGCGCTTTGTCCCGCAGAAGGCGAACCCCAAGATTCTCCGCTGAAATTAGACATCAAAACATTCATTTTATGTTTCTCCGAATAATTTTGCAAGTCTCTGTAAGCATTCGGAATGCCGTTTGGAGAAAAGAAAATGCTAGCAATATAAATATCTGTTTCTTTTTTCTTGGCATTTTCTGGATGCTTCGGATTGTCAATATCGGCACAAATTGCAAATGAAATATTTTGATCCTCAATCGTAACCATCGGATTGTGTTCAAAAGAAGATTGAAAGAATTCATCCTCGCCTTCATGCAAAAACTGCTTGGTATAAATTGAAACCGAATTATCGGGAGAAATCACAAATTCACCAATAAACATTTCGTTTTCAATTTGAATCGGCGCACCGGCAATAATGGTAATATTATTTCTAACGGATAATTCTTTTAAATGATCAATTCTGTAATCGTCTTTAGTAAAAGCTAATGGCGCGGCGTTTTCTCTTTCGTAACCCGTAATGGACATTTCAGGAAAAGCAATCAAATTGGCACCGTTTTGAACAGCTAATTCAATAAGCTGATAATGATTCAATAAATTGGAAGATATGTCTCCGCGTTTTGGTTTTGTTTGTGCAGCTGCTAAAATCATTTTTTCTTCTGAAATTTAACTTTCCATATAAATCCAGGCTGTTTCTCCCGATTGTAATTTTACTTGAACTCTTTTATAAGCATTCGATTCAAATAAATCTACTTTAGCCAAATCTGCAATTGAGACTTCGAAAACTACACCATGAATAATATCAGTAGGATTTTCGCTCGGAACAACCACAACATAATCCGCCATTCCAAATTCTTCTTCTATTTTTAAGCTTTTAAGTTTATAACCTAAAAGCTGATCAGCTGTACCAGTTAGAATTCGATTAAAAACTTGTCTTTGGATTTCTTTCGATCTTAATGTTCCGTAAGAGAATAACTTTTCCATAAATCATTACAATTTAAAATACTCGATATAATTATCTAAATCTTTATCACCACGTCCTGAAAGGCTGATTACGACAACATCTGTTGGTTTGAATTTCTTTTGATCCAAAACCGCAAAAGCGTGCGCACTTTCGATTGCGGGAATAATTCCTTCTAATTTTGTCAATTGTAAACCTGCATTCATCGCGTCATCGTCAGTAACAGAGAAAAATTCTCCTCTTCCTGTTTGTGCCAAATGTGCGTGCAAAGGTCCAACTCCAGGATAATCCAAACCTGCCGAAATAGAATACGGTTCAGTAATTTGTCCGTCAGGAGTTTGCATTAAAAGCGTTTTACAACCGTGAATAACACCAACTTTTCCTAATTTACTTGTTGCCGCACTATGTCCGCTGTCAACACCTTTTCCGGCTGCTTCAACGGCAATAATTCCCACTTCTGGTTCATGCAAAAAGTGATAATAAGTTCCAGCCGCATTACTTCCTCCACCAATGCAAGCTACAACATAATCCGGATTTTCACGTCCTTCTTTTTCTTTTAATTGCCATTTAATTTCCTCAGAAATGATGCTTTGAAAACGCGTCACCATATCTGGGTAAGGATGAGGGCCAATTGCAGATCCAATAATATAATGTGTGTCAACCGGATTGTTGATCCAATCGCGAATGGCTTCATTTGTAGCATCTTTTAAAGTTCTTGAACCTGAAAGTGCTGGACGAACTTCTGCGCCTAACATTTTCATACGAGCTACGTTTGGTGCTTGACGTGCAATGTCAATTTCGCCCATGTAAACAATGCATTCAATTCCCATTAAAGCGCAAACTGTTGCTGTTGCCACACCGTGTTGCCCAGCTCCAGTCTCGGCAATAATTCTTTTTTTGCCCAGACGTTTTGCCAACAAAATCTGACCGATTGTGTTGTTTACTTTGTGTGCTCCAGTATGGTTTAAGTCTTCTCTTTTCAGATAGACTTTGGTATTGTACTTCTCTGATAAACGCTTTGCAAAATACAACGGACTAGGGCGTCCAACGTAATCTTTCAGCAATTGGTTGAACTCTGCTTTAAAATCAGGTTCATCCATTATACTTAAATATTTCTGGCGTAATTCTTCTACATTTGGATACAACATTTCAGGGATGTAAGCTCCTCCAAATTCTCCGTAATATCCTTTTTCGTTGACGTTAAAACTCATTTTATTTAAATTTTAAAAGTTGGCAACATCAAATTTGCGTTTGAAATTGCTTAATAGATTTTTATTTTTCAGCCCCGGTTCGATTTCAAATTTACTATTTACATCGACAGCATAAATAGGTAAATTGGTTTTTGAAATTTCTTCAATGGCTTTTAATTCGTTCATTCCTATGCCTCCGCTTAAAAAGAAAGGCTTTTTCGAATTGTATTTTTTTAAGATGCTCCAGTCGAAAGTTGTTCCGTTTCCGCCTGGAAGTTTTCCTTTTGTGTCAAACAGAAAATAATCGCAGACATTTTCAAAAGGGTTAATAGATTCAAAATCAAAATTTTCATCAGCCGAAAATACTTTAATAATTTCGATTTTCTGTGGCAGTTTTTCTTTTAAATCGGAACAAAATTCAACGGATTCATGTCCGTGTAACTGAACGGCTTGTAAATTGTGTTTTTCTACTTTTTCAAGAATTTCTTCTTGACTTTGATCGACAAAAACGCCCACTTTTTTGATTGTTTTTATCAATTCGGGAACATTCCCGTTGCAATATCTAGCGGACTTTTCCCAGAAAATAAATCCCATATAATCGGGTAGGAGCGCGCCTACTTCGAGGATATTTTCTGGATATTTCATGCCGCATATTTTGAGTTTCATTTTCGTTGTGTGTTTTACCGCAAAGTGCGCTAAGGTTTTTTTGCTTTTGATTGTGCTTAAAAACGCAAAGTCCGCAAAGCTTTGTGTTGATATTTTGCCACGAATTGCACTAATTTCCACGAATTTAATTAGTGTAATTCGTGAAATTCGTGGCTACTTTTTTATAATTGTTTAATAAATTCTGTGGCGGCTACGCCGGCATTATCGGTTTTCATGAAGTTTTCTCCAATTAAGAATCCTTTGTATCCGTAAGGTTTTAATTCTTGAATTGCTTCTATTGATGAAATGCCGCTTTCTGATACTTTTACAAAATCATTCGGAATTTGAGATGCCAATTCTTTACTGAAATCCAAGCTAACTTCGAATGTTTTTAAGTTTCTATTGTTTACGCCAATCATATCTAAAGTTGGCATAATTGATTTTTCTAATTCTTCTTGATTGTGAACTTCTAAAAGAACTTCTAAACCTAATTTTTTAGCAAATTCAGATAAAGATTTGATTTCTTCACGAGTTAAAACTGCTGCGATTAGTAGAATTAAATCGGCTCCATGTGCTTTTGCTTCTAAGATTTGGTATTCGTCTACAATAAATTCTTTTCGTAAAAGCGGAATATTTACTGAAGCTCTTGCTAGAAGCAAATCGTCTAAAGATCCACCGAAATATTTTCCATCTGTTAAAACAGAAATCCCACAAGCACCTGCATTTTCATAGCCTTTAACTACTTCTTCAACTGTAAAATTATTATTGATAATTGATTTTGAAGGAGAACGGCGTTTGTGTTCGGCGATAATTCCTGAATTGCTTTCTTTTAATTTCTGAGTTAGAGAAATAGTTTGTTTTCCAAAAAATACTGAAGCTTCCAATTGCGAAACCGGAATAATTGATTTCTTCAGAATAACTTCTCTTTTTTTGTCTATTATTATTTTATCTAAAATGTTCATTTTTTTAGGTGCTAAGATTCTAAGATACTAAGGTGCTAAGTTTTTAAGCCGATAGTTCTTTCAATTTATTTAATGCTTTCAATCCTTTTCCTGAAAACAAGCTTTCTTTTGCAAGTTCAAAACCTTCTTGTGGTGAGCACTTGTTTACCGTTGCGATTGCCATTGCAGCATTGGCAAGTACTACATTGTTTTGAGCTTCATTTCCTTTTCCTGAAATAATATTGGTAAACATTTCTGCTGATTCTTCAATAGTTTTTCCGCCTTCGATTTCAGTTTGTGATAAAAGACGAACGCCAAAATCTTCTGGTTTTATCATGCCTTCCATACGGCTGGTAATGATTTTTGTTGGTCCAGTCAACGAGATTTCGTCATAACCGTCAAGCGAATGAAGGATGGTGAAATTTACATTGGTGTTTTGGTATAAATAAGCATACATTCTAGCCAATTCTAAGTTGAAAACACCAACCAATTGATTTTGTGGAAACGCTGGATTTACCATTGGCCCCAACATATTAAAGAACGTTTTTACCGTTAATTCTTTTCTGATTGGTCCAACATGTTTCATTGCTGGGTGAAATAGGGGAGCATGCAAAATGCAGATTCCTGCTTGATCGATACATTTTTCCAAGAAATGGGGATCGTTGCTGAATTTAATTCCCATTTGTTCCATTACGTTACTCGATCCAGAAATTGATGAAACGCCGTAATTTCCATGTTTGGCAACTTTTATTCCGGCTCCTGCTGCTACAAACGAAGCTAAAGTCGAAATGTTGAAAGTATCTTTTCCGTCACCACCAGTTCCACATAAATCGATGGTATTGTAAGCTGATAAATCAACGCGAATGCAAAGGTCTAATAAAGCTTCGCGAAAGCCCGAAAGTTCATCAATGGTAATGCTTCGCATCATAAAAACAGTCAAAAATGCCGAAATCTGGCTTGGGTTGTATTGACCGCTTGAAATATTAATCAATACGTTTTTCGCTTCTTCTTTTGAAAGCACTTCGTGGTTGATTAATTTGTTTAATATTGTTTTCATTTTTTTAAAGATTCTAAGTTGCTAAGGTTCTAAGATGCTAAGGTTTTTGTTTTTTATTTGTTTCAAGTTTCAGGTTAATTGAATTGCGCAAACTTGAAACATGAAACATGAAACATGAAACATGAAACTTTTTCAATGTTCATTCCCTTGATAAATCCACATAGGTTCTGTTTTTCCTGCTCTTTCAAAACCATTTTTTTTATAAAAGTCAACTGATTTTCCGTCTGCAGTAAGCATTTGCATGTGAAAATGTTTGTATTTTTCCTGCATTCGGTCCAAAATCAATTTCCCGATTCCTTTTCCTTGATATTCCGGAAGCACCAATAAATGCGGATAATAAACCGTCAAGAATCCATCAGAAATTGCATTCCCAAGTCCGACTAGTTTTTTTTCCTTCCCAAGCGGTTACTAAGGTTTCAGAATTTAAAAGGCCATTGTAAAGTTCGTTTGGTTTGCTCGCCGAACTCCATTCATTTGCTTTATACAAAACTAAAATGTCGTCAATGTTGATTTCTCGGGTTTCTAAAATTGTTATTTCCATTTTTAAGGTTCTAAGATGCTGAGATACTAAGGTTCTAAGTTTTTTACTGTGACTGTAAACTGAGACTGAATACTAGCTTTTAATCCAATTCTCTAAAATCCTTTTTCCGTTTGGAGTCAAAACACTTTCTGGATGAAATTGAACGCCTCTTACATCATAGTTTTTGTGGCGTAAAGACATGATTTGTCCGTTTTCGTCAACCGAAGTTGCTTCTAAATCTTCTGGTAAATTCGCATCGACAACCCATGAATGGTATCTTCCTACTTCAAATTCGTTTCCTAAACCTTCAAACAAAATTTCGTCTGAAACTACTGTTTTTACATTTGTTGCAACGCCGTGATATACTTTATCAAGGTTTGAAAGCGTTCCGCCAAAAACTTCTCCAATTGCTTGTTGCCCTAAACAAACGCCAAGAATACTTTTCGTCGGACTGTATTTTTCGATTACTGCTTTTAATAAGCCAGCTTCATCTGGAATTCCAGGGCCTGGCGAAAGCAATATTTTTTCGAAAGAAGCGATTTCATCAATTTCGAATTCGTCGTTTCTGTAAACGGTTACTTCGCAATTCAAATCTTCTAAATAGTGCACTAAATTATAAGTGAAGCTATCGTAATTGTCTATAACTAAAATCTTTTTCATTTTTTTCTTAAGGTTCTAAGTTGCTAAGGGTCTGAGGTTCTAAGTTTTTTCAATAACTGAAAACTGCGACTGCGACTGGCAACTAATTTTTATTATTTTTCTCGAACGTACTTTTCAGTAATGATTCGGTTGATTCCTAATTTTTCTACTTTTTCGATTCCTTTTTGAATCAATGTGTCATTTTTAACGTTAACAGTAAATTCAAATTTTTCATTTTCCCATTGTCTGTTGTTGAAAAACTCCAGATTTTCAGTGTATGTACTGTCTTTCAAAGTGTATTTTCCGCCTCCGCCAAAAAATACTGCATTTGTTGAATCTTTTCCGTTAGTTAAATCATGATTGAAAAAAGCGAAATGCGTTTCATTGATAATTTTAATCATTTTTGTTTTTGGATTGAAAGTCGAAAAAGTCGAATCTTTCTCTGTCGTTTCAGCTGATATTAGGCGCCAGGTTCCTTCAATAGGATTGTGCTTTTTCTCAGAATTACAAGATGTGATCGTAATGATTAAAATTAAAATTGATACTGCTTTTTTCATGGGTTTTTTATGGTTTGTGGTTAATTGTTTTTAAGGTTTCAAGTTTCAGGTTTCAAGTTTCAGGTTTCAAGTTTCAGGTTTGACGTTCTAACAACTTGAAACTTTAAACCTGAAACAAAGAAAACTAAATATTTTCCGCCATTTCTAGCGCTGTGTTTAATGCTCTTAATTTATTATAAACTTCCTGCATTTCGCTTTCTTCATCAGAACTTGCCACGATTCCGGCGCCGGCTTGGCAATGCAATTGATGATTTTTCGAAAGGAAAGTTCTGATCATAATGGCGTGGTTAAAGTTTCCGTCAAAATCCATTACGCCAATTGCGCCTCCGTAGAAATTACGATTTGTTTTTTCGTAATCCTCAATCAATTGCATCGCTCTATGTTTTGGAGCACCGCTTAAAGTTCCTGCAGGGAAAGTATCGGCAACGACTTGCATCGTTGTCGCTTTATCGTGTAAATGTCCCGTAACTTTTGAAACCAAGTGAATTACGTGAGAGAAAAACTGAACTTCTCTGTATTTTTCCACATTTACATCGTGACCATTTCGGCTTAAATCATTTCTTGCCAAGTCAACCAACATCACGTGTTCGCTGTTTTCTTTTTTATCTTCCGAAAGTTCTTTGGCCAAAAGCGCGTCACGTTCATCATTTCCAGTTCTTTTGAAAGTTCCTGCGATGGGATGAATTTCAGCTTTTCTGTTTTTTACAATAATTTGTGCTTCAGGCGAAGAACCGAATATTTTGAAATCTCCGTAATCAAAAAAGAATAAATATGGAGAAGGATTGATGCTTCTTAAAGCGCGATAAACGTTGAATTCATCACCTTTAAAACCTTGTGTAAAACGACGAGATAAAACCAATTGGAAAACATCTCCTCTAAAACAATGTTTTTTTGCCAAAGCCACATTATGCTTGAATTCTTCGTCAGTTAAGTTTGAGAAACCTTCGCCTTCTTTAGTGAATTTGTACAAAGCGATATTTCTTGATTGCAATAATTGCTCGATTTCAGAAATGTTATTTCTTCCGTCTACGCTGTGGCAGAAAATATAGGCTTCGTTTTTAAAGTGGTTGATCGCGATGATGTTTTGGTAAACCGCATAAAATACATCAGGAATTGAAGTTGCGTCGTCTTTTTTTGCAATCGAAACTTTCTCGAAATAACGAACGGCATCGTAAGAAATGTATCCGAATAAACCATTGTTTATGAATTTAAAATCGTTTTTTTCCGATTTAAACTGATTTGAAAAATCCTGAATTACTTCTGGAATATTTGTTGACGCATCGATTTTAGTTTGCTCCGAAGTTCCATCAGGGAAAGTCTTTGTGATTACTTCGTTTTCAATTTTAATCGTTGCAATCGGGTTGCAGCAGATGTATGAAAAACTGTTGTCATTTCCATGATAATCACTACTTTCTAATAATAAACTATTCGGGAATTTGTCTCTAATTTTAAAATAAATGCTCACTGGCGTAATCGTGTCTGCCAGAATTTGCTTGTAATGTGTATTAAGAATAAACGGTTTCAAAGTATGTTGTTTTTTAGTTTTTAATATGTTTTTAGCTAGATTTTGGATCAAAAAAAAAGGGCTTGTCGTGATGACAAGCCCTTTAAATTTATAGTTTTGAAAATACCATAGGAAGCTTCGTTCACGACGTTTGACGTAAATTCTTCCACCACCAAGTATTGTTCATTAATGTTTTCATTTCTTTATTTTGATATGGCAAAGATATAAATGTAATTTGAATTAAAAGACATAAAATCTCAAAAAAAACTTTTCAAAAATTGAAATTTTGTTAAATTTTAAAATTTAAAAATGCAATAAAGCCTTAGTTTCCAATAGCTAACGTGTTGTTTACGTTCGCTCTAAAATCTGGACTTCCTTTAATGTTTGGCATTGTAAATAACTCTGTATTTTTCATTTTTGTATATTCTATACCCGCATTTTGTGCATTATAAAAACTTTCAATTACAGAATTGCTTGCTGAAGATTCACTTGTAATACCTCCGTTGCAATTGTTTGCAATGATATTTTTGAAAGTGATTTTTGAAAGATTTTCATTTCCGTTTCCAATATTTCCCTCCAATAAAACAAATGGTGTAAAACCTGAAACAATGCTATTTGTTAAACTAAAGTATGTGTTTTCGCGAACATAAACAGATTCACGAACTAATCCTTGATTATTTTCTTCCAAATTGATTAAAGTAATGTTTGAAGCATTAATTTTTGTCATTTTTTTAGACATATCTGTGTTTCCGATTTTGTCGTATGAATCGACTTCAAAACATCTTGATCCTGAAATATCTGATGAAAATGGGTGACGAATGGCGATACTATTGCTGATGTTGATTTGTGCTCCTTGTGTAAAATCAAAATCGTCATCAGTAGTTCGGTACGAAATTAAATTGCTCAAATTCAAGTCGCCACCATAACATTCAAAAGAGTCGTCATTTGAAAAGCTGATTTGAATATTGTTTAAAACTGTTTTTCTTCCAACACCAGCTAAAGAAAGTCCGTTTAATTCTTTTAGAGAGCTTAACTTTCTTCCTGCATATTCGATTCTAACGTATTTAAGGATTCCAGAATTATCTTCAGCATCTTGTCCTCCGTAGTGGTTAAGCATTGGTTCTAAATCAAATGGCAAAGTGTGAAGTCCGCCTAAATTGTTGATTGGCGCTTTCCCTAAAATGATGATTCCACCCCAGTCTCCTGGTTTTCTTTCTGTTTTTTCTTTGTTTGATGTAAAGACAATTGGATCGGTTTCTATGCCTTCCGCCATAATTTTGGCGCCATTTGTAATTACCAGAGTTCCACAAGTTTTGTCGTCGCCACGAATAACAGTTCCAGGTTCAATAGTTAAAGTTGCATTATTAGTAACATACACAACACCAACTAATTGATAGGTATTGCGTTTTAATAATTTCATGTCTTTATCGATTGTTCCTGCAATTATATTGGTTGCTTCATTATATTCGTTGGCAGCAGGTTTAAAATTGGTCCAATTGTTCATCCAATTGCTAGTTCCAATTATTCCTTTTGTTGCTTGTTGTGCTTGTAGAAAAAAATTGCTCAAAAGGGCAAGAGCAACAATTTGTAGTTTTGTTTTCATAACTATAATTTAAATTTCTAGTTTTTGATTTTTAATTTGCTCAAAATTAGAGTCCGAATGTTAATCAATTCGGTTATAGTTATTATGAAAGCGTTACTTTAGTATTAAGAACGTTATGTTTTTGGAAAGAAAATTGTATTTTATTTAGCTTAAAGAATTAATTTTCAGGTTCTATGTCTTTTATAATATGGATATCTTGCTGTGCAAATGGTATGACAATTTTGTTTTCTTTTAATGTTTTGTCGATAGCCATAATCAATTGGCTTTTAACTTCATAGTCAAAGTCGAAATGCTTGATCCAATACATCACTACCAAATCAATCGAATTGTCTCCAAACTGAGTAAACCAGATTGAGGGTTTCGGTTTCATTAGTATATTTTTATTCTTTGTCAGGATTTCGTAAAGTATTTTTTTTGTCAATTCTAAGTCAGTTCCATAAGCGACTCCAAATCGGATTTGTGATCGTCGATGATTACTTCCTAAAGTCCAATTGGTTAAATTCTGATTTAATAAATCTCCATTCGGAATCACAACATCAGCTCCGTCATAAGTTGTAACAACACTGCTTCGAATACCGATTGATTTCATTTTTCCGGATTGCGTACCTACTTCAATAATATCATTCAGATTTACTGGTTTTTCAAAAGCAATAATTAATCCGCTTATCAAGTTGTTAACGAGGCTTTGCATGCCAAAACCGATTCCGACTCCCAGCGCGCTTATAATTAACGTTATTCTGTCTAATGGAATTCCAGTCGAAGCAAATGCTGCCAAAACCCCAAGCGTGACAATGGTAATTCGGGACAGAAACATCCAACTTCCAATGGTTTTAGCTCGGTCTTTATTTTTAATAACCTGATTGTCGGCAGCTAAAAAGGAAACGACTTTTGAAATGAAACTAGATAATAAAATAATAAAAATGAAGAGAATAATATTTTCAAATGTAAAAGAAATGTTTCCAATAGTTCTTGTCTCTGAAATCGCATTTTTGAAAGGATCAAGAATGTTTTGGAACGTAAAAGTGTTTCTAACCATTAATAAAAAACAGGAAACAAAAAGCAGTACATAAAAACCAAATCTAAATTTATGCGAACTCCCCTTTAAAGGCTTTTTCGGGCTATCTTCGTCGATTGTTTTTAAAATTTTGGCAACCAAATTGATTTCCTTAACAATAACTAACGCATAGTAAAGAGAAAAAATAACTATTATGGAGTAAACAGCTCTTGTCATTAGAAATTTTCCTAAATTATAATGACCGTTGACCAAATAATAGAATGAAAAAAATTGAAGAATAGCTCCCGCAACAATGTACCACAAATAGACTTTTCGCCGAACTTGGGCTCTATTTATAAATGAGTAAATGCCAATAGCGATACCAAGAATATTTATTACTAGAATTAAAAAAGACTCTCCTACGAAATGAATTAAGATTATAATATCAAAAAAGGCTAAGAGATTAAGAACAAAAATAAAAATCGTGATATTCCATACAAATTTTCGAAGCGTATGCTGTATCATTATGGTCAATGAAATAGTAGAAGCGGTCCAAAGAATTATGGAGAAAATAAGCGGTGGCATTGGAAGCACAAATTGATAGATATTGGATACGACCAAAAATGCGGCAGCAATAGGACTGTTTAAGATGTTGATGTCTACTAACAATTCTTTTTTAAATCCTAGGTGTAAAAATTTTCCTTTTTGTAATCGGAAGTAAATTGCGGTTCCAATGATCAAAAGCAACATGGTAAGGATTGAATTTTTATTATTTATCAAATAAAAATGCATTACCAAATAATTTGTTCTGATAGAAGTCGCAAATGGATTTATATCCATCTGTAGGCGCTCAAAAACAGGCACTTTTTTGGTGAATAATTGATCGAGTTCTAATTTTCTCAACCGATCATTTTCAATTATATCCGATTCGATTTTGTATTTTAATCGATCCCCCATAATTTCCAATGTTTGAATACTGTCAACAGCATTTTTTAATCTTTCGGAAATCAGTGTAACATCTGTACTTGTTCTTTCTGATTGAAGACGGTAAATTTCTCTTGAAACAGAATCCGTTGGGACATAATAGAGGTTTTTTTGAGCCACGAGAGAATCGATTTTTTCTTGTGTTCGGCTGAGTTGGTGGTTTTCAAGACTGATTTTTTGTAAACGATCAGTGGAACGTTTTAATAATTCGTCAAGCAGAATGGACGTCGAACTAAGATTTTGATCTGTCAAAACTCTAATTTTTTTTCCATCAATTCCTTTAATTGCAAATTCTTCCCAATCTTTTAATTGATGTATTTCGCCGGCGACATCTTTGTAATTGAATCCTTTTGTTAAAAGAAATTTTGCATTCTGAATTTCAAATTCAATTAGGTTGAACAGTTTATTTTGTTTTTGTACTTTTTGATAATTCAGGTATTCTTCCTCTCGCAATTTTTTTTCGCTTTCGGCTTTGTCTTTAAGTAAAATGAGAGAAGCTTTGTCTTTAATTCCTAATTCTTTAACTATCGAATCTAATTTTGTTTTTGTATTTTGAGAAATACCTGAAATAGGAGATAGGAAGAGCGATACAATTAAAAAAAGTCTGAAACTAATAGTTTTGTATTTCTTTATAGCGTTTAGGAATAGAAATGCAAAATTTGACATAGAGTATATTTTATTAGTTTCGATTAGTTTGAATTATTCACTCGATGCGTTTATCAAATTTAACATTTTTTTTCGTTGTTTTGATATATGTATTTCAAAAAGAGTTAATTAGGTTAAAAGTTTTATTTTAAGACATAAAAAAACCTGAACTTTCATTCAGGTTTTTAATTTTATGTATATGAATTAGTAAGTCTAAAAATTAGAATTTTAAAGCTACAGCTAATTCAAATTCGTCGTTGATCGTTTTGTCTCCTAAACCTTCGAAGAAGCTTCCTGAACCGTATTTAATGTCATATTTAGTTCTGTCAACTTTAAATGCAGTTGTAGCAGTGTTTCCTTTTACAGTGATGTCAAAAGTTACAGGTTTAGTGATTCCTTTGATAGTCAAATCAGCAGTTACAGTATAAACGTCAGCAGATTTTGCACCGATAGTTTTGAAAACTAATTTTGAAGTTGGGAATTTATCAGTTCCAAAGAAATCGTCAGCTTTTAAGTGACCGTTTAATTTCCCTTGGTATTCTCCAGTTAAATCTGTAGAAGTTAATGAAGTCATATCAACTGTGAAGCTTCCTCCAACTAATTTTTTTCCTTTGAAAACTACAGCTCCTTCTTTGAAGTTTACAGTTCCAGAGTGCTCTCCAGTTACTTTTTTACCTACCCATTTGATAGAAGATGCTTTTACGTCGATTTTTTTAGTTTGAGCGTTTACTGAGATTCCAGCTACTGCTACGAATAATGCAATTGCGATTGTTTTTAAATTTTTCATGTTGTTAAAATTGAATTTGGATTAATAATAATTATAGAGTGATAAATAATTCTTCTTGTGATTTTCTAACTTTTTTGTAATGTTGAGCGTCGTCCTCATCATGTCTGTAACCAATAGTTGCAATAACAGCAGCGTTTAAGCCTAATTTATCAAAACCAAGGATTTCATTGAATTGCGCTGGATTGAAACCTTCCATTGGTGTAGCATCGATTTTTAATTCGGCTGCAGCAGCAAGTAAAGTTCCTAAAGCGATGTAAGTTTGTTTTGAAGTCCAAGTATTTTTAGCATCTTGAGATAAACTTGAAATTACTCCGTTCATCATATCTGCAAATCCGCCTAATGCTTCAGCAGGAACACCTCTTGTTTCGCTAATGTTTTTGATGTAAGCTGCAACAGATTCTGGTCCAGCATTTAAATCATTTGCAAAAATGAATAAGTGAGAAGCATCTGTAACTTGAGTTTGTCCGTAAGCAGCTGCTTTTAATTTTTCTCTAATTTCTGGATTTTCTACAATAATTACTTTGTAAGGTTGTAATCCGTATGATGAAGCAGCTAATCTAACAGCTTCTTTCAATGTGTTTAAATCTGCGTCTGAGATTTTTTTCGTTGCATCAAATTTTTTTGTAGCATATCTCCACTGTAGACTATCTAATAATGTACTCATAATATTTAATTTTGTTGGGTTCGGTATTTTTCTAATAAATTGTTTAATAATTCTAATTCTTCTGGGCTTATATTCTGGGCAAATAGGCGCTCGTGCTCATCTACCTTCGGGTCTAATTCTTTTAAAACATCTAATCCTTTTTGTGTAATCAAAACCTCAATTTTTCGTCGATTGTCTGGACAGACATTTCTTGTTACGAATTCTTTCAGCAATAATTTGTCCACTAATCGGGTTGTGTTGCTGGTTTTGGCCAACATACGTTCTTGTATCACACACATATTAGCTGGATTTCCTTTTTGTCCTCTTAATATGCGCAGTACATTATATTGCTCTCCGGATAAATCATACGGTTTAATTAACTCGTTGAAATGATCCTGAATCACATTTTGTGTGTACATGATATTCAGAATAACTTTTTTCGCATTATCCATCTTAACTGTACTCTTAATAACCTCTTCAATTGTCATAGTCGTAAGTGTATAATTTGTATATACAAATGTATAGCTTTTAATAGTTGTATATACAAATGTTGTGTTAATTTTTTGTTAATATGAAAAAAGGCAGGCAACACATTGTAAAATAATGTCTTTTGGTGAGATCAAAATTAGAACAATTTTTATTTTTAACTGATTGATATTTTGATATTTAACTTAAAATTAATCCAAAATGTATTTTGATTTGCTTTTTCACTTCAAGATCATTTTTGTAAGACAAGTTTCTGAATGTAAATAGAAGCGAAGCTTGAAAATTGTACTGTTTTTGAGTTAATTACAAAAGTTTATCTGAATTCTGAGAGGAAAAAACCTTTAGAAATTGATTTAAACTCTGCAATTTCTTTAATAATCCAATTTTCATCATTGCCTAATTCTTTCGCAATTACTCGGGCTGTTTTTTCAGAAACTTCAATTGCGGCTCTCGCATCTAAGAATAATAAACGAACTCGTCTCGCTAAAATATCATCAATTGTTCTGGCCATTTCATAACGAATGGCCCAAACCACTTCTGCCATTGTAAATTCGTGATCAGGATGCAGTTTTTCTTTTAATTCTGGTTCGCTTTCTTGCAGTTCAATTATTTTCGAAATATCAGAACCATATATATAAAGGTGATTTTCTCTGTCTGCAGCATTCGTTGGTTGGTTTCCATGGATGGAAAGATGTTTTGTAGCGCATTCTTTATGAGGTAATTTTCCTGTTTTGATTGCTTTGTCTATAATGTCTTCAGCAATTTTTCTGTAGGTTGTCCATTTTCCTCCCGTGATGGTTATTAAACCCGTTTCTGAAACGATTATTTTATGGCTTCTAGAAACTTCTTTGGTGCTTTTGCCTTCTTCTTTCGGCGCCGCCAACGGACGCAATCCTGCAAAAACCGATAAAACATCTGCTCTTGTTGGTTTTTTTGCCAAGAATCGTTGTGCGGTTTCTAAAACAAATTGAATTTCGCTTTCTAATGCAATAGGCTCCAGACTTTGTTTTTTAATTAGTGTATCTGTTGTTCCCACGACAACCCGATTGTGCCACGGAACGGCAAATAAAACTCTTCCGTCTTTTGTTTTCGGAATCATTAAAGCATTTTCTCCTGGAAGAAAAGATTTGTCAAAAACCAAATGAATTCCCTGACTAGGAACGATATATTTTTGATACACTTTATCGTTTAGCTTCATGATCGCATTTGTAAAAACTCCTGTTGCGTTTATTACCACAGAACCTTTTATGTCGTAAATAGTTCCAGTTTCCTGATCGATGGCATGAACGCCGATAATTTGATTTTTATCGTCTTTTAATAAATTGACAACTTTTACATAATTTAAAACACAAGCTCCATTTTCGACAGCAGTTTGAGCAAGATTTATAGCTAATCGAGAATCATCAAATTGACCATCATGATAAATAACACCATTTACCAATCCGTTTTCTTCTACATTAGGGAGCAATTCAATGGTCTTCTTTTTGGAAAGATATTGCGAACTTCCTAAACTGAGACAACCCGATAATAAATCGTAAATTTTTAATCCGATAGTATAAATATAACCGCTTAGCCAATGGTAATTCGGAATAACAAAAGATTGGTTTTTGACTAAGTGGCCAGCATTTTGAGCCAGTAATCCTCTTTCTTTTAATGCTTCTCTTACCAAATGCACATTTCCTTGTTCTAAATAACGTACGCCGCCATGAACCAATTTGGTGCTTCTGCTGGAAGTTCCTTTTGCAAAATCTACTGCTTCAAATAAGATTGTTTTGTAACCTCGGCTTGCTGCATCAACAGCTGTTCCAAGTCCGCTCGCGCCTCCACCAATAATTATTACGTCCCATTTTTCGGTATTTTGTAGTTTGGATAATTGTTCAGAGCGATTCATGTTGGCTTTTACGATTTGTTTTTTGCGGAAGTGCTGTTAAAAGCAAACTTAACAAAATGAAATTAAAAATCGATGAAGAAAAATCTTTAACCGCAAAGCACGCAAAGTTCATTGCATTTAGGCCTTTATAAAGCACAAAGTTCGCAAAGCTTTGTAAATAAAACTTTGCGAACTTTGCGTATATCTTTGTGTGCTTTGCGGTTAAATCATTTTAATGAGGAAGCTTATCTTTAATTAAACCATAAAACCAAGTTCCAGCAATGGCACTTAATAAAGTCACAACAATTACCGTCGCGCCCGTACCAATTTGAGCGAAAAGCGGACCAGGACAAGCTCCTGTAATTGCCCATCCAAAACCGAATAGCAATCCGCCATAAATTTGTCCCTTGTTGAAAGTCTTTGGTTGGATTTCGATTTTTTCACCGTCAAGCGTTTTGATGTCGAACTTTTTGATCAGAAATACTGATATTACGCCAACTACAACAGCGCATCCAATTACGCCGTACATATGAAATGATTGCAGATTGAACATTTCTTGAATACGAAACCAGCTGATGATTTCGGCTTTCACGAATACAATTCCGAAAAGGATTCCAACAATTAAATATTTAAGGTTTCCTATTGCAGTTTCTTTTTTCTCGCTTGCATTAATTCCTTCGCCGTCGATATTTTTATTTTCTAAACTCATTTTTAAAATTTTAAAGTGAAAGAATATAAGGTAAAATCAAAAGTGCCATTACAAAACCGCCAATCATAAAACAGATTGTGGCTACTAATGAAGGCCATTGAAGGTTAGATAATCCCATAATTGCGTGTCCGCTGGTACATCCGCCTGCGTAACGAGTTCCGAAACCAACTAAGAATCCGCCAACAACAATCATAATGAATCCGCGAAGCGTCAATAAACTTTCCCAAGAAAATAATTGCGCAGGAACTAAACCGCTATGATCTGTTATTCCATAAGTGGCCAATTTATCTGATAATTCAGGAGCAATTTCTACCGGATTTGGATTGGACAGAAAATGTGCTGCAAGAAATCCACCTATAAATATTCCAAGTACAAAGAATAAATTCCAGCTTTCTTTTTTCCAGTCGTATTTAAAAAACGAAATATTCGCAGGAATACAAGCCGCACAAATATGACGAAGAGAAGAACTAATCCCGAAAGATTTATTCCCTATAATTAATAAAATTGGAACAGTTAATCCAATTAACGGACCTGCAACGTACCAAGGCCAAGGTTCTTTAATGATTTCTAATATATTCATATTTGTTTAATTAGTTTTTTAAACCATATAAGTGATATAAGTAATTATAAGTTCGGGCATGCTTATATGACTTAATTAAGGAAAATATAAGGTTTAGATTGCGCTCAAGCTAAAATGAACTTATATCACTTATATGGTGGAAAAAATTTATGTTTAATGTTATGCTTTCAAAACCTTGCTCTGACAAACAAAATCTGATTTTGGAACATTTGTTTTTGAAATCGCTCCAAAACCGCCTTCCACTTCAGAGAAATTTCTGAAACCTCTTGCTTGAAGAATAGAAGCTGCAATCATACTTCTGTAACCTCCAGCACAATGCAAAAAGAAATGTTCGTTAGGATTAATATCTTTTACCCAATCATTAATATAGGCTAAAGGCTTACTGTAAGCTTCATCAATATGTTCTGCTTCGTACTCTGTTTCTTTACGAATGTCCACAACTTTATCTTCGCCAAATTTAAATTCATTGGCAAATTGTTCCGCTGTAATCCTGTTTACGGTATCAATTTCAAAACCTGCATTTTGCCAAGCTTCAAAACCGCCTTCCAAATGTCCAACGATAGTATCAAAACCGACACGGCTCAAACGTGTTACAGTTTCTTCTTCCATACCAACTGCCGTAACTAAAATAATTGGTTGTTTTACATCAGCAATTAAAGTTCCTACCCACGGAGCAAAATCACCATTGATTCCAATATTAATAGACTGCGGAATAAATCCTTTACTGAAATCAGCAGCACTTCTAGTGTCTAGAATTAAAGCGCCAGTTTCTTCTGCAATCGCTTCAAATTCTTTTGCGTTTATTGCTTTCATTCCGTTGTGTAAAACAGTTTCAAAGCTTTCATAACCTTGTTTGTTCATGGCAACGTTCATACTGAAATAGGCTGGAGGAGGCAATAATCCGTCAGTTACTTCTTTGATGAATTCTTCTTCAGTCATATTCGCACGCAAAGCGTAGTTTGTTGCTTTTTGATTTCCGATTGTTGAAACCGTTTCTTTGCTCATGTTTTTTCCGCAAGCACTTCCTGCACCATGCGCCGGATAAACGATTACATCATCAGCCAAAGTCATGATTTTATCTCTTAAGGAATGAAATAAAATTCCAGCCAATTGATCTTGTGTCATTCCAGCTGCTTTTTGAGCTAAATCAGGACGGCCAACATCTCCAATGAATAAAGTGTCTCCAGAGAAAATCGCGTGATCTTTTCCGTTTTCGTCAATTAACAAAAAAGTACTGCTTTCCATAGTATGTCCAGGAGTATGCAAAACTTTAATAGTTACTTTCCCGATTTTGAATTCCTGTCCGTCTTTCGCAGAAATACAGTCAAATTCGCAAGCAGCATTTGGTCCGTAAACAATTGGTGCGCCAGTTTCTTTGCTTAAATCCACATGTCCAGAAACGAAATCGGCGTGGAAATGGGTTTCAAAAATGTATTTCAGCTTCACTCCGTCACGTTCTAAACGATCCAGATAAGGCTGAATTTCTCTAAGCGGATCGATGATAACAGCTTCTCTGTCAGATGTTATATAATATGCACCTTGCGCAAGGCATCCGGTGTAAATTTGCTCTATTTTCATGATTCTATTGTAAAAATAATGGAACACAAAGGTAACTTTGTTTTTTAATAAAATAGGTGACTAATGTTACAGAAATTCGGTTTTTTTATAAAAACAATTGGTAGTTTAACCATATAAGTGATATAAGTTCATTTTAGATTCGGGTCTACTTATATTTACTTTAATTTGAGCAATATGATAGACTCTAGCTTATAATTACTTATATCACTTATATGGTAGAAAAAAATCTTTGTAATTTTACATTTTTCCAAAAATAACTATCATGAACACACAACACTTATTAGATCAAATTGCTTTTATAAAAGAAATTGATAAGGTAAAATACATTCAGCGCAAGACCAAATTATTCAACAGTGACCGATGCGAAAATGACGCAGAACACAGTTGGCATTTGGCTTTAATGGCTATTGTTCTAGCAGAACATTCAAATGAACCAATTGATGTTTTGAAAGTTGTAAAAATGGTTTTGATACACGATATCGTAGAAATTGATGCTGGAGATGTTTTTATTTATGATACTGTGAAAAATCATTCAAATACAGATGAAGAACGTTTGGCAGCAAATAGAATCTTTGGATTGCTTCCAGAAAATCAAGCCGAAGAATTCATTGCAATTTGGGAAGAATTTGAAGCAGGAGAAACCAATGAAGCTAAATTCGCAAAATCAATGGATCGCTTAGAACCTTTATTACAGAATACTTCTAATAACGGTGGAACTTGGAAAGAATTTGGAGTGAAATATGATAAAGTGTACGAAAAGAAAAGTGTCATAAAAGAAGGTTCAAAATCAATATGGAATTACGCTGAAGGTTTGATTAACGATAGTGTAGAAAAAGGGATTTTGGAGAAATAAAATTTCACCATATAAGTTATATAAGTTCATTTTAGTTTTACGCAAAAATTATATTTACTTATATAACTTATATGGTTTAAAATTTTAAAAAGAAACTGTTGTTTTAAGAGGCAATTCGGGTTCTAATGGTTAAATTTGTTGAACTTCATAAAACAAATACCACTTATGGAAGAAATGCTCTTTTACGACCGAATGCAATTCGCTTTCACGATTACTTTTCATTATCTTTTTCCACAACTTACCATGGGTCTTTCGCTCATCATTGTTTACTTCAAGTGGAAATATCTAAAAACTAACAACGAACAATACAATCACGCCACCCATTTCTGGATGAAAATCTTCGCTCTGAATTTTGCAATGGGCGTAGTAACAGGAATCCCAATGGAGTTTCAGTTTGGAACCAACTGGGCAAAGTTCTCCGAATTAACAGGCGGAATTATTGGGCAAACGCTCGCCATGGAAGGAATGTTTTCTTTCTTTTTAGAATCCTCTTTCTTAGGAATCTTTTTATTTGGAGAAAAGCTTCTTGGACATAAATGGCATTTTGTAACCGGATTATTAATTATGATTGGTTCCTGGGCCAGCGGATTTTTGATCATCGCGACACATTCTTGGATGCAAAATCCAGTTGGTTACGAAATCTTAGAAAACGGAAAATTTGTTCTCAATAATTTTCAAGCTTTATTTTTAAATCCTTGGCTTTGGCCTTCTTATTTGCACAATCAAGCGGCTTCATTGGTAACAAGTTCTTTTGTTGTAGCTGGAATTGGCGCTTTCTATATTTTAAGCAGAAAGAATGTTTCTTTCGGGAAATTATTCTTAAAAACGGGAGTAATCTTCGGATTGATTTCAAGCATTTTTGTTGCCGTTCCTACTGGAGATTTATTGGCTAAAAATGTAGTGAAATACCAACCTGTAACTTTTGCCGGAATGGAAGGGATTTTTCATACCGAGCAAAAAGGTTCTGAAATTGTTTTAATTGGCCAGCCCGATGTAAAAGATAAAAAACTAGATAACAAAATCGCTGTTCCAAATATTTTGAGTTTTCTGACTTATGGAAATTGGAATCAGGAAATTCAAGGTTTAGATCAGTTTGAAGAAGATTTGCATCCAACGAACATTTCGGGATTGTATTATGCTTATCATATAATGGTCGGTCTCGGAACTGTTTTTATTGGATTAATGGTGCTTTCGCTTTTTCAATTAATAAGAGGGAAATTATTCGAAACCAAATGGCTTTTATGGTCGTTGATGTTTATGATGCCATTTCCATATATCGCAAATACAACAGGCTGGTACACGGCCGAATTAGGAAGGCAACCTTGGCTAGTTTACAATTTAATGCGAACTGGAGCTGGAGCTTCACCAACAGTTTCATCAGGAAATACATTATTCACATTACTTGGATTTATCGGTTTATACCTTTTACTCGGAATGTTGTTTTTGCTTTTAGTTGGGAAAATTATCAATAAAGGACCGCATCATGTGGAACTTTCAACAGAAAAAATATAGGTATGGAATTTTTTTGGTATATAGTTTTAATGGGAATTTTGGCTGTTTATTTGGTTTTAGACGGCTATGATTTTGGCGCAGGAATTATTCATTTATTTTTTGCCGATACAGAAAAAGATAAAAAAGCAATCACAAATTCGATTGGCCCTTTTTGGGATGCCAATGAAGTTTGGTTGATTGCGGCAGGAGGTGTTTTGTTTTTTGCTTTCCCGACTTTATATGCGTCTTCTTTCAGTGGCTTTTACCTGCCTTTGATTATGATTTTATGGCTTTTGATTTTTCGCGCCATCGGATTGGAAATGCGCGGACAGGTGCACAATCACATGTGGGAAGCAATTTGGGATAAAGCGTTCGGAATTGCAAGTTTGCTTTTGGCTCTTTTCTTCGGAATTGCTTTGGGGAATATTGTTCGTGGTGTCAATCTCGGAATGGTTCAAAACGGAGTTTCGACACAGGAACCTCATTTTTTCTTTTTGCCATTGTGGAATCCAACTTTTAGTCCGCAAGCAAATGAATTGGGAATTATCGATTGGTTTACACTTTTCTTAGGGATTGTGAGTGTTGTCGCTTTAACGATTCACGGAGCAAATTGGATTATTTATAAAACAAATTCGGCTTTGAATCCGAAGTTGAAAAATGTTGTTTTTGCATTGAATATTGTTTTGCTTGTTTTGGTTTTTATTTCCTTGCAAATCTGGCATTTTATCGAGCCAAAACCGTTTCATAATTTTATTGAAAATCCGATTTTGTGGTTTTTTCCTTTAATGACTTTTGTTGGAATTGCTGGATTATTCAAAGTTCGCTCTTTCAAAAAAGATGGTCATGGATTTTTGTTTTCGACTTTGTTTTTAGTCGGAGGATTCGCCTCGACAGCAGTTTCAATTTTCCCGAATGTTTTGCCTTCAACTAATAAAGTAAATCCGTCATTAACGATTTATAACACGGCAGCTCACGAATACGGATTAAACGCTGGTTTGAGTTGGTTTTTTGTGGCTTTGTTTCTCGTGATTATTTATTTTATTATTCAGTATCGCGTTTTCAGTGGGAAAATGGATGATATTGGGTATGGGGAACATTGATTTTTGTTGCTAATTTCGCGAAGTAGACAAATTGAAATATAGTATTTATGAAAAAAATTATTGGAATTCTTTTTTTACTAGTTGCGGGAATATTTCTTCTGAATATATATTATTTTGATCCTATACGAATTAAAAATAAACAGAAAGAAGTTTGGACAGAACGTATTTTGGAAAATAACTATAAAGAATATATACCAATTGTATTTCAACAAGATCATCTTATGGATGTACCAGAATTATTGACTCAAGAACATGTTAAGAATGTTATTCATGTTTTAAAATATTATGACGAAAAATGGAAGATTGAAAATGGGAAACTTTTTGTGTCAAATGAAATTGATAGAGAGATATTATGGAATTACACAACAAAAGCGAATGATTCTATATGGCTTAGCGAAAATTTATTAGAAAAATAAAATTATCAATTGCCTCCAGTTTCAACTGGAGGTTTTTTGTTTGAATGTGAATTAGGCTTTAGCCAAAAATGTAAAGCTCGGCTAAAGCCTTTTTTATCTATATTTGGTTTTCTCCAGCTAAAGTTGGAGGCAATTGGAAATTGAGATTGCGGGTTTTATTTAATTACAAATGAAAAAAGAAGGTTTTAAGTTGTCAAATAAACAATTGAAAAAGATTGTAAATATTATGGTCATTATATTTGCGATTTTTTTTGTTGTTAGGTCATTTATATTCGATACAGATGAAGAAAGATATAATAGTTCATTAAGAAACATTAAAGAAGAAAAATTTCAAGGTATAGTTATCGATAAGGCTTTTGAAAAATATAATCACAATGCTTCAATGATATATTTAAATAATGAAACTAAGTTTGCCGTTTTTGGTCAGTTTTGGTCACGAATAAAAATTGGTGATTCGATTGTAAAGAAAGAAGGCGAGACATTTTTTAGGGTCTACAGAAATAATGAAAAAATTATATTGGATACCAAAGAAATACTCGATACTTGGAAAAAGTAAAACAAATCGAAATTTTTATAACAATGATATAAATAGCCTCCAGTTTCAACTGGAGGTTTTTTGTTTGAATGTGAATTAGGCTTTAGCCAAAAATGTAAAGTTTGGCTAAAGCCTTTTTTATCTATATTTGGTTTTCTCCAGCTAAAGTTGGAGGCAATTGGAAAATACTCATCGAACTATGAAAAAAGCAATTCTAATTACCATCTGTTTTTTAGTTTTAAGTTGTAATAAACAGAATTTGGATCGAGATAAAGGCCTTCCAAATAATGAAAATGAAACATTACAGAAAAAGAATGATTCACTTAAACGAAAGCTTGAGATTGCACAAGAAGCTATAGTTGTTTTACAGGATCGAAATATTTGGTATGACGAAGAGTTTGATAATGCCGATTTTAAAAAGAAAGGAATCGCAGATCCAGAAAAATTCATAATAAGTGAATTAAAAAAAAGAACTGATTTAATTCCGATGAAAGGGACATTAGGAGGGGAAATGTCTTATGGTGATGTACAGCTTTTAGGGAGTAAATTTTTAATTGCTTTTTATGAAGATGGCCATGTTGAGGGAAAAAGCATTTACAGTTATAAATTTAATGACTCAGGTAAATTAGAGTTTAAATTGATTGGATCTGAAGAGAATTAAAAAAATCCAATTCCTTCTCAAAAGTTTCAGACAATCAGAAATAGTAAAAAATCAAAAGTATAAAAAGATGTTTTTTAAAAAGAAAAAGAAAGTATTGACAGAGCAAGAATTTCTTGAGATGATTAAGGAAAAATTGCCTTTAAGTATTCATGGTCTAGAAGTAATTCCCCAAACTAATGGATTACTACTTATGACATATGATAATAATAGAAAAACTTTTAGCTTCGACACGGAATATGAAAAATATATAGAGAATACTGATTCACTTGATGAAATTTATGCAAAAATAAAATCGAATGTTCAGGCTCTCATGGAATCAACAAAAGTTGATGCTGAAAAAATTCTTCCGCGCATAGAAAATATGCAATTTATAAAAGATCGTATTGAAGGTAAACCAGTCATGAAAAATGTCGTTTATCGTCAAATTAATTATGAATTAGCTGTTTTTTTCGTAGAAGAACGTGAAGGTAAATTTTACCCACTTCAAAAAAGTGATTTAGTAGATTTAGGTCTTTCAATAGAAGAACTAACTATAAAAGCGGCTAACAATCTCGCCAATCTACCTAATCTTGGAACTCGTAATGATGAGGGACTTCATTCAATTGTTGTGGGCGGTCTGTATGAATCAAGTTTTATACTTTTAGATTTATTGATTAGAAACAATTTTTCGGTTTCAGGAAATATTGTTGTAGCACTTCCAGCAAGAGATACATTTTTTATTACGGGGAGTGAGGATAAAAAAAATCTTTCTAAGCTTCGTGAAATTATAAATAAAATAAAGGATGACGGACATCCTATTATTTCGGATAAGTTATTCTTACTAAATGAGTATGATAGATTTGAAGTTTTTGAAGAAAATGGGAGTAATGCAGACGGATTACTGTCACGAAATGAATTTACCGAACTGATTATAAAAAAGCTTATTGAAAGAATCAAGGATATAAAAATTGTTTCGAAAGAGAGTTTAATAATAGTTTCTGAATATAAAGGTCAAACTATTACTTATAAATATTTTACATGTTATGATGAATATACAAAACATCCTCAATTAATAGACAAGATTATCGATACGTATCTTGGGGTGACTTATGATACACATATGCATATAGGAACTTCTGTAGAGCCTTCGAAAATATTTCCAATGATCAGGAATAAGGAATTTTTAAAAAGCGCTTCAGAAACTGAACATGATTTTGAGAAAATTATTTATGAGAAGTATAATGAAGAATTGCTGATTTTTTATGTAGAAGACAGAGAAAATTCGATATACTTTATTAGACAACAAGATATGATCAAATTAAATTACTCAGTAGAGGATTTAAAGGATAAGGCCATAGAAAACTTTGGCGCTGATTGGGATGTAACTGTTACTGGAGATGAAGGTTTCTATGCAGTATCGAAAGCAAAATATACAGCTAGTTTGATTTTAATGAATATGTGGGAAACGGAATATATGCCAGTAACGGGGGATCCTGTTATAACAATTATTCATCCAACTAAGATCTATGTTACAGGAAGCAAAGATCAGGCTAATTTGTTTAAACTCTATGATTATATGCGTACTGTAAAAAGTGAAACATGGCAACATATAATTTCGGATAAACTCTTTGTTTACAGCAATAAAACTAAAGGTTTTGATGTTTTAGAATAAGTTTCAGTAGTTTTCATCTTTGTCAAAGTTTAAAACTTTGACAAAGATTACTTTTACAAGTGAACTAAATTGGAAATATTTAAAAATCTACACAAATTTACCAGGTTCGTGCGATGCTGTAAATTCTAGAATAAGACTTCTTTTGCAATAATATAAAATCCCATAACGAGAACAAACCAACCAAAAAGAGGCTTCAGTTTTGCTCCATCGATTTTTTTAGAAAGTTGGCTTCCAATCAACATTCCGAGAAGTGCCATTCCAGAAACACTTAATAAAAACGGATAATTTATGGGAGTTCCAATGTATAAATCGCCCGCAAAACCTATTGAGGAATTGATTGTAATAATCAATAAAGAAGTTCCAACGGCTTGTTTCATTGGCAATTTGGCAAAAAACAATAAAGCCGGAATAATCAAAAATCCGCCACCAGCACCCAAAAAACCTGTTATTATTCCAACAATGAAACCAATGATACTTAATTGAAGATAATTGGTTTCGGTATCTATTGCTTCAGTTAAGTTTTTTCGAATCATTGAAATGGCCGCCGTTATCATTAAGACTGAAAAGACAATCATAATCAGAAAATCTTTTGAAACCGAATAAGAAGCTACGGAGAATAAAGTAGAAGCAATTTGTGGAAAAATAACTTCGCGGATAATCAAAATCGAAATAACAGAAGGAATCGCAAAATACAACGCCGATTTTAATTTCAGATTCCCCATTTTATAATGGCTGTAACTTCCAGAAAGTGCAGTCAATCCAACAATAAATAAAGAGTAAGAAGTTGCCTGTTCTGGATTTACCTTAAATAAATACACCAAAATAGGAATAGTCAAAATAGAACCGCCACCACCAATGAGTCCCAGCGAAATCCCGATAATGATTGAAGCAAAATAGCCTAAATATTCCATTGTATTTATTTTGATGCAAAGTTGCTTCGGAAATTAGAATTCTACAGTAACATTTATCACAGAAGGGATTTTTTGTTTTTTTTCCGCCACGAATTCACGAATTTTTTTTAAAATCTTTGCGAATAAAAATTTGTGAAATTAGCGACAACAAAAATAACATTGAAATTCGTGAATTCGTGGCGGAAAAACTTTATTTCAAAAGTTCAATCTGGTTTCGGTTGAGTTTTACTAAACCGCGTTGTTCCATTTTTTTTAATAATCGGGAAACAACTTCTCGTGAAGTATTGAGTTCACTTGCGATTTCTTGATGTGAAAGTTTGACTTCAGAACAACCACAAGCATCAGAATGCCTTTTTAAATAAAACTCCAAACGTTCGTCCATTGATCTAAAAGCGATATTATCAACGACTTCTAAAACTTCTTCAAAACGGCTTCTATAGGTTTCAATTACAAATTCATACCACGATCTGTGTTCCATCATCCATTTGTCCATTAATTGTAGTGGAATCATCATAACGGTAACATCTTCAACAACTTTGGCCATGATTTGGCTTTTTTCGCTTTTGGCGGTGCAAATCATCGAAATGGCGCAGGCTTGTCCGGGTTGTAAATAATACATTAAAAATTCGCCTCCATCTTCGCCTTCGCGGTAAATTTTGATTTTACCGTTTAGAATCAAAACCGTATTTTTAATGTATTGCCCAGTACGCATTAAAATAGTTCCGGCCTCAAAATTTTGCTGGCTCCCGTTTTCTTCGATCGTAGCAATAAGTTCGTTGGAGAAATTTGGAAAGATGGTTTTTAATGAAGTTTGCATGTATGAGTTTATTTTTTTGCCACAAATTGCACTAATTTACACAAATTGATTTGGCTTCTATTTTTACATTTATAAAGAATGTTTTTTCGATATTCTAAAAAATAATTTGTGTTTCCAAATGTTTTAAAATTTGCTTTTAGCAAGCTTGTTTTTAAAATTTAATTCGTGGGAATTAGTGTAATTCGTGGCGAATAATTTTATCAAAATCGAATTAAAAATTATAATTTTTTACAAAGATAATAGATTCATGCGGTATAAATTGTCAGGAATTAGTATTTGAGTTGTATTTTATGCAAATGAATAAATCCTAATTTTCTATCGATTTTGTAGAGTGAATTTTTAAAAATAGTAACTAAATTTGTAAATCACTGATTATAATCCTTTCTCTAAAACGTTTTCTGAGAATAATAATCGAAATCGCATTTGGTACGTTTTTTATAAATAGAAACGTCGTAATTTTACAAAAACACATATTACTATGAATTTATCACAAGAAGATTGGGTTGCTCAGTTAAACGCTGACGAAAATGCAGTTATACTTGATGTAAGAACTGAAGACGAATTTAATGATGGCTATATTGAAAATGCTTTAAACATTGATATCAATAAAGGTCAGGCTTTTATTTATGAAATTGAAGAATTAGATAAAAACAAAAATTATTATGTGTACTGCCGTTCTGGTGCTAGAAGCGCCAAAGCATGTCAGATAATGAACGAATTAGGAATTGAAAATGCCTACAATCTACTTGGTGGTATACTGGACTGGGAAGGAGATACCGTACAACCATAAAATAGAAGAAGAGGCGCAAAAAGCCTCTTTTTTCGTTTAAAATGCTATTAATAACCAAACTATAAATTACCAGATTATGAGTTTAATACCCGAAGAATATCAGATCAAAGAGCTGATAAACCAAGATACTTATCTTGTAAATGGAGAACTGAAACAATGGACCGGACAAACTACGCCTGTCTTTTCAACTATTTCTTCTACAGAAAAATATACGCCAACATTATTAGGATCAATTCCGTTTATGGCAGAAAAAGAAGCTGCCGAAGTTGTTGAAGCTGCAAATGCGGCTTATGATAAAGGACAAGGATTATGGCCAACAATGAAAGTGGCTGACCGTATTAAATGCATGGAGAATTTCGTTAAACAAATGAAAGAAACTCGTGAGGAAGTGGTCAAACTTTTAATGTGGGAAATTGGAAAGAACCTTGGCGATTCTCAAAAAGAGTTCGATAGAACCGTTGAATATATTTACGATACAATTGCTAGTTATAAAGAATTAAACGGACGCAGCGCACATTTTGAAAAAGTACAAGGTGTAAACGCTATGATTCGTCGTGGACCTCTAGGCGTTGTTTTATGTCTTGGGCCATATAACTATCCGTTAAACGAAACTTTCTCTTTGTTGATTCCGGCTTTGATTATGGGTAACGCTGTAATCTTCAAACCTGCAAAACATGGTGTTTTATGTATTTCACCACTTTTGGAAGCTTTTAGAAGCAGTTTCCCAAAAGGTGTTATCAATATCGTGTACGGACGCGGAAGAGAAGTGGCTTCGCCAATTATGAAATCTGGAAAAATTGATGTTTTGGCATTAATTGGAAACAGCAAATCGGCGATTGCTTTGCAGGATCAGCATCCAAACAAAAACAGACTTCGTTTGATTTTAGGTTTAGAAGCAAAAAATCCAGCGATTATTCTTCCGGATGCCGATTTAGATTTGGCTATTCAAGAATGTATTACCGGATCGTTGTCTTTCAACGGTCAGCGTTGTACGGCTCTAAAAGTATTATATGTTCACGAATCAATTAGAGAAGAATTCAACAAACGTTTCGCTGAAAAAGTAGATGCTTTAGGATTTGGAAATCCGTGGGAAAAAGGAGCTTCTTTAACACCACTTCCAGAAACTGACAAACCAGCTTACATTCAGGGATTAATTGATGATGCGAAAAGCAAAGGTGCAAGCATTATTAATGAAAAAGGAGGAAAACATACTGAAAACTTTATTTTTCCAGCTGTTTTATATCCGGTAAATAAAGAAATGAGAGTGTATCACGAAGAACAATTTGGTCCAGTAGTTCCAATTATTTCTTTCAAAGATATCAACGAACCACTTGAAGATATGGCCGAATCAAATTATGGCCAACAAGTGAGTTTGTTTGGAAAAAACATCAAAACTTTGGCACCGCTTATTGATGCTTTAGTAAATTTAGTTTGCAGAGTTAATTTAAATAGTTCATGTCAAAGAGGACCGGATGCGTTCCCTTTTACAGGAAGAAAAGACTCTGCGGTTGGAACATTAAGTATTCCAGATGCTTTGCGTTCTTTTTCAATACGTACGTTTGTAGCTTCAAAAGATATCGATTACAACAATGAAATTTTGCAGGAATTGCTAAACAGCAAAGAATCGAATTTCATTAATACCGATTATATTTTGTAGTCATCAAGGTTATATATTAATTGTAGGTCACCGTCTTTTTCTTTTTGAAGGAGACGGTTTTTTCTTTTTAAGGGACAAAGGGACAAAGGTTCTGAGGTTTTGGTTCTTCACATTCGTTCAGAACGCATGTCACCCTGAGCGAAGTCGAAGGGCACAAAGCTGGGCTTCGACTCCGCTCAGCCTGACAATATGAAACATGAAACATGGAATTTTATTTTTTTTGGAACTTAAATTTTTCTAACTCTATTGTAACAATAAGTTAAAAAAATCCACTAATATTATAACGAAATAAAATCATCAAAATCTTAAAACATTTATGAGAACAAAATCAATGCAGTTTTTGTTAATTGCTTTGGCATTTTTTGCACAAAATAGCTTTGCGCAAGAACTTTATATGCCTCGAAACATAAAAGAAGCTTACGCAAAAGGAACCCGCTCAATGGACGGAAAACCTGGAAAAAATTATTGGCAGAATCATGGAAACTACAACATGGAAATTGCTGTTGATGCCAAAACGAAAATAGTAAGCGGTACAGAAACTATTATTTATGAAAATAACAGTAGTGATACGCTTAGAAATCTTAAAATTAGATTTGTAAATAATCTTCATAAACCTAATTCTCCACGAGGAGGGAGCGTAAGTGATGATTTTTTGAGTAACGGACTTACGATTACGTCTCTAAAAATTGAAGGAGAAGCGTATAAAGAAGATGCAAGAAGTTGGGGAACTGTTGGGAATGTTAAAATGAAAAAAGCACTTCCGCCACATTCTAAAATTACCATTAATATTGATTGGAATTATCCATTATCTAAAGAAAGCGGGAGAGAAGGCCAAATTGACGAAACTACTTTTTTTGTAGCATACAGTTATCCAAGAGTTTCTGTTTTTGATGATTACAACAAATGGGATATGCTTCCTCATACCGATCGTCAGGAATTTTATAATGATTTTAATGATTATGCATTTTCTGTAAAAGCGCCTAAAAATTACGTGGTTTATGCAACTGGAGATTTACTGAATCCAGATGAGGTTTTACAACCTGAATTTTCGGCACGTTTAAAAAAATCTTACGTAACAGATGAGGTGATGCATATTGCAAATGAGCAAGAAATGAAAAACGGTTTGGTAACTAAACAAAACGATTGGAACGTTTGGAAGTTTGAAGCAAAACACATTTCAGATGTTTGTTTTGGATTAAGTGACCATTATTTGTGGGATGCAAGCAGTGTTGTTGTAGACAAAAAGACAAATAGACGCGCAAGTGTTCAAGCGGCGTACGATGTAAAAGGCACCGATTTCGTGAATTCGATTAAAAACAATCAATATGCGTTAGATTTCTTTTCTAATAGTTGGCCTGGAGTTCCATATCCGTTTTCAAAAATGACAGCTTTTCAAGGATTTGCCGACATGGAATACCCAATGATGTGCAACGATTCGCAAATGGGAGATCCTGTTTTTGCACAGTTGGTTCAAGATCATGAAGTGGCACATACGTATTTCCCTTTTTATATGGGAATCAATGAAACGCGTTATGCTTTTATGGACGAAGGTTGGGCAACGACTTTTGAATATTTGATTGGAATTGCAGAACACGGCAAAGAAGCAGCAGATAAATTTTATAAAAGCTTTAGAGTGCAGCAATACATAACTGATTTATCTACTGAAGAGGATCAGCCTATTATCTCGATGTCATCTCAGCTTTCAGGACCGGGTTATGGAAATAACTCTTACGGAAAACCATCACTTTCGTATTTGGCTTTAAAAGATATGTTAGGCGACGAATTATTCAAAAAAGCTTTGCATGCTTATATGGAAAATTGGAATGGAAAACACCCAATTCCGTGGGATTATTTCAATTCATTTAATACCGCAACAGGAAAGAATTTGAATTGGTTTTTTAATAATTGGTTTTTCACTAATAATTACATTGATCTTACGATTAAGAATGTAGAAAAGAATAAAATTTCAGTTGAAAATACAGGAGGATTTGCAGTTCCTTTTGATGTAAAAGTTGTTTATGCAGATAATTCAAATGAAATAGTTCATCAAACACCTGCAATTTGGGAAGCAAACCAAAAATTAGCAACAATTACTTTAAAAAATAAGAAGGAAATTAAGCAAATAACACTAGATGGTGGTATTTTTATGGATGCGACGCCTAAGAATAATACTTGGTCAGCTAAATAATTGGTACTAAAAGTGAAACAAAAAGTCGTCTTTTCAAATGAAAATGACGGCTTTTTTTGTTTTTTACACAAAATAATCCAAATGTGGAAAACCGTACTAAGGTATCAGTTTAAAAAGTTACGTTTGCAGAAAATAAATAACTGCATTATTAATGAAAAAATACCCTGTTCTTTTAGTTTTATTGCTTTCTTTTAAATGTTTTGCTCAAAATGATCCTAAAATCGCATTTCAGAAAAGCCGATACGAATTGGCGGTTTCCTACTACCAAAAAGCTGATTTTAGAAAAGCATTAGACTTATTTTCAATTGCTTCAAGACTTAAACCTGAAAATGAATTAGGAAAAGAATCTGCTAAAAAAGTGGATGCATTGAAAACGATTCTGAGAAATGATGTTTTGGGACATCTTGTGGGAACTTGGAAAATGACTGGAGATAAACCAGTTTGGGCTCAGACAAATGATGTAAACCAGAATGAAATTGAAGAAACAATTGAAATAAGCCTAGACAAGATTTTGTTTTATGAGACGGATAAAAAGACTCAAACAAAAAAACTCATCAAAACTGAAGATTTGAAATATTATAATAAAGATGCATCTGATGGGATATTTTCAGATATTATTCTTTCTGACGGCACTATTTGGAGTTGTCTTTTAAATGAAGAAACGAATGTCTTGCATGTTATTAATGTTGCCAGAAAAAATGAAACAGGCATTGAGAAAATAACTGAGAATAACGAAGAAGCGTATTTTATTAAAGTGAAATAATAAAAAAGGGAATCATCTGATTCCCTTTTTTTATGTTTTGAAAAATAATGTTTTATAAAAATTTAAATCCAACCGAAAAATTCGAAATTCCTGTTTTCAAACTTCTTCCCGAAGGATCAAGATCGGTTACACCGGCAAGATATCTGTAATCAACTGTAAATCGCCATAAATCAACTCCAACGCCCCCTAAGAAACTGCTGTTGTTTTTTTCAAAAGCAATATAATTCAGATTATTGCTGGCATTAATATCTGAATAATTCTTCCAGTTGTATCCAAGAAAAATTCTGACGTTGCCTAATTTCCCTAATGGCAACACTTTTAAGCCTGCAAGCAAGGTCGCATCAGTTCCGCCCAGTTCATATTCTGTTTCTCCAATTCCCGTTTGCGAAACGCTAAATTTTGATTGCGCATATCCAAATTCACCCTGAGCATAAAAAAGAGCCAGATTTACGCGTACAAATGCTGCAAATCCGTAATCAGTTCCTGAGCTTTTAGAACTAAAATCATCAGTAACTGCGGAAGTTATATTAGTAGAAAATTGAGGCCCGATTTGTATTAACTGCGCAAAACCATTTGCACTAATACATAATAATACTGCGAGAATGAGTTTTTTCATAAGTGGATTTTTTGTTTTTGACTCTATAAAATTAATTATTAAAAATCAATTTCGAATGATTTATCTTATTTATTTTAAGTTATATTTTTGAAAATGAGCATTGTATGGTTTTTGGTTGAGACTGGAAATGAGATTATAAAATGCTCTAAATTTGAAAAAAAGATTTACATGATGACTTCACTAAAAATTACCGCAATTGAACCTTCTCAAACTTGGAAAATCCGACATGAGGTAATGTGGCCTAATTTGCCTTTTGAATTTGTTCAATTAGAAGAAGATAATTTAGGTTTTCATTTTGGAGCATTTTTAGATGAAAAACTGGTTTCGATTGTCTCTTGTTTTTTTAAAGATGATGAAATGCAGTTTAGAAAATTGGCAACGCTGGAAGAATTTCAAGGAAAAGGAATCGCTTCCCAATTACTGAAACATATTTTTAGTCTTGCTAAGGAGAAAAACGCAACGAAAATTTGGTGTAATGCACGCACAAACAAAAAGTCTTTTTATGAGAAATTCGGAATGAGCGATACACATAAAATTTTCACTAAAGAAGGTCAAGAATTTACAATAATGGAAATTTTGCTCTAAAAAAAGCATTGGTATTTGTGAATAAGATATTTGATATCAAATATTTACGATTTTGATGTTTTCAATACGGTAAAAAATTGTTGTTTTAAAAGTAACGACAATCCAAAATGATGATCCATTATGGTTTTGATATAAATTTGCCAATTTAGCTGCGAAATGAATAATCGTAATAGATGAAAACGTTTTCGTTTATTACGGACATGTTAAGACTTTCTTATTTTATTTTTTTTGTTGCAATCTTTTATTACTTTCGCACCCGAATGAGAAAGATAATAGTATTTTTAGTATTCATGAATTTGCTTCTGTCAGGCGGAGGCCAATATCTCAATGCCAATACTTTTGATGGTTCTCAACATCATACCTTCGAAAAAAAGCACCGTGTAAGATTCACTAATCAAGAAAGAGGCACTTCAGTTATTGAAGATGCAGATGTTGATCTTGGTGAAGATTTGTCAGGAAATGACGATCTAAATGATGGACTTGCTGGAAAACTTATTGGAGTTAACTACAGTATACTTGATAGCTGGTATTTATCTTTTTCAGATCAATCTGCAACAAGCGAATCAAATCGATTTAAAATCTACGCGCCTTTCTTAGCGCATTCAAATCCTATCTATATTACTCAGAGAGTATTAAGAATTTGATTTACCAATATACATCGGTTACCTAGGCTGTAATCCTGCTATCTTGTTGATGTATATTTTTTTTCTACCTCTTCTTGTATGAAAGTTTGGTTATATCTATTGGTGTCTGATGCATTTTTCCATCCAAAGGAATCACTGTATTCCAAGCATTGAATCGCTTAATTTCCAAACTAAATCATGAAAAGAATTATTTTGTTCACAGGCTTAATGGCCTTTGTGTGCCTAACTAGTTGTACAACTAAAAAAGAAGAGAAAGAAGAAGTTGAAAAATTCACGGTAACAAATCCGATAAGAATTGATACTTCATTTACAAAAGAATATGTTTCACAGATTAAATCTGTGCGAAATATTGAACTACGCGCCCAAGAAAAAGGGTTTTTACAAAACATCTATGTGGATGAAGGACAGTTTGTAAAAGCGGGTCAGTTATTGTTTAAAATTATGCCAAACATGTATCAGGCAGAATTACTTAAAGCACAAGCTGAGCAAAAATCAACTGAAATTGAACTACAAAACGCCAAATTGTTGGCAGATAAAAATATCGTTTCTAAAAACGAATTAAGTGTTGCTCAAGCAAAATTGCAATCTGCAAAAGCTGAAGTTGCATTGGCAAAATTACACTTATCATTCACTGAAATCAGAGCCCCATTTGACGGAACGATTGACCGTATTCCATTAAAACTAGGAAGTCTAATTGATGAAGGAGAATTATTGACAAGCCTTTCAGACAATAGCCAAATGTTTGCTTATTTCAACGTTTCGGAGCCAGAATATTTAAGATATCAAACTGATGTAAAAGATCGTGCTGACAATAAAGTAAGCTTGGTTTTAGCCAATGGCGAGACTTTTAAAGAAAAAGGAAATGTGGAAGTTATTGAAAGTGAATTCAATAATGAAACTGGAAATATTGCTTTTAGAGCAAGATTCCCAAACTCTGGAAGATTGTTGAGAAATGGAGAGACAGGACAAGTTCAAATGATTGTACCTCTTAAAAATGCTATCATCATTCCTCAAAAAGCTACTTACGAAATTCAGGATAAAAAATATGTTTTTGTAGTTGGGAAAGACAACAAAGTTAGCTCTAGAGAAATTACAATTACTGGCGAAGTGCCTGATTTATACGTAATCAAAAGTGGTATTACAGAGAATGACAGAATTTTACTTGAAGGTGTTCAGAAAGTAAAAGAAAACGACAAAATTAAATATGAATTCCAAGCGCCTCAAGAGGTAATAAAACATTTACGCGTAAAAGCGGAATAGGTTCTATTGGTAATAATCATTAAAAAATATACAAATGTTTAATAAATTTATTCAAAGACCTGTTCTATCGATAGTAATATCGTTGGTTATTGTCTTTTTAGGGGTGTTGTCGGTATTGAGTTTGCCAATTACACAGTTCCCTACCATTTCGCCACCAATGGTGAACGTTACTGCAGATTATCCAGGATCGAATGGTGAGTTGATGATCAAGGCCGTAGTTATCCCGTTGGAAAGAGCCTTGAATGGTGTTCCTGGAATGAAATACATGGCTTCTGATGCAGGTAACGATGGTGAGGCTACTATAAAAGTTGTATTTAATTTAGGTACAGATCCAAATCAAGCTGCAATTAACGTTCAAAACCGTGTGGCTTCGGTTACCAATAAACTTCCTCCTTTGGTAATTCGTGAGGGTATCAAAATTACACGTGAAGTACCGAGTATGTTGATGTATGTGAACCTTTACAGTACAGACCCAAATACCGACATGAAGTTCTTATACAACTATGCCGATATCAACGTACTTTCTGAATTGAAAAGGGTAAATGGTATTGGTTCTGGAGATATCTTAGGAACACGTGAATATGCAATGCGTATTTGGTTGAAACCAGATCGTATGCTAGCTTATAAAATTTCTGCTGATGAGGTAATGGAAGCATTATCAAGTCAGAGTTTGGAAGCTTCTCCGGGTAAAACAGGAGAAAGTTCTGGTAAACGTTCTCAAGCATTCGAATATGTATTGAAATATTCTGGACGTTTTACAACAAAAGAACAATACGAGAATATCGTTGTAAAATCAAATCCAAATGGAGAGCTTTTACGTTTGAAAGACATTGCAAAAGTTGAATTTGGTAGCTCGATGTATGATATCTATTCTAATTTGAATGGAAAGCCATCTGCGGCGATCGTATTAAAACAATCTTTTGGAAGTAACGCGAATCAGGTTATTGAAGAGGTAAAAGCGAAATTGGAAAAAATCAAACAGAGATTTCCAAAAGGAATGAATTATGAGATTTCATATGACGTTTCTAAATTCCTTGATGCTTCTATTGAAAAAGTAATCCATACGCTTGTTGAAGCGTTTATTTTGGTTGGTTTGGTAGTTTTCCTTTTCTTGGGAGACTGGCGTTCAACGGTTATTCCGGCAATTGCGGTACCGGTATCATTGGTAGGAACATTCGTGTTCATGACATTTTTCGACATTTCGTTGAACTTGATTACATTATTTGCTTTAGTATTGGCAATTGGGGTCGTGGTCGATGATGCGATTGTGGTTATTGAAGCCGTTCATGCCAAGATGGAAGAAGGTCATTTGTCGCCATTTAAGGCAACAAAACAAGCCATGCATGAAATTGCTGGAGCGATCGTAGCGATTACCTTCCTTATGGCTGCGGTATTTATTCCAGTAGCATTTATGTCTGGTCCGGTTGGAGTATTTTACAGACAGTTCTCTGTAACTATGGCAACGGCTATTATTCTTTCTGGTATTGTGGCTTTGACATTAACACCAGCACTTTGTGCAATGATGTTGAAAAATGACCATGGTAAACCTAAAAAGAAAACACCAGCAAATCGATTTATTGATGCTTTTAACGAAAAGTTCAACCTTGCTCAAGGTAGATACCAAAATGTATTAGCAAAAATCGTTAACAGACGAGTAGTAACATTTGTTGCTTTAATTGGTTTCTGTATTGGAACTTGGGTGATCAGTAGTTCAGTTCCTTCTGGATTTATTCCGAATGAGGATCAGGGAATGTTTTATGCAGTAATTCAGACTCCTCCAGGTTCTTCGTTAGAAAGAACAAATAATATTGCTGAAAGAGTTCAAAAGATTGCTGAAGAAATTGACGGAGTAAAATCTGTTTCTTCATTAGCGGGTTATGAAATTCTTTCTGAAGGTACAGGTGCCAACTCGGGAACTTGTTTGGTGAACCTTAAAGACTGGAGCGACAGAAAAGAATCTGTTGTTGAGATTATGCATGAGATGGAGGAAAAATGCAAAGATATTGCAGGAGCAAATATCGAATTTTTCCAACCACCGGCTGTACCAGGATATGGTGCTGCGGGAGGATTCGAGCTTCGTTTGTTAGACAAAACAGGTTCTGGAGATTACAAAAGAATGGAGAAGGTAAACAACGAGTTTGTTGCCGAGTTGAACAAACAGCCAGAATTGTCGAATGTATTCAGTTTTTATAGCTCGAGTTTCCCTCAATATATGATGAAAGTCGATAATGATTTGGCACAGCAAAAAGGAGTTTCTATCGAAAACGCAATGAATACATTGTCAACGCTTGTAGGTAGTAACTATGAAATCAGTTTTATCAAATTCGGAATCAACTATAAAGTTATTGTTCAAGCTTCGCCAGAATATCGTGCACAGCCAGATGATATCTTGAAATTGTATGTGAAAAATGATCGTGACGAAATGGTGCCATATTCTGCTTTCATGAGATTGGAAAAAGTATACGGACTTTCTGAGATTACACGTCATAACATGTATACTTCAACGCAAATTAGTGGTTCTCCAGCGGCAGGGTATAGCTCTGGTACGGCGATTAAAGTAATTCAGAAAATAGCAGAGGAAAAATTGCCTAGAGGATATGATATTGACTGGGCAGGTATTTCTGCCGATGAGGTTGCTCAAGGTAATCAAGCAATTTGGGTATTCTTGATCTGTTTAGGATTTGTTTACTTGGTTCTAGCGGCTCAATACGAGAGTTTTATTTTGCCATTATCAGTAATTCTTTCTTTACCAGCAGGTATTTTTGGAGCTTTCCTTTTGTTGAAATTCACAGGATTAGAGAACAATATTTACGCTCAAGTTGCTATGGTAATGCTTATCGGTTTATTAGGTAAAAATGCGGTATTGATCGTAGAGTTTGCGATTCAAAGGCATGCTGCTGGAAAATCGGTTCTTGAAGCTGCTATGGAAGGTTCAAAAGCGAGGTTCCGTCCGATCTTGATGACTTCGTTTGCATTTATTGCTGGTTTGCTTCCGCTTGCTTTTGCAACTGGACCGGGTAAAATTGGTAACAGAACTATTGGTACTGCAGCTGCGGGAGGAATGCTTATAGGAACTATTTGTGGAGTATTCTTGATTCCTGGATTATATTATATCTTCGGAAGAATTGCAGAAAAACACAAACTGGTAAAACATGAAGAAGAAAACCCATTAACTGAAGAAATTGACAACAATCATGTATAATAAATTTAAAGTATATAAATATAGCGTCGCATTAGGGTTGTGTTTGGCTGTAGTAGGTTGTAAAGCTCCTACTCCAGAGACAGCAACTGCTAGTGCGCCGGTTCCAGAATCATTTGGTGCTGCTGCCACTCAGGACACAACAAATACATCAACTGTAAAATGGAATGAGTTCTTTAAGGATCAAAACCTTGTCGATTTGATTGATGTGGCCCTGAAAAACAATCAGGAGTTAAACATGACGCTGCAGGAAATCGAAATCGCTAAGAACGATGTTAGAGTTCGTAAAGGACTTTTATTACCACAAGTTGGTGTTCGTGCCGGAGCTGGAGTAGAAAAAGTAGGAAGGTATACCAGCCAAGGTGCTGGTGATGCCACTACAGAAATCAAACCTGGTGTAGAAACACCAGATCCACTAGGAGATTTTACTATTGCAGCTTATGCAAACTGGGAAGTGGATATCTGGAAAAAACTGCGCAATTCTAAAAAAGCAGCTTTAAACAGATATTTGGCAACTGTTGAAGGGAAAAACTTCGTGGTTACCAATCTTATTGCCGAAATCGCTGATTCGTATTATGAATTATTAGCGCTAGACAATCAGTTGGATATTGTGAAGCAGACGATTACTTTGCAATCTAACGCTTTGGAAATTGTAAAAATTCAAAAGCAAGCAGCTAGAGCTACAGAACTTGGAGTGAAGAAGTTTGAAGCCGAAGTATTGACTTCAAAAAGTATGGAGTTTGATATTTTACAGCAAATCAAAGAGACTGAAAACAAAATTAATTTCTTGTTGGGGCGTTATCCACAGGAAATTAAAAGAACAAACAGCAATTTCTTGAAGCTTTTGCCAGCTTCAGTAACTGCTGGAATTCCGTCTCAATTATTGATGAACCGTCCTGATGTTAAACAAGCAGAATTAGAATTGGTTGCTGCCAAATTAGATGTAAAAGTGGCTCGCGCAGAATTTTATCCTTCACTTGATATTACGGCTGCTTTTGGAGTTCAAGCATTCAAACCATCGTATTTGTTTACGCTTCCTGAATCGCTTTTGTATTCATTGGCAGGAGATCTTGCTGCGCCATTGATTAACAGAAATGCTATCAAAGCCGAGTTTGCAAGTGCAAATGCTAGACAACTTCAGGCATTATATAATTATGACAAAACGATTTTAAACGCTTATTTAGAAGTATCTAATCAGCTTTCTAAAATTGATAATCTGCAAAAGAGCTATGATTTGAAATCACAACAGGTTGATGCATTAAACAAATCAATTGATGTATCGAATGATTTATTTAAATCGGCTAGAGTAGATTATTTTGAGGTTTTAATGACGCAACGTGACGCATTAGAGGCAAATTTAGAATTGATTGATACTAAAAAAGAACAACTCAATGCTGCAGTTCATGTTTACAGAGACTTAGGCGGGGGTTGGAAGTAGAATACCCATTTTAATTAGTTATTAGTAGAGGCCTTCCAGAAGTAATTATTCTGGAAGGTTTTTGTTTTTTATAACTAAAAATTTCTTTTGAAAATGTTAGCCCTAGCCCAGATAGAAGCGGCATCCTTTGCTTGCCTTCTTTAGGCAAGGAAAGATATAGCGGATAGCTGGAAATAGCTCCTGATAAAACTTATAAGCTGTCTTTTTTTGTTTCTGCTTCCTCAATTTCTCGAAGATAATTTAACTCTTTTTCGATTTTTATTCGATCTCTTTTTGTTAATCGGATGAGGAAACAAACAAATAAAAAAATGGCTGATAGCGCCGTGACAATAAACCAGTTGCTTTCCATAAAATTTATAATTAAATGTATAAAATTCCGGAATGCTGGATTTTATGCCTTCTTATTTAGTTGACGACAAGAATTCTCCAAACCATAAACCGGATTGCTTAATTGTTCTCTTTTGTGTTTCAAAGTCAACATGAATAAGTCCAAATCTGGCGTTGTAGCCTTCTGCCCATTCAAAATTATCGGTAAGGCTCCAGACAAAATAACCGTCAACATTTAGGCCGTCTTCTTTGGCTTTAAGAATTTGTTCCAAATGATCCTGGATAAAATGTGTACGTTTTATATCATACACTTTTCCGTTTGTAACGGTGTCAGGAAATGCGGCTCCGTTTTCAGTAATTATAATTTTTCTGATGCCTTCGTAACTGTTGAATCTTTTTAAAATATGGTAAAGTGCAGGCGGATAGACTTCCCAGCCCATTTCGGTGGAAATTACATTTCGTTTTTCGGCGCTTATTAATTCGGCGCCAATATATGGCGTCAATAAGGATGCTTTTACGACTTCTCTAGTATAGCATTGAAGTCCGATAAAGTCGAAGTCGAACGCAAGATTGTTTCGATCGTCTTCTAGAATATAATTGTTTAATTTTTTCAAAACTGGCAGATCTTCCTGCGGATAACCAAGACCTAAAAGCGGTTCGATAAAAGTGCGATTTAATAAAGTATCAACACGTTTTGCAGCTTCAATGTCTTTTTGGCTTTCTGAAAATGGTTCTATGTGCGTGCAGGAAAAAGTGGTTCCGATATTTGCATCAGAAACGTGCTCACGTAGTTTTTTTGCACCGGCAACTGTTGCTAAAGTTACATGATGCATGGCTTTGATATAATTTGTAATGCCTTTTTTTCCGGGTGCGTGTATGCCCAAAAAATAACCAGCTCCAGTAAATACGGAAGGTTCATTGATCACCATCCAGTTTTTTACGCGATCGCCAAAATGTTTTGCACAAATATCTACGTAATCTGAAAACCAAGAAACGGATTCACGATTGGTCCATCCGCCTTTTTCTTCAAGAGCGTGAGGTAGATCCCAATGATAAAGCGTCACCCAAGGTTCAATTCCTTGCGCCAAAAGCGAATCGATAATTTTATTGTAATAATCAATTCCGGCTTGATTTACAGGGTGAACACCTGTGGGCATAATGCGAGGCCAGCTGATTGAAAATCTAAAATTAGGGATATTTAATTCGCGAATTAGACTAATGTCTGTTTGATACGAATTGTAGAAATCACAAGCTATTATAGCATGATGCCCGTTTTTGATTTTTCCTTTCTGAGCGGTAAAAACATCCCAGATAGAAGAACCTTTTCCGTCGGTATCATGAGCTCCTTCAATTTGGAAAGCGGCAGTTGAAACACCCCACAAGAAATCTTCACCAAATTGATTTTTGTTCAAAAATGATTTGTCAGTTTTATTCATTCAAATGTTCTTCCTTGATTTAATATATTAATGAAGGAAAGAAGATTGCATCGCTCTTAAAAAAAGCCATTCTTTGAATGATACTAGAAAATTTAGATTAAAGAATTTCATAACTTTTTGTTTTATTCAAATTAAGAAAACTAATGTGAATAAATTGTAAAGTCATTATTATCAAATAATTAAATACGATAAAAGTCGTTGAAAAATCGATTAAAAGCCAATAGGAAACTTACGGTAACAGTATTAAATAATCCCCATATCTTTTGCAATATAAACGAGCTGAACGGCATTGTTGGCTTTGAAAAAATCTTTCAGTTTAGATAGTCTTTTTTCAATGGCGCTTTTGCTGTTGGGTTTTATATTGGCATTTTTGAAAATTTCGATAATATCATCTTGTGATTGTCCTTCAGCTAGATATTTCAGAATTTTAATATCGATGTCATCAATTTCAAAATTGTTTTTTTCCTGAAGTACAGATGCAATTTCTGGCGAAATGAATTTATCATCAGAAGCCGAAATAATACCGATTGCTTTTTTAAGTTCTTCAATACTGTTTCTTCCTTTCAAGACAAAAGCGTTGATTGACGCATTTTCAAAAAGTGATTTGATGCGATAACTTTTATCTTCGACAGAATACGTTAATATTTTAATATCGGGTTGTATTTCTCGTGTTTTTTGTACCAATTCGTCGCCGCTTGCAAGCTTTACTTCACGATGATCGGTTTTAAAAGAAAGGTCGCTAATCAACAAATCATAAGGATCATTGTCCTGAATAGCTTTGCGTATTTTTAAAAAGGCATCATCACAATATTTGGAATAATCGAAATTTTCAATCCCTAAATCTTTTAGGACTTGTTCGATTCCAAAATTGATACTATCTAGATCTTCGGCTATTATTACTTTTTTAAACATATTAAAATTATTTAGGCATGGATATCTTTACTTTGAAACCTTTATCAGGTTCAGTGTCAAAAGTAATAGTTCCTTTTGTAGACAAAATACGGTTTTCCATATTTTGGAGTCCATTTTTGATAATTTTATTCTTTTTTGCTCCTTTTCCGTTGTCCGTATAGTCAATAAAAATTTTATTTGGGTCGCTGTCAAACTTGACAACAACCAGTGAAGCCCCGCTATGCTTGGCCATATTGACCATTAACTCTTGTAGTGATCGCTGAATTGTGATTTTCTTTAAATCTTCAATTGTATCCCAATTTATTTTTTCAATATTGTTTATAATAATGTTTCTGTTGTCATTATTATAGGTCGAAAGCATCTCTTTTAGGTTATGGACATAATTTATTCCCGTATCAATTGTATTGTTTTCTTTTGAAATGCTACGGACTCTAGCGTAAATATTGTCTAATTTTTCAATTAATGTTTCTTTGGAACTATCCGTTTCAAGTGGTTGTGTCTGTGAAAAAGTAATGGTATGAAAAACATCATTTGCGAGTTCGTCATGAATATCCTTCGAAATTCTGATTTCGGTTTCGTAGGCTGTTTTGAGTTTTTCGATCTGATTTTTATCTCTATAGTATTTTCTCAGATAAAAAATCAAGACTGCAAGAAAAAGGAAAATGGTAATGAAAATAAATTGACGATAATTAGCACGTTGTAGCGCCACTTCGTTTTCGGCTTTTACTAAACGAAGTTTTTCGTTTTCGTCTTTTTCTTTTTGAGAATCGTATCTGATTTTGGCAAACTTGTTTTTAAAGTTGTTTCTGACTTTGATGATGCTGTCATTCAGAAGGGAGAATTTTTTTGCAAATTCAATACTATTTCCAATCGAATTATTAGTCATTAAAAAGGAAAGAGCTTCTAAACGTTCGTCAATGCTACGAAGTTTGGTTGCAGTTTGATAAGCTTGTAAGGCGTGATCTTTTGATTTTAAAGGTTCTTTATTATCAAGATAAAATTCAGCAAGATGCAAATTGTTTTCAATTCTTGCATATTCTTGCGGGATATTCGATTTTAACCCCTGGCTTTTTTTCATAAGTTGAAGCCCTTTTTCAGCTTGCCCATTTTTGTACAAAGCGTAACCCCAATTATCTACATTTACCGCATCGGAACTTTTAGATTGACCTGTTGTTTTTCTTATTTTTGAAATCGAATCATAAATTTTTACAGCTTGATCGTATTTTTTTTGATTGATATAAACTACTGCAATATTGTTTAAAGTACTTTCTTTACATGAGAAATCTGGGCAATCTTCTACGCCTTGATTGTAATAGTAGATTGCATCATCATAATTTGATAATTCCTTTTCAGCTATTCCAAATAGGTTATTAATTGAGGCGGTGTAAATATCTCTTTTTGTAACATATGGCAACGCGTCAGTAAGTGTTTCCTTGCTTCCATAATAGTCACCATTTATTTGCTGGATGTAAGCAATTTGACTAAGGACATATACTATATTAGCACTGTCTCGGGCTTTTTCAAACAAAGGTATTGACTTGTTGTAATAATAAAATGCTCTATCATATTTCCCTTTTTTATAAATCTCAATTCCTTTGTCTCTAATGGCGATTGCTTCAATTTCGATTTTTTTTTCATTTACATTTAAAGTTGTTTTGTCTTTACATGAAAATAAAAATAGAAAAGAGACAAAATAGAAAAACGGGGATCGTAGCATAAAATTTACTTTCCCCGAAAGTAGTAATAAAATTAGACTAAAATGATTTTTTGTTTAATCTTTAGTCTTTAGTTGGAGGAGGAGGAGGAGGAGTACCAGGCGGAAGATCGCCAGGACCATCGTCTCCATCTGCTGCATAATTTGACTTCGCAGGTTTTATTTCTTTTTTAACATCATCATATTCGTCTGCAGTGCAAGAAAACAAAGTAACACTCAAAAGCAGGAAAGCTCCCAATAAAAATATTTTTTTCATTTTTTTTAAGATTTTAAAATTTGGCATGCGCATTGCTGTTCAGATATAGTCTGAATCGTTTTTTAACAATGACAATTTTGTTGGGAAGAAGCGCGCAGAAACAGTAAGATCAAGTTTTGACTTCCCTCCTAAAAAATGAGTCTTACCGTTTTTCGCACTTTGTTTGGGAACCAGCTTTGTACATATGTTCTAATCGCGAGTCAGAACAAGAACTAATTCTGAAGCAAAGTAAAACCTTAGCTGCATCAGAATTTATCTGGAAATCCGGGAATTCCGTATGTTCCTGTTTTTCCTGAAAAATCCGAGTGTTAATCCTAAAAATCCTAAAAATCCTGAATGTCATGCAGAACATTACACGATACAATTATGAAAAAGCTTATAAAGAAGCTATACGAACAAAATATAAAAATGAAAAAGAAACGGGGGAGAATTCGAACTTTCTAGAAATCCCTTCTCAAGCAAATTTGAGAGACTTATGCTGGAAAATTTTGAGTACAAATCCAAGTCCGGATGACTTAAAAGTGTATTGGGACTTCAAAGGAGTTCCATTCAATAAAAATGAAGAAGATACATCGACATGTTATACGGATAAATACAAAAAAGTAGGTGCCTTTTTAAGGGGAGAGAAAGAGCCTCAAAAGATTGATACTGTCGATATGGCGGCAATTTTGATTGATTTCGAGCCAAGGCCTTTCAGAAAATTTAAGGCCAAAGCAGTTTATGAAGACCTTGAAGTTTACGGATGCAAAGAGGATCTTTCTGAAAACGAAAATGAGCAGATTTTGGAAGTTTCTAAAACGACCGGAATGCCAACTTATAAAAGCGCGATTAACTGGTTAGTTGAGAAAAAATCAGCTGAGAGAAAATTTGCCTTATTGAGAAATGTTGCAATTACGGCAGTTGTTTCTTTAATTGGAGTGATCATTTATTTGGCACTTCCTAACAAACAATGTATGCAATGGTCTGGAGATCACTACGAAATTGTAACCTGTACCTTGAATACAAATGGATATAATTCAAACCCTGTAGAGTTATTAGACGAGAGTTTGGTTAATCTGAAAAAAATCGACATTTCTGATAACACAGTATGTTTTGATAAGAATGGAACAGCGACCATTTGGTACGGAAAAACGGCCGATGGTATTGATTTCTTTAATGGTCACGGTAGACACCCTGAAAATAACGAGGCGCTTAAGCCTGTGACATCCTATATTTTAAAAAAGTATGCACATAGAACTAGTGTAGAAAAATAAAAAAACCTCCCAAAATTTAGACCTTTCTTTGGGAGGTTTGCTTATTTTGTTTTATTCCTGATCAGACTTATAAGCCGTATCATTTGGGAATAACATTCCGTTTAAATGAGTATCTCTATCATAAACATCGGGATAAAAATTCATATTTCCATCTCGAGTTACCCAAGCTGTAAAATAGCCAATGTATATCGGAACTTTTTTTGGCAACATAAAAGGAGTTTCCTTTTGACCGTTCATCGCCGTATTTATTTTATCAAGTGTCCAGTCAGGATAATCTTTTAGCATTGAAATTGCCAGATCTTTTGCTTTTTCAACATTGATGCAACCATGGCTGAAAATACGTTTTTCAAACCCAAATAAACTTTTTGATGGAGAATCATGCATATATATGTCATTCGGATTTGGGAACATAAATTTTACAAGTCCTAAAGCATTGTCGGGACCAGGTTTCTGTCTAACTTTCCCGCCATTCCATTCCATATTATGGTCGGCTAGATAGTTTTTGTCTTCGGCCATTTTTAATTTTAACTCGTTTTGAATAATGCTCGAAGGAACATTCCAATACGGACTAAAAACAATACGATCAATTTGACCACTAAAAATCACAGTTTTGGTTAACGGTGTACCAATGAATACTTTTGAAACGATATCAAAATTTTTATTTCGCACAAAATACAGCATAAATGAAGGAATATTGACCATCACATATTCGTCCTGGTCTTCTAATGTAGGCGGAATCCATCTGCAACGTTCCATATTCAGCATGATTGTTTTAATACGATCGCTGATCGGTTCGTTCATTTGGTCAATATGTTCTTTTGAAAGGATGTAATTTGGTGTCAACGCATGGCGGAGTTTATATTTCATTACACCATCCATCAACTCTTGATCGTAAAAATTGCTTTTAGAATCTGTTGCCAAGTCGCCAATTACAAACAAACGATGTCTTACATCAGCAATAGTTTGCGAGGTAGCATCGGGACGCAAATCTTTATACGGATTATCCATGTAAATTGGCGTCCACTGACCTTTTTTTTCTATTTCTCGATATTTTTTTAAAACCTCTTGAAGTTTGTAATATTGGCTAAAAAGCAAATGATTGTTTTGCTCCAATAAATTTGGATTGCTCACAATTGAATCCAATAAAGTTTCATACGAAACCTTTTTCTTTGGCAAATACCATTCGATTTTATTTTGTGCAGCAGCATCAATTCCTTGATATACATGTTTAGCATATAAAATGTACATGGAACTCAATAAAAGTTCAGTATCAGACTCTGAAATTTTGGATTTTGATGTTGATTCTTCATCAAAAACTTCATCAAGTTTAGTTTTATAGGGAATTTTAATTTGAACACCTTCTTCGTATGTCGAATTTAACTTATGATACAATAAATAGCCAAATTCGTTTATATCGTTGTTCTCATACCAAATTGGTTTATATGATTTGTCTTTGTACAACGTAGCAACATCGTTTTGATAATCTTTTAAGTCGCTGTATTTTTTAAAAAAAGCGGTTATTGAAGCTGTTGTAATTGTTGGAGCAGGAGCAATAAAATGATTTTTTGCTGCAAAATCAAACTCATTTTTTGAAGAAGCAAATGAGGAAGAGAAGTACCCAAATAAAAGAATTATGACAAAAGTAAAGTTTTTCATTTTTTTTAATTTACGTTATCAATCCGTTAAATAAACACTGGAAACAAAATGTAAGTCTTGCAAAAAAAATGATTTGGGGAAATCGCTATTTGTAATCAAATTTATAAAAAATATCTTAATATTTTTTGACTTTCTACTTTAATAAATTGTTTAAAAAATTATTTGTTTTAAAGCCAAAATCTCAATGATTTAAAAACGTCATCACTGAATATTTTGAACAAAGAAAGTGCAGGATAGTTTTTCAAATTATACTGCTTTTATTTGTTAAAGAAATTATTTTTTTGAAAAAAGTGGAGTTAAAATTTTTTTCTTCACTAACAATCCTATATTTTTACGCAACCGATTGCAATTGTTGTTTTATTTAGGATAATGTATTTTTTAGATTAAAATTTTGTCAAATATATTTATACTAACGAAAAACATTGATTCTTTCAAAATTGAGTTTTTTAAAAGAATAAATTAAAACCAAATGACTTCATTAAGATTTGTTTTCTTGTTTTTTGCAATTTCCTTTTCGGCTTTAGCACAAAAGGATTATAAATTGTGGCTTCAATATAATGCGGTCAGCAATTCGGCATTGGCTTCAGAGTACAAAAACAATCTTAAAGGAATTGTAGTTTTAGGAAATTCAGAAACGATTAAAATTGCCGAAAAAGAACTTAAAACTGGTTTTTTAGATATGTTGGGAAACGTTCCCGAAATCAAATCGGAGATAAACGGAGAGAATAATTTAATTATTAGTTCTCAGTCCAATTTAAATTCAGAGATCAAAAAAGAATTACAATCTGATTTTGATAAAATAAACAATGAAGGTTTTGTCATTAAATCGGTTTCTTTTAAAAACAAAAAACAAATCATTATTTCAGGAAAAAATGACGTTGCTGTTTTATATGGAGTTTTTAATTTTCTGAGAATTTTACAAACGAATAAATCGGTTAAAAATTTAAATATTGCTGATTCTCCAAAAACAAATATCAGAATTCTGAATCATTGGGATAATTTGGACCGAACGGTGGAAAGAGGTTACGCCGGATTTTCACTTTGGAATTGGCAGAAACTTCCTGATTTTATAGATCAACGTTATATTGATTACGCTAGAGCCAATGCCTCAATCGGAATCAACGGAACGGTTTTGACGAATGTAAATGCCAATGCTTTCATTCTGACGCCGCAATATTTAGAAAAAGTAGAAGCCTTAGCCAATGTTTTCAGGCCTTACGGAATAAAAGTTTATTTAACCGCACGATTTTCGGCACCAATTGAAATCGGAAACCTAAAAACTGCTGATCCTAAAGATGCTCAGGTTATTAATTGGTGGAAAAATAAAGCAGCAGAAATCTACAAACGAATTCCGGATTTTGGAGGGTTTTTGGTAAAAGCCAATTCAGAAGGTCAGCCAGGGCCGCAGAATTATGGAAGAGATCATGTTGACGGAGCAAACATGCTTGCCGATGCTGTTGCGCCGTTCGGCGGTATAATTATGTGGAGAGCGTTTGTATATTCAGAACATGATGCCAACGACCGCGCAAAACAAGCTTATGCCGAATTTCAGCCTTACGACGGAAAATTCAAAGAAAATGTAATTGTTCAGGTCAAAAATGGAGCGATCGATTTTCAGCCGAGAGAACCTTTTCATCCGTTATTTGGCGTAATGCCGAAAACGCCATTAATGATGGAATTTCAAATCACTCAGGAATATTTAGGTTTTAGCACGCATTTGGTTTTTCTACCAAAATTATTTCAGGAAGTTTTAGAATCTGATACGTATCAAAAAGGAAAAGGCTCAACCGTTGCAAAAGTTGTAGACGGAACTTTATATCAAAATAAACTAACGGGAATTGCTGGAGTTGCCAACATTGGAAATGATTTGAATTGGACAGGACATCCTTTTGCGCAGGCGAATTGGTATGGTTTCGGAAGACTGGCTTGGAACCCGTATTTAGATTCGGAAACAATTGCTGATGAATGGGTGAGAAGCACTTTTTCGAACGATGAAAATTTCATTAACCCTGTAAAAAAGATGATGATCGAATCTAGAGAAGCAGTTGTGAATTATATGACACCGCTTGGATTGCATCATATTATGGACACAGGTCATCATTACGGACCAGGACCTTGGGTCTCTAATTTATCTCGACCAGAATGGAATCCTACATATTATCATAAAGCAGATAAAAACGGAATTGGTTTTGACCGATCAAAAACAGGAACAAATGCCACGGCACAATATGCGCCTGAGGTGGAGAAACTTTTTGATAATGTAGAAACTTGTCAAGAAAAAGATCTTTTATGGTTTCATCACGTTTCATGGGATTATAAACTGAAAAACGGTCAGACCCTTTGGAATGGCATGGCATTGAAATATCAAGAAGGCGTAAATCAAGTCAAAGAAATGCAGAACGTTTGGAAGAAAACCGAAAAATATGTCGACAGCGAACGTTTTAACGAAGTCGAAATGTTATTGGAAATTCAGTACAAAGAAGCAAAATGGTGGCGAGATGCGTGTTTGCTGTATTTTCAGGAATTTTCAGGAAAGGAACTTCCAGCAGGAGTTGAAAAACCAACGCAAACTTTAGATTATTTTAAATCATTAAAATTCCCATTTGCACCAGGAAATGGATAAATATATTTTTAGAAATTATGAGCAATAAAACGGCAATTGTAACCGGAGGAAATTCGGGATTAGGTTTTGCAACAGCAAAAAAACTTTGTGATAACGGAATCAAAACGTACATCATTGGAAGATCAAAAGATAAAACAGAAGATGCCTGCAAGGAAATCGGAGAAAATGCGATTCCGGTAATTTTCGACTTAAATGATTTGGCGAGAATTCCAGCAATGATAGAAAATATCACAAAAGAAAATCCGATTGATATTTTGGTAAACAACGCCGGAATTAATCTTAAAAAAGAATTTTTAGATGTAACTGATGAAGATTTCTTTTCGATAATTCACACTAATCTGTTGAGTGTTTTTGCCGTGAGTAAAGCAGTTGTGAAAAACATGAAAGATAACGGCGCAGGAAGTATCGTAAACATCAGTTCGATGGCTTCACAATACGGAATCCCAAAAGTAATTGCGTACTCTGCAAGCAAAGGTGCAATTGAATCCATGACGCGTGCAATGGCGGTAGAATTAGCGCCCTTCGGAATTCGCGTGAATTGTGTGGCTCCCGGTTTTATCAAAACAAAAATGTCGGCAAAAGCTTTGGACAGCGATCCGGAAAGAAAAAACAAGGTATTAGGAAGAACGCCAATGGGCTTTTTGGGAGAACCTTCAGACATTGCAGATGCTGTTTATTATTTCGCTTTAAGCGAATCAAAATATACAACCGGAACCATTTTGCCAGTTGATGGAGGAAATAGTATCGGATTTTAAGTCTAAATGAAATGACTCTGCGTCTTTGCGAGATTAAAAAAAATAAGTATGATAAAAATGCAACAAACCATGCGTTGGTTTGGACCTCAAGACAACGTAAAATTAATCGATATAAAACAAGCCGGAGCGACTGGAATTGTAACGGCTTTGCATCATATTCCCGTTGGAGAAATTTGGACAATCGACGAGATTAAAGAAAGACAGCAAATCATAAAAAATGCGGGTTTAGAATGGGCAGTTGTGGAAAGTCTTCCTGTTCATGAAGAAATCAAACGCGCTTCTGGAAATTATTTGCAATACATTGAAAATTATAAAATCAGTTTAAAGAATTTGGCAGATTGTGGAATCAAAATCATAACCTACAATTTTATGCCGATTTTGGATTGGGTGAGAACAAATCACAATTTTGTAAACGAAGACGGAAGCAAAGCTTTGCTATACAATCAAGATGCATTTACTTATTTTGATGTATTTCTTTTGAAAAGACCAAATTCAGAAAATGATTATTCTGATGCTGAAAAAGAAAAAGCATTGCAGTTTGGAAATCAATTGTCTGAAGACGAAAAAGCATTGCTGTTTAAAAATGTTTTATTGGGATTGCCAGGAAGCAAAATCAATTTTACGGCAGAACAGATTTTGGCTCTTTTAGAAAATTATGCGGATATTAATAATGAAAAATTAAGAGAAAATCTGATTTGTTTTTTATCAGAAGTAGCGCCAATTGCCGAACAAAACGGACAAAAATTAGCGATTCATCCAGATGATCCGCCGTTTTCAGTTTTGGGCCTTCCAAGAATTGTTTCAACAGAAGCTGATTTGAAAGCGATTTTCACTTCCGTTCCTTCAATTGCAAACGGATTGTGTTATTGCACAGGCTCATTAAGCGCTGATCCAAAAAATAATTTGGAAAAAATAATCGATGATCACGAAAACAGAATTCATTTTTTGCACCTAAGAAACACCATCCGCGAAAGCGAAACCATTTTCAGAGAGTCAGAACATTTAAACGGTAACGCAAACATGGGCGCAATTGTAGAAAAATTGTTGCTGATAATGAATAAAACTAAATTAAGCCTCCCAATGCGTCCCGACCATGGATATTTACATGCGGTCGATGAAAAAACAGAAACGTATCCTGGCTATTCTTTGACAGGAAGATTAAAAGGTCTTGCTGAATTGAGAGGTTTGGAAATGGGAATTGCGTATAAATTGAATTTATAATATTCTTTCCTATTAGATCTTACAGGTTTTTAAAACCTGTCAGGTCTACAATGAGAGAAGTAAAACGTTCTATTTGTCATTCCGACGAAGGAGGAATCTCCACGAGAAACTCTACAAAGATTGGAATTTCATTACGGAGCTACGTGCGGAGATTCCTCCTTCGTCGGAATGACAAAACTTGTGGAAAAAACTATGTGCATTTAAACAAGTGAAACGCCTTTTACAGACAAAGAAAATCTATGATTCTATGTGTTTAAAAATTAAAACATCCTACGTCATTTTACTGCTTTTCCTATTCGGATTAAGTACAAAATTGCACGCCATAAATCTAGAGAAATATGTAGTTAATCAAGCTACAAACGAAAATTTTCCTTTAGTTTCAAAAGGAAAAACGGCTTCGATTTTGGTGAGTGATAAAGATTATGCAGGAGTTTTAAAAGTGGTGGGACATTTAGAAAATGACATTTTTAAAGTTTCAGATTTACATCCAAAAAGAATTGAAAAGATTTCGGAAGCAGAAGATTTTGTTGTCATAATCGGAACTTTAGGAAAAAGCGAACTTATTGATCAATTAGCCAAAAAAGGAAAAATTGATAAAAATGAGCTTCAAGGAAAATGGGAAAAATTTACGACGCAGATTGTCGAAAATCCGTTTAAAGGAATAAAAAAAGCCTTGGTCATTGCAGGTTCAGATAAAAGAGGAACAATTTACGGAATCTATGATTTATCGAGTCAAATCGGGATTTCGCCTTGGTATTTCTGGGCAGATGTTCCCGTGAAAAAGCAATCAGAATTGCATGTTTTACCTGGAGTTCACACACAAGGCGAGCCAAAAGTAAAATATCGAGGTATTTTCATAAATGACGAAGCTCCAGCTTTGACAGGTTGGGCTTTTGAGAAATATGGCGGATTCAATTCAAAATTCTACGATACTGTTTTTGAATTGATTCTGAGAATGAAAGGCAATTATTTATGGCCGGCAATGTGGGGCAGAATGTTTTATGTTGATGATTCTCAGAATGCTGTTTTGGCTGATGAATACGGAATTGTAATGGGAACTTCACATCACGAACCGTTGACAAGAGCTCATGCCGAATGGGGAAAATCAAACGGGAAATGGGATTTCAAAACCAATTCGGAAGCCTTGATTAATTTCTGGAAAGACGGAATTAAAAGAATGGGAAATAAAGAAACCCTTGTCACGATTGGAATGCGTGGTGATGGCGACGAACCGATGACTGAAGGAACTGCAATTGATTTATTAGAAAATATTGTCAAAACCCAGCGCAATATAATTCAAGAAGTAACTAAAAAACCGATTGAAGAAACGCCACAAATGTGGGCACTTTATAAGGAAGTTCAGGATTATTACGACAAAGGAATGCGAGTTCCAGACGATGTAACACTTTTATTGTGTGATGACAATTGGGGAAATATCCGCAAATTGCCTGAACTAAATGCAAAACCAAGAAAAGGCGGGTACGGAATTTATTATCATTACGATTATGTTGGTGGTCCTCGAAATTATAAATGGATCAATACAAACCAAATTGAGCGAACTTGGGAGCAAATGGATTTGGCGTATCAATATGGAGTCGATAAAATCTGGATTGTAAATGTGGGCGATATCAAACCAATGGAATTCCCGATTGAGTTTTTCTTGGATATGGCTTGGAATCCTGAAAAGTTTAATGCAGGAAATCTCCAGGATTATTATGTGAATTGGGCAAAAGAGAATTTCGGAAATCAGTTTTCTAAAGAAATTGCCGAAATTTTAAAATTATACACGAAATACAATGCGCGAAGAAAACCAGAATTGTTAGATGCTAAAACGTATAGCATTACCAATTATAATGAAGCTGATCGAGTTGTTGCTGAGTATCAAAAATTGGTTGAAAAAGCCAATTTTATCAACGAAAAATTACAACCGGAATATAAAGATGCTTTTTATCAACTTGTTTTGTTTCCTGTTTTGGCAAGTTCGAATTTAAATGAATTGTATGTCGCAACGGCTAAAAATCAGTTTTATGCAGAACAAGGAAATGCCATTGCAAATACTTATGCCGAAAAAGTAAAAGAATTGTTTGAAAAAGACAGTGAGTTGACAAATTATTATCATACGAAATTAGCAAATGGTAAATGGAATCATATGATGTCGCAAACGCATATTGGTTACGACAATTGGCAACAGCCTGATAAAAATGTGATTCCGAAAACGAAAACTGTTGAAGTTTCAAATAAAACTCAAACGGTAGTTCCAACTAAGGATTCTCCAAAAGTTGAAACATCGATTAATAAATATTCAGATGATGTTAGAGGTTTTATTGAAAGTGACGGTTATATTTCAATAGAAAGTAAGAATTATTCGAAAGCCATAAATTCAGGTTCTGTAAAATGGACTGTAATTCCGAATCTGGGTAAAACAGATTCTGGAATAACGATAAAACCTTCGAATATCCAGCCAATTGATATTTCAGAACAATCAGCAAGATTAGAATACGATGTTCATTTTTTCAGTAAAGGAAAAGTAAAGGTAAAAGCTTATTTTTCACCGACAATCAATTTTAAAATGGGTAACGGATTGAAATACGGAATTGCTTTTGATTCGGAGAAACCGCAAATCATGAACCTCAATGCTGATTCGTCTGAGAAAAATTGGGCAGAATCAGTTGCGAATAATATTAAGATTATTACGTCAACGCATCAAATCGAAAATCCAGGAAATCATGTTTTGAAAATTTATGCGATTGATCCAGCTTTGGTGCTCCAGAAAATTGTAATCGAAACAGAAGAAGGTAAAGTTTTGGAGTCATATTTAGGACCGCCAGAGAGTTTTAGGAAGGAATAACTATTACGGATTCAGACCTGACAGGTTTTTAAAACCTGTCAGGTCTCCGCCAAGAGAAAACGATTAACTATTAAAACCACAAAATATGAATTTTATTAAACCTTATGTATTAGCCGTCACGACGCTGTTGGCTGTAAGTTGTACAGGACAAAAAAAACCGACTTCATTAAAAGATGCTTATAAGGGCGATTTCTACATCGGAACCGCTTTAAGCGCTGATCAAATTGAAATTAAAAATGCTAAAGAAGATTCGTTGATTCGAAAAGAATTCAATGCGATTACAGCAGAGAATATCATGAAATCGATGTACATACATCCACAAAAAGACAAATACGATTTTGCTTTAGCTGATAAATTTGTGGCGTACGGTCAAAAAAATAAAATGTTTGTTCACGGACATACTTTGATTTGGCACAGTCAATTAGCGCCTTGGATGGAGAAAATTGCTGATAGTACAGAAATGAAAGCTTTTATGGCAGATCATATCAATACAATCGTTTCAAAATACAAAGGAAGAATTGGATCTTGGGATGTGGTAAACGAAGCCTTAAATGATGACGGAACTTTGAGACAATCGGTTTTTTTGAAAACACTTGGCGAAAAATATCTAATTGATGCTTTCAAATTAGCGGCAAAAGCAGATCCAAAAGCTCAATTGTATTACAACGATTATAATATCGAGGAACCTGCAAAAAGAGCAGGAGCAATCGCTTTAATCAAAAAAATTAAAGCTGCAGGTGGAAAAGTTGACGGAGTTGGAATTCAGGGACATTGGAGATTAAACAGTCCATCATTAGAAGAAATCGAAAAAAGCATTTTGGAATATTCTGCTTTAGGAATTAAAGTAGCGTTTACCGAATTGGATATTACGGTTTTGCCAAATCCGTGGGATTTAAAAGGAGCAGACGTCAATCAAAAATTTGAAGGAAACGAAAAAATGAATCCGTACCCAAAAGCGTTGCCAGATTCTATTCAAAACAAACTCGCAGAACGTTATGCTTCTATTTTTAAATTATTTTTGAAGCATAAAGACAAAATCAGCAGAATAACTTTTTGGGGTGTTCACGACGGGCAATCTTGGTTAAACGATTGGCCAATAAAGGGAAGGACAAATTATCCATTACCATTTGATGCTGATTTAAAGCACAAAAAAGCGTACGATGCTATTTTGCAACTTAAAACGAAAAAAGAATAAAAACACTGCGAATTCTATTTATTGGAAATCCCAACAGACTGTTTTTGTGAAAATAATGTAATAAAGCAAGCTAAATTTGCATGGTATATTTTTTTTGCTAATTTTACACAACCGATTGCTTAAGTGAAAAGCTTTTGAAATCAGTATAAGAGCTAACTGAAATAATCAATTTTTAAGAGAGAATTGATTATAAAACTAACCAAAATAACCACGACCAATAATGAATTTTAATTCCCAAAAACTATCCATAAAAGAAAAAATTGGATACAGCTTAGGCGATTTGGCAGCTAATTTAGTTTTTCAGACTTTGATGACGTATCTGGCCTATTTTTATACAGATATTTATGGATTGTCGCCTGCGCATTCTTCTATCATAATGTTGGTTGTCGGTTTGATTGCCGCATTTGTTTTTAACCCAATTATTGGCGTATTGGCCGATCGTACCAGTACCAAATGGGGAAAATTCAGGCCTTGGATTTTATGGACGGCCGTTCCATTGGGCGTAATCGCATTATTGGCTTTTACCACACCTAATTTCTCTTATCAAGGAAAAGTAATTTATGCCGTAGCAACTTATACTTTATTGCTTCTTTTTTATGCAAGCAATAATTTGCCGTATTCTGCTTTAAGTGGCGTAATTACAGGTGATATGGGCGAACGCAATAGTTTGTCATCATATCGATTTGTGGCGGTAATGTTTGCCCAGTTTTTTGTTCAAGTTTTCATGTTGGCCATCATTAAAAGTGCTGGAAATGGTAATAAAGCAGTTGGTATCGAAAAGGTAATGACTGTTTTAGCGATTATCGGAACTATAATGTTGCTGATCACTTTTTTTACGACAAAAGAGCGTATTGTTCCAAAACCAGAACAAAAATCAAGTGTCAAAGAAGATTTGTCTGATTTGATAAAAAATAAACCTTGGTTGATTATGCTAGCCTTGACCACTTTAGTGTTCGTTACTTTGGCAATGAAAGGTGGCGCTTATGTTTATTATTTTGAAAATTATGTAGATAAGGATCAGCTGGCAATTACGGTTCAGCCTATTTTGGATGCTTTGTCAGCTATTGGTTTGAACCAATTTGGCAATGATCCTGTAGCTGCGGGATTCGGGTTGTTTAATGCTGGAGGTATCATTTTCATGATCGTTGGAATCACGTTGTCGAAAAAATTAGCCGATAAATATGGGAAACGAAACATATTTGGTTCCTTTTTATTTCTATCGACCTTATTCATTTTAGCCTTTTATTTCTTTTCATCAAAATCAGTTAGTTTGATTTTTATGTCTCAAATCTTGCACGGATTTTTCTACGGAATCACAATCCCGATTCTCTGGGCAATGATTGCAGACGTGGCAGATTATTCAGAATGGCTGAATAACCGTCGTGCAACTGCAATTATTTTTTCGGCTATGATGGTTGGGTTGAAAGCAGGTTTGAGTATTGGTGGCGCTTTGACAACTTCATTATTAGCGCATTATAATTATGTGCCAAAAGCTGAAGTTCAAACAGCTATTGCTATAAACGGAATAAAATTATTGGTCAGCGTTTTTCCTGCAATACCGTTCCTAATTGGCGTTGGATTATTATTTTTCTACAAAATCGATAAGAAAATGGAAGTGCAGATTGAATCTGACTTAAAAAAGAGAAGAGTTTAATGTATTTTAAAAATTATAAAAAAAGAGAACATGCCTGAAGATAGTATTGAAAACATAGACTTTGTGGAGTTGAATAAACGCGCAATTTCAAATCCTTTAGTAAATCATATTTATACCGCCGATCCATCGGCACACGTTTTTAACGGCAAAATATATATTTATCCTTCTCATGACGTTGATGCGGGAATTCCGTTTAATGATAATGGCGACCATTTTGGAATGGAAGATTATCATGTAATTTCAATGGAAAATGTTAATGCAGAAGCTGTAGATCACGGAGTTGCGTTGCATGTTGATGAGGTGCCTTGGGCAGTGAGACAAATGTGGGCACCAGATGCGGCTTGCAAAAACGGAAAGTATTATTTGTATTTTCCAGCCAAACGTGAAGATGGAATTTTTCAGATTGGAGTAGCGACAAGCGATTCGCCAACTGGACCTTTTCACCCTGAAGAAACCGCAATAAAAGGAAGTTATAGTATTGATCCGGCCGTTTTTGAGGATAATGATGGCAAGTATTATATTTATTTTGGGGGCATTTGGGGTGGTCAACTTCAAAAATACCGAAACAATGTTTACGATAAATCGAATGAAGAACCTTTGGCTAATGAAGAAGCTTTAGGGCCAATTGTAGCTTTGCTTTCTGATGATATGAAAGAATTTGCCGAAGCTCCAAAAGAGATTAAAATTTTGGATGAAAACGGAAAATCTTTATTGGCAGGAGACAATGATCGCCGTTTTTTTGAAGCTTCGTGGATTCACAAATACAATGGAAAATATTACTTTTCTTATTCAACAGGCGACACGCATTTTATATGTTACGCAATAGGCGATAATCCATATGGACCTTTCGTTTATAAAGGACGTATTTTGAATCCTGTGGTAGGTTGGACTTCGCATCATTCAATTTGCGAAATTGAAAAGGAGTGGTATTTGTTTTATCACGACTCGAGTTTGTCAAAAGGAGTAACGCATTTGCGATCTATAAAAGTGACTAAAATTGAATACAACGAAGATGGTTCGATTGTTACGATTGATCCTTACGAGAAAGAAAAATAAATAATTTTCAAAACGAATTTTGGATAATGATTGATTTAAAAACAGCAGGTTTGAAATTAACAGTACTGACCTTTTCTATGGTTAGCGTAATGGCATGTAAAAAAATTTTCCAGAAGCCACAACCGGTTGCTTTTTCAGACGCTGCAGTTTTTGATTGGTTTGAGTACCGAGGAAATGACGATGCTTACCAAAATTTATCAAAATCAGAAGCAGATTATTTAAATCCGATTTTGGCTGGTTTTTATCCAGATCCGACAATTTGCAGGGTTGGAGATAAGTTTTATTTGGTCAATTCTTCTTTTTGCTATTTTCCAGGGTTGCCCATTTCTGAAAGCACCGATTTAGTGCATTGGAAACAAATCGGAAATATTATCAATCGTTCTGAACAGGCAGATTTTGGAAATTCGCGTTTATCAGGTGGTATGTACGCACCGACGATTCGTTATAATAAAGGAACGTTTTATGTGATTTGTACCAATGTAAGCGGTGTCGGTAATTTTATAGTTACGGCTAAAAATCCTGCTGGACCTTGGTCAAATCCGATTGTGCTTCCTGAGGTTAACGGAATTGATCCTGATATCTTTTTTGATGAAGATGGAAAAGTTTATATTACGCATAACGGCCCTCCGCCAAATAATATTTCAGTTCATGACGGCCATCGCGCGATTTATATGCTGGAATACGATTTGGAAAAACAAAAAACCACAACCGCTCCCAAATTGGTTATTAACGGCGGAACCGATATGTCTGTAAAACCCGTTTGGATCGAAGGGCCGCATGTTGTTAAAAGAAACGGATTTTATTATTTAATCTGCGCTCAAGGCGGAACAGGATTCAATCATTCAGAGGTTGTTTTTAGAAGCAAGAATATTTACGGTCCGTATGAAAGTTATGCTCAGAATCCGATTTTGATGCAGAAACATTTAGATCCGAATCGTAAAAATCAAGTTTCTACAACCGGTCATGCCGATTTTGTAGAATTGCCAAATGGCGATTGGTGGTCGGTATTTTTAGGATGCAGACCTTACGGACCAGATTTGTACAATTTAGGAAGAGAAACGTTTATGATGCCGGTGGAATGGAAAAACGATTGGCCAGAAATTGTTGGAGGAAACGAACCGATTCCGATGATACATAAACGTCCGAATTTGCCACTTTCGAAAGAAAAAGTAGAACCATTGAATGGAAATTTTGTTTCGAAAGATGACTTTAATTCGAATGAATTGGATTTTAAATGGAGTTTTATCAGAACGCCGAAAGAGAAATGGTACGAATTGGTTAATGGTAAATTACTAATTAAACCAAGATCAGAATCGATTCATACCGAAAGCAATTTTTCTTTTATCGGAAGAAGACAGCAGCATTTAAAATTTGAAGCTTCGGTAAAGTTGGAATTCAGTCCGAAAGATAATTTGGAGGTTGCTGGTTTAACGGCTTTTCAAAATGAAAAGCATTATTTCTTGATTGGAAAACGTCTGAATGCAGATAATAAATTAGAAGTTTTTGTGGAAAGAACAGCTTCTAAAATTAATGAAGGAAAGTATGAAATTATTTCGAAAAAAGAACTTTCAGATGCTGATAAACCATTATTGGTAAAGATTGAAGGAAACGGAAGATTATATAGTTTTTACTACAAAACTACTGAAAAAACAGAATGGAATTTATTGATTAAAGATGTTGATGGTTCTATTTTGAGTACGAAAGAAGCAGGTGGTTTTGTGGGGACTTATTTGGGGATGTATGCTTCGAGTAAGCATTTTAAGTAATGTTTTGAGATAGTAATTTACCGTCCAGTTTGTCATTTCGAGGAACGAGAAATCGCACTCGGGATTCGACAAAGAGTGGAGACATTTTATGCGGAGTTTCTAGTGCGATTTCTCGTTCCTCGAAATGACAAAATAGGCGGAGTAAAATTGGTGCATAAACCTTTGCGAACTTTGCGGTTAAATCATGTTGCTGAAGCTTCTGAAAAAGAATGTCCTGTCATTTCTTATGAAACTTTAAGCGTGAGGGATAGAAGTGGAAAGCCCACAGACGCGAGGAACGAGCAGGCGAGGACTTGAAACGGATAGCCCGACCCGGAGGGACACGCCCAAATTATCAAGATTAAGACGTTTAAAAAAATAACAATTTTAATCTAAAAAATAATTTTTTGTAAAATATTTTTGTCTACTTTAGCATAACAGAACGGAACAGAACGGTATGCTAAAAGAAGAAGAAAAATTTGAGTTTATAATTAATCACGAAAGTGATATTCCGAAGTACCAACAGTTGGTTGACGGAATTACAAATGCGATTGCGGAGAATATTTTGCAAAAGGGAGATTTGCTTCCGTCTGTGAATATAATTTGCAAAACGTATCAGCTTTCGAGAGACACCGTTTTTAAGGCGTATTCGATTTTAAAGGATCAAAAAGTAATCGATTCGGTGCCGAACAAAGGCTATTATGTGGCGGGCGAAACGAGAAAAGTGCTTTTGGTTTTAGATACGTTTAAGGCTTATAAAGAGGTTTTGTATCATTCGGTTGTAAATAATTTGCCTGATAATGTGATTATTGATGTGCAGTTTCATCATTATAATATTGATGTCTTTAAAACGATCATTAATAACGGAATCGGGAAGTATTACAAATATGTGGTGATGAATTTTGACCACGCGGCTATTGCTCCGGCTTTGTCTGCGATTTCAAATGATAAGTTGCTTTTAATCGACTGGAATATTCACGCGAAAAAGAACAGTAATTATGTTTTTCAGGATTTCGGAAAAGCATTTTACGATGCTTTAACAGAAGCGGTTGACTTATTTAAAAAGTATAAAAAAATAGATTTTATATATCCGGATTTCACGAATCATCCGTGGGAAACGGTAGAATTTTTCAAGAAATTCTGTGCTGATTTTGGTTTTCAATACGACATTATTACAGATCCTAAAAAGTTCAATATCGAGAAAGGAATTGCTTATATCAGTGTAAGCGACAGGATTTTGGGATACTTTTTAGAGCAATGTAAAGAAAAGGATTTTGAACCCGGAAAAGATGTTGGTTTGCTTTCGTACAACGAAACGCCAATGAAGAAATTTATATACAAAGGAATTTCAGTTGTTTCGACTGATTTTAACGAATTAGGAACCAAAGCAGCGGCATTTATTACGCATGACGAAGAAACGAAGTGTTATGTGCCGACTAAATTAATAATAAGAGAATCATTATAAGTTATGTATTATATCGGTTATGATATTGGAAGTTCTTCTGTCAAGGCAGCCTTGGTAGAAGCAGAAACAGGCAAAAAAATCATTGTGCTGAATGAGCCTCAAAACGAAATGGAAATTCTTTCGATTCATCCAGATTGGGCAGAGCAAGATCCAGAAATGTGGTGGCAATACATTTGTACGGCAACAAAAAGAGCCATTAAAGAAGCTAATATCGACGCTTCTAAAATTCAGGGAATTGGTATTTCGTACCAAATGCACGGATTAGTGATTGTAGATAAACAAGGCGCTCCGTTGCGAAATTCAATTATCTGGTGCGACAGCCGTGCGGTTGAAATTGGAAACAAGGCTTTCGCCGAAATTGGAGAAGAAAAATGTATGTCGCATTTATTGAATTCGCCTGGAAATTTTACTGCTTCGAAACTGAAATGGGTTAAAGAAAACGAACCAGCAGTTTACAGCAAAATTGATAAATACATGCTTCCTGGAGATTACATCGCTTTGAAATTGACAGGCGAAGTAACGACAACCAAAAACGGTTTGTCTGAAGGAATGCTTTGGGATTATAAAGAAAATAAAGTAGCCGATTGGCTTTTGGATTACTACGGACTCGATCAGTCGTTGACTCCAAAAATTGTAGAGAATTTTACGAATCAAGGTGTTGTTACGGAGAAAGCTTCGCAAGAATCAGGTCTTCCAGCAGGAATTCCGATTGTGTATAGAGCGGGAGATCAACCAAATAATGCGTTGTCATTAAATGTGCTTCGTCCGGGAGAAGTGGCAGCAACAGGTGGAACATCAGGCGTTTTTTATGCCGTTACAGAAACAAATTCGGGAAAAAGTACTCGTGTCAACAACTTTGTTCATGTAAACTATACCGAATCAAATCCGAGAGTTGGAAAACTGCTGAATATAAATGGAGCGGGAATTCAATACCGATGGATGCGAAACAATATTGGAAATGAGTCGTATGAAGAAATGAATGAAAAAGCATCTCAGATCAATGTAGGTTCGCAAGGATTGGTTGTAATTCCGTTTGGGAATGGAGCTGAAAGAATGTTCAATAACAAAAATATCGGGTCTCATATTTTAAACCTGAATTTTAATATTCATACCAACGCGCATTTATTCAGAGCATCTTTAGAAGCCATTGCATTTTCTTTTGTGTACGGAATGGAATGCCTGAAAGATGATAATGCAACGATTAATGTCATTAGAGCCGGAAATGATAATCTTTTCCGTTCTGAGATTTTCTCGAATACTGTGGCAACATTAATTGGTCATGAAATCGAAATTTACAATACAACCGGAGCAGTAGGAGCGGCGCGAGCAGTAGGCTTGACAGACGGTGATTTTGAAAAGTTTGGTTCAGGAATTACAACAAACGATCACGTAATGACCTTTTTGCCTCTAAAAAATAAAGAGGAATACGAAACGGCTTATAAAAAATGGAAACAAGAATTAGAATTAATATTAACAACTAAATAAAATACAATGATAACTTTAGGAGATAAAGAATACTACAAAGGTATCGGCCAAATTAAGTTTGAAGGAAAAGAATCTGACAATCCTTTGGCGTTTAAATATTACAATCCAGACCAAGTTGTAGCTGGAAAAACAATGCGTGAGCACTTTAAATTTGCTATTGCTTACTGGCATACTTTCTGCGGACAAGGCGGCGATCCGTTCGGGCCAGGAACTCAAAATTTTGCTTGGGATGCATCATCAGATCCGTATCAGGCTGCTAAGGATAAAGCAGATGCTGCTTTTGAATTCATTAGTAAAATGGGATTCGATTATTTCTGTTTCCACGATTACGATTTGATTAACGAAGGGCCAACTTTCGCAGAATCAGAAAAACGTTTGGCATTCATTACAGAGTATTTAAAACAGAAAAAAGCAGAATCTGGAATTAAATTACTTTGGGGAACTTCAAACTGTTTCTCAAACCCAAGATTCATGAACGGAGCGGCTACAAATCCTGATTTTAATGTTGTCGCAAGAGCTGGAGGACAAGTAAAATTAGCTTTGGATGCAACTATCGCTTTAGGAGGAGAAAACTACGTATTCTGGGGAGGTAGAGAAGGTTATATGTCTCTTTTAAATACAGATATGGGAAGAGAATTAGACCACATGGCGCAATTCTTAGCGATGTCTAGAGACTACGCCAGAGCGCAAGGTTTTAAAGGAACTTTCTTTATTGAGCCAAAACCAATGGAACCATCTAAGCATCAATACGATTTTGACTCTGCAACTGCAATTGGATTCTTAAAACAATACGGTTTAGACAAAGATTTCAAAATCAACATTGAGGTAAACCACGCTACATTGGCACAACATACTTTCCAACACGAATTAGAAGTGGCTGCAAAAGCGGGAATGTTAGGAAGTATCGATGCAAACAGAGGAGATTACCAAAACGGATGGGATACAGACCAATTTCCAAATAACATTCAAGAAACGACTGAAGCAATGTTGGTTTTCTTAAAAGCTGGCGGATTGCAAGGTGGTGGAGTTAATTTTGATGCTAAAATCAGAAGAAATTCTACAGATTTAGAAGATGTTTTCTTAGCGCACATTGGTGGAGCTGATACTTTCGCAAGAGCTTTATTGACAGCTGATAAAATCATTTCTTCTTCTCCATACGAGAAATTAAGAAAAGAAAGATATAGCTCATTCGATTCTGGAAAAGGTAAAGATTTCGCTGATGGAAAATTAGGTCTTAAAGATCTTTACACTATCGCTCACGAAAATGGAGAATTAAATCTTCAAAGCGGTAAACAAGAATTGTTTGAAAATATTATCAATCAATATATTTAATTGATTAAGGTGCTGTAAAACAGCATTGAATAAAGAAAAATAATTTCCGGTTTTGAAGGAATTTTTGAAACCGGACTCAAGATTGTTTTTTGTAGTTTTTCTTCTCTGGTGCATATTTAAAGGTTAGTTGATGCGCCAGAGAAAACTTTATTAATTAGTGATTATGACCGTTGGATGATTGAAGCGCTGACGGTCATATATTAATTTCAGATTCAAAAAGATAGCTTTCTTCTGTCTTCTCAAAGCAATTTCTTTTGCTTTTTATTTCAAATTAAAATATAAAACCATTTTATCTGTATTGACGATTCGTGAATGAATTGAAAATATGGAATATCTTAATGAACTCTATTAACTTAAAAACCAAAACAAATGAAATTTTTTATTGACACAGCAAATTTAAATGATATTAAAGAAGCGCAAGCTTTAGGCGTTTTAGACGGCGTAACTACAAATCCGTCGTTAATGGCAAAAGAAGGAATTACAGGTAAAGCCAATATTTTAAAGCATTATTTAGACATCTGCAATATTGTAGATGGTGATGTTTCTGCTGAAGTAATCTCAACAGATTTTGACGGAATGATCAGAGAAGGAGAGGAACTTGCCGCTTTGCATCCGCAGATTGTGGTCAAATTACCAATGATTGCTGACGGAGTTAAAGCTTGCAAATATTTTTCGGATAAAGGAATCAGAACAAATGTGACTCTTGTATTCTCAGCTGGTCAAGCGCTTTTGGCGGCAAAAGCAGGTGCGACTTATGTTTCTCCATTTTTAGGAAGATTAGATGATGTTTCGACAGACGGAATGCATCTTATTGCTGAAATCAGAGAAATTTATGATAATTACGCTTTCAATACACAAATTCTTTCAGCGTCTGTGCGTCATACCATGCACGTAATTAATTGTGCTAAGGTTGGTTCAGATGTAATGACGGGACCATTATCAGCAATTAAAGGTTTGTTGAAACATCCTCTTACCGATATTGGTTTGAACCAATTTATAGAAGATGCTAAAAAGATGAATTTATAAGATTTCAGAAACCTATCAATTGCAAAATGGAAAAGCTAGAAGTAATTACAATTAAAAATAATAAGGCGCTGGAAATGACAATTTCCAATTTTGGCGCTACCGTCATTGATTTGAAAGTGAAAAATGCAAAAGGTGAAATCTTTGATGTTGCGGCAGGCTTAAAAGAAGCTTCAAATTATCTTGAAGCGCCATATTCAAATGTAAAACTCTTTCTAGGAAACAGTATCGGAAGGTATGCAGGAAGAATATCTGGTGGCCAATTTGCAATTGATGATGCTGTTTATAAAATTGAACATCAAGATGGAGTTCATTTGCATGGAGGTGAAAATGGCTTTTTTAAGAAATTTTGGTCCGTACAAGAAGTGGCTGAAAATCGTGTAGTGTTTTCATATGAAAGCAAACATCTTGAAGAAGGATATCCTGGAAATCTGAATGTTGAAGCCATTTTTGAGTTAACGCCTAAAAACGAAGTGAAAATAACGTATCAGGCAACAACAGATCAGGCAACTCCAATAAACCTGACCAGTCATGTTTATTTGAATTTAAACGGAAAAGGTTCTATTCTGGATCATGAACTTCAAATCAACAGTGATTTTTATTTAGATGTTGATTCACAATTGATTCCGACCGGAAAACTGAATAATTCGGAAGGGACTGTTTTTGATTTGAATAAAAAAGCTAAAATCAAAAGAGAGGGTTTTAAAGGCTTTGACGATACATTTGTGTTCAATGATACAGCTTTAAAAGCTTCTTTGTTTTCTGCAGAAAGTGGCATCAAGATGGATATTTATTCCAATCAGCCCGCAATGGTTGTTTATACTCCACAAAAATTTCCAGATTTGCCTTTTTCAAATCAATATGAGGCGCTTCCAGCAATTTGTTTTGAGCCTCAAAATTTTCCTGATGCGCCAAATAAAAAGCATTTTCCAAATTCTATTTTAAGAGAAAATGAAACCTATTTAAACGAAATGATTTTTGCATTTTCTGTTTAATGAAAATTTCAATGAATTCAAAAGCTCCTTTTAAAATAAAGGGGCTTTTTTTTATGTTTTATGCAAGCGATTGTGTAAAAATGACTTCTTTTTTTTGCGTAAAGGACAAAATGCCTCAATTGTATTTCTCAATGGGTTAAATGCTACAGATTTGGTTAGGATTATTCTTTTTTAATTGTATTAATTACACTTATTTAAGTATCTAGTACGAAGCGTAAAACTGCTGTTTTATTGACTTTTAAAGAATTAATAGACTTTAACAAAAAACGATAAACTTCGGTTTGTATGTTAGGTTAAAAAGCATTGTTCATTGTTGAATGTTTAATTATTTGGCTTTTAAATTATTTATGACTTAAAATTTTAAGGTATTTTTTTTGGCATGAATAAAAAAATAATACACAACCGGTTGTGTGATTTGAAATTTTATTTATATTTGTTAAACAAATGCAAAATAGTGGACTTTTTTACTTCTTAAAAGACATGATTTTGTTATTTCTATTTCAACTAACTAAACCATAATATTAATTATCTAAATCAATTTTTATGACCGACTTTTTTACAATGAAAAGCAAATCAAAGCTCCTGAAATGTTTGGGGTTTTTATCCCTGATGTTTCTGTTTTCTGTGGGTGCAGTAGCACAGAGTACAGTAACGGGAGTTGTTTCTGATGCAAATGGACCAATTCCAGGTGCAAATGTGACTGTTAAAGGCACTAAAACTAGTGTTGCGACAGGTTTTGACGGAAATTATACTATTAATGTTCCAGCTAATGGAGTTTTAGTATTTAGTTTTTTAGGACTAAAAGACAAAGAAATTCCTGTTGCAGGAAAAACTAAAATAAATGCAGTTTTAGAAGAAAGCCAAAACAATCTACAAGAAGTTGTCGTAATTGGTTATGGTACCCAACGAAAAGAAGCTGTTACTGGTTCGGTTGGTTCTATTAAAGGAGATATAATGCGTGAAGTGCCATCGGCCAACGTTACGCAGGCTTTGCAAGGCCGTTTAGCCGGAGTTCAAATGTCGCAGACATCATCTAAACCGGGTGCTGAAATGCAAATTCGTATTAGAGGAACACGCTCTTTAACGGCAGATAATAATCCGCTTGTTGTTTTAGACGGAATACCATTTGCAGGATCAATTGGTGATATCAGCCCAGATAATATTAAAAGTATTGATATCTTAAAAGATGCTTCAGCAACTGCTATTTATGGATCTCGTGGAGCTAATGGTGTTATCTTGATCACAACTAATAAAGGAGTGAAAGGACAAAAAGCTAAGTTCTCGTATAATACTTATAGCGGTTTGAAAACTATTTTCGCCAAATTTCCAATGATGAACGGACCTGAATTTGTTGCTTTGCGTAAAATAGCTACTTTGCCTGGTTCAACTGCGCCACTTTACACAAACGGAGCAGATGAAGCTGATAATGTAAATACAGATTGGCAAGATTTAATTTTTGGTGCAGGCTTAGTAACCAACCATGATGTTGGCGTTTCGGGCGGAACTGAAGGCGGTAACTACAATTTTGGCACTAGTTATTATAAAGAAGAAGCAGTTGTGCCTGGGCAAGATTACAGCCGTATAACGTTAAGAGGTGCTGTAGATCAGGCGATAGGGAACTATTTCAGAGTAGGTTTTACTACAAATAATAATTATTCGATTTCAAATGGTGGAAATTTCAGCTTATATAACAGTTTGAGTACCACTTCTATTTCGAATCCTTATAATCCAGATGGTTCTTTGAAAAGAACGGTTAAGATGCCTTTAGATGAAAACTGGGTATATACAAGAGGAACAATAAATAATTTAGGAGACAAATGGATTGACCAGACAAAAGCTTATAGTTCATATAACACTTTATTTGCTGAGGTTAAAATTCCAGGTGTTGAAGGTTTGAAATTTCATATCGATTTAGGTGGTAATTTCCGTACGACTAACGGTGGTCAATATACGGGAGAAGGAGTATTCAGTATTAATCCAACTACGGTTTCTACAGCTTCTGTTACAAATACGCTAAATACAAACTGGGCTATCCAAAATTTACTTACATACGATCGCACTTTTGGAAAGCATCAAGTGAATGCAGTAGCTATGTATTCATCAGAACAAACTACATACAACAAATCACAAGTAAATGCTAAAGACATTCCTTCAGACGCTTTTCAATTTTACAATTTAGGAAGAGCAGCAGGAGAGATTTCAGTTAATCCGGACAATCAAGATTATCAGCAAAGTGGATTGATTTCATATATGGCACGTGCAATGTACTCTTATGACAATCGCTATATGCTTACAGCGACAGTGAGATCTGATGCTTCTTCTAGACTAGCAAAAGGCCATCAATGGCACACTTATCCTGCTGTATCTGCTGGATGGAACGCTAAAAATGAATCTTTTATGCAAGATGTTAGTTGGTTAGACCAATTAAAATTACGTGTAGGTTATGGAGAAACTTCTAACCAAGCAGTTGCACCTTATTCTACACTTGGAAGTTTGGCTTCAAGACCATACAATTTTGGAGAAACAAATGCGACAGGTTATTATGTATCGACATTGCCAAATCCAGATTTAGGTTGGGAATATTCAACGACAATGAATTACGGAATCGATTTTGGTTTTTTCAAAAATAGATTAACAGGTACTGCAGAGTATTATGTTACAGATACAAAAGATATTCTTTTAAGTGTAGGTTTGCCTCCAACAGCAGGTGTAGGAAGTTATACAGCAAATATCGGACAAACTCAAAACAAAGGTTATGAGTTTACGCTGAACGGAGCAATATTCGACAATCCACAAGGTTGGTCTTGGGATGTTGGTGTGAACTTTTATTCTAACAAAAATAAATTGGTAGCATTGTCTTCAGGACAAACGAGAGATGAAAACAACTGGTGGTTTGTTGGACATCCAATTGATGTAATCTTTGATTATCAAAAAATCGGACTTTGGCAACAAGAAGATGCAAATCTTACTAAATATGAGCCAGGTGGAAATGTGGGCATGATTAAAGTGAAATATACTGGAGATTTTAATGCAGATGGTACACCAACAAGACAAATTGGACCAGCAGATAGACAAATTATTGATGTAAATCCTGATTTCTTAGGTGGTTTCAATACTCGCGTAGCGTATAAAAACTTAGATTTGAGTGTAGTAGGTGCTTTCCAAAGTGGAGGAGTTTTGATCAGTACACTTTATTCTTCAACAGGTTATTTAAATATGTTGAGCGGACGTAGAGGAAACGTAAAAGTGGATTATTGGACACCAGATAACACAGACGCAAAATATCCAAGACCAGGCGGAATTTCAAGTAATGACAACCCAAAATACGGTTCTACTTTAGGATATTTTGATGCATCTTATGTTAAAATTCGCACCATTACTCTTGGTTATAATATTACTGAAAAATTTATTAAGGATTTGGGAGTTGACAGATTCCGTTTGTACTGCACCGTGCAAAACCCATTCGTAATCTACTCGCCATACCATAAAGAAACTGGAATGGATCCTGAAACCAACTCTTACGGTAACGAAAATGCAGCAGTAACTGATTTTTACAAAAGACGTTTGCTGACATTAGGAACTAATACTCCTTCTACACGTACCTTCTTGCTTGGCCTTAATTTAACATTTTAAAAAAGATAACAATGAAACCGATACAAATAAAAACTTTTATGGCAACAGCAATGTTAACGCTGTTCCTGGGAGCATGCACGAATGTTTTAGAAGAAGAACCTCGAAGTGTTTACACACCTGAATATTTCAAAACAGAAAAAGGAGTTGTTGGAGGATTGACGTCTATGTATGCGCACTTGCGTTACATCTATGGACAAGGTTACTACTACAATACGACCGAAACAGGAACAGATGAGGTAACGTATGCGCAAAGTGCTGATGCCAATTTCAAAGATATGGACCTTTCTGGCGTAGGATCAATTACGCCTTCATCAAGCCGTACGGATGCTTTGTGGGGACCAGCCTTTATCAATATTAATACTGCAAGCGGAATTATAGAGAATGCTACAGCAATTGGAACGGTTTCAAATGCGATGATTTCTGAAGCTAGATTCTTCCGTGCGTTTGATTACTTTTTATTAGTTCAAACTTTTGGTGGAGTGCCATTAGATTTGGGAGCAGGAGAACTTAAATTCAATACTAGCCCTTCAAGATTTTCTGTTAGAAATACGGTGCCACAAGTATATACAAAAGCGATTTTCCCTGATTTAGTAACAGCAGTAAATGAATTGCCAGATGCGGGAAGAGTAAAAGGCGGTGTGACAAAAACAGTAGCTAGATTGTATTTGGCTAAAGCCTATTTGACTTATGCATGGTGGTTGAAAAATCCAAATAATATCCCAACTTACCCAGAAACTTCTCGTGTTGACCCAGACGGACATGATGCTGCTTGGTATTTCCAAAAAGCATACGATGTGGCAGCAACGGCAATTGATAGCCACGGTGCATTTGCTTTGCAACCAACTTACTATGATGTAAATTTAGGAAGCAATGATCGCAACAGCGAAATTCTATTATATGCTGATCACACAGAAAAAAGTGAATTTTACAATGCCAGCAGTCTTACGTTTTCAAATGGAAATGCTCCAGAAAACTTTGCAGTTTGGATGATGACACCAAATTATACCGTTATCAGAAGTTCGGGAGTAAGTTCAGTGCAACGTGAAGCAGAGCAACATTTAGGACGTCCATTTATTCGTATGTGTCCTACTATCGGTGCAATCGCAAATACATTTGCTGATAAAACAAACGATTCTCGTTACGATGGTACATTTACAACAGTATATCGCGGAAACTGGAATAAAGCTGGAATTACGACACCAACTTTAAATAATGCCAATGGATTGCCAGTTGCTCCAGGCGGTGCAATACTTTCATTTTTGAATGCTGAAAATCCATCGATTGTTTATGCGGCAGGAAACGGACCAGAAGGTGGAGCAGTTGGAGCAGGAGTATTGCCAGGAAGATCTGATTTTGTTATTGCGCCAAGTGGCATCAGCAGAATCATTTACCCAGGTTTATGGAAATTAGGAACGTATCGTACAGATAATGGAACTGGACTTGGTTCTCCAAATGGAGCAAGTACACGTCCTTTCAATATTGCAAAATTATCAGAACTGTATTTAATTGCAGCTGAAGCAAATGTAATGGGAGCAACGCCTCAAGGTGGAAAAAGCGCTAGGGAATTGGTAAACGTTTTAAGAGCTCGTGCAGGAAAATGGAGATTTGACAACAATGGAAATGTAGCAAAATCAGCAGATAACAGCGCAGCAATGGTGGCAGCAACACCTGCAACTATTGATATCAATTATATTTTGGCAGAACGTTCTCGCGAATATTTTGGTGAAGGATATCGTTGGTACGATTTGCTTCGTACGCAAAAGTGGACAGAACTTTCAAGTTCATACCAAATTTGTGGACCTGCATACGGAAATCACACACCGATCACTGTTGCCAGAGATATTAAGACCTACCACTATTTACGCCCGATCCCTCAAAATCAATTTGATGCCATGATTATGACGGATGCTGAAAAAGCGGCATATCAGAATCCGGGGTACTAAGAAATGAAGTTTTTGTTTGTCCAAATTCATATGATAAAACAAATTTAAGCAGCCAATTAAGTTAGTAAAGTTGTAAGTAAGTGTTTATTTTAAGAATTGGTTAAAACTGCAGATAAAATTGTTTTATAAAAAAAGCCGAGAGTTGAGCCCTCTCGGCTTTTTGATGTCAAATGAAAAGGGAAGAATGTTTTTTAAACACATAGAGCCATAGAATTAGCTAAGCTTTAAAAGGCGTTTTACTTGCATACATTCACATAGCTATGTGTTAGAAACTAGTTTCTTTCTATTTTCTTTTTTCAAATTAAAAAAGCTCTATGTTTCTATGTGTTAAATAAAAAACTTTAGTTAGTAATACGATATAGATTATCTTTAAAAAGATTTCAGCATACATCAGAAAATAAAATTTTGAAAATGAAAAAACTACTAATTTTTATCAGTGCGCTTCTTTGCAGTGCTGTTTATTCTCAAATAAAACTTCCGAGATTGATTAGTGACGGAATGATTTTACAGCGCGATATTCCGGTGAAAATATGGGGCTGGGCGGAGCCAAATGAAAAAGTCGAGCTTTCCTTTAATAAAAAAAAGTTTGAAGCTACAGCTTCTCAGGATGGAAATTGGGTAATTACCTTGCCTGCTCAAAAAGCGGGAGGACCTTTTGAAATGACTTTATCGGCTAGTAATACAATTATCTTAAAAGATGTTTTGTTTGGCGATGTTTGGCTTTGCTCGGGACAATCGAATATGGAATTGCCAATGGACCGCGTAAAAGATAAATACCGAGATATTGTAACAAATGCAAATAATTCGGAAATAAGACAATTTTTAGTGCCGGATCAATATGATTTTGCAAAAGAAAATTCGGATTTGTCGTCAGGCGAATGGAAAGCAGTAAATCCAACCAATATTTTGAATTTTACGGCAGTCGGATATTTTTTTGCAAGTGAAATTTATGCAAAATATAAAGTGCCAATTGGGTTGATCAATAGCGCTTTGGGTGGTTCTCCTGCAGAATCATGGCTTAGCGCCGATGCTGTGAAGAAATTTCCTGAATACGATGCTGAATATCAAAAATTTAAAGATGGGACTTTAGGAGCGCAAATCGAAGCAAATGACAAAAAAATTAGCACCGAATGGTATGCAGATGTTAATCGTCAAGATGAAGGTTTGAAAAAGCAATGGTCAAAAGCAGATTTAGATGATATAGATTGGCCAGAAATGAATATTCCAGGTTATTGGGCCGATCATACTTTAGGAAAAATAAATGGCGCAGTTTGGTTCAGAAAAGAAGTTGATTTGTCAAATCTAAAAGCGACTTCGGCAAAATTGATTTTAGGCCGAATTGTCGATGCCGATTCGGTTTATGTAAACGGGAATTTCGTTGGAACCACTTCTTATTTGTATCCGCCAAGGAAATATGCTTTTGATCCAAAGTTTTTGAAAGAGGGAAAAAATGAAATTGCTATTCGTGTAATCAATAATTCGGGAAAAGGCGGTTTTGTTGAAGATAAACCCTATCAATTGGTTTTGGATAAAGATTCAATTGATTTGAAAGGTCCGTGGAAATTTAAATTAGGAGCTGCAATGAAACCTTTGCCGGGTGCAACTTTCATAAGATGGAAACCAGTAGGATTGTACAATTCGATGATTGCGCCGCTGACAAATTATGCTATAAAAGGCGCACTTTGGTATCAAGGAGAATCGAGTACTAAAAAACCGCAAGAATATGGCGCGTTGATGGAAACTTTGATTTCAAGTTGGCGCGTAGCCTGGAAGCAAGGCGATTTTCCGTTTTTGATTGTGCAGTTGACTAATTTTATGGAACCAAAAACAGAGCCTGCAGAAAGTAATTGGGCGGCTTTGCGTCAACAGCAAAAAAATACTTTAGCAGTTCCAAATACTGGAATGGCCGTAACAATTGATCTTGGCGAATGGAATGATATTCATCCGCTGAACAAATATGATGTCGGGAAAAGATTAGCGCTCCAAGCTGAAAAAATTGCTTATGGTGAAAAGAATATTGTTGCTTCTGGACCGCTTTTCAAATCGGCGGAACGAAAAGGGAATCAGTTGATTTTGTCTTTTACAGATACAGGAAGCGGTTTGATAATTAAAAATAGCGACCGTTTGAAAGGATTCGAAATTGCTGGAAGCGATGGTAAGTTTGTTTGGGCAAGCGCCATGATTGAAGGAAATAAAGTCAAAATCTGGAGTGAAAATATTGATAAGCCAGTCCAAGTCCGTTATGCTTGGGCAGATAATCCTGTTGAGGCAAATTTGTATAACAAAGAGAATTTGCCGGCTTCGCCTTTTGAAGGAAGTGTAGTTAAGTAATTAATATTTTGAAGAAAAAAAGCAGCATTTCGGTTTAAGAAATTCTGCTTTTTGATTTTATGTTGCGGGAATATAAATGTCGAAAATGGCCCCTTTATTTAGTTCGCCTGTTGCCGTAATAATTCCGTTATGATTGTCAACGATTTTTTTCACGATTGCCAATCCAATTCCGGTTCCTGTATATTCGAGTTTTCCGTGAAGACGCTGAAAAACTTCAAAGATTTTTGAACTGTATTGTTGTTCAAAACCAATTCCGTTATCTTCAATTCTGATATGGCAATACTTACTTTCGGATGCTAATTTTTCATTTTTCAAATCCGAACCTTTTGCAATTTCGCTATTGATTTTGATCACAATTGGATTTTCAGGGTTTGAAAATTTAAGAGAATTGCTGACTAAATTATACAAAAGCTGTCTGAATTGAAACGGAATAATATTGGCTTCACAGTTTTCTAAACTTTCGATTTTAGCGTTTTTTTGCTCAATTTCTTCTTTTAAATCTTCTTTGACTTCGGCTACGATTTTCCCTAAATCTATTTTTTCAAAAACCCTTTCCTGAGCATTGGTTCTAGAATACGAAAGCAAATCATTGATTAAAGTCTGCATTCGCTGCGCCGCATTTTGCATTCTCTTGAATTTATCTTTTCCATAATCCGACAAATTCTCAGATTCTTTTTCCATAATCTGTGTAGCAAAAGTTTGGATTTTTCGCAACGGTTCTTGCAAATCATGACTTGAAATATAGGCGAAAGACTGCAGTTCTTGATTCATTTTTTCAAGTTCTGCATTTTTGTGCTCAAGTTCTAAAGCATTCATTTTTAGTTTGTCATCGGCGCTTTTTTTCTCAGTCAAGTCATGAGTCATTTTTGAGAAACCTATAATCTGGTTGTTTTTGTTGTGAATAGCCGTAAGCGTTACATTGGCCCAAAAAAGCGTTTTGTCCTTTCGAACACGCCATCCTTCGTGGCTTGATTTTCCCTTTTCAATTGCGAGATTCAATAACTTCTGAGGAAGATTATTTTTTCGATCAGCTTCGGTGTAAAACTGAGAAAAGCTTTTGCCGATAATTTCTTCAGCTTTATATCCTTTAATTTTTTCGGCACCTAAATTCCAGTTTTCAACAATACCTTCGTGGTTGAGGTACAAAATGGCATAATCCTGAACTTCTTCAACCATCAAATGATAACGTTCTTCGCTTTTTTGAAGCGATTCATTCATTAGGCTCAATTCTTTGGTCCTTGCGGTTACTTGTTGCTCTAGCTCGTTTGTAAAGGCTTTTTCAGTGTGAATATCTGTAAAAGCGCCAACCCATTTGATGATTTTATTTTCTTCATTTAAAACCGGTTCGCCAATTACGGTATGCCATCTGTAAATGCCATCGTGTCTTTTGATTCGCACGTCGCATCGGTATATTTCGCCTGTGGCAAGACTATGACTCCAAACCCGCATGTTTTCATCGAAATCATCAGGATGAATCATGCTTCTCCAAGTTTGTTTTTCGTTCTGTATTCCAGTATATTCAGCCCACTTTCCAGAAACAAACAGTGAATTTCCTTTTTCATCTGTTTCCCAAATTAACTGCGGAATACTTTCAGTTAAAGATCGAAAACGCTTTTCGCTTTCTTCCAAATTCTGCTGGTGATTTTTTTCTTCAGTAATATCTCTTATAGTACCAAGTAATTTTTCCGGATTATTTTGTGGATCAAAAAACACTTTTCCTTTGGCTTCAAGCCAATGAATCGATTTGTCGTGCCAAATTACTCGTAATTCATAATTGATTATTCCTGTAGTAAGTGCTTCAATATAAGCTTGGTTTCGAATATGCAAATCGTCTGGATGCACAAAAGTGAGCAATTGCTCATGCTTCATTTCTAAAACGTCTTTATGTCCTGTAAGGATTTCGAAGTAGCGTTGCGAATAATGAATTTTATTTTCTTTTAAATTGAGTTCCCAAGTGCCAAGTTCACTGGCTTCAACAATAATTTTAAGCCTTTCTTCGTTGAGCTCGATTTTTTTTCGTGCTTCGACTTTTTCGCTTACTTCAGTAACAGTGACAATAATTCCTGAGATTTCGCCATTTTCTTCTCGTAACGGATTATAAAGAAAATCAAAATAAGAAATGTCAAGTTTTCCGTAACGATTTAATGGAATCGGAACTTCATTTCCATGAAACGGAATTCCAGTTGTCAATACATCAGATAAAAGTTTATTTACGCTTTCTTCCACCTCTGGAAGCGAATCAAAAAGCGGTCTGCCAACAAAAGTTTCTTCTTCGCGATCAACAATTTTTAAGTACGCTTCATTGGCCATTTCGACCATATAATTAGGACCACGCAAAATGGTAATTCCTATTGGAGCTTGTTTTACGGTATCACGAAAACGCTTGTCGGCTTCTTCTATTTTTTTTGTGGCAAGATGCAAATCGGTAACTTCTGCGGCGGTGTTCATGACGCCATAAATATTTCCATTTGTATCATAAAGAGGCGTAAAACTGTAATTGAAATAAAAGCTTTCGAGTTTGCCATTCATGGTAATGTCAATACGAGCATTTTTATTATGAAAAGCTTCACCTGTTTCAAAAACCTGATTTACTTGCTCAAAAACCGATTGATTGTTGAGTTCAGGAAGAATCTCTGTATATAATTTTCCAACAACATCATTCCCTTTTCCCCAAACATCCATAATGGATTGATTGGCAAGCTCGATGCGTTGTTCTTTTCCAACATAAACACCAATTGGGAAAGGAGCATTTTCTACAATCTGTCTTATTTTTTGCTCGCTTTCTTGGACTTTGGTTTTAGTTAAAATTTGCTCAGTTTTTTCAGTCGTTTCAACAACAGTAACCAATATGCCACCAACATTTCCGTGTTCGGTTTTAATTGGCGTATATGAAAAATTGAAATAACATTCTTCATCGAATCCATTCCGATTTAAGACCAATTTTAGGTCGGCATAACTAACAGCATTTCCATTCATGACATCTTCGAACATTGGCCCGATAGTATCCCAGATTTCCGAAAATGTTTCTTTTGAGCTGATTCCTAAAGCTTGAGGATGTTTTGTTGAGCCTAAAATAGGACGAAAGGCATCATTATACAATTGCGTATGATCATCTCCCCAAGCAATATACATTCCAATAGGGTTATTGAGCATTACCGAAACCATTGTCTGCAGACTTTGAGGCCATACATCAGGATTTCCTAAAGCGGTTTTGCTCCAATCTTTGGATCGTATTGATTGGCCCATTTCACCACCATCGGCTAGAAAATAATATTCCTTGTTTGTAAGGTTCATCCCTGAAAAGATTACGGCTGAAGAACAAATTGTTCTCTTGCAGGCTGTTTTAGATTATTTTCGACGGTGGTTGACAAAGCATTGCTGATTACAGCCTTTAGTTTAGAAAATTCGCCAGGTTTTCTGATATAATGTGTAGCACCTTTTTGGTACATCAAATCGACAATTTCAATATCTAATGAAGTAGAAAAAATAATCACAGGAAGCGTATCAAATTCCGGAATTTCCTTAATTTCTTTGAGACATTCGTGGCCATTTTTTCGAGGCATATTTAAATCAAGAAAAAGAATATCAGGCAACTCTTTAGGTGAATGCGCTCTTAAATAATCCATTAATTGTACGCCATCATGTACAGTTACAAGAGTTACAGGAAGGTTTAATTCGTCAAGTGCTTCTCTAAAAAAAGAGCAATCGTCGTCGTCATCATCTGCAAGTAAAATATTGTAATGGTTTTTATTCATTTTTAAATTGGGGTAAAATTAAATTTAAAACGCTTTTTTATAAAATTAGCCTTTGGTTTATTCTTAATGATAAGCTTTTTCTCTTGCAATATAGGGCTATTTTTTTGACAAAGAATCAACATTGTCTGAATAACTTCTTATAATTCTGTCAAAAACATTACCATAAAAGCATGAATTGCCTTAATCTGTTCAGTTTCATTTAAATATAGTGAAATGTTTTTAAAATCTTTATCATAACTGAATAATATTTTTATCGGAAATAACTTGATATTTTAATTTTTATAAGTACTTTTAAGGAATAGTTTTAAATCCTTAAATATATGAAAAACAATCTTTTAAAAGGAATTTTATTGTTAGGTGTTTTAACTTCTATCTTTGCCTGCAATACGAAAAAAGAAGAACCTGTTGTGGTTGATAAAGAAGCCATAAAAAAGGAAATCCAAGCTAAGGAAGATGACTTTGCCAGAATCTATAATTCGGGCGAACTTACGAGTGTAGGCTATTATGCAGATGATGCAATTAGCTACTATCAAAACCACATGCCTTTAATTGGAAAAGCTAATATTATAGAGTTTTTAAAAGCCAATATTGGTTCAAAATCAGATCAGATTGCATTTAAAACGGGTGAAATTTTTGTATCAGATGATGGGAATCAAGTAGTAGAAACAGGTGCTTTTGAAGTGACAGATTCTACCAAAACTATTATAAATACTGGAAACTATATGAGTGTGTTTGTAAAAAGAGACGGAAAATATGTTTGTGTAAGAGATATGAGCGTTTCAGATCAATAAATAAATTTAGACATAAAAATAAAAAAAGATCGGATGTAAATTTCACATCCGATCTTTTTTTATGTCTCTATATTTCGATTAGCGTCTGCGTCCGCCTCCGCCGCCAAAGCCGCCTCCGCCGCTAAAACCTCCGCCGCCTGATCTTGTTCTTCCGCCTCCAGAACTAAAATTAGAAGAACTGCGATTTGATGGTGACGAGAAGCTTCTGTCTGAAGTTCCGGCCGATGGGCGATTTGCTGATGAACCTCTATTTGAACTTCTATCAGATGTTCCCGCTGATGGGCGATTTGCTGATGCACCTCTGTCTGAAGTTCCTGCCGAAGGACGATTTGATCCTGTTCCAGCTCTGTTGGAAACGCCCGTATTTGTTGCACGATTTGAAACGCTATTGCCATAACGACCGCCAGAATTATTTCGTGCTACAGTGTTCGATCGAGATCTGTTGTTGTTATAATGATTAATGCTGTTTCGATTATTATTGTTGATCACAATATTGTTATGCCCGCCATAATGACCTCCGTGATAGCCATAATGCCCACCATGATACCAATGATTGTGGCGATAAATTCCAACCGCTAGTACCGTAAAAGCGGCAAAATAAGGCGGATAATATCCATAATAGTAAGGTGGATAATAAGGTACATAAGCTGGTGAATACACATACTGTACAATTGGTGCCTGCTCAACAATTACGGTTGTTGCTGGAGTACTTGTAGTTACAGGATTTTCGCCTTTATATGCTGGATTTGCTGTCTGGGCAGGAACATCTTTCTTGGGCTCAATGATGTAGTTCTTGCCATAAAGATCTTCATCTCCAACCATTTGAAGCGACACTTTTCCGTTTTTATCTTTTGATACTAAGATTATCGCAACATCTTGAGTTTCGTCTTTACTCACATTGACTTGAAGTATAAAAGTAAAGGAATTGCCTTCCTTTTTTGTTACTACTTTTATAAAATCTACTTTTTTGTCCAAATTCAGATCCAGATTGTTGATCCCTGTTTCTTTTAGGTTTAATTTTTTTTCAAATTCCTCAATTGTTTTTGATTTTTGAAAAAGACTCAGAACAGCATAAAGATCTAAGTTGTCACCGGGCAGTCCTAAAGCAGGTTCGGTATCCTCGGTTTGGGAAAAAATCGGCTGATACATTATACTAATCGCAACTACTAAAATAGAGAATAGAATTTTTTTCATAATGTGTAGATTTTTTATTTGCTATATGCAAGTTATACAATATTAAGCAGATAAAAAAGCATTAATCTTAAAATTCTTATTATAAACAGCTTTAAGTCAGTGTTTTAGTTTTGGACTTTAAAAGACGATCCTTTCAAAAATGAGATGAAATCGAAAAGCCCAGCAATGACGCTCATTTTGATGATTCTTTAAGGGAATATTGGGCTTGTTTTAGTTGGAAATTAAAACTTATTATATTGTTTTTAAGTCGTTTACTGTCTAATTTGTAATGAAGTGGCAAAGTAAATTTGCATCGTAAAAAAACAATTTTTCTGAAAAGTTGTTTGGGATAAATTTTTAATGCCACTTTTATGAAAATTTTCAATTTAATCGTATTTCTTTCCGTATCAATTTTGGGGAATTTCAAAACAATATCAGGAAAAGAAAATTGGACGGAAACCGCTATTGAGCGATTCAACATACAGCTTGCTGGAGTAAAAGAAAAAATCAAAACCAGTAATTCATATAATAGTAAAATTGCCTTTTTTGTTGATATGAAAATCAAATCAGGCAAAAACAGATTTTTTGTTTATGATTTGGAGCACGACAAGATTTTGGACGAAGGACTCGTTGCTCATGGTTGCGGATCAGAAACCGGAATTCCAGGAAATCTTAAATTCAGCAATGAACCCAATTCAAATGCAACTTCTCTAGGATGCTATGCGATCGGGAAATCATATTTTGGAACTTTTGGAAAATCGTATAAATTAAACGGCTTAGATGAAAGTAACAATAACGCGTTAAAAAGAGCTGTGGTTTTGCATTCCTATTCTGCAGTTCCGGAGGAGGAACAAGATCATTATATTTCCCGAAGCCACGGTTGTCCTATGGTAAATGAAGTTTTTTTTAAAAGATTGGAAAAAATTATAGACAATTCAAAATCTGCCATAATCTTAAATATCTATTACTAAACAGGATAGTACATGACGCAAACTTTATACTGATTCAATAATTTTATTACGAACTAACTAACCGTACTAAATTATGAAAATTCAAAAATGGTATTCCTTTAGTATTGCTCTTGCATTATTCTCTTTTGGAATATCACAAAAAATGATAGCCCAGAATCGTACCATCAAAAATGATGTTTTCTGGAATACCAAAGAGGGACTCCCATTAAACAGTCAAGGAGGCGGCATATTTAAATTTCCAGATCCGAAAACAGGAAAGCAAAAATATTTTTGGTATGGCGTTCATTATGCTGAGGCCGATATTTATCGTGCTGATCCGTCTGTCACGCTTAATGTCAATAATTTTGAAGCTGTTACGTGTTACAGTTCAGATGATTTGGTTAATTGGACACTTGAAGCAAATGTTTTGACAAAAGACGAAGTAAATAAATCAGGGAAGACCTGGGTAGGGCGTTTAGGTGTCGCTTTTGTAAAGGAAATTAATAAATACGCGCTATTTGTACAGCATGGAAGCGAAGTTTTGATCACTCTTTCCGATTCGCCTACAGGTCAGTTTACTTGGCATCAAAAAATAAATATGGAAAAAATGATTGGAACCAGCAATACTGGCGACCAAACCGTTTTTACTGACGAAGACACTGGAAAATCGTATTTGATTTATTCGTACGGAAAAGGAAGAAACAAGATTTATGTTTCTGAAATTGGAATAAAAGACGGAAAAGTAAACCTTTTAGACTGTACCGAAATTTTTAAAGGTGAAAGCCGAGAAGGAAACTGCATGTTTAAATACAAAAACAAGTATTATATGTATGCTTCAAATATTTACGGTTGGGATTCGTCTTTCGCTTATTATTTAGTTGCCGATGATATTCGTGGTCCATATCGCCCAACAAATGATATGCTGATTACAAAAGGCGCTGAGGAAGATTTTGCTCACGTTTCGCAAACTGGATTTTTCTTTTCTGTAAAAGGAACACAACAGGAAACTATTGTGTATTGTGGCGATCGTTGGGCTGATTTTGCTGGAAACGGTTTGGGTTATAACCAATGGTGCCCAATATCGTTTAATGGAAGTGAACCATATTTTAATTCGCTTAGCGCTTGGAATTTGGATGCTAAAACAGGAAAATGGAAAGTTGATGATGAAAACAATTATGTCAGAAACGGAAGTTTTGAAGCCGATCGTAGACATATTCCGAGTCCTGTAAAACCATTGCAGATTCAGATGACAGGTTGGGCAACTGAAGTTATTGAAGGGAATAAAATAAGTTTGGATACTGTAACTTCACCTGTTTTGAATCATTTTAATACAGAGTTAGAAAGAAAAACAGTCATTGGAGAAAAGAGCTTGAATATCAGTGATAAAATTGATTTCAAACGAAAAATTTTCCAAAAAATAGAATCATCACCGTATGTAAAACTAGAGGACGGACTTTATACCTTGACCGCGAAAGTAAAAAACAGCAAAGGTTTTAATAACCTTGAAATCTATGCCGAAACTGGCGGAAAGAAATTTCAATTTGTTGTAAAAGAAGAAAATACCGATTGGAAAACCATTGTCATAAAAGATATAAAAGTAAAAGGAGGAAAGGCTGAAGTTGGTTTTCTTGCCGATGGAAAAGCAAAATCTTTTTGTTTTATAGATGATGTTTCTTTGGTGAAAAGTAAAAAGTGATATAATTATGAGTTAGAAGTTATGAGCTATGTTGCTCTTCGAGTTCGCTCAGAGGGACAATACTGGTTGGAATTTGGAATTTGAGATTTGGAATTTACAACTTAATTTATTTGTTTAGTTTTTTTGAAGTCTGTAAAACGCTGGGTTTTGCAGACTTTTTTTATGGATTTTAATTTAGATGAAAAAAAATAATAAATAAAAGAATGTTCATTCATTTATTATTTTATCTTTGTAAAAAAAAAAAATCAGCTATGAGAATTAGAGATATTGACAAAGAAAAATTGGTCATTGAAATGGCGATTGACCAAATTGTGCAGGAAGGATTTCAAGGTTTCAGTATGAATAAATTGGCGAAAGCCTGTTCAATTTCTGTTGGTACGCTCTATATTTATTATGCTGACAAAGATGATTTGATTCAAAAAATAGGAGCTAAAATGGCACTGAAGTTTTTTAAAAGCACCATAAAAGACTTTTCGCCAGAAATGCCATTCGAAGAAGGTTTGTGGAAACAATGGGAAAACCGCGCCAACTTTGCAATGAAATACCCTAAAGAAGTTGCATTTTTTGAAATCATCAAACATTCGCCACATGGAGAAATCATTTTGGATTCGATAAAAGAATTTTCAGATTTCAGAGCCATCATGACCCAGTTCATCAATAATTCGCTGCAAAATAAAGAACTTCTTCCAATGAATTTTGAAGCGTTTTGGAGTGTGGCTTACGGACCTCTTTATACGCTGCTGAACATGCATGCGGAACGTAAAAGTATGGGAGGAAAACCATTTGTGCTTACTAAAGAAATTATGAAAGAAGCTTTTCAAGTAACCGTGAAAGGCCTTAAACCATGAAAAATTATGGAAACAGATTTAAACACAATACATATTTTTAAAACCAATATCGGAACTATAAATTCTAGTTCTATTGCACATCAAATTTTGAGCAATCACCCACAAATTCAAGAGTGGAGTATTGATTGTGAAGACGTTGATTGCGTTCTTCGTGTGGTTTCGGAGACATTGAAACCAGAAGAAATTATAAAATTAATCCGCGATTTTGGCCACGCTTGCCAAGAATTATCGTAAAAAATACAAATTATTAAAGTGGAAAAAACTACTATAGAAAGCACGGCTTTCACCTTACATCAAAAATTTATCATCGCCATTTTGGCACTTTTGCAATTTACTGTAATCTTAGACTTTGTCGTAATTTCTCCGTTAGGAGATATGTTAATGAAAAAATTAAGCATGACGACTTCAGATTTTGGTTTTGCGGTTTCTGCTTATGCTTTCAGTGCCGGAATTTCTGGACTTTTAGCAGCAGGTTTTGCAGATAAATTCGACCGAAAAAAACTGTTGATTTTCTTCTATATCGGATTTATTATTGGAACTATTTTTTGTGCCTTTTCGACAAGTTATCATATGTTGTTAATGGCAAGAATTTTTACAGGACTTTTTGGAGGTGTAATTGGTTCTATTTCGTTGGCTATCGTAACCGATTTATTTGTTATTCAGCAAAGAGGTCGCGTAATGGGATTTATTCAAATGGCATACGCATCAAGTCAAATTCTTGGAATCCCAGCCGGACTATTTTTTGCTAATCACTGGGGCTGGCATTCGACTTTTATTATGATCGCCGTTTTAGGATTGTTAATTCTTGTAGCAGTTTTAACGCAATTGCCTGCGATTACAAAACACTTGGAGTTGCAGTCAGACAAAAGTCCATTTTTACACCTTTGGCACACCTTAAGCAACAGACAATATCAGGTTGGGTTTATGGCAATTGCTTTTCTTTCCGTTGGAGGTTTTATGTTGCAGCCTTTTGGAAGTGCATATTTAGTCAATAATATTCATATCAGCCAAGAAGAATTACCGATGGTATTTTTCTTTACCGGACTTTCAGTATTGTTTATTATGCCACTTATAGGGAAATTGAGTGATAAAGTAAGCAAGTTCAAATTGTTTGCGGCAGGATCATTTTTGTCTATAATTATGATTTTGATTTATACCAATTTAAGTCCTATTCCGCTTTGGCAAATTGTCGTTTTGAACATGATTTTATTCATGGGAATCATGAGCCGAATGATTCCGGCAACAACATTAAACACTGCAATTCCTGAGATGCAGGATCGTGGTGCCTATATGTCTATAACGTCATCATTGCAACAAATTGCAGGAGGAATTGGTGCTGTTTCTGCTGGATTTATAGTGCATCAGCAGACAAAAACTTCGCCTTTGGAGAATTATCCTATTTTGGGTTATGTGGTTGCGGTTGTTACTTTGTTCAGTGTATTTCTGATTTACAGAGTGAGCCAATTGGCAAAAGCCAAAGTAAAAGATGCGAATCTTTAATTTCAATTATTAGAAATAAACAAAAGCTTGTTCGTTAGAACAAGCTTTTGTGTTTTATTTCAACATAGCCCAAGGTTTTAACCTTGGGAGACTAAGCGAATGTTATCATTGCGTCCCACAATGGTTGAAACCATCGGCAATGTTCCTAATTTCGTTTTTAAATTCAAATGTTTTGTTTTTTCTTCCAATAAAAATAAACAGACACAGCATTTATAGTTGCCAAAAGCCATAAAACCGGACTATTAAAAAAGCTAAAATAACTTCTTCCGTTTGGGATTTCTACAAAAGGAACCGTAATCAAAACATCTAAAATCAAGGCGGTTGCCGACATTGCAATTCCGAGTTGCAGTCCATTCGTTTTTGGAGTTTTTCTGTAATAGATTTTAGCTCCAAATATTCCGAAAAAGAATATTCCAAACATCACAATTATGGATTGAACCCAAAAGAAATCTTTTATAAGCGGAATTTGATCTAAAATGTAAAACGAAATACTGACCAAAATCCAAACCAATAAACCCGATAAAGCGACTCTAAAATAATTCATCTTTCAGAGTTTAAGAATTCCAAATTCCGGTTTGGGCAGTTTCTTTCGCGTAAGCGGAAAAATCTTTTGCTTTTCGGCCTAAGACTTTTTCAATGTCAGAAGTGATATGCGAATTTCTTCCATCCAAAACTTGTTCGAAAAGATAATTCGCAAGCCAAATATGATCTTCAGGAACTTGAAATTCGCGAAGCATTTTTGAATATTCTTCCAATGATAAACCTTGAAAAGCAATATTTCGTCCGCTTGCTTCGGCAATTGTATTTACGGCTTCTTTGAAAGTCAGTAATCTTGGGCCGGTTAATTCATATGTTTTTCCATTGTGTTTGTCGTTTAAAAGTGATTCCAAAACCACATCGGCAATATCATCCGCATCTGTAAAAGGCTCTAAAGCTTCGGCTCTTGGCAAAGCCACAATTCCGGCTAAAATAGGTTCCAAAAATATGCTTTCGCTAAAGTTTTGATTGAACCAACTTGCACGAACGATTGTCCAGTTTTTGGCATTTTCTTTTACGATTTCTTCGCAAAGCTGCGCTTCTTTTTCGCCTCTTCCCGATAATAAAACCATTTTTTGAACGCCTAATTTTGTTGCCAAAACGGTGAATTCTTGAATGGTTTCAACTGCTGAAGGAATTGCTAAATCAGGCTGAAAGGTGATGTAAACGATTTCAACGCCTTGTAGAACATTTTCCCAAGTTTGAGGATTTTCCCAATCAAAAGGAATTTTTTCAGATCGAGAACCTAGACGAATTTCTACTTCAGGATTATTTTTCAATCTTTCGATTACTCTGCGTCCAGTTTTCCCATTAGAACCCAAGACTAAAATTTTCTTTTTGCTCATATCAATAGTTTTTAAATTAATTACTGATACAAAGTTGATTAGATTAAAAATCAATCATTTGTCGCAAAAGAATTATGATTTGTTTGAAAGGAATTGAAGCCGAACTTCGTTTGGACGCATTCCGAATTTTTTATGAAAAGCATTCGAAAACGAACTCAGACTTTCATAACCCACATCCCAAGCCGCTTCTTGAACTGTTTTTTCGCTTTCGCGGAGTAATTCGTACGCTTTATGAAGTCGTTCTTCCTGAACATATTTGAAAACTGGAATCCCAAAAAGTTCTTTAAAATTCTTTTTGAGTTTGTTGCTGTTCAAACCTACCATTTTTGATAATTGCGTAATTGATGGAGGTTTAGAATAATGTGTGGTTACAATTTCTTTCGCTTTGTATAATTTGTTTTTGTCAATTTCTGAAAAGTCAATTTTGGCATCGGTACTTAAAAGCGCAAAGAAATGAGCCAAAAGTTCGTTGACCTGACTTTTTAAAAACAATAATCTGGTATTACCGGTGTAAGTTGTATTGAAGATTTTTTGAACTGCCAATTGCATGTCTAAAGTCATATAATATGATGGTCCTTTTACAAAATGTTCTTTCGGATTTAGTAATTCGGGTAACTGCTTTTCAAAAATTTCTTTTTCGGCTAAAGGAAGCGAATTCAAATGCTTTAGTTTGGTAAAAATACTGATCGATTGTAAAGGTTTATCCGGTTCAATTTTATGTGAGAATTCAACTTTCTGATTTCCGAAAAAACAAATTGCCAAACCGGTCGTATTTGTCAAATATTTCGTCTGATTATTGTGTTTGATTTCCAACTCAACATTTCCAGATCCGTAAAAAGCAAAACCAACTGCGTCGCCATCTATTTCGCATTTTTGAACTATGGTTTTTGTCGTGTTCGATTGTTCTATTAAAACAATAAAGTCATTCAATTCGATAATATCTGTTGTCATTTGAAGTTGGTGTATTTTGAGAATTGTTTAAGAGAAAAAACTGGTTTTCATTTCTTTCCGCAGATTCAGAAATTAGTCTTTAAACAATTCTTAAATTTTATAAATTGTTTAAAATTAAATAATTAGTTTGATTTTGTCAATTCGTTTTTTTTGAACGTTAAACTTTTTGAATCTTAAAATGAGACTTCCAAAGCCATTTTTTGTAACAGTTTTTTAGATGAAATTTTGTTCATTTTTGACTTTGCTGTTGATAACTGTTTTTTTCGATTGAAGATTAAAAACGTTTTTTCCTGTTGACAACTTTATTTAGATTCTTTTTAAATAACTGATTTTTCGAGCATTATGAAATTGAAAAAGGCTGTTGATAAATACTTTTTTAACTCCTAAAAAATGCCATTTTTTCTTGTTGATAATTGCCACGATTTTTAACATCAAAAGGAAAGAAAAACAAAAAAGGCTGGCTTAAATTTGTAAGTATCGAGATGCTAAAATACCTCCCAAATCGGCATTTCGAATAACATATTATCCACCATTTAATTATTTTATATTATGTCTATTTTCGATAAAAGAATCAATTACAAGCCCTTTGAATACCCGGAGGTACTACAATTTACTGAAGCGATAAACAAAGCGTACTGGGTTCATACAGAGGTCGATTTTACTGCTGATACACAGGATTTTCATTCGCATTTGTCGCCAGCTGAAAAAACAGCGATCAAAAACAGTTTGTTGGCAATTGCACAGATTGAAGTTGCGGTAAAAAGTTTTTGGGGAAACATTTATGAGCATTTCCCAAAACCAGAATTTAACGGCCTCGGAACTACTTTTGCCGAGTGCGAATTCAGGCATTCTGAAGCCTATTCGCGTTTGCTTGAAGTTTTAGGGTACAATGACGAATTTGAGAAATTATTAGACGTTCCTGTAATCCGTAAGCGTGTGGATTATCTTTCAAATGTTTTAAAAGATACACGTTCGCAGGACAATAAAAAATATATGGTTTCGCTGATTTTGTTCAGTATTTTGATTGAAAATGTTTCGCTTTTCAGTCAGTTTGCGATTTTGCTTTCGTTTACAAGATTCAAAGGCTACATGAAAAATGTCAGCAATATTATTGCGTGGACTTCAATTGATGAGCAAATTCATGCAAATGGAGGCATTTTTATCATTAATAAAATCCGTGAGGAATTTCCAGATTATTTTGATGATGCAACTTTATTAGCAATTAGAGATACCGTTAAACATTCGATCGATGTTGAATCGGATATTTTAGATTGGATTTTTGAAGATGGTGAAATCGAAAGTATCAATAAAACGGATTTAGTTAATTTCATGAAATTCCGTTTAGACGAAAGTTTGAAACAAATTGGAATTCCAACCGTATTTGATGTTTCGGCAGAAGAGTATAAAGCAATGTTGTGGTTTGAAGAAGAAGTTTTTGCAAACAGTTTAGATGATTTCTTTGCGAAAAGACCTGTAGAATATACAAAACATGATAAGAGTATAACGGCAAATGATTTGTTCTAAAAGCATAAAATGATGAATATAATAGATATAAATGAAGCAAGCCAACCGATGAGCGAGGCTGGAAATAAAATGTGGTGGAAAAATTCAGAAAGTGAACAAATCCTGAATCGCGGTTATCTTTTAAAAGGTGAAACGGTTGAAGGTGCAATTGATAGAATTTGCACGGCAGCTGCTCGCCGACTTTATAAACCAGAACTAAAGGAATCTTTTGTAGAAATGATTGAACGTGGCTGGATGAGCATCAGTTCGCCAGTTTGGGCAAATATGGGTACAGAACGTGGTTTGCCAATTTCATGTTTCAATGTTCACATTCCGGATAAAATTGAAGGTATTACACACAAGCTTGGAGAAGTTATTATGCAGACCAAAATTGGCGGCGGAACTTCGGGTTATTTTGGAGAAATGCGCGGAAGAGGAAGTGCTGTAACAGACAACGGAAAAAGTAGTGGTGCCGTAAGTTTTATGAAGCTGTTCGATACTGCTATGGATACGATTTCGCAAGGTGGCGTGCGTCGTGGCGCATTTGCAGCATATTTAGACGTTGATCATCCAGATATTGAGGAATTTTTAAAGATAAAAAGCATCGGAAATCCAATCCAGAATTTATTTACCGGAATTTGTGTTCCTGATTATTGGATGCAGGAAATGATTGATGGCGATATCGAAAAACGTCAAGTTTGGGCAAAGGTTTTAGAAAGCCGTCAGCAAAAAGGATTGCCTTATATTTTCTTCAGTGACAACGTAAACAAAAACAAACCACAAGTTTATAAAGACAAAAACTTACGTATTAATGCAAGTAATTTGTGCAGCGAAATTATGCTTCCATCTGATTTTGACGAATCCTTTATTTGTTGTCTTTCGTCAATGAATTTGGAGCTTTACGATGAATGGAAAGATACCGAAGCCGTGAAATTGGCTATCTTTTTCTTGGATGCTGTATTGCAGGAATTCATCGAAAAAACGGAAGGCAATTATTACCTTTCTGCAGCCAATAAATTTGCAAAAAGACATCGTGCCCTAGGTTTAGGCGTTTTAGGATGGCATTCTTATTTGCAAAAAAATAGGATTCCGTTTGAAGGTTTAGAAGCCAAAATGAAAACGACAGAAATTTTCAAACACATCAGTGAAAAAGCAGATAAAGCAACGCAGGATTTAGCCCGAATTTATGGCGAACCAGAATTACTGAAAGGTTACGGAAGAAGAAATACGACTACTATGGCGATCGCGCCAACAACATCATCTTCGGCAATTTTAGGGCAGACTTCTCCAGGAATTGAGCCGTTTAGCAGTAATTATTACAAAGCGGGTTTGAGCAAAGGAAATTTCATGCGCAAGAATAAATATTTGAAAAAACTGCTTGAAGAAAAAGGTTTGGACAATGAAGAAGTTTGGCGTGGAATTATGCTGAATGGTGGAAGCGTTCAGCATATGGAACAGCTTACACAGACTGAAAAAGATGTGTTTAAAACTTTCAAAGAAATCAGTCAGCTGGAAATTGTGCAACAAGCCGCAATTCGTCAAAAATTTGTAGATCAAGGACAAAGCTTAAACCTTAATATTCCAGCAGAATTGCCAATTAAAGAAGTAAATCGTTTAATGATAGAATCTTGGCAACTCGGAATCAAGAGTTTGTATTATCAAAGAAGCCAGAGTGTTTCAAAAGAATTAGTTACAAGTTTGGTTACCTGCAGCAGTTGTGAATCATAAAAATCTAAAATCGGAAGTTTCTTCCGATTTTTTTTTTGCTTAAAAGTGTGTAAAAATGTGCCTAAAATTATAGTAAAACTTTTTTTACTAATTTCTAAAAGTCGCTTTTACTTCAATTTGCGATCTAAGAAATTGGCTACGGTATTTTGGCTATTATTAATAAAAAAATGATTTTATCTTAACAAAGAGCGGTTTGTAAAATCCGTTTTTAAAGAGTGAAAAATTATATAAAGTCAATTTTTTATGGCTTTTCAGTTTATGAAATTATCAAATTTATAGGGATTCGAGTTTTTTGCAGAATTATTTGAATAATGTTGAATGACTGTTCTGTGCTCGAGCAAATTAGGATTATTGGATAATATTATTAAGTTTGTTGCGAATTATTCAATTTCCCTAAAGCCAAAAATTACCGTTGTTATCCACAAATCAAGATAAAATTTTAATTGATCGTCTTCGCTCTGGAGATGAATCGGCATTGACGGAATTGTACAATACATTTTGGCAGGCGCTTTTTATTTCGGCCTACAATATCATAAAAGATAAAGAGTTGTGCGAAGATATTATTCAGGATATCTTTATGAACATTTGGCACAATCGCGAAAAGTTAGAAATCCATATTTCTTTAAAAGGCTATATGTATGCCTGCGCACGTTATCAAGTTTTCAATCATTTAAAAAAGAATAAAGACAAAATCAAGGTCGAACTTTTTGATGATTTAGAAAAACGTTTTCAATATACAACGCCAGAAACTCAATTGATGCACGAAGAATTGGTGCAACAGCTTAATTTGATTATCGAAACACTTCCAGAGAAATGCCAAGCTGTGTATAAATTGAGCCGAGAAGAACAGCTCAGTCATAAAGAAATTGCTGAACGTCTGAATATTTCAACTAAAACAGTTGAAAATCATATTACAAAAGCGCTTCATACCATTCGTTTGTCAATGGGAAGCTCATTAGGAACGGCGATGATTTTATGGCTTTCTGAAAATCTTTAAAAGAAAACAAAAAATGATTGCCGATTATAAGCCTAAAGCATTGAATTTTCTAGTTTCTGGCGGGGCTTTTCTTAAAAGATTAAAAAAAATCAAAAAAAAATACAATTTGGACTAGGGGGTAAATGTCTTTTTAGATACTTACCTCATATACTCCTGCATTAATAATTAAAAAAATGAAAAAAGAAGAATTCTTAACGTTATTAAACCGATATCTTTCTGGTGATACGAATCGGGAGGAGAATAAGCAGTTGTTGCATTTTTACGAAAGTTTTCAAACTTCTGAAGAATGGGATGATGCGTTAGGACCAAAAGAAGAAATTCAAAGTAAAATGCTTCATCGGATTCAGAAAACAATAAAATCTGAAGAAACAAAAGTAATTTCGTTACGACCATTTTATTCAAGAACAAGTTTTAAAGTTGCAGTTGCGGCTTCAGTTGCAATGCTGATTTCCATTTCGTTGTTATTCAATACAGGAAAAAATTCAAGACAAAATATTCCGGTTGTAGCCCATAAAAATATTTTGATTGGAAGTGATAAGGCAACATTGACTTTAGGAGATGGATCTGTTATTGAATTGAAAAAAGGGGAATCTTACAATCAAGGAAATGTTTCTAGTAATGGAGAAAAATTAATATACGATTCAAAAAATGGCAAAACTGCTGCAATCGCAAATAACTTTTTAACGATTCCGAGAGGAGGACAGTTTTTTGTTCAATTGGCAGATAGCACAAAAGTTTGGCTGAACTCAGAATCACAATTAAAATACCCAGTTGCTTTTGTCGATGGAGAAACTAGACAAGTCGAATTGGTTTACGGAGAAGCTTATTTTGAAGTTTCGCCAAGCACAAAACATAAAGGTTCAAGATTTAAAGTCAAAACCCAAGGACAAAATGTTGAAGTTATTGGAACCGAATTTAATATCAAAGCTTATAAAGACGAAACGGCAATTTATACCACATTAGTAAAAGGAAAAGTTGCGGTAAGCAATTCAAGCAATAAAGAAATTTTGGCGCCAGACCAACAATCGAAAATAAGCAGTCCTAACGGAAGTATCTCAATTGCTGAAGTTGATGTTTATAATGAAATTTCGTGGAGAAAAGGATTGTTTGTTTTTAAAGGAATGCCTCTTAAAGATATTGCAAAAGTGTTGTCAAGATGGTATGATGTTGATATTGAGTTTGCTGATCCAGCACTTGGAAATGTGAGATTTAATGGCGTATTGAATAAAAATCAAAAATTAGAAGACATATTAACGACAATCAAGAATATTAATTTTATTAATGCCTATGAGAAAAAAGACAATAAGATTATTATAAAATAAAAAGAAAAGGGATTAAAGTTCAGACCTCTCACCGTACCGCACTTCATCCCTTTCTGTGTATTAATCAATTAATCATTTAACAACCGACCAACCAATTAACATGTAAATTTATGAAATTTAAATTAACCGACGTTCTTTTCTATTTTAGAAAACGACTAATTATTAACATTATGAGAACTTTCATATTCTTGTTTTGTACTGCAATTTTTGGTTTTTCTCCCGCAAATGTATTTTCGCAAAACACAAAAATTGTTATTGCAGCTGATAAAACGGTAACTGTTGACGAAGTTTTTGATATTATAAAGCAGCAAACAGACTATACTTTTATTTATCAGGAAGATTTATTTAAAAAACTACCCAAAGTACATCTTAAAAAAGGTAAAATCAGAGTAAATGATTTATTAGAAGCGAGCTTTCCTAATAAAGATTTCGATTTTAGTTTGTCAAACGGAAACACGATTTTGGTTAGAAAATTGCCCAAAGAGAATCCAGTAGTTTTTCAGTCAAAAATGATTGAAATTAAAGGTACAGTTACCAATGATAAAAATGAACCGCTTCCGGGCGTAAACATAAAAGTTAGAAACAGCAATGTTGCTGTACAAACTGATTTTGATGGAAAATATACAATAACTGCTCCTGAAGACGGACAAATTTTGTTTACTTATATTGGACACAGAGCGCAGGTTGTAGCGGTAAACAAAAGAAAGCTGATTAATATTTCTTTGGTTCAGGAAACTAAAGAACTTGGCGGTGTTGTCATAAATACTGGGGTGACAGTGCGTAAAAAAGAACTTATTACAGGAGCTGTTTCTACCTATAAAGGTGAAGAATTGAGACAAGTTTCTACACAAAATGTGGTTCAGGCCTTAAAAACCATAGATCCGTCTTTTATTGTTTTGAATAATAATATAGCGGGATCAAACCCAAATGTTTTGCCAACAATCGAGGTGAGGGGGCAGACGAGTTTGACGACAAATCAGGTAAACGATCAATTTAAAGAAGATCCGAATCAGCCTTTGTTTATTTTGGATGGTTTTCCAACAACTTTGCAGCAGGTTGTCGATTTAGATATCAATAGAATCGCCAGCATCACTCTTTTAAAAGATGCAGCTTCGACAGCTTTATACGGATCACGTTCTGCAAACGGAGTTGTCGTTATTGAAACGAATAAGCCTGTTGCAGGAAAATTACAAGTATCCTATGTATATAATTCATCTTATGAGCTGGCAGATTTAAGTGTTTATAATTTAATGAATGCCGAGCAAAAATTAGAATTTGAAAGACTTTCAAGAGCATACATAGTACCGCGTCTTGGTGACTATGCTACTCAATATAAATGGGACGAAATCTACAATCAACGTTTAGCAAATGTGCGTCGCGGTGTCGATACGTACTGGTTGAACGAACCTATTCAAATGGGAATCACTTCGGGACACAGTTTGACCATTGGAGGAGGATCAGATGAATTTAGATTTAATCTTGCAGGAAATTATAAGACTTTGTCAGGAACTATGAAAGGTTCTGAGCATAATACATGGGGATATAATGCAAACCTGATTTATAGAAAAAACAAATTAAGTTTTAACAACAACTTTTTTGTTTCTGGAGGAAATAATCAAGAATCTCCTTATGGCGACTTTTCTATCTGGGCAAAAGCAAGTCCTTATTATCCAAAATATAATGAAGATGGTGTCGTAACACGTTATTTAGATGGAACTTCTGTTCCAGTTGGAAACCGAATTGTAAATGATTATGTAAATCAAGCTGTAAATCCTTTGTACAATGTTCGTTTAAATAGCTTTGATAAAGGAGTTGATTTCAACTTCACAAATAACTTTGCAGTAAATTATGATGTTAATCCTCATATCAAAACTACGGCCGCAATTTCGGTTTCGAGATTGCAGACAACAGGAACAAAGTTTATCTCGCCAGATGACACACAATTCATTAATAACACGCCAACAGAAAAAGGAAGTTATAAAAGAAGTGATTTTCTGACCAATAAATGGAATGGTAATATTGGAGGAACCTATTCAAATGTTTTTAATAATGTTCATTCGGTTAATTATACTTTAAGAGCTTCTGCCTTAGAAACGAGATATTCTTCTTATAGTTCTGTTTTAAGAGGATTTCCATTAGGAGTTGCAGGTAATCCAAATTTTGCTTTTGGATTTGAATTAAATTCACAACCGGGCAGTTATAGTGAAACTGTTCGAAGCGTAGATTTGACGAATCAATTAAACTATGCTTATAACCGAAAATATCTGCTTGATTTAACTCATACAATTTCTGGAGCAACAAACTTTGGAACAAATAAAAAATACTCACCTTATTACGGTATTGGTATTGGATGGAATTTGAACTATGAGTTTAAGATGAATGAAGATATTGTAAATATCCTAAAACTGCGTGCCAACTTTGGTCAGACAGGAAATCAAAATCTTGTAGGATTTGCATCTCATGACATTTATACGTACGATCCTAGTACTAATATTTTTGGTGCGGGATTAAATGTTTCGCAGTTGGCCAATGTCAATTTGGAGCCTCAAAAAACAAAAGATTTGTCGGTAGGATTAGATTTGGGAATGTTTAGAAACAAGTTAACAGCTACTTTGGGAGCATATAGACGTCAGACTTCTCCTCAAATTGTTGCAATCGATCTTGCGGCTTCAACGGGAGTTACCGCTTATCCGCTAAACATTGGTTACATTACTACACGAGGTTTAGAGCTTAAAGCTAATTATACGTTTATCAACAATACAAAAGCTAATTTTTATTGGGGAGTTGGATTAACGGCAACTACAAACGAAAATGAATTAGGAGGTTTTAACAATGCTCTTGCTTCATTGAATGATGCAGCCAAAAAAACAACGAGCCTGACAAGATATTATGACGGAGCAAGTACAAATGATCTTTGGGCAGTACCTTCTTTAGGAATCGATCCAGCTACTGGAAAAGAAGTTTTCTTGAAGAAAAATGGTGAAACTACTTTCATTTTAGATAAAAGTGATGAAAGAATTATGGGTAATTCAAGAGAAATTGCAACTGGGGTATTTTCTACAAGCGTTAATTATAAAAATTTTAGTTTAGGATTATTTATTCGTTACAGTTTTGGGGCTGACCGATTTAATACTGCTTTATATGATAAAGTTGAAAACATCAGTTCAAGCAATATTTTTGACAATCAAGATGCCAGAGCTTTTACAGACCGCTGGACAACTCCAGGACAATTGGCACAATTTAAAGCCATTAGTTTGACAAACAATACTCCAATTTCTTCAAGATTCATTCAAAAAGATGATTATATCTCAGGCGAATCACTTCGTTTAGGATATCGCGTAACAAATAGAGCATGGCTTAACAAATCAGGATTAGCTGGTTTAGGATTCAATGCTTACGCAAATGAGTTTTTCAGAGTTTCTTCTATAAAAGCAGAACGTGGAATCGAGTATCCTTTTTCAAGAATTTTTTCTTTAAGTCTAAACGTATCATTTTAATACAGTAATAATGAAACAGTATTTTAATAAAATAGCATTAGTAATCCTGATTACATTCTCGGCTGCAGGCTGCAGTGACTTTTTGGATGTACAACCTCAGGATAAAATTTTAGAATCTCAAATATTTGAAAATGAAGCCGGAATGCAAAATGTACACAACGGACTTTATTTAAGTTTGGTTTCTGATGATCTTTATGGACGCCAACTTACAATGGATGCAGTTGAAATCTTGGGGCAACAATATAATATGTCAAGCAGTACTAATAATAATAAAATTGCTGCATATTCTTATACAGAAGCATTTCCTAAAGCAAGGTTTTCTAGTATTTGGGAAGCAGGATACAAAACGATTTTGTATGCCAATAAGTTTTTGGAAAGCATGGACGAACATAGCAGTATTGTATCACAAGAAAAAGCAAATCTTTTAAAAGGAGAAACTATAGGAATACGAGCAATGCTTCATTTTGATATGTTGCGTTTGTACGGACCAATTTATAAAGTAAGTCCTGATCTTTCGGCGATTCCGTATTATGATTCAGCAGTTACTGCAAATCAACCGATACTTCCGGCAAAAGATGTTGTGGCTAAAATTCTTGCCGATTTAGATAGTGCTTTAGAATTGTTGCAAAAAGACCCTATTCTTACTTCAGGAAAATACATGGCAACTTCTGATTTTGATGGAAATCCTTATTACTCTGCCAACAGAGGTTTGCGAATGAATTATTTGGCGGTAAAATGTCTAAAAGCACGTGTATTATTGTATTCAGGAGATAAAGTGGGAGCTTCTAAAGTGGCAAATGAAATTATCAATTTTACTAAATCGACAACCTTTTTTCCATGGACTCCATTTTCTGAAGCAACAAATGCTTCAAATCCAGATCGAATTTTTTCTTCTGAGAATTTTTTCGCTTTAAGCGATTATAAATTGTATTCAAAACAAAAAGCGCTATTTGATTATAATTTAGGAGATGCAATAATTTATGCTCCAATATTAAGCAGATTAACAGCAGTTTTTGAATCAAATGATAACGATTACAGAAGTTTGCCAAGCTGGAAAGTTCCTATCGTGGGCGGAAAAACGCAAAAAACGTTTTATAAATATGAAGATGTAGTCGATAAAGATAAGTTGTTCCGTTTACAGATCCCTATGATCAGACTTTCAGAAATATATTTGATTGCTGCAGAAACAGCTCCTGTAGCGGCAGATGGGATTGGATTTTTAAATACACTTCGTTTTAACCGCGGATTGTCGAATTTGGCAGCAACTGCAAACATAACGACAGAAGTTACAAAAGAATACAAAAAAGAATTTATTGGCGAAGGACAGTTGTTTTATTATTATAAAAGAATCAACAGTGCTACGGTTCCTAACGGTTCTGCGACTTCTGGAAACATCACTATGGGAGCGCTTCAATACGTAGTGCCATTGCCGGACATCGAAGTTAATTTCCAATAATTTAAAACGAAGTAACATGAAAAAAATATTGATTTTTAGCATATTGTTTTTAACATTTATAGGCTTTAGTTCCTGTGATCATGAAGAAATTGCAACGTACTCAGGAACTGACAGTATTTATTTTGCTCCTGCAGTTTTCGGAATTTCTGATGGTGCGACTACAACTATAACAGATAGTATAGGATTCACATTTGCTTTGGAAAAACCTGAAGTTGCAGGGAAAGTTTATAATATTCCAGTTTACGTTCAGGGAAAAATGAGTGATGTCGACAGAAAGGTAAAAGTGGTTGTCGATCCTAAAAGTACTGCAATTGCAGGGACTCATTTTAAAATTCCTGAAAATTTTACAATACCTGCTGGCAAGATTGTAAATGATCTTCCCGTGACTGTTTTTAGAACTGCAGACATGAAAAAGAATGGTCTTTTACTGATTTTGAATTTAGAAGAAAACGAATCCTTTAACACCAATATGAAAAGTAAGGAGGTTAATGTGCTGACTCACAAAACAATTAGTTTTATTAAGTTCAAACTTTCTTTTGATGATAAATTGACGCAACCAATAGGTTGGTATGCGCCGTATTTAGGAGTTTTCTCGGCAAAGAAATTTTTCTTGATGTGTAATTTAATGAATCTGGATCCGACTATTTTTAATCAGAAACTGGGTTCTCCTGGTCTTGCAATTGCTGATTTTGTCTATTATCAGGCTTTTATGAAACGCTATTTGGCTGACCAAAAAGCTTCGGGCAATATTATTTATGAAGAAGACGGAAAAGAAATGATCTTTCCTTAAAAATCATTTAGTAAATTTTTAAAATAGAACATTATGTTAAAAAATATAAAGATTCAATTTATTTTGTCCCTGATGCTGGTTTTATGCTATAGCTGCGCACAAGACGAAGGAAATTATGACTACAATGCAATTAATGAAATTGCCGCAACAGGCATTGAAGAAGCGTACACCGTTTATACAGGAGATAATTTCAAAATTACCCCAAATCTAAATGCAACTCTAGACGACAGCACAAATCCTGATCGTTATAGTTTTGAATGGGTAGCGCTTAATCCGGCTAAACTTTTGTTAGAGTCGAAAACAATTATTGCGACTACTAAAAATTTTGATACTACGGTAAAATTAGCTCCTGGTAAATATAATGTCTATTACTTTGTTAAGGACAATGTTACTGGGGTTGTATGGCAACAAAAACCATTTGTTTTAAATGTAGTTTCTGCTATTTATGAAGGCTGGCTTGTTGTTGGTGACGTAAATGATAAAGCACGTTTAGACATGATTTCTATAATACCTGGTGTCACGCAGCCTCGTATTATTACAGATGTTCTGGATGCGGCAGGTTCGGCATTGAAATTAACTGGAAAAGCTGTAGATGTTTCTTGTTTCAGCAATGCAATATCAGCTTCTGCGGCTTACGGTGTTTATGTGACAACAACCGAAAATGGTACGGCTAGACTTGATCCGGATTCTTTTGGATGGACACAATCACAAAATATCGCATATGAAAGTGTGGGAGGTGCAATGTCGACAAATTTCGGGGTTGACTTCATGAAATCGCCTACAGGAGGCGAAAATTTCCTTTACAGTAAAGGAGATATTTATTATTTCTACCGTGCTTTCAATATAAAATACGGTCTGCCACAAAATATAATGGAAACAGGAACAAAAACATTCTACGCAGCACCTTTTATTGCGGAGAATCGTGGTTCCACAGGAACGCCTGTTTTCTTTGATCAAAATGCACGTCGTTTTGTACGTTTCAGTTATTCAAAAGGAAATTGTTCTGAAATGCCGCCGGTAGTTCCTAGCGAAACAGTTTTGGATTGGAGTAACACCAACTCTGATTTGATCTATATGACAACGTCAAATTTTAATGATTTAGAAAACTTTGCAGTGTTAAAAAATACTACGACAAAGAAATATAGTTTACTGCGTTTTTCTAAAGGTTTAATTCAAAGCTATTATAAAGAAATTTTAAATGCTCCCGATTTTGATAAAGCAACAAAATTTGCTGTGAGTCCAGAATCAGGATATTTATTCTATGCCGTTGGCGGAAAAGTCTATGAATACGATAACGGAACACAATCGGCTAAATTGATGATAAACAAAGGAACCGAAGAAGTTACTTATATTGGTTTTGTTAGTAATGCCAGAGATGCCGATAAAAAACTGATTGTTGGAAGTTACGGAACATCAGGTACAATGGAGTTGTATACAGTTCCACCGGTAAATGGTGATTTAATATTAACAAACAAATACGAGGGTTTGTGCAAAATTGTTGATGTTGCATTTCGCCGTAGATAATTTAACCTAAAAATAAAACCGAATGAGGATGAAATTTCATTCTTCATTCGGTTTCTAAAACCACATTTTATGAGACGTTTTTTTAAAATCGCAAGTGCAGTTTTGCTGCTTGCCAGCTCTTCTATTGCCTTAAATGCACAGACAAATCCAGTTGATGAAAGCTGGGAATTGGCGAAAAAACAAGCACAAAAGGAGAAAAAGTTAATTTTTGTCGATTTGTATTTTACAGGTTGTATGCCGTGCGCACAAATGGACAAAGATGTATTTCCTGACCCTACAGTTGCAAGTGCCTTAAGTGCAGATTTCGTGACTTTCAAATCAGATATTTTGAAAGAGGAAATTGGCAAAAGATTATGTATGAAATACGGCGTTACTGGTTTTCCAACTTTTTTATTTCTGAATGCAGAAGGAAAAGTAATTGACATCGAAACAGGATTTCAAAGTGTAGAACAATTTACAGCTTTACTTCAAAATGCTAAAGATTCAGCTAAAAAAGGAATATTTAAGAAGTACAGTCCGCAAATTCAGGAAAAAGATTATCCAGAATTTTATGCACAGGCTTATTTGGCAAACAAACGAAATGTTTCTTTTGAAACTGCCGATGCTTACTTAAAAGCGCAACCTTCTTTATTGGCCGAAGTTCCTTTTGTAATTATTACAGGTTTAAGAATTGGAAGACAATACGACGATTTTTTTCTGAAAAATGTAAACCAGTTTGAAAAAGATTATGGGAAATCTAGTGTTGAAAATCATGTGTTTACCATTTTGCAACGTAAACGAAAAGAGTTTGAAAAAACAAACGATTTAGCTTCATTCAAAAAATTATTGGAAGAGGTTAAACCTATTTACTCTGCTCAGGATTGGACAAAATACGAAGGCATTCTATTAAAAGATTTCGGTGTTCAAAAACCAGCATCCAATAATCCATATACTTTACAAAAGTAAGATGAAAAAGCTATTAGTGTTCGCACTGACGATTTTCAGCTGTATCAATTATGCACAGCAAAAGAAAGTTCAAGAAAGCATAAAAGCATTTGAGCAGGCTTTTCAGCAGAAAGATTTTAATAGTATAAAAAGTCTTCTAGCACCAGAATTTACGGTTGGAGTAGGAGATTCCTCTTCAAATGAATTTTATTTGAACGGAATTTTCAAAGCTTTTCCGGCGCTAGATTCTATTCAGATTGGGAAATCTGTAACGATTAAAAATGAAACTTTTGTTTTGGTTGATTTTTGTTTTAATGGAAAGGAAAAAAAGCCATCACAAATTGTTTTTAATTCGGAAAATAAAATTTTGTATTTAACCTTTTTCGATGGTTTGTATAAAGTCGATCGAAATGCTGAGGTTAAAAAAGTGGCAAGTATTCCGTTTGAAATTATTGAAAACGGAATCGCCATTAAAATAAAATTAAACAAAGCCGATCGCGAATTTTTAATGCTTTTCGACACAGGCGCAGACGGAATGGCGTTGAATCCTGATAGTGCGTACAAAGCAGGAGTTGTGGTTACGAAAAGCAAATCGGCTTCTGTGGTCGGCGGAAGTCAGCAAGTGCAGTATTCGGCAGATAATACAATTTATATTGGCGATCAAGTTTTGAAAAGTCAAGGTTTGGTCATTTTTCCGAAACACGGTGTTTACGATGGCTTATTTGGCGCTAATCTGCTTCGCAATTTTATTACGTCGGTCAATTTTGATACAATGACAATTGATTTGTACAACTTCGGAAATTTCAATTATTGGGGCAAAGCAAAACCCTTTGTTTTTGATTATAAATCGGGACTTCCGGTGGTAAAAATGAATCTGACTTTTGAAGATAAAAAAACAGTCGAAGGCAGTTTCACTTTTGATACTGGAGCAGGTTATGATTTAATTGCTTATGGACCTTTTAATCATAAAAATAATTTGAAAGCGAGCTTGAAAACCGAATATACTTCTGTGAATTACAGTTTAGGAAAACAAACTAAAATTGTGGGTGGCGCGATTCCAAATATAGCGATAAACGGAAATAACTTTTCAAACGTAACCATTGCCTTGCAGGAATATGACGAAGCCAATAAAAGCTGGGCTTTCGCCGATGGATCTCTGGGAATCGATTTAATAAAACGTTTCAATTTCACAATTGATCTTTTGCATAAAACAGTGTATTTGGAACCCAATAAAAACTTCAAAAAAATGTCTTCTTTTTATTTAGGCGGATTTGATTTGGATTTTGATGAAAACCAAAATTTACTGGTAAAAAGAATAATCGATCAGCAAAATGAAGATCTAAAGAAAGTAAAAGAAGGCGCTAAAGTCACTCAAATAAATGATTTTGAAGCCAAAGATTTATTGAAACCAGAAAACCTCAAAAAATTAAGAGAATCAAAAGAAAGCAAAGATTTCATCATCGAACAAGGTGATCAATCGATGCGAATTTCACTATAAACATCAACAAAAAACAAAAAAATATGAAAAAACACATTTTAAATTTCATTTTGATCTGCGCTGTAGTTCAAATGAGTTTTGCTGCAAATTTTTCGGAATATGCAGTTATTAAAGGAACAGTTTCAATACCAGATTTTAAAGCAAAAGAAGTTACGCTTTATAATGTCGAAGAAGGAAAACCAGCGGTTGCTGCAACTGCGAAAGTCAACACACTTGGGGAATTTGGCTTTATGGTGCCAGTTTCAGCAGCTGGTTTTTACTATGTAGATTACGGTCAGATGAAAAGCCGAAACCAATTGATCCGTTTGTATTTAGAACCAAAATTAGACATCAGCCTTTTGATCAATAAAGAGAATTATGTTTTAAGCGGTAAGAATGTTGGGCAAAATGCTTTGGTGCAAAAAGCAAATGAAATCTACAATGAATTTGCGCCGTTTTCAAGACTTGCGACTAATTTAACGTATGTCGATTTTTATCCTTGGATTGATAAAGGTGTGGCAAAAGCCGATGAATTTTCAAAATCAATCAAAACAAAAGATGCAACATTCAATAAATTATTAAAATTAGCGGTTGCAACCGATGTTGAAGAATTGACGTATACTTTTTTCAGAATGCCAAGAAGCGCTTTTCCTGATAAAGATGATCGTCCAGCGGTTATCAAAACATGGCAGACAGACAAAAAGTTTACAGATTCAGATTTGCTAAAATTGGCAAATGGTCTATCTTTAATGTCAAATTATTTCTTTTATGTGAGCATGAATAGTGGTGTAAATCCGCCACCAAAACGTTTGGATCTGGCTGAAGCGATTACACATATTACAGATCCGGCTTTAAAAGATGTTTATTTGCGCGATGCAGTAGCGACCTCAAGAATGAAAATTGAAGAATATGAAAATATTGCGCCGTCAATCAAACCTTATATGATTTCTAATGAAAGCAAAGCATTTTTAATAGAATACGAAAAAGTACTGCATAAAAATGTTGGTCAAAAAGGATTGGATTTTACCTATAACGACATCAACGACAAACCAGTTTCTTTTTCAGATTTTAAAGGAAAATATGTTTATATTGATTTATGGGCAACTTGGTGCGGACCTTGTAAAGCGGAGATTCCGCACATGAAAAAGATCGAGGAGGATTATCATGGAAAAAATATTGTGTTTGTGAGCCTTTCATTGGATAAACCAAAAGACGCACAAAAATGGAAAGATTTCGTAACCAAAGAACAATTAAAAGGAATTCAGTTGATGGCAGACAAAGATTTTGGTTCAGATGTAGCTAAAAACTATGACGTAAATGCGATTCCAAGATTTTTATTGTTCGATACAAAAGGAAATATCATCAATGCCGATGCACTTCGTCCGTCAAATCCTGAATTGAGAGTGCAGTTGGATAAATTATTGAAGAGCTAGACAAGCAAATCAATAAAACATTTAACACATAGAAACATAGATTAAAATATAAAGAGAGGTAATTTTAGAATTAAGATTTTCACATAGCAACTATGTGAATTTAAAAAAGTGAAACGCCTTTTATAGATAGCTAATGCTATGTTTCTATGTGTTTAAATTTAAACATCAAACAAAAAACAAATGAAAAAAACAATTATAGTTCTTCTGCTTCTGACAGGTTTCATAAGCTCGTCGCAAGCACAGAATTTTAAATCAACAGACCCAATTGCGGTCAACCAAAAAATAAAAAAAGGTGTGCTACCAAACGGCATGACGTATTATATTTACCCAACGGATGTCAATAAAAATACGGCCAGTTATTACATTATTCAGAATGTGGGATCGATTTTAGAAAATGACCAACAAAAAGGTTTGGCGCATTTTCTGGAGCATATGGCGTTTAACGGAACCAAACATTTTGAAGGAAAAGGCATTTTGAACACGCTTCAGAAACAAGGTGCCGTTTTTGGAAAAAATATCAACGCTTATACGAGTACAGACGAGACGGTTTACAACTTAGACAATATTCCGTCAAAAGATGGAAGTGTGGTTGATACTTGTTTATTGGTGTTGCACGATTGGTCTAATTTTTTATCGTTAACAAATGAAGAAATTGACGCTGAGCGCGGTGTAATTACTGAAGAATGGCGTACGAGACAAAATGCTCGCGCTAGAATTTACGAACAATTAGCGCCATATTATTACAACAATTGTTTGTATGCTGACCGTATGCCAATTGGGGATATGGATATTATCAAAAATTTCAAATATCAAGCATTAAAAGATTTTTATAAAGATTGGTATCGTCCAGATTTGCAGGCAATCGCTATTGTTGGTGATATTAATTCGGATGAAGTTGAAGCGAAAATCAAAAAGCTTTTTGCCGATATTCCGACGCCACAAAATCCGAAGAAACGTTTCGAAATCGCTATTCCGGAGAAAGCAGAACCAACATTCAAATTGGCTTTAGACAAAGAGATTTCGGCTTCTAATCTTAGTTTTATGATTCGTCATGAAGCAGAAAAAACAACGAATACGTACGCCGATTTAGAAAAATCAACCCAAAGAAGCATTGCTTTTTCAATTTTGAATAATCGTTTGGCGGAATTGGCACAAAAACAAGAATGTCCATTCAAAGGCGCACAAATTGGTTACCAAAATTACACGCGTTTAAATGATATCTGGATTTTGAGCGTTTCACCAAAACCAGAAAAACAAGCTGAAGCTTTTGCTGCAGTGATGAACGAATGGATTCGCGCCTATAAATTTGGTTTTTCAAAAGGAGAAATCGAAAGAGCAGCTAAAGAAATCATTTCGGGCTATGAAAATTACTTGGAAAAACTAAACGAGATTTCGCATAAACAAGTAATCGGAATGGTAAAAGACGATTATTTGGATCACGAAGTAATCGCCGATCCGAAAGCTGAATTCGAAATGACAAAAGAGATTTTGAAAAACCTGGACAGCAAAATTCTTCAGGATCAAATAGCCAAATTATATACAAAACAAAACCGAGTTATTACTGTAACAGGTGTTGAAGGCGAACAAAATCTGAATCAGGAAAAAGCTTTTGATATCATCCAAAAAGCTGAAAATGATGCTTCAATACAAGCTTATGTAGATACTTTTGAAGGAAAAACACTTTTAGGAAATCTGAAAATCAATTCAGGAAAAATCGTTTCTGAGAAAAAGGAAACTGCGATTGATGCCACAACTTTTGTGTTAAGCAATGGTGTAAAAGTGCATTATAAATTTGCAGATAAAAACAAAAAGGAAGTAGAGCTTAAAGCGGAAAGTCTAGGCGGAACTTCTTTATATGCACCGCAAGATCTTCCTTCAATTGGCCGTGCAACAGTTTTGGCAATGATGTCTGGAGTTGGTGAACTTTCAAATGTTGATTTAGAAAAGGTTTTAAAAGGAAAAATTGCAAATTCTTCGGTAAGCATCAGCTCTCTTAAAGAAATGGTTTCGGGTTCTGCAAATGTAAAAGATATCGAAACGATGATGCAATTGGTTCATTTGCGTTTTGTTCAGCCAAGATTTGATAATCAAATGTATGCGCTTATGAAACAACGATTGGAAAATTTGTTGAAAAACAGAGCAAACGACATAAATGCGAAAATGGAAGATAGTTTATCAGCTGTCGTTTACGGAAAAAATAATCCAAGAGTACAGCCATTCAATCAAAAATACATTGATGATTTGTCTTTTGATAAAATGAAAGCGTTTTATCAGGATCGTTTTGCCGATGTTTCTAATTTTGAATTTTATATTGTTGGAGATGTTACACCTGAAGTTTTAAAACCGTTATTGGAAAAATATATTGCGAGCATAAACGGAATCAAACGCAAAGAAAAATTTAAAAATGAAGTTCCGAAATGGGTTTCAAATAAAATCGATCACGATGTTTTCATTAAAATGGAAACACCAAAAAGCTCCGTTCGTATTGCATTTTTAAAGGATTGTGCGTTTACTCAAAAAAACAGAATTCTAGCTTCTTATTTGGGTGATATCTTGACTTTGCGTTATACCGAAAGTCTTCGTGAAAAAGAAGGCGGAACGTATGGCGCGGGTGTAAAAGCAAGTGTTGATAAGCTTCCAATTTCAAAGGCAAGTCTTCAAATTAATTTTGATTGTGACGCTGATAAAGTAGAACATTTGTTGCCAATTGTTTATCAGGAAATTGATAAAATCAAAAAAGGAGAAATTACTACAGAAGATGTCGAGAAAACCAGAACTAATTATTTGAAATCAAGAGAAGACAGCAAAAACTTTAATAGTTACAGCATGAACTTGATTTACAATTATTTTGAGAACGATTACGATATGAATGATCCTAAAAATTATGTTGATATCGTAAAAAGCATCACTGCAAAAGATATTCAGGAGTTTGCAACTTCACTTTTAGATAAAGCTGATTCGATGGAAGTTGTTTTCAAACCCTTAAAATAATCTGAAACTTTTTTAATTACTAGAATTTAATTTGTACTTCCGTAATCAATTGATATTTTGAATTAGTAAGCATTATTAATTGCAATATCGGAATTTACGAGGGGGTTGTTTTTTGCTATTCAGCCCTCTTTTTTCTAAAATTTTATCCATGAACAAGAACATATTTTTAGTGAGTCTGCTGTTGTTGTTTACAATAATGGTAAAGGCTCAGATATACAATCCCATCAAGTGGAAAACCAGTGTCGAAAAAATTTCAGACACTGAATACGAATTGCATGCAAAAGCATCTTTAGAAGCTGGCTGGCATTTATACAGCCAAGAAGTTTCAGATGGCGGACCAATTCCAACTCATTTTACTTTTACTAAAACCCCCGATTTTCAATTGGTTGGAAACGTAAAAGAAGAAAAAGGAAAAACGATCAATGATCCTGTTTTTAAAATGTCGATCAAGTTTTTTGAGAAAGAAACCACATTTAGACAGCGTATAAAAAATATTGGAAATAAACCTTTTAAAATAAAAGCTGAGGTTGAATATATGGTTTGCAATGATGAAAATTGCTTGCCACCGAGTTATGACGAACTTGAATTTAGTGTAAATCCAACTGTAAGCAAAATTGCCACAAAAGAAATTGCTCCAGTTGAAGTTGTTGAAGAAAAAATAAGAACAGATTCAGCATCGACAGAAGTTAAAACAGAAATTGGTGTTCAGGAAAAAACAGTTTTACCGGCAAAAAAAGTGGTTCACAAAAAGCTTAATAAAGCCGAATTAGATAGTTTATGGACAATTTTTATTTTGTCGTTTTTCTCTGGTTTTGCCGCTTTGTTAACGCCATGTGTTTTTCCAATGATTCCAATGACGGTAAGTTTTTTTACGAAACAGAGCAAAACCAAATCACAAGGAATCAGGAAAGCGATTTTTTACGGCATTTTTATTATCACAATTTATATTTTTCTTGGTGCGGTAGTGACCTGGGCTTTTGGCGCTGATTCGTTAAATGCGCTTTCAACAAATGTTTGGTTTAATTTGATTTTCTTCGTGCTTCTAGTTGTTTTTGCCATTTCATTTTTGGGAGCATTTGAAATCATGCTTCCAAATTCATTGGCAAATAAAGTAGACAGCCAAGCAGATCGAGGAGGCATTGTCGGAATTTTGTTTATGGCTTTGGCCTTGGCAATTGTGTCTTTTTCATGCACTGGTCCAATTGTAGGAACGTTATTGGTCGAAGCGGCTTCAAGAGGCGGTATTGCACCTTTTATGGGAATGTTCGGTTTTTCTTTGGCTTTGGCTTTGCCTTTTACTTTGTTTGCAGCTTTTCCGGGTTGGCTGAATTCACTGCCAAAATCGGGTGGATGGTTGAATTCAGTAAAAGTTTTTTTAGGCTTTTTAGAATTGGCTTTGGCTTTTAAATTTTTATCTAATGCTGATTTGGTTCTGCAATTACATTGGTTGGAAAGAGAAACTTTTCTCGCGATTTGGATTGCCATTTTTGCAGTACTGAGTTTGTATTTGTTTGGAAAAATTCAATTACCACATGACAGTCCGTTGTCACATATCAGTGTGGGAAGATTAAGTCTTGGAATTGTTGTTTTATCGTTCACTATTTATTTGATTCCCGGTATTTGGGGAGCGCCATTAAAACTGATAAGTGGTTTTCCGCCACCGTTAAACTATAGTGAAATCCCGAATGGTTTAGGAACAAACTCTGATGAATTGACTTCAAAACTGCCAGAAGGAGCTGAATTTGGTCCGCACAACATTATCGCTTTTACCGATTATGATTTGGGAATGGCCTACGCCAAAAAAATGCGCAAGCCCGTTATGATTGACTTCACAGGGCATGCTTGTGTAAATTGCCGAAAAATGGAAGATAATGTTTGGTCGGATCAAAAAGTGCTTAAGGTTTTGAAAGAAGATGTAGTACTGATCTCACTTTATGTTGATGATAAAAGAGAATTGCCTCAAAACGAACAAGTTGTTTCTGAATTGACAGGAAAGAAAATAAAATATATCGGGCAGAAATGGAGTGAATTCCAAACTGTAACCTATAAAACCAATGCGCAGCCTTTTTATGTATTGGTAAATAATGAAGGCGAAACTTTGAATGAAACTTCGGCATATAATCCTGATATTGAGGATTATTTTGGCTGGCTCCAAAGTGGAATTTCAAATTTTAAAAATAGTTTTAATTAATTTTTATTTATTGTTACCCAAGGTTAAATTGAAAAAAGGGAATAGCATAATAGCTATTCCTTTTTTTTTGCAACTATTTAGGGCTTGTACGTCGTATAATAAGGTGTTACTTTTGCAAAAAATTACCAAACCAAAAATGAAGAAAATCTATATTGCTGTACTAACAGTAATTTGTACCAATTTTTACGCACAGACTAAGAAGGATTCCATCAATCAAATGGATGAAGTTATAATTAATGAGAATCGTTTCAATACTCCAATTTCAAAACAAAATAGGAATGTTTACATTATCTCTAGTGAAACGATTAAAAAACTTCCAGGAAGAACACTTCAGGAGGTATTGCAATACGCCAACGGAGTTGATATCCGTCAAAGAGGACCATTTGGAACACAAGCCGATATTAGTGTAGATGGCGGAAGTTTCGAGCAAACTGTAGTTCTTTTAAACGGAGCAAAAGTGATTGATTCTCAAACAGCTCACAATATGCTTAATTTGCCACTTCCAGTAGAAGTTATTGAAAGAATTGAAGTGGTTCGCGGGCCGGCAGCAAGAATTTATGGAATTAACAGTTTAACTGGAGCGATCAACATTATAACTAAAAAGCCAACAGATTCTGGATTTTTAGTGAGCACTTATGCAGGTTCAAATTTTGAGAAAGACACTCAAGATTCTGGAGATACTTTTTATGGAACTGGAATTCAGGCAGGAGCTGTTTTAGGAAAAGAAAAACAACAACATTTGATTTTTGCTTCTCATGACAAAAGCAATGGTTACCGCTACAACACAGCATTCGAAAACAATAAAATTTTCTATCAAGGAAATGTTCAGATTAATGATAAGAATCAAATTTTAGGTTCGGCTGGTTATATTAATAACGGATTTGGTGCTAACGGATTTTACGCGGCTCCTGGGGATAAAAATTCGACAGAAATTGTTCAGACCACTTTTGCAAATATTCAGTCAACGCATCAAATTACGGAGAGTTGGAAAATTATGCCGAGAGTTACTTATAGATACAATTATGATGATTATCGTTATTTAGGAAACTCTAATTTGGCTGTCGGAAGAAGCCAGCATTATACCAATTCGATTGCTGGAGAATTGAATTCGACGGTTAAATTAGCAAAAGGAGAAATTGGTTTTGGGGCTGAATTCAGAAACGAAGACATTCATTCGTCAAATATTGGAGATCACGATCGTGAAAATGTTGGGCTTTATGCTGAATATCGAACAAGTTTTTCTGAAAAATTAGATGTAAATATCGGAACATACTTAAATTACAATTCCGATTATAAATGGCAGATTTACCCTGGAATTGATGCGAGTTATGCCATTACAGATGCATTTAAAATTATTGGAAATGTTGGGACAAGCCAGAGAATTCCATCATTTACAGACTTGTATTTGAAACAAACTGGAAATATTGGAAATCCAGATTTAGATTCAGAAAATGCTTTTCAAAGCGAAATTGGTTTCAAATACAATAAAAAAGCCTTGAGTTTCAATGCGAATTATTTCTATAGAAAAATCGATAATTATATTGATTGGATGCGTAATGCGACAACAGTGCCTTGGCAAAGCCAAAACACAGGAGATTTGAATACAAACGGAATCAATTTGCGTAGTACGTACAGATTTGATTTTTCTAAAGATTCAAGATTGAACATTCTTCTAGCGTACACGTATTTGGATTCGGAATTTAAAAGTTCGCGAACAGAAATTTATTCAAAATATTTGATTTCTTCTTTGAAACATCAAATTACAAATACAATCGATTATCAATTTAAAGATTTCTCTGTTTTGTTTGCAACACGTTTTAACGAAAGAATTACAGGACCATCTTACTGGATTAATGATTTTAGAGTAAGTCAGTCAATAAATAAATTCACCATCTTCTTAGATGCCCAAAATATATTTAACACCACTTATTATGAAGTAGGAGCGGTGCCATTGCCATCGCGATGGTTTACATTGGGTGTGAAACTTGTAACTTTTTAAAGTTAGATTTTTGAAAAATATAGAAAAGGAATAGTGAATTTGCTATTCCTTTTTTTGTGCTTTTGATTCTGCAGAAAAGTTTTTCGATAAAAATTTAATAGTTTAAAAAATAGTGTGTTAATTTGATACGAATTCTTTTTTGTATGAAGCAAATTTTAATAGTTGACGATCATTTGGTAGTGCGAAATGGCGTAGCAATGGTTTTAGAAAAACAAATCGAAAATGTAGAAATTTCACATGCTGAAAATTTCTTTGAAGCGCTCGCGATTTTAAGAGAAAAACCAATCTGTATGGTGCTTTTAGATATCAATATTCCAGGTGGAAAAAATACCGGAATGATTGCTGATATTAAAGCGATTCAGCCCGCCACAAGAATTTTGGTGTTTTCAGCTCACGAAGAAGATCAATATGCTTTGCCTTATATTTCTGCAGGAGCAAACGGCTATTTGAATAAGCTTTGCAGCGAAGAAAAAATGATATTTGCAATTAATTCTGTTTTTGAAACTTCGACTTATGTTTCTCCAGAACTTGTAAGCAAATTGCTAGAAACAAGAGTAAACAAAAAAGCTAAAAACCCATTAGACAGTCTTTCTAAAAGAGAACTTCAAATTGCCGAAATGCTGATCAACGGTAACGGAAATCTTGAAATTTCAAACATGCTCAACATTCATATGTCTACCGTGAGTACCTACAAAGCCCGACTTTTTGAAAAACTTAAAATCACAAATTTGGTTGAACTGATTAATCTTTTCAAAACCTATGACTATTAGTCGTATTCGACCATAATTTCAATAGCGGTTCCTTTTCCTTCCGTGCTGGTAATATTGATATTTCCCTGAATAATCAGCAGAAGTTCAATAATCATGTGTAATCCTAAATGATAGTTTTTTACGATCGGATTTTTGTAAAAATCGAGGTAATACTGAATGAGTTCTTTGCTCATTCCTTTTCCATTGTCGATAATAGTGAGCAATAAGATATTATCCTTAGTTCCTGAAAATAATTCGACACGTCCGTTTTGCGTATTTTTTATGGCATTATCCACCAGATTATGAATAATGATCGACAATGCTTTTTTGTTTGTCCTGATGCGAAGTTTTGGATCAACACTATTGATTACTTCTATATTTTCGGCTTCGGCTATTTTTTCAAAAATGTCAATTTTTTCTTCAATCAAATTATACAATGAATAGCAGTCGTCTTCGAGTTTTTTTCCTTCAATAAAAATAGAAGAGTACTTAATCAGATTTTCAACATATTCATACAATTGCGTAGTTGACATTTTGATTGTTCCTACGTGTTTTTTTAGTTGCGCATCTTCTTGAATGGTTTCATTTTCAAATAAATGCGTGATTGAATTGGTCAAGAATTTCAAAGGACTTTTGATATCATGACTAATGCTTTTGACTAAGGTTTCCTGTTGTTTGATTTCTTGTTTCAGGGTACTTTTTGTCTTTTGCAGTTTTTTGACCGTTGTTGCCAGCTTTTTTGTTTTTATATCAATAACCTCTTTCAGCTTTTCATTTTTTCTTTTTATATAATACAATCGGATGTACCATAGCGAAATTATAAATCCGATAAGCAAAACATAAGTCAGGATCGTAAACCATGCAGTTTGATAGAATTTAGCAGGAACTTTTAATAAAATTTTCTTGTAAACATATTTAGAATCAAATCCAGACAAGCTTCTGATCATCAGCTTATATTCACCAGGAGGCAAAGTAGTAAACGAGATGGATCGTTCATTTTTTATACGTTCCCAACGGCTGTTAGCATTTTTTTCAAGTTTTGCTTCAATATGCAGATTTTCAGGATTGCCATAATACGGATAAGCAATTAAAATGCTAACCCTTTGAAAACTGTTCGGCAAAACAATGGTATCATTTGGCTGTTGCGCTTTTTGATCTACAATTACACGGTCTATATAGAGCTGTTTGCCCGGAAGCAACGGCATAACTTTATTTGGATTAAAGAAAACCAAACCATTTATAGAAGGCAGAACAATATTGTTGTTTTTAAGAAAATTGCTATTTGGCTGGCATCCGCCATTGAATTCGTTGGTCAAAAAACCATCTGATTTGTTGTATTGATGAAAGTAAATGGCACCCGATTTTTTCTTGCTGTATTCCAGCAACGTTTTGCGAGAGATCTGAAAAAGTCCCTTATTAGTCGGAATCCAGAAAAAACCATTTTTGTCTTCTACAATAGCATGTGAGGAACTCAAATAATTGTCTTCGTCTTTTGGGAAAGAGTGAAAAATATTGTTTTCATACAGAAAAAAGCCTTTTTCGTAGGTGGTCAGCCATATCTTTTTTTCACTATCAAAGAAAATGCTTCTTACGTTTATTCCTTCAGATTTCTTTATAAAGGAAAGCTTTCTAGATCTTTTGTTAAATGTAAAAAGTCCTTTTTCACTGCCAAGATAGAGTGTATCATCATCATATTGTGCTATAAAATTGATGTTGTTTTTAAAAATAGCAACCAGTGAAATTTTTCCATTTTTGATGGAATACAATTTTGCTTTGGTTAATTCGCTGTTGCCTAAACTAATCCAAATAGTATTCTCATTATCTTTAAATAATGTTTTCGGGTTCTGATTAAATTTATAGTTAATATGCTTTTTGTAGTTGGTGCTTTTTAAATAGCATTTTATGTTCAAAATTCTAGAAATCCAGATGTTTTTCTCATCATCTTCTGCAATGTTTATTCTTTCAACTAAATCAACAGTTTTTCCAAAAGGAAGACTGTCTAGCAGTTTCTTATTATTGAATATCAGTCCACTTGGCGTAACAACAGTGCTGTCTGTGAAAGTTTGCGCAGCATAATATACTTCTGCTTTTGTTGGATCTTTTTTTACTGATTTAAAAGCAGGAAAACTTATAATGCATAAACCATTTGTATTGCTTCCTAAATAAAGTTTTTGATTGGCTTGGTCATAAAAAACGGAGACGATGTTGCTGTTTTCAAAATCTTTGAATTCAACAATAAATTTTGCAGATAGCCTACCATTTTCATCTTTTAGGCGGTATATTTTATTTTTTACTGAAATAAAAATTTGTTTTGTTGTAATGTTCCAGTAGATTTTAGGATTTTTTGCAGAAGGATCAATATTCAGTTTGCCTGAAAATCTTTTATTTTGTGCAAAACAATCATAACTTCCATCAGCCTTTAAATAAAAAAGATCATTCCCAATAGGGAAAAAGTTATAAACCGAAACATTTTTATAAGCGATTTTATAAATGCTTTTCATTTTAGCATTACAGAGTTCTACTTCTTCGCTATTAATAAAAAAAGTATTTCCGTTTGGTAATTTGATGCAAAATTGCTGTGTCGGATCAATTGAAAGGTATGAGGGCAAACCATCGTGTGAATAAGAATGCTGGCCTTTCCAGATGATATTAGCAGAAGGTCCCTTTTTATTAAAAATCTTGACTTTTCGGCCAGTAATAAGGGCGAGTTCTTTTTTTCCTTCGTTATAACAGAGTAAACTGTCTTTTTGAATACTTCCAAAAATATCGGTAAAACGACTTCCTTGCAGATTTGTATTTGAAGAATTGTATGCCGTAAAAGTATTGCCGTCATATCGAACAATTCCATTTTCTGTAGTCATCCAAATAAAATTGTATTTATCTGCAACTATGGCTTTTATACTGCTTTGAGGTAATTCATTATTATCGGCAGTGTACCATCTAAACGCGTAGTTTTCTTGGCAGAAACCTTTAGCCACGGTAAGCAGCAGGAAAAAACAGCAATAACGAAAAGTAGTAGATAACGTCATTTGTGCGATCAGATTTGTACACACAAACATAACAAACAAAATTTATAATCTGCAGTTTGTAGTTTTAAATCTACAAAAATGTAGGTTTATTGGTACGCTATTACAAATCAATCGATTACAATATAGATTTATATTTGTAGTGTTAACATTTTACTTTTATGATTTAAGAATTTTTTTATGGAATCGAAGTAGATTAAAAAATAAAAAGATATGAAAATTGGATTTATAGGAGTTTGCAGAACAACAATGGATTTAGCAGCACGAGCAGCCAAATCAGGACACCAAGTATTAATCAGCCATACACGCAGCAACAGCCACATGCGGGATCTTGTTCAAATGATGGATGGGAAGGTAAAATTAGTTAGCCGACGCGAAGCTGCAAAAGCAAAAATGCTCGTGTTGTTTATCCCACGGGAAGATATTCAGCTTTTTTTGTCTGATTTGCCAGATATGACAGAAAAAATTTTGGTGCACGCAAACAATCCAATTTACAGTTTAGAATGTTTAGAGCCAAGTTTGAATATGAAATCATCTGGCGAAATTATAGCTTCTTTATTACCAGAAGCACATGTCGTTAAAATACACAATATTGTAGATTCTGATATTCCTGCGCCAACGCATAAAAAGCACGAAAGCAATGAATTGTTTTACACAGGATCAAACAAATTGGCAAAAAATAAAGTTAAACACTTTTTAAAAACTTTAAATTTTTCTGGAATTGATTTTGAAGAAATGTATCTGGAAACTAAGTTCGCGTATTCGCCAAACTAAGTAATAAATAAAAAAAGGGGGAATTTTTTTTATTATACTAGGTTGAAGGTTATATTAATTCACTTTAAAATCTAAAGTTTTTAAAACTGCTTTTTTAAGCAGTTTTTTTTTGTTTATTTTTATGAAGAATTTCTTCAGCATAAAATGGTTTTAGCAGGGAGAAATGTAATTCTTAAAACTATAATATGAAAGCAATACTAATTGGAGCTACGGGTGCAACTGGAAAAGAGCTGGTTGAAGTGCTTTTGAAGAACAATGATTATAGTTCGGTTTCCATTTTTGTGAGGCGATCCATTGGTAAAACACATCCAAAACTTACAGAACATATTGTTGACTTTTCTAAAATTGATCAGTTTAAGAATTTGATTACGGGAGATGTTCTTTTTTCTTGCCTTGGAACGACTTTGAAAGTGGCGGGCTCAAAAGAAAATCAATGGAAAATCGATTTCGATATTCCGGCTGCATTTGCCAGCATTGCTAAAGAAAATGCTATTAAGTCTTTTGTTTTGGTTTCTTCGTATGGCGCTTCTGCTAAAAGCAGTGTGTTTTATTCCAAAATGAAAGGACAATTAGAAGATTTTATAGCCGAGCTTCACTTTGAGCAATATTTGGTTTTCAGGCCTGGACCGCTAATTAGAGAAAACACAGATCGCTTGGGAGAGAAAATTTCTGTCAAAGTGATTAAGTTCTTCAATGCAATCGGACTATTTAAAAATCTAAAACCAATTTCTACAGCATTTTTGGCTGAAAAACTGGCAATCGCGCCAAAGAAACTTCCGTCAGGAACCACTATTCTTGAACTCGATGCAATTTTGAACTTGAATTAAAAATATTTTATAATAATTTAAAAAGCCTTGAAGAATATTCTTTAAGGCTTTTTAAATTTTGAAAGAAATATGATTTTGCTCAATTGATTTAAGGTGCGGGAACATCAAAACCATTTAAGACAGTTGCAAGTAGTGTGTAAGCGCCTATTAAGAATATAAGTTCGGCAACACCATCTTTTCCTAATATTTCTGTTGCAAAATGGTATAATGAATCGGGAGCAATTTTTCCTTTTGTTAAAGTAGAAGCCATTTCATATGCGATGTTTTCTTCTTGATTTAATTCAGATGGACGAATTCCGGATGCTAATGACGCAACAGCTTCTAAAGAAAATCCAAAATGTTTTGCCATAATTTCATGTGCATAAAGCTCAAATCGTGCTCCAAACGCCGCACCGACGGTTAAAATTGCTACTTCTCTCACTTTTTTAGGAAGCGTTGCATGATTGTCTAAAGAACGAACAAAACTCAAAGCCGGAATGCCAAATTGCGGAAAAGCAAGCATTGGAGGAAATGGTCCGGTTAAAGCGCCATCGCTGTTTGTCATTTCGACAGGACCTTGACTGTGTGTAATGAGTTTATAAACTTCATCATGGACATAACGAACTTCAGCGTTCATAGTTTCTGGTTTTATAGGATGTACTCGCATAACAGTTGGTTTTAAGATTTTAGCGAAGATTTTCTTCAAATTGTCCATCAATCAGTACAAAAACTACTCGACATGGTTTTCCTGATTTGTTGCTCCAAGCATGATTTGTGCCTCGTTGTATGATTATATCTCCCGCTTTTGCAGTAGTTTCGCCACGATCGACAATTAGTGTCAATTCGCCTTCTAGAACAATTCCGTAATCAATAGTTTCAGTTTTGTGCATTAAGGGGTGAGGCGCATTTTCATCCGCTTTTGAAGCGTGCTCGCCTTTCATGGTTTTAAAATGCTCGACAGCTTGTGCTGCAGTAAGATTTCGGATTTCATCACTTTCTGGCGGAAAATCGATCACTCTAATTCGTGTACCCTGTTTCGGCGGACCTAAAATAAGTGCTGTTTCTTCTGGATCTCCAGATACTTTGTCAATTAAGGCTGGCGTTTGTTTGGTATTCCAAATTTCATGGAATTTAGCTCCATTTGGTCCGCCAACCATATAAGTTCGTGACGGAATTTCATTTGATAAAATAACAGCTTTGCCGTCATTATCATGACCTGTTACAATGCGATTAAATGTTTCCATGACGATAGTATTTAGTGTTGTTATTTTTGAATACGAATACGCCCAAGTAGTGAAAAACAATTCCGATAGCCCATGAAGCTGTTGACCAAAGTGGCCAAGGATAAGTAGTATCTGTTAAATACCAGATAATAAACACAATTGGAGTTGCCAATAAAAATGCAAGAAGATGGATTCTGAATCCTAGTTTTGAATTTTTGCTTGCTTTTGTTTCGATGTTGAATGTAGTTTTCATGATTAAGTTTTTTGAATTATTAGTAATAGAATGTTTTTAATTAAATATTTGATTTTCAATTTATTTACATGACAAAGTTAGCTTCGTAATTTTGTATATGCCATTGACTTTGGTTAAGAACGAACTTTACGATTTAATGAAAGCAATTTTGTATTTAGCAGAATTAAATCTAATTTTAAGCAACTTATTTCTCTTAAAATCAATTATATGGATTCGCTTAAGAACGTAATTACATCATTTGTTCCAATGTCTGATGAAGAGTATGATTTAATGCTTCCGATAATTAATCGAATCGAAGTGAAAAAGGATACTGATCTTTTACAGCAAGGCGAAATTTGCCGTCATATTTATTTTATTGAAAGTGGTTTTTTCAGAATGTTTTATGTCGATTATAGAGGAAACGAAATCAATAGCAGATTTGCAAAACCAAATGATTTTTTAGTTGATTTCGCGAGTTTTATTACTCAGAGAACCGCGCATTATAGTTGCAGAGCAATGGAAGATTCTAAAGTAATTGCGTTGGAATATGAAGCAGTGGAAAAGCTCTATCACAGTTGTCCCAATTGGTCAAAATTTGGAAGATTGATTGCCGAATATGCGTATCTTATTATTATCGAAAGACAAGAAATGTTGCATTTTCAAACGCCTGAAGAACGGTACAAAACCATCTTAAAAAAAGAACCTTATCTTTTTCAATTGGTTTCCCAAAATCAGCTTTCATCGTATATCGGGATTAAGCCCGAATCATTAAGCAGACTTCGTAAAAGAATGATTGGCAAGTAATTTGAATTTAACGACGGAAGATGAATTCACCTTCCGCCGATTTACAATTATTTTTTAGCTAGCCAACCTGCAACAGCTTTAGAAAAATCAGCTACATCAATTGGGTGTCTGCTTGTGATAATGTTTGAATCAACAACAACAGGTTGATCAGAAACAATTCCTCCAGCATTTTTCAAATCAACTTGAATGTTCCAATATCCAGTAAGTTTTCTTCCTTTAAGAATATTGGCCGAAGCCAAAACAACTGGCGCGTGACATATAGCCGCAATCAATTTTCCTGATTTGTTGAAATCCTGAATAAATTTGATCACATCTTTGTCATAACGAAGGTTGTCTGGATTCCAAGCCCCACCCGGAATAAATACGGCATCATAATCGCTTACTTTAATTTGGTCAGCAGTTCGGTCAAATTTAAGCCAGCCAGTAGGCTGTAAATATTGAATGGCCATAATATGTGTTTTTGCCATTTCAGGAGTGCTTAAGCCATATCTGGCTGGTGCTGGATTGAATTTTGGAGCAATAACATCAACTTGTGCGCCAAGTTCTCTAAAATACCAAACAGGTCCAGTAAGTTCAATTTCTTCAAAACCATCTGCAGCAAGTACAGCGATTTTTTTGCCTTTCAAAACCGTTTTGTCTTTTACCGGAGTGAAAAAGAAATCTCTTAAGGCTTCATTGCCCGGGGCATTCAATAATTGTGATACGGGCATCACAGATACGTGCGATGGCGTTGCTAATTGATTCATTACGTTCAATTCGTGATTAACTTGTGCTTCTACGTTTAATGCTGTGCCTACTAGGCCTGCAGCGATAACTTGTTTTAAATTTTTCATGGTTTCTAAATTTTAAAATATTGATAATTGTGTTTTATAAATTGTTTTCTAATTATTCTCTTGTCAGCGGAGCAAATTCGATTAGATTATGCAGTCCGTTTTGAAAAGGAGGTTTTTTGATGCTTGTTTCTAAATATTCAATTACAGGCTTGATAGGAGGGAAGTTGAGGTGATATTGAAAAGCGTCATTGCTTCTGAATTTTTCGTAGGTTACAAATTGCGTTTCATCTCCTTCAATTTGTGAAAGCTGATAGGTTACAACTCCTGGTTCACTTCGAAATTGAGGCATAGCAATATGATACGTGTCTTTAAAGTTTTGTTCAGTGCCTTTTTTAGCATCTACAAATAACATCACAACAAGTTGATTATCCTCTTTTTTCGAAGTTTTGCGCCATTGCTCTTTTGTCAAAGGCTCAAGATCATTAATGTGATAGGTTTTTGTTTTTAGAACTGCTTTTTTAGCCAATGCTTCTAATGATTTTGATTGCGTATTTTTGCTAAAATCTTCGAATTGTTTTTTGTCGCTCCATCTTTCAATTAGCCATAAAATATTAGAATTGTCTTGTTCGTAAAAAGCTTCTGCCATAATATTATTTTTTGAAGCTAAAGCAGTTGAAACATAATCAGACAATGCTTTTTTGAAAGAAGTTAATTGTTCATTTTTAACTTCAAATAGTGTCATTTTTGAAGTTGCTTCTGTCAAAACATTCGTTTTTATTTTGACAGCGTTTTGGGCTTTTGAATTGCTTACAGTCATTAGAAAAATTGATGTTGCAATGGTGAGGCCTTTTTTAGTGATTGATTTATAAGCTGTTGTTTTCATAATTTTACTTTTTAATTTTTGAATCTACTCGTTAAATAAAATTTTGTAATCAATAATTGGCTTTGTATCTGAGACAAATTTCCTCCATATCTAGAACCTGGAGGTTGAGCGAACTCACTTTAAAAGTGTGATTTGAATCACAGTTTTGAATAGAGTCTTTTGAAAGCCCAATGTTTGTTGGAATTCAGATTGAATCAATGTTGATTACGGGGCAAATGTAGATTCGTAATTTGTTTAAAATCATTGACTTTGGTTAAGAATGATTTTTGATCAAGAAGTAAAAGCATAAAAAAAGCGTGATGAAAATCACGCTTAAAGTTGTTGACGATCGTTGCTGGAATAGAGTCGGCTTAAAGTTTCCCTGCTAACGCCGAGATATTCTGCAATATATTTTTTGGGAATTTTTTGCATTATGTTCGGATAAAGATTTGCAAATTCTTCATACCGTTTTTTCGGATTGTTGGAAAGTAGCGAAATAATTCTCCGTTGTTGTGCTGAATAACCACTGGTCAATTTCATTCTGAAAAAATGCTCCATTTTATGTAATTCTGCTGCCAATTGTTGACGGTTAGAAAGTGTCAGACACAAAATTTCAGCATCATCCATACAGACAATATTGATATTGGATTCCTTTTGGCTAAAAAAAGCATTGTAATCGGAGAGCCACCAATTTTCGAGAGCAAATTGTAAAATATGTTCTTTCCCTTCTTTGTCAATATAAAAGGCACGAAAAACACCTTTAATAATCCAATATTCAGAAGTTACTTTATCTCCATCTTGGAGCAGGTATTGATGTTTTTTTACTTTCTTTTCTCTAAAAAAAGTCTTTATATAGTCAAATTCTTCATTGGTTAAAGGCGTAATTTCTTCAATATGTTTTCGCAATTCATTCATAAAAGCAGATTTAATGAAACTTTTGGTTGGATTGCATTTTTTTGTCTACTAAAATACATAAAAAAATCGCAATTATCTATAAAATAGACAATTGCGATTTTTTAAATTGTATTTACAGGAATAAAATCCTAATTTGTTCCTGCTGCAGCTTTGTCAACCAAAAACAATAATTCACCAGAAACTGGTTTGATTAATTGCATTGGATATAAAGTTGGATTATAAGTTCCAGTTGTAACTTCTTTTAAAGCATGTGTTTTTTTCTCTCCAAAAGCCACCACCACGATTTTTTCTGCTTTGTTAATTAATGGCGCAGTAAGCGTGATACGGTACATTTTCTGTGGAGCCAAATAATAAGCGTCAACCCATTTTGTTTGCTCTTCCAAAACAGCTTCGCCCGGGAAAAGAGAAGCCGTATGTCCGTCATCTCCCATACCCAATAAGATAAGATCGAATTTTCCTTCTTCACCTAAAATACTTCTCACAGATTGCTCATAAGTAGCAGCATATTCCTCAGGAGTTACGCCATCTTTGTACATTTCAAAAATGTTTTCTTGCGGAATAGGAACGTGGCTCAATAAGGTTGAATAAGACATTTTCGCATTACTCAAATCATCATTTAATGGAACCCATCTTTCATCTCCCCAAAAAATATAAACTTTGCTCCAGTCAATTTTGTTTTTATAAGCATCAGAAGCTAGTAATTTGTAAATCCCTGCAGGAGAAGAACCTCCCGTAAGTACTAGAGTAAATTTTCCTTTTGTCGAAATGGCTTTTTGCGCACTTTCTACAATTAGATCGGTTGCTGTAGTATTAATTTCTTCTGTGTTATTGTAAATCTGTATCATTTAAAACTTCTTCTTTTGTTTGTGTATTCGGGATCCATTTGTGTCCTTGTCTTGCCAATAATTCGTCGGCTTCTTCTGGTCCCCAGCTTCCTGCTTTGTAATTTGGGAAATTGGTTGGTGCCGTAGTTTTCCAAACTTGCTGAATCGTATCAATTGCGTCCCAAGCTTCTTCTACCTGATCCCAACGCATAAATAAAGTTGGATCTCCTGCCAAGGCGTCTGCAATTAATGTTTCATAAGCTTCTGGCGACATTGTTGAACATGCAAAATAATCAAAAACCATTTCTGCAGGTCTTAAAGACATTGACAAACCTGGTTTTTTGGTCATAAATTGCAGTTTAATGTCCATTGAAGGTTGAATGTTGATAATCAATCGGTTTGGAGTACTGCCTTCTTTTCCATAAGAAAATGAAGAATGCGGCACTGGTTTAAACTGAATAATGATTGAAGATTGTTTTTCTTCCATTCTTTTTCCTGAACGCAAATAGAACGGAATTCCTTGCCATCTCCAGTTGTCCAGATAAATCTTCATTGCTACATACGTTTCCGTAAGCGAATCAGGAGCAATGCCTTTGTCTTGACGATAACCCGGAACTGGAACGCCTTTTATTTCGCCAGGACCATATTGGCCACGTACAATATAATGATCCACTTCTTCTGGTTTGATACGACGAATTGATTTCAAAACGTCTGCTTTACGATTACGAATGTCATCTGCGTTTAAAGAAGCAGGCGCTTCCATAGCCGTCATACATAAAATCTGAAGCAAGTGGTTTTGAATCATATCTTTTAAAGCCCCAACACCTTCGTAGAATCCGCCTCGTTCTTCAACGCCCACTTCTTCTGCAACGGTAATTTGCACGAAGTCAATAAAATTACGGCTCCATAAAGGCTCGAACATTGAGTTTCCAAAACGGAAAGCCAAAATATTCTGAACCGTTTCTTTTCCTAAATAATGATCGATTCTGTAAATCTGCTCTTCTTTGAAAGTTTCTGAAAGCATTTCATTAAGTGCAATTGCAGAAGTTTTATCGTAACCAAAAGGCTTTTCAATAATAATACGATCTTGTTTTGGATTTGCCGCAAGTCCAATTTTCTTGATATTGTCTGAAATCGTTGAAATGAAAGAAGGTGTAATCGAAAGATAAAAAAGACGATTTGCGCGCTCGCCAAAAGATAAATCGAAATTGTTGATTTTCTCGTTTAAGCTGATGTACGATTCTTCTTTGTCAATATCAAGACTATGATAGGTTATATGTGAAAGGAATTTTTCAGTTTCTGGATCATCAATTCCTTTTTTTCTTGAAAACAGACCTAGATTTTCTGCTACATAAGCGCGAAAATCCTCATTGGTTTTTTCTGCTCTTCCAAGAGCAATAATCTGAAACTTTTCAGACATACGTCCGTCAAGGTACAGATTTTGAAATGCGGGAAAGAGCTTTCTCTTTGCCAAATCTCCGGTTCCTCCAAAAATAACAATGATTGTTGGATTCTTTAGTTTATTTTTAGTCATTGTGTGTAGTTGTGTTGCTTTAAGTTGCTTATTCAGCCCATTGTGTGTGGAAAACACCTTCTTTGTCGATACGCTCGTAAGTGTGTGCTCCAAAATAATCACGTTGTGCTTGAATTAAATTGGTTGGAAGATTAGCAGAACGGTAAGCATCAAAATAAGCTAACGAGTTCATTAATCCTGAAACAGGTAATCCTTTTTGAACTGCAAACTGAATAACCGCTCTCATTCCTGCTTGGTTTTCTACTAATTTTGAAGCAATTCCGCCATCTAAAAGTAAGTTTGGCAAATCTGCTTTTGTAACGTATGCTTTTCTGAAATCTTCTAAAATTGTAGCACGAATGATACATCCGCCACGCCAGATTTTAGCAACAGTTTCTAGATTTAATCCGTAGTTGTATTCTTTTGAAGCGGTGTGAAGTTGTGCTAAACCTTGAGCGTAAGTCACCACGATAGAAAAATACATAGCCGATTTTAAAGCTGCGATTGCTTCGCTTTGAGAAACATTGGTTTCACCAGCGTTCCAAACTAATTTTTTAGCCGCTTCAATTCTTTCTGGTTTTGTTTTAGACATGTCGCGCATGTTCACAGCAGCGTCAATTGTCGGAACTGGAACTTGTAAATCCATTGCGTTTTGCGAAGTCCACTTTCCTGTACCTTTAGATCTTGCCCAATCTGAGATTTTATTGATTAATTGCGTTCCGTCTTCATCTTTTTGTTTCAAGATGTTTCCAGTAATTTCAATTAAATATGATCTTAAATCATCTGTTTGATTCCACTCAGCAAAAGTTTTCTGAATTGTTTCATCATCCAAATTATAACCTCTTTTCATTAAGTCATAAACCTCAGAAATCAACTGCATGATTCCGTATTCAATTCCGTTGTGAACCATTTTTACATAGTTTCCAGCAGAACCGTTTCCTAAATATTCTACACAAGGTTCGCCATCTACTTTTGCTGCAATTGCTTCAAAAATAGGGCGAAGTCTTTCGTATGCTTTTTGATCACCTCCCGGCATCATTGCAGGACCTAAACGTGCTCCTTTTTCACCACCAGAAATTCCCATTCCGAAAAAGTGGATTCCTTTTTCAGATAATTCTAAAAATCTTCTGTCAGTATCTGTAAAATAAGTGTTTCCACCGTCGATGATGATATCTCCTTTATCTAAATGAGGAAGTAAGCTTGCAATTGCACTGTCAACCGGTTTTCCCGCAGGAACCAATAACATAATCGCTCTTGGTTGTTGAATAAGCTCTACAAAATGTTTTACATCGGTAGTCGCTTCAATCGTTTGGTTTTCATCGGCTTCTTGCTGAAGAGAATTGACTTTTTCTGTGTCTAAATCTAAACCTGCAGCCGCAAAATTATGGCTTGCAATATTTAAAAGTAAGTTTCGGCCCATTACACCTAATCCTACAATTCCAAAATCAAATTTGTTCATAGTTTTCAATTAACTAAATTATTAGAAGAATGTTTGCTGCAAAAAAAATAAGGAAAAATCGCTAACGGTTTTTGATTCAATGTTTTGCAGAAAAACAAAGTTTATTTTATATCACTTATTTTAAAATGATGATCGCAAAGTTAGAGAAAAATGCTGAAAAAGGAGGAGTAAAATCGTTCACTTTTGGTCTTTATTGTGATACTTTTTATGTGTTAAAAACACGGTTATCGCAAAAGGAATAACTATTTCGATTTCGGAACTTTATTCCTTTTAGAGTGCAATAGAAAAATTCAATTAAGAGCGTTGTTTTTCCAGTTTATTACTTTTCGTTTTAAGAAAATTCCGATATAGACCCAAATTTCTTCGTTTTAGTAACTCTCTTGTTTTTAGTGAATTATCCTAGATTGATTTTCTTAGTTAACATTTTTTTTGCAAAAAGAACTCTTAAAATTTTTATGTTCAGTATTTTAATTTACTTTTGTTCTATCAAATTAGTAGAGTTTAAAAAATAAAACTACAAATTATTTGTTAGAGCTAGATATTTCGGGCTTTTTGCGTTTTAAGAATAGTCTTCGCGAAAATCTTCACTCTTAATTTAAGTAAAATTTTGATCAAAAAAAACTTGGTGAGAGCGGATTTAATTTGATAAATACCAAATAAATACTAATCCAAAATAAAAAAAGAAAAAAATGAAAAAACGAATGTGCAGCTAAAAAGAAAAAACCATTTCTGTTGCAGCAGAAATGGTGAAGCTTAAAAGAAATTGTCATCTCTAGAAGGAAAGCGAAAATGGAGTAAATCCGTTCTCGACTCACCTTTTTATTAAACTAAAACAAAGTAATGAAAAAAAAATTAAATAGATATATACTGTTGTGTATTTTCTTGATTTCCATAGTAGTTAAGGCACAAGAGACGAAACCGTTAATCCAGTCAAAACTCGAAGGAACAGTTGTTGATGCTGTTACAAAAGAGCCTGTAATTGGCGCTTCGGTAAACATAAAAGGTACAACACACGGAGTGGTAACCGATTTAGATGGTAAGTTTTTCTTCCAGACTGGACAGAAATTCCCGTATACTTTAATAATAAGTTATTTAGGTTATAAAAAAGCAGAAGTTGTTGTTCAGAAAAATGCTGTTGTGATCGATTTGGAACAAGAACAAAATGCGTTGTCAGAAGTTGTTGTAACTGCACTTGGAATTACAAAAGAGAAAAAATCTTTAGGATATACTACTCAGTCGCTAAAAGGAAAAGATTTAGCCAATACAAAAGAAACAAACTTCTTAAACAGTCTTACTGGTAAATTAGCCGGAGTTCGTATCACGAATTCACAAGGAGATATGGGGTCTTCACGTATTATTATTCGTGGGGAAACTTCGATTGCAGGAAACAATCAGCCCTTATTTGTGGTCGATGGAGTTCCGGTTGATAACTCACAATTGAATTTTGGTGGTGCAACTCGTGATTTTAGAAATGCAATCGCCGATTTGAATCCGCAGGATATTGAAACCTTGACAGTATTAAAAGGACCAAATGCGGCGGCACTTTACGGATCGCGCGCTGCACATGGTGTTGTTTTGATTACGACAAAATCAGGTAAAAATCAAAAAGGATTAGGAATTAGTGTAAGCTCAGGAATTACAATTTCTCAAGTGAGTACTTTACCAGCTTTTCAAAATTCATACGGTCAAGGTTCAAATGGAAAATTCAGTTATGTTGATGGTAAAGGAGGCGGTGTGAATGATGGAGTGGATGAAAGCTGGGGGCCAAAATTAGACGGGCGACTTATTCCGCAATTTTATTCGAATGGTGAGGCAGTGCCTTTTGTTGCACATCCAAATAACGTGAAAGACTTTTTTAATACAGGACTTACTTATGATAATAGTGTTTCTGTAGCGAAATCAGATGAAAAGTCAGATTTTCGTTTGGGAGTAAACAATCAAAAACAATTGGGAACCGTGCCTAATAGTGAAATCAATAAGACTAATTTCACCATTAATACCAATTACGAAATCTCTAAAAACATAAAAGTAGGAGTGAATGCGAACTATATTGTTACCGATGCACCACAACTTCCAGGCGGACCATCAGGCGGACGTGCGGCGGGAGTTATGTTGCAATTCCTTTGGTTTGGCCGTCAAGTTGATATTAATGAACTTAATAATGATTGGACAAGAAATTGGAACAACAGCTACTACAGCAATCCGTATTGGAATGCGTATTACAACACTACAAGTCAGCAACGTAATCGTTTAATAGGAGATATTCATTTAGATGCAAAAATTATCGACGGACTTAATTTTAGATTCCGCACTGGAGTTGATTATTATAATGATAGAAGAAAATACACGATTAAATATGGTACAAACGGAACTCCTTTTGGATCTTATGCTGAAGACGGATATACAGTAGATGAAAGAAATACAGAAGGTATTTTTCAATACACAAAAAATCTGAATGACGATTTTAGCTTAGATGCACTTGCAGGATTCAACGTTCGTAACCATAGTGATGCAAACAATTATCAAAAAGCGCCACGTTTGGCTGTGCCAGATTTATATACCTTGACGAATTCACGTGATCCGTTGACTTCATCAAATTCTTATTCGAGATTGAGAGTTTATAGTGCTTATGCTTCGGCGCAATTGGGTTTCAGAAATTATGCATTTTTGAATGTGACCGCTCGTAACGATTGGTCATCGACATTGCCAAGCAATAACCGTTCTTATTTCTATCCTTCTATTAATGGTAGTGTGGTATTGACAGATGCTTTAAAAATCAAAAGCAACACGCTTGATTTCTTAAAAGTACGCGGTGGTTGGTCTGAAGTAGGAAACGATGCAGATCCGTACCAATTGTCAACGGTTTATAATTTCCAAACGGCATTCGACGGAAATCCGATTCAGACTTCTTCTCAGAAAAAATTGAATGAGAATTTGAAGCCAGAAACAACACGTTCAAGTGAAGTTGGTTTAGAAGCAGCTTTCTGGAAAAACAGATTCCGTTTTGATGCAGCTTATTACAATACAAACAGCTTTGATCAGATTTTGGAAATCAAAACAACAGCTTCAAGCGGTTATAATTCGCAATTGATCAATGCTGGAAAAATAAACAATCATGGTATTGAACTTCAATTGGATGGAACGCCAATCCAAACGAAAGATTTCAAATGGAATATTGGCGTAAATTATTCTAAAAATACCAGCAAAGTTGAAATTTTGGATTACGATCAAAAAATACAAAACTATACTATTGGTTCATCAGGAGGTGTTGATGTGTTGGCATCAGTTGGGCAGGCTTACGGTGCACTTTACGGAACAGCATACGAGCGTGATGCAAGCGGAAATATTGTAGTAGGAGCAAACGGATTGCCAAAAGCAGATCCAACAAAAAGAGTTTTGGGGCACTATACTCCAGATTATTTAGCAGGCGCAACAAACACGTTTACATATAAAAACCTTGAACTTTCAGTTTTAGTTGATGCAAGTGTAGGAGGTGAACTGTTTTCTGGAACAAACAGAACAGGAAATTATACAGGTGTATTGGCACAAACACTTCCGGGTCGTGGCGCTGAAAATGGCGGATTAAGCTATTATTACCCAGGAAATAATACTTCAAACCCAAAAACTTTGGTCACTGGCGGTGTTGCTCCAGGTGGCGCTACAGTGTATGATGACGGAATGATCTTTAGCGGTGTCTTTGCAGATGGAACGCCAAATAATAAAGTAATCAGTGCGCAGGAATATTACAAAGCGTCATACAATATCAGTGAAGCTTATATCTACAGTTCAACTTATGTAAAACTTAGAGAAATTAGATTGACTTATAATGTCGATAAAAAATTGGTTAAGAAACTAGGATTAGACGGAGCGAGTATCACTGCAGCAGGGCGTAACTTATTCTTTATTTACAAAGAAGTGCCAAACATTGATCCAGAAACGGCTTTCAACACAGGAAATGCACAAGGACTAGAAAGTTTAGCCTTGCCTACAACTAGAAATTTTAGCCTTAACGTTAATCTTAAATTTTAAAAACTCGGAATCATGCTGAAAAAACTATTATATACGACACTATTTGCATTGACGCTGAGTTCTTGCAATGATGATACTTTGGATGATATCAACAAAAATCCAAATGCAACGGAAACGCCTTTAGCGCCATATTTGCTAACAGGAACATTAAAACAGGGAGCCGATTTGTATTGGGGAGACGCCAATAACTTCAACTCGTCTTTGTTGTTTGTACAACATTGGGCAAAAATCCAATATACAGAGCCAGATCGATACGATGTTTCAAATACCTCTTTCACCTCTTTATGGAATACGGGATACGCGACATTGGTAACGGATTTGAATACAATTATCAATTTCCCAGCAGATCAGGCCAATTCAAATTATAAAGGAATTGCGTTGACATTGCGTTCATGGACATTTTTGTTATTGACAGATGCTTATGGAAATATTCCTTATAAAGAAGCAGGCTTAAAAGTAACTCCGGCTTATAATACACAAAAAGAAGTTTATACGGGATTGCTTGAAGATTTGAAGCAAGCACAAGCATTATTAAATGCATCAAACGGAACTGTAACAGGTGATTTGGTTTACAAAGGGGATATTGCAAAATGGAAAAAATTTGTGAATTCACTTCGTTTGCGAATTGCATTGAGAATCTCAGACAGAGAACCAGCTTTGGCAAAACAAGCTGCAATTGATGCGACAAGCGATGCAGGAGGATTAATCAGCAGTAATGCCGAGACTTTCAAGTTCACTTATATTACTTCTCCACAGCAAAATCCGGCTTCGGCTTGGTTTGAAACGCGTGATGATTTCCGTATTTCAAAAACAATGGTGGATAAATTATATGAATTATCAGATCCGCGTTTGCCGGTTTATGCACAATTGCCATCAGATGCGAGCGTAGGTAAATATGTGGGAGGAGCAAATGGATTGTCAAATAGTGATGCCAACAGCCAAGGTTTTGCCAAAACATCAAAGCCGGGAACTTACTTTTTAACTTCATCGTCGCCTGCAGTAATTGCTTCGTATTCTGAAACATTATTTAATCTTGCAGAAGCTGTAGCTCGTGGTTACATTTCTGGAGATGCAGAACAGTATTATAAAAATGCAATTACGGCTTCTTTTGTTCAATTCGGAATTACAGATGCCACTGCGATTTCAAATTATTTGAATCAAGCCACTGTGAAATATGATGCTTCAAATTATGCAAAATCAATTGGAACACAAAAATGGATCGCTTTTTACGGACAAGGTCTTGACGCTTTTACAGAGTGGAGAAGATTGGATTATCCAGTTTTAAAAGCGGGTCCGGCAACCGTTTTAGATGGCCAAATTCCTTCTCGTTTCTTTTATCCAGGAACAGAGCAATCTTTAAACGGAGACAGTTATCAAGCGGCAGTAGCAAATCAAGGAAAAGATTTGCTGACTACAAAGCTTTGGTTTGATATAAAATAGTTTTTATACGCCGATAAATTTCAAATGTAGCAATTGAAATTATATATTTTTAGAAGTAAAAAGCCTGAAAAATCTTGATTTTTCAGGCTTTTTTGATTTATATCAATCAATTGCCTCCAGCTTCAGCTGGAGAAATTAAAATGAAATTTGTTAAGGCCTTAGCCAAATTTGCTTTTTTAGGCTAAAGCCAAATTGACAATGATTATTAAACCTCCAGCTGAAGCTGGAGGCAATTAATATCAATATTGAGTTTGTCAACTGGTCCTATTTAAGCGTAGTTTTTGATGAAGCATAAGATTGCAATGCAACAGAACTTATAATAAAAAGTATCCCCACATAAAAAGAAGCGTTTACCGATTTACTTTCATTGAAAAAAAGAAAAGCAATCACAATCGCATAAATCGGTTCTAGATTGAAAGTCAGATTTACCGTAAAAGCGGGAATCTTTTTTAATACTTCGGCAAATAAAACATAAAGTCCAACTGTGCAGAATAAGGCCAATAAAAGAAGATAAATGGTGTCTTTTAAATTAGGAAAAATAGTTTCTACAGGAAAAAAGTATAAATAAGCCGGCAATAAAATGATTAGAAAAATCGACCCCGAAAACATTTGGTAATAATTAATAAGCCTACTATCATAAAACTGAACCAAACGCTCATTATAAATGGTGTAAAGCGCAGCAAAAGCCGAAGAAATTACGCCAAGAATAATTCCCAATTGATATGATGCATCAAAATGGAATATCAGACTGATTCCTGCTAAAGTCAAAGTACTTAGCAGTAATTCGGTAAACTTGAAATTCGTTTTATCGATTAAAGGTTTAAAAATCGCTGTAAAAAAGCTAGTCAAACAATAACAAATTACGCCAATAGAAATGTTTGAATATTTGATGCTGGCATAAAAAAATACCCAGTGAACGGTAATTAATATTCCAACTTTGCCAATTGATTTTTTTTCGGAGTTTGTAGTATTATTTCCAATTTTTAAAAATCGGGTCAGGATAAATAATATTATCGCTGAAAAGAGAACACGATAGAAGGTCAATAAACCTTCATTAAGCGTTATCAGTTTACCAAATACACCAGTGAATCCAGCCAAAAATACGGCTAGATGTAATAAGAAATAAGAATTTTTCATGAATTTTTTGTGCCAAAAATGGCTGATTTTAATATTATCAAATAAGCATAAAATATCATTCGGCAACTGCGCCGAAAGTATGCTCCGTTAAATTAGAGATACTATTAAAATCTTGGAGGAGGAAGACAACTTTTTCTGTTCATGGTGACAAAGATAATTTTAAAATAGGAAACTGCCCAAATTTATTGGTGGCTTTTGAGTTTTGAAACAAAGATTTTGAAATGAATGCGAATTATAACAAATGTTGCAAGTGTTTTTGGAAGGAATGCTGACGTTTTACCTAGAAAATAGGGGTTTCATTTTATAATTTGGAACATAATTAATTTAATTGGTTTAATACATTTTAATTAAAAAAAAGTAATTTTGTAAGAATTATATTTCAAAATTTAAATTTCAACCATGTTTAAATCAAATTACAGAGTTATGAAAACAAAATTAAAAGTGATTACTATTTTGTGTATGTTTTCAAGCATACTTTTAGCCCAAAATTCCCCTCCAAATTTCAAAGGTGATATTAAATTAGATATTCGTGATTCCAAGGGAGATTGGCCTGTTTTTCTAGAAACTAAAGCTCCAAAAGATGCTCCAAATGTTTTAATAGTATTATATGATGATACTGGTTTTGCTGCTTGGTCTCCTTACGGCGGACGTATAAATATGCCAACAATGGATGAACTTGCCAAAAACGGACTTACTTACACGCAATGGCATACAACTTCGGTTTGTTCGCCAACGCGTTCCACTTTTTTGACTGGAAGAAATCATCATCAAAATGGATTTGGAACTATCTCGGAATCGGCAGTTGGTTTCCCAGGCTACAGCGGACATATTCCAGCCGAAAATGCAACTTTGGCAACGGTCTTGCGTAAAGCAGGATGGAGTACTTTTTGGATAGGTAAAAATCATAATGTACCAGTGGATGCCCTAGATATGGCTTCTTCTAAAGATAGATGGCCTTTAGGACTTGGATTTGATCGTTTTTATGGTTTCATAGGTGGTGAAACCAATCAGTGGTATCCAAGTTTAATTGAAGACAACCACTTCATAGAACAGCCCTATCAGCCTGAGGAAGGTTATCATTTAAGTATTGATTTGGCGGATAAAGCAATTGCCTATATTCAAGATTCTAAACAATCTAAACCTGAAAAACCATGGTTTATGTGGCTTAATCCTGGGGCAAATCATGCGCCACATCACGCGCCTGCAGATTATATAGCGAAATACAAAGGTAAATTTGATGATGGATATGAAGCTTATAGAGATTGGGTGCTTAAGCGTATGATCGATAAAGGGATTGTTCCTAAAGGAACCAATTTGACACCTTTAAATCCGATGCCAAAAGGTACTTTTTCAGAAGCAGATCAGGTACGTCCATGGAATACACTTTCAGCTGAGGAAAAGAAATTATTCAGCCGAATGGCAGAAGTTTACGCCGCATATTCGGAGTTTACAGATGCTCAAGTTGGAAGGGTGGTTAAATACCTAAAAGATTCTGGACAGTTTGATAATACGCTGATTATGTATTGTGCTGATAATGGTGCATCTGGCGAGGGGTCTCCAAATGGTTCTGTTAACGAGAATAATTTCTTTAATGCTTATCCAGATGACATGAAGGTTAATTTAAGCATGATTGATAAATTGGGCTCACAAGATACCTACAATCATTACCCAACAGGATGGGCAGTCGCTTTTTCAACTCCTTTTAAAATGTTCAAAAGATATTCAGGATATAGTGGCGGTACAGCAGATCCATTAGTAATTTGTTGGCCAAAAGGAATTAAGGCAAAAGGAGAAATCAGAGATCAATATCATCATAGTACAGATATTGTACCAACCATTTTAGAAGCCTGCGGTGTAACAATGCCTGATGTTGTCGACGGAGTAAAACAAACACCACTTGCAGGAGTGTCGATGAAATACAGTTTTGACAATGTTAAGGCGCCAACGACTAAAAAAGTGCAATACTACGAAATGACGGGCACGAGAGGATTGTGGAAAGATGGATGGAAAGCTACTTCAGTTCATGGTGCTCTTCCTGTTAATCTTGGAAATTTTGATAAGGATAAATGGGAATTATACAATGTCGATAAAGACCGTTCAGAGTCACAAGATTTGGCTGCAAAATATCCAGATAAAGTAAAAGAATTGGAAAAAATATGGCTAGAAGAAGCTAAGAAAAACAATGTACTTCCTCTTAATGATCTTTCTGTTACAGAATTCCATAAATTGGAATATCATAAAGAAGTTCCAGCTGACGGCAGGTTTATATATTTTCCGGGCACAACTGAAGTTCCGGAGGCATCAGCAGCGCCAACATTAGGACGTTCGTTTAAGATTTTGGCTGAAACTGATTTTGCAAAAGATACCAAAGGTGTGATTGTATCACAAGGATCTCGTTTTGGAGGTTATAGTTTGTTTGTAAAAGATGGCAAGCTTTATTATGTATATAATTTCTTGGGTCTTGCTCCAGAACAGGTTTTGAGTACAACTTTGCCGGCGACAGGAAATCATATAGTTGGCGTTGAGTTCGTAAAAGAAAAAATGAGTGAAAAGAACGAAACTTTAGGAACAATGAAACTTTATGTCGATGGAAAAGTGGTAGAAGAAAAAGCATTCCGAACACAGGCTGGACATTACTCTCTTTCTGGCGAGGGCTTATGCGTTGGGCGTGATAGCGGAGATCCTGTTAGCAAACTTTACAAAGCAAACTTTGATTTTAAAGGAGGAAAGATTATAAAAGTAATATATGATGTCAGTAATGATGCCTATGAAAATGTAGAACATGAATTCAAAGTGAAAATGGCTAGGGAATAAAACTTGTCTGTTTTCTAGATTAGAATAAAATCTTTTTACTATGAAAAAGCCTGTGAACTTTTAGTTTACAGGCTTTTTTGATTTTATGTCACTTTAATGATTATTCGATTTTCATCATTGCAAGAGAATTTGTCTTTCACGGGGATATAACTATTAAGATCTAAATGTGCAAAATTTAAAAATGACTTAACTAAATTCTTGTTTACATTTTAATAAAGTAAATTTGCTCTTCAATAAAAATAAGTGTATGTTTAACACTTCAGTTTGTATTGCGAATAGAAATAATAAATCCAAAATAAAAATGAAGCAGATTATAAAAAGACAAATGTTCAAAAAATACGTGCTAACTTTTTTGATTGTAATGGTTTATATGAGTTCAAATGCTCAAAAGTTTGAAAAGTACTTTCCCAAAAAAGATCTGACTACTGTAGGAGTTTATTATTATCCCGAGCATTGGGATGAAAATCAATGGGATCGAGATTTGAAAAAAATTGCAGAAATGGGTTTTGAGTTTACTCATTTCGCTGAATTTGCGTGGGCACAATTAGAACCACAAGAAGGCGTTTACGATTTTAAATGGCTTGATAAAGCAGTAGCAATTGCAGCAAAATACAAACTGAAAATTGTGATGTGTACTTCTACAGCAACGCCTCCGGTTTGGCTAGTGCGAAAGCATCCTGATGTGCTTGTTACTTATGAGGACGGCACTAAAACGGATCACGGTTCTAGACAACATGCCACATTTTCGAGCAATTATTATAGAAGTTATTCTTTAAAAATGGTCGAACAATTGGCAAAAAAATATGGGAATAACAAAAATATCATAGGCTGGCAAATAGACAACGAACCAGCGCGCTTTCTGGATTATGGAGCAGATGCGCAACAACGTTACCGCAATTGGCTAAAGGAAAAATATCAGAATATCGACGCTCTTAATAAAGCTTGGGGAAATAGTTTTTGGAGTGGTATTTATTCTGATTTCAGTGAAATAAATATCCCTTTACATAAAGAATGGGGAATGAATTTACATTCGCAGTTAGATCACTATAGATTTGCTGATGAAGAAACGGCTACTTTTCTGGATTCTCAAGCCGTTGTGATTCGCAAATATGCAAGCAAAGATCAATGGATTACTTCTAATTACAGACCTGTTTACGAAGAGAGTTTTGTTGGTACGAGCAAAGAGTTTGATTTTGACTGCTATACTCGTTATATGGTTTATGGCGGAAGTATGGGAATTGGGAAAAATGGATATCGTTTGGGGGATTATGCTGCTATTGGAATGGCAAATGATTTTTTCAGACCATTAAAAGGAATGTATGGTTGTATGGAATTACAGCCAGGGCAAGTAAACTGGGGAAGTATTAATCCGCAACCTTTGCCAGGCAGTGTTCGTATGTGGCTGTGGCATGTTTTTGCGGGAGGAAGTAAATTCGAATGTACGTATCGTTTCCGTGCTCCTTTGTACGGTTATGAGCAATATCATTATGGCATCGTTGGTACAGATGGCGTAACACCAACGCCTGGCGGACTAGAATTCAGTCAATTTATAAAAGAAATAGAAACACTTCGAAAAAATTATGACCCCAAGGCAGCATTACCAGATTATTATCTAAAACGCAAAACCGGAATTTTGTTTAATTCTGATAATGTGATGGGAATTGAATTGAACAAACAGACCAGAGAATGGAATACGGTTAACCACTTTTTAAAATATTATAAAGCTTCAAAGTCAATTGGTGCACCGGTTGATTTTGTTAGAGATACAACAGATTTTTCAAGATATCCTTTCTTGATCGTACCAGCTTATCAAATGATCGATCAAAAAATGATTGATAAATTAACCTTGTACGCAAAAAATGGCGGAAATCTAATCATGAGTTGCCGATCTGGAATTCAAAATCGTCAAGGACATCTTTGGGAAGCCAAATTTTATGAGCCGATTTGGAGTTTGATTGGTTCTCAAATAGAATCATATGATTTATTAATGCCTCATTCTCCGGGTGCTATTAAATTTGAAAACCAAGAATTTGCGTGGACAAGTTGGGGCGATTTATTAAAACCGGATAAAGGAACAGAAATCTGGGCGACTTACCAAGGTGATTTCTACGCAGGTACAGCATCGGTTGTTTCGCATAAATTAGGAAAAGGAACCGTGACCTACATTGGTACAGATTCTAAAAATGGCGATTTAGAAAAACAAGTAATCAGAAAATTGTATAAACAGCAAAACGTTCCTATAGAAGATTATCCAGAAGGCGTTATGGTGGATTATCGCGATGGTTTTGGAATAGCGGTTAATTATTCTGATAAGCCTTATAACTTCAATTTGCCAAAAGGTTCGAAAATTATTTTTGGAACTGAATCTATAAAAACTGCTGATGTTTTGGTCTGGAAATATTGATAGGGAAAGAGTAGAAGCGAAGCGTTCCTAATTTAAATGTTACGCAAAGTCAGTTTCGGAAGTTTTCGAGACTGACTTTTATTTTGAAGTGTGGTTTAAAAAGTAAGAGATTTATAGTGTTTTCAATTTTGAATTATATTTGTTATTTATTTAGAAATGTTAAATTTTAATATAATGAGGTTTTCCGTAAGAATATTTTGTTGTTATTATTTATGTTTGTAAGTGAAGTTTTAATATTGTAAAGATGTATTAGGATTATCTGAGAAAAATATTAAAACTTCTAGAATATAAAAGTATCAAAAAAATTCTTGCGCAAGAATAGACATAAGACCAAATGTCTTTAAAAGGTTGGTTATTAACTAAATTTAAAACCGAAAATTATGTTAGAAAACATTCTTAAATTACAAGGTGCTCAGAAATTAACTAAAAAAGAGCAAAAAAACACAAAAGGAGGATATGTTGCACCACTGCCAAAATGCAGACGTGGATGTCAAACAGTTGTAGACGGCTACGAAACTGGAGAATGCTGGTGTTAAATAAGTTATCTGAATGGTAATTTATCAATAAAACGTTTTTTTACAGAATAAAAAAAAGGGGAGGATATATCTAAATATCTTCCCTTTTTTGTCGAGTCGCCAGGAATCAAACCTGGGGCCAAACATGCTACTAAAGAGCTTTCTACACGTTTATTTCCTGATCGGATTTTCGATGTTGAGCTAGGCCAGAAGCAACCACGCAACACTTATCTTCTTCGAAATCTACCCGAAGCTCATAGAAATCTAGGTTTTATTTTTACGGTTCCCCTGAACGGAACGCCACAGAACAAGGCTTTCCAAGAAAATCCATTCATACAAATTTGTAATTTTAGATGACAGTTATTAAATTCTGATGTTTAATTCATTGGTCAAAGAATTAATGCTTGTTCCTAGATTTTGTACAGATTTATCAAAACCAAATTGTACTCCCTTATTGAAAACATCGATTATACTATCTAGATTTTTTTCAGTTGCGTTTTCATCAGAAATAAATTTGTCATCTCTTAATGCGATAAACCCAGCTCCGATTGCAGTATGTAACATAAAATCTAGGTTTACCCACGGTTGATAATATTTGTCATCTTTTTTTCTAATTTCTTCGGGACTATCAGGTTTCCATATATTTAATTTAGAAGCTAGATTTGGATTTACTAGTTCAAGAGCTTCAATTAAAAAATCTCTGGCAAATGCCGGACTATATTTTTCAGATAAAATTTCTTCTGCCAAGGCTCCAATACTGTTTAAATCTGCAATTGATATATTTTCTCTTTTTTCAATTGGGTAATTCAAACTTGCTTCTATAAGTTGTGAATCTTTTAAAAGGTAATACCACACATATCTTCTCAGACATAAAAATGCTTTGTTTCTGGTAATCCAAAGCGCAATATTCATATAATATTGTCTAATAACCTTAAAATCAGCCGTTGTTAAACCAGACTGTAAACCGGGTATATCATCTCCGTTAAAATAAGATTCAGACCCGTTAAGATTGACATTTACAAAATGATGCCAGGTTGAATCGACTACGATACGGCCCACTTTTGCCAAACGGCCATCCCATACAGCAATAGAAGAAAAGGAATGAGGAATAGTTAGTGCTTTTCCGCCACCTCCGGTAGTGCTGCCTCCTAAAACATGAGATGTTGCAATATTTTGAGTAGCAACAGTGACCCCATTAACTGTAAATGATGTTTCAGGTTTGCATTCGCCTTCATGCGGGTGATCTGGCATAATATCAATCAATCCAGATGGTCTGATACTTTTTTTGATGGATAGTAAAGGATGTGGCAGGCCTGTGCCAAATATTTTTACGGAAATATTTTGAGGTATGTTGTCCGATTGGTTATCAAAATATAAAGAAGTAGCATCACCTGCTTTTGGTCGGTTTGTATCGTTTCTGCGTGCCTGGGTCATGCCCACTTCGTTTGCGCCAAAATCGGCCCAATGTCTCATGTCTTTCACTCTAGGTATATTGCTGCACAAAGCTGAACCTAAAGTCCCATGATCACCTGTAGCAAATAATCCACCGCCATTATTCATATAAGTTTCAACCGCGACTAATTCATTAGATGGTAAACCTGATCCCGAATTGATACCAAACAACCACACCTGGTCAAAATTAGCAAGCGTTACACTTGAAACAAAATTAAAACTTGGAATAGTGTTTACAACCAATGGATTAGGATTTGAAAAAGGGGTAGGATTTCTGTGACCAAGTGTTATTTGGTAGTTATACCAAGTAGATCTTTGCAGTTCATTAAAAGTGGTTAAAAATTCAGATAATCCAAATGCTCCCGTACCAAAATCCAAACCACCATCTGTTACAACTAAAACTTTTAGATTACAGCGTTTCCAAAGCCATCGTCCAGGAAAAAAAGGCTTTAGGATTTCTGGACGAATTATATCTATTTTACTGAGTAATTTCAAGCGTTCATCTCGATTAAGAAGATGCATGTTTTTGAATTGTTCTTCTAAAGTTTCCATTTTATTACGAATAAAATTACGTCTACTCTTTCTTGGATTTTCGACTTACTCCGAATTAAATTCTGGCCATGAATTGTACAGCTAAATTAAAAGTATGAAACAATTGGAGCAAGGGGGTATTTCCCCTAATTGTAGGAGGTTTTTTACTGAATTTTATTTTTTAAAGGAATGAAATTGAGTGTTTTGGCAAGCCATGGATGTTCTAACTCAATATTTGAATTTTGGTTTAAAACTAATTTTAATGCTTGTTTATATGTAGGTTCATAAGTAACCTTCTTTAGGTAATCCAACTTATTTTGAATGATATTGCGAATTAAATGAAAAAAGGGAAGATATAATTAAATATCTTCCCTTTTTATGTGGAGTCGCCGGGAATCGAACCCGGGTCCAAACAAGCAACTAAAGAGCTTTCTACACGCTTATTTCCTGATTGGATTTTCGATGTTGAGCTAGGCCAGAAACAACCACCCAACACTTATCTTCTTAATTTTCGAAATCTACCCGAAGCTCATAGAAATCTAGGTTTATTTTTACGGTTCCCCTGAACGGAACGCCACAAACCAAGGCTTTCCAGGAGAATCCAGCTTCCCTACCTTGTAGAGACGTGGCGCAATCGTACTATGATTCGGATTAAGCAGCTAAAGCGTAATTATTTTCGCCGTGTAAAAGTTCGAGATCTTATATTTACGAGCAAGGTCTCAATGCTCGACGTGCTTACTGTTCAATTCGACTCGCTGTCAAAACCAGTCGACCCCAAAAAATAAGTTTGCAAATGTATGCTATTTGAAATTACTTTTAGCTAAAATTTTCAGAAAAATTAGACAGTCAAAAGTCATAAGGTCGAAAGTTGTAAAGTCACAAGTTGTAAAGTTTTTTAAAGTCAAATACTTGCACACTGTTATGTCTTTTATTTTTCTAAATTAGATATTTAAAAAGAACAAGGTAAATGCTAGCCAATGCTTTAAGACTTTCTACTTTTGACTTTACGACTTAATTTTATTCTTCGTCTTTGAAATTAAACGGATAATCACCAAAAATTGGAGCTAGTTTGCGAACCGCATAAGTGTTTCTAGTCATTTTATTTGACAACGCAATTATCGTTACATTTTCTTTCATTAACGTAATGTAAGATGAAGTGTTTCCGTGCCACCAACCATTGTGGAAATAAAAATTTTGTCCCGTTTCCCAATTTATCATTCGGATTCCTAAACCGTAGTTTTTAGTTCCTTTGCGCTCATTGCTGTAACCCGTATAAACTTGTTTTAATAAAGCCGGTTTCAAGAAATCTGGGGATTGTCTTGCTCGGTCAAATTTTAAAAGATCGCGTACAGTTGAGAAAACATTTTTGTCTCCGTAAACATTATCTAAATAATCAAAACCAATTTCAGCACCATTTCCTTTATACGACGGCACGATTTTTTTTCTGTCTTTGTCGTCATCAAAAACATAAGTATGCGTCATTCCAAGCGGTTTGAAAATTATTTCAGACATTGCCTCTTTGTATTTTAAACCTGTAATTTTTTCGATAATAAGGGCTAACATTGCATAATTGGTGTTGCAATAGCCGAAACGTGTTCCGGTTTTGGCTTCAAGACCAATGTCTTTTGTTGCCAAAATATCAAGAATATCTTTATTTGTCAATTGATTGTGTCTGTCCCAAACCGATTTATCGTGATCAGTGAAATAGGCATAATTACGCATTCCAGTACGATGACTTAAAAGCATTCGCACCGTACAATCTTCGTACGGAAAAGTTTTTAAAATCGTATTTACTTTTTGATCCAAATCAAGTTTTCCGGCATTAACCAATTTTAAAACCGCAGTTGCCGTCAAGACTTTACTCACAGATGCAATTTGTACAGGAGTTTCGGCAGTAATTTTCGTGCCTTCGTTTTTATTAGCGTAACCGTTGTATCGTTCAAAAATAATTTGCCCATTTCTTGCTACCAAGAAACTTCCGTTCATGCTATTATTGGGCCAGTTTTTATTGTAAAAGTGATTAATTCTGCCTTGTACGGAATTTATATATGCTTGTGAAAGTCTTTTTTCTGGGCCTAACGGCTTCATCCTCGGCATTGTATCTTCTACTGCCGTTGCAGTGTCGATATTCGTTTTTTTATCATTACCACATGAACTTAAAACTAATATTAAAAAAAGTATTTGTGGTATCTTTGTCATTTTAAGGAAACTCATTTTCATCATTCTTTAAAAACAAATATATAGAATTCAATATTTATGTTTTTGAATTTTTGATAACCACAAAAGCTTCTGTTAACATATTTTTAACTAAAATTTTAGTTAGTCGATTGTTATTCAGCTTTCAACGGTTTTTAAATATTCTAAATTGTAATTTTTGAACAAAACTTTAACTAATTTTGTTATATTTGAAACAAATACAGTGTAAAAAGTTATATTATTAAAAGCTTTAAATTTATATAAATGAAATTTGGAATTATAAAAGAAAGAAAAAACCCACCAGATCGACGCGTAGTATTTGCTCCAGATGAATTAGCAAAACTGAAACAGCAGTATCATGATGCTGTCATAGAAGTGGAAAGCTCAGACATAAGGATTTTTTCGGATCTTCAATATAAAAGCATGGGGATTACTGTAAAAGATGACGTCTCTGACTGTGATGTTTTATTTGGTGTAAAAGAAGTACCTGTTGAGAATTTAATTCCAAATAAAGCTTATTTCTTTTTTTCTCATACAATAAAAAAGCAACCGCATAACCGAAAATTACTCCAAGCTATTTTAGAAAAAAACATTGACTTATACGATCACGAAACGATTGTAAATGAACATGATCATCGTTTGATTGGTTTTGGAAAATATGCTGGAATGGTTGGTGTTTACAACGGAATTCGAGCTTTCGGAATTAAATTTGAATTATTTAAATTGCCAAAAGCAGAAACTCTTTCAGGAAAAGACGATTTGATAAAGCATTTAAAACGAATTACAATGCCAGCGCTGAAATTTGTTGTTACGGGAACTGGAAAAGTAGGAAGCGGTGCAAAAGAAATTCTGGATGCTATTAAAATAAAAGAAATTACAGTCGATAATTATTTGACGAAGAAATACGCGCAAGCGGTTTATGTACAATTAGATGTTTTAGAATATAACAAAAGAAAAGACGGTCAAGTTTTGGATTTTGTAGATTTTGTCACGCATCCAGAAGAATATGTATCAGATTTTGAAAGATTTACTAAAGTATCAGATATTTATTTTGCTGGCCATTTTCATGCTAATAATGCACCAATGATTTTGACTAAAGAAATGCTTAATGCAAGCGACTGCAAGTTAAAAGTTGTTGCCGATATTTCTTGTGATGTGAATGGTCCAATTGCTTGTACTGTTCGTTCGTCAACCATTGCAGAACCTTTGTATGGTTATTTTCCTTTAGAAGATAGAGAAGTAGATTTTTTCCATCCTGCGGCAGTTGCAGTTATGGCGGTTGATAATTTGCCTTGCGAAATTCCGAAAGATGCCAGTGAAGGTTTTGGGGAACAATTTATGGAACACGTAATTCCGGCTTTCTTCAACGGAGACAAAGATGGAATTTTAAAACGCGCCAAAATCACTGAAAACGGTAAATTGACAGAAAGATTTAGCTATTTGCAGGATTATGTAGACGGGAAATAAATTATAAATTATGAGTTATGAATTATAAGTTTGTGCTCATGAATAGAAATAAAAAAGGCAGAAACCGTTTAGTTTCTGCCTTTTTGTTTTATAAATAGATAAGCAGAAGCAACTCATAACTTATAATTCATAACTCATAATTTTAAATTAAACCATATCTTCCGGTTTTACCCACGCATCAAAATCTTCGGCTGTAACATAACCTAAACGAACTGCTTCGTCTTTTAAAGTTGTTCCGTTTTTGTGAGCGGTTTGCGCGATTTCGGCGGCTTTGTAATATCCAATTTTGGTGTTTAAAGCCGTAACCAGCATTAATGAATTGTCAACTAATTCTTTGATGCGTTTGTAATTTGGTTCGATCCCTTGAGCGCAATGTTCGTCAAATGAAATACAGGCGTCGCCTAACAATCTAGCTGATTGCAAAAAGTTTGCTGCCATAACGGGTTTGAAAACATTCAGTTCGTAGTGTCCTTGCATACCTCCAACAGCAATTGCCATATCGTTTCCAATGATTTGAGCACAAACCATTGTCAAGGCTTCGCATTGTGTTGGATTTACTTTTCCAGGCATGATAGATGATCCCGGTTCGTTTTCAGGAATGTGAATTTCGCCAATTCCAGAACGAGGTCCTGAAGCCAACATTCTGACATCATTAGCAATTTTATTTAATGAAACAGCCAATTGTTTTAAGGCGCCGTGTGATTCAACAATTGCATCATGAGAAGCCAAAGCTTCAAATTTGTTTTCAGCAGTTATGAAAGGATGATTGGTGAATTTTGCTATGTATTCAGCAACTTTTACATCGTAGCCTTTTGGCGTATTCAATCCTGTTCCAACTGCGGTTCCGCCTAAAGCGATTTCAGATAAATGAGATAAAGTGTTTTTTAAAGCTTTTAATCCGAAGGCCAATTGTGCGGCATAACCTGAAATTTCTTGTCCGAGTGTCAAAGGCGTGGCATCCATTAAGTGCGTGCGACCAATTTTTACAACGTCTTTAAATTCGTTTGCTTTTTTTACTAATGTAGCATGTAGTTTTTCAACTCCAGGAATGGTGGTTTCTACGACCATTTTATAAGCGGCAATATGCATTCCGGTAGGGAAGGTGTCGTTTGATGATTGGGATTTGTTTACATCGTCATTTGCTTTGATGAATTGCTCGCCTTCGCCAATTTCAAAACCTTTCAAAACTTGAGCACGATTGGCAATTACTTCATTAACGTTCATATTGCTTTGCGTTCCTGAACCGGTTTGCCAAATTACTAAAGGGAATTGGTCATCTAACTTTCCTGCTAAAATTTCGTCGCAAACTGCCCCAATTGCGTCTCTTTTCTCGACTGGTAAAACGCCTAAATCATAATTGGCATAAGCTGCTGCTTTTTTTAGATAAGCAAAACCTTCAATGATTTCTTTGGGCATCGAAGCGGGATTTCCTATTTTAAAATTGTTTCTAGAACGTTCTGTTTGCGCACCCCAATATTTATCGGCTGGGACTTGAACTTCGCCCATGGTGTCTTTTTCTATTCTATATTTCATTATGTTGTATGTAAAATGTTATTTGTGATATGTTAAATATTGAAACTTCTTTTGAAAATGAGTACCCTAGCCCTGATGGAAGCGGCATCCTTTTGTGCTGGGGTTCAGTACAAAAGATATAGCGGACAGCAGGAATCAGCTCCTGGAAAATCTTATGCATTTCTGAGAGGTCTTTATTTAAAGGGTTTTGTATTCAAAAAAAAGCTTATTTAAAATGAGTATAAATATACGCATAAATGTTATTTAACGAAAATTGATTTAGATTTTATTGCTGAGGAAGAATTTATACCCTACATTTGTCGTAACATTCAAAAATTCCGGAAAACATGTTTGAATTTTCACAGTACTTAGGCTTTTTACTTTTCTTAACCATACTAACTATAGGGTTTTGGTTAATGTTTTTCTTGGTTGGTTTCGTATCTTATTGGGTTACGGGAGCTAGCTGGGAAATGTTCAAAGAAAAAAGAGCTAAAAGAAGTCAAGAAGAACAGTCAGTTAAATATTAATTGATTTCATAAAAAAGGACCACAAATTGTGAGTCCTTTTTTTTTTGTTCCAAAAAAAAGGAAAATTCCAAAATTCCAAAATTCCAAAATTCCAAAATTCCAAAATTCAAATTCCAAATTCCAAAATTCAAATTTTCAAATAAACGAACAAACCCGATAGGTTTTTAAAACCTGTCGGGTTTGTTGATGAATAAAGGGTAGTCAGATTAAAAAAAAAATCCAAATTCCAGTTTTTAAATTGGAATTTGGATTTTTAATTTTGGATTTTATCTCAGCGAGATTGGAATTTGGATTTTAATTATTGGAATTTAATCAATATTATCCAGGGAATTCTCCTCCGCCATCGCCTTCTTTTGGAGCGGCATTTTTGTCTCTTTCTCCTTTTGGTTTGTTGAAACGGTATGTAAACGATAAGTTGAACTGACGTTTACGGAATTGCATTTCGCTATAAGCAGTTTGGCTTTCAAGTGTTGTAGAATTTTGAAGATAAGTATATGATCTCATAATTCTTGAGTTGAAAATATCGCTGATGTTGAATGCGATTGTCGCTTTGTCTTTTAAGACATCTTTGCTGAATGCTGTATTCATACCAAACATGTCTAAGTTTTTCCCTTGAGCCGTTTTTTGCGAACCGTTGTAGTTTCCGCTTAACTGCCAATCGATTTTGTATGGCAAAGTCAATTTTGAGTTGATTCTAGCAAACCAAGTGGTAGCTTGATTGTCAAGGTTTTGTACAACTGTATTTCCGTTGTAGTCAATATAAGTATTGTCTCCAGTTGTTTTTACGTTGTAAAAGTTGAAGTTACTGTTGATTCTCCAGATTTTAAACGGCGTATAGTTTAAAGTAAATTCAAAACCAAATTTTTGCTCTTTTCCAAGGTTGATTGGACGGTTTAAGATAACTGGAATGCCGTTTACTACATTTCCGTTTGGCGTACGTACAAAACTGAAAACATCTTTTGTATCCTCAAAATAAGCAGAAGTATTGAATGTTAATTTGTTCCAACGTTTAATATATCCGATATCATATTTGTCAGTCAATGAAGGGTCAAGATCAGGATTTCCTTGGAAAATATTGATATTACTAGAATAGTTTACCGCTGGGTTCATAAAACGTCCTCTTGGTCTTGTTAAACGCTTGCTGTAACTAGCTGAAAAACTGCTTTGGTCTGAAAGTTCATAACTAATAAATGCACTTGGAAATAAGTTGTTGTATTTTTTAGTATTGAAATCATTTGTCTCTAATAAATTCACATGAATATTTGTATCCTCCCAACGAAGACCAAATAAGTAAGAGAATTTATTTACTTTGAAACCATATTGCGTATAAAGTGCATTGATGTTTTCTTTGTATTCTAATGTATTTGATAGATTTGGATCTTTAGCGCCGTTTTCGTCTGTTACGAAATATTCGTTGTTCAAATCTCCAAAACTTCCTTTATAACCAGCCTCAAATTGGCTTCCTTTTCCTAATGGCAAGACATAATCTGCTTGAAATAATACCTGCTTTTGAACTTGATTGTTTAAAGTAGTATTATAGTTTGGAGAAGCTGTAATGGTACTGTTGCTGTCGTCATCATTTTTTGAAATCGATAAGTCGGCAGTAAGTTTGTGTCCTTTGTCGTTGAAGTTTTTGATCAAATTAGAAGTATATTCTACGTTTTGACTTCCAGTATCTCCATTGTTCAATCGGAAAGAAGTTCCTGTAAAAGCATGAGCGGCATCATAATTATAGTAATTAATCAAATCTCTCGTGTCGCCTGAATTTTTTTGGTAGTTAATGGCATTTGTCCAATAGGTGTTTGGCGCTACAGTCCATTCGATACCGGCTCTTCCGTTAAAACCATCAGAAGATCTTTTAGTATCACGATCTTCATCTAAAAATCCTTTATAAGTTCCGTCAGCATTCAAATATTCAGTGTTCGTTAAACCAGCACCTTCATTTGTTCTGTGGTTGTATCCTAAAGTGGTAAAGTAATTTAATTTTTCAGTTTTGTAGTTCAAATTACCGCTTAAACCATACGTTTCAGGGATACCGCCTGAAGCAATAAAAGTTCCGTTGAAACCTTGGTTTTTACCTTTTTTAAGAATGATATTGATTAATCCAGATCCACCTTCAGCATCATAACGTGCAGATGGGTTTGTGATAACTTCTACTTTGTCAATCGCATCAGCAGGAAGCTGACGTAAAGCTTCAGCAATATTGATTGCATTTGAAGGACGTCCATCAATTAATATTCTAATGTTGTCGCTTCCTCTTAAACTTACATTTCCTTCAGTATCGACAGAAACAGATGGTACATTGTCAAGAACATCACTTACAGTTCCACCTTTTACCATCATGTCTTGACCAACACTGTAAACTTTTTTATCTAGTTTTATTTCGACAGTCGATTTTTCTGCGCGAACTACAACTTCATTCAATTGTGCTGCATCTTCTGATAAGTTTACAATACCTAAGTTAGTATCTCCAGAAATGTTTTTTCCTTTAATTTCTGTTGCTTTAAACGAAATGAATTCTACTTTGATGTCATAAGTTCCAGGTGCTACTGCTACTTCGAATTCACCTTTTGGATTAGTGATTCCACCAGCAACAACTTTTGTGTCGTTTGGTGCCATTAGCGAAATTGTAGCGTATTCAAGTGGTTGTTTGCTAACCTTTTCAAAAACTTTTCCAGTAACTTTTACCTTGTTTTTACCAGGAGGCGCCTGTTGTGCATAGTTGTAAAAACTTGTAAAAAAAAGAACAAGCAATACAGCAAATTTGATTTTCTTCATTTTATTTTTGGTTTCATTTGCTCTTTAGACACCAAATATGGCTCCAGGTTTAAAATGAAAATCACAAAAAAATGTTAATTTGATTAATTTGTAATTAATCTAAAAAATCAGCTACTAAATCAAGATCTCTGCCAATGATGGCTTTTCCGTCTTTAACAACAATTGGTCTTTCAATTAAAATGGGATTTTCGACCATTGCTTGAATAATTTCATCGTTGCTAAGTTCTTTTCCTTTATAATTTTCAGTCCAGACATTTTCTTTAACGCGAACTAATTGAATAGGTTCCAAGCTTAATTTTTTAAGCAATTCTTTTAACTCGTCAAAGGTGGGTGTTTCGGTCAAATAAGGAATGATTTCAAACTCTTGTTTTGATTGATCAATAAAAGCCAGGCAGCTTCTTGATTTTCCGCATCTAGGATTATGGTAAATTTGTATCATTTTGTTATATTTAGATATTGTAAGATAGTTGACGCAAAAAATAGGTATTTTCGCAGTTCCAAAAGTACTATTTACTTATCAAACTGAATTCTCATTTTAAAATTATATATAAATGTTTTTAGAACAAGGAATTAAACCTCATAATAAATTTTTTCTGTATCTCATCGGGTCAGTTATTATTATAACTGCCTCGTTTGTTGGCCAAATTCCCCTTTCGGTTGCAGTTCTTTATAACAGTTTGAAAAATAAAACAGAAATTCCAACAAAGGAAGATGCAGTTTTGAAAGTATTTGAGCCAAATTTGACGTTGTTTCTCGTTATGATTTCTTTTGTATTTGCGTTTGCGGGAGTATATCTGGTAATAAAATATCTTCATAAGCAAACACTTTTGTCGGTTACAACATCAAGAAAAAAAGTAGATTGGGGTCGAATTTTGTTTTCATTTATTATTTGGGCTATTTTTTCAGGTTTGAGTTTTTGGATTGTTTATTTAAAAGATCCTGAGAAATTTATCTGGAATTTTAAGTTAGTTCCGTTTTTGATTTTAGTTGTAATAGCCACATTGCTCATTCCAATACAAACTAGTACTGAAGAATATGTTTTTAGAGGTTATTTGATGCAGGGTTTCGCTAATTTGGCGAAAAACAGATGGTTTCCCTTAATGATGACTTCTCTTATTTTTGGATCAATGCATGTTTTTAATCCAGAAGTTGCAAAAATGGGCTATATAATCATGGTTTACTATATTGGAACGGGCTTGTTTTTGGGTGTTATAACCCTTATGGACGAAGGAATAGAATTGGCTCTCGGTTTTCATGCAGCGAATAATTTGACTGGAGCCTTGCTTGTCACGTCAGATTGGACTGTTTTTCAAACGCATTCTATTTTCAAAGATATGTCTGAACCTTCGGCAGGACTTGATGTGATATTGCCTGTTGTAATTGTTTATCCTATACTGTTGCTTATTTTCAGCAAGAAGTACAAATGGACAAATTGGAAAGAAAAATTGACTGGTAACATAAATATTTAAGAATCTTTTAATTTAATAATCATGACACAGTTAACGCATAAAAATGTACATAATTATTTTAAAATCAACGGATATCATTTAAACGCAAAAGATTTATGCCGCGTTGGATATAGTTTTATAAAAGAAGGTGATATATATGAGCGTGCTATAGGTGAATTTCTTTTGGACTGGTTTGATAATAAAGATTATATCGAAATGACGACTTCTGGAACCACTGGTCTTCCAAAATTAGTCAGATTAGAAAAGCAAGCTATGATTCAGTCAGCTTTAGCGACGGGTGATTTTTTTGGTTTAGAGCCTGGAGATAGAGCGTTGTTGTGTTTGCCGACGCAATTTATTGCTGGAAAAATGATGCTTGTGAGAAGCTTGATTTTGGGGCTTGATATTGATGTGAAAGCTCCGAGTACAGAGCCTTTAGCCTTTAATTCCGAAAAGTATGATTTTGTGGCAATGGTTCCGTTGCAGGTTCAAAATTCAATTGAGAAACTTAAAAATGTAAAAAAGCTAATCATTGGAGGTGCTAAAATTGATTCGGCTCTTGAAGCAGAATTATTAAAACTGAATGGTGAAATATATGAAACGTATGGTATGACCGAAACCATTACGCATATTGCGGCCAAAAAGGTTGGAGAAAGCGCTTTTTCGATTTTGCCAAATGTAAAAATTGAAAAAGATGATCGTGGTTGTCTGGTAATTTATGTTTCATCTATTTCTGATGAACCAATTGTAACCAATGATTTGGTTGAACTGATAAACGATAAGCAATTTGTTTTTTTGGGAAGAATTGACAATGTAATCAATAGTGGAGGAGTGAAGCTGATTCCTGAGCAGATTGAAGCGAAATTAGTTGGCAAAATTCCAAACCGTTTTTTTGTTACTGGAGTTCCAGATTCTGTTTTAGGCGAAAAGTTGATTTTGGTAATCGAAGGCGAAAAACAAGATTTTGCTCCTGATTTTTTTGATGTTTTAGGAAAATTTGAGAAACCAAAAGAAATTGTTTTTGTTCCGAAATTTAAGGAAAATGAAAACGGAAAATTGCTTCGTAAGCCGAGTTTACAATCTTAAATTCCAAAACTTTGACAAAGTTGAACAGCGATATAAAATAAAAAATCCAAATTCCAAGAGTAATTGGAATTTGGATTTTTTAGTATTGAAAATTCCTTTTTTAGATTGGAATTTGGGATTTTTTGTATTGAAATTTATTTTTTACGTTCTAAAAGCGCCATATAAAAACCATCAAAACCAGATTCAGAAGCCAGCATTTTTCGGTCTTCAATAAATTTGAATTGCTGTCCAATTTCAGTTTTTAGGAATTTTTCAACCTGTTCTTGGTTTTCTGAAGGCAAAACAGAGCAAGTTGCATAAACTAATTTTCCGCCTGGTTTTACAATTTTGGAATAGCTTTCTAAAACCTCACTCTGAACTTTACGAATATTATCAATAAATTCAGGTTGTAATTTCCATTTTGAATCCGGATTTCTTTTCAAAACTCCAAGTCCGCTACAAGGTGCGTCGATCAAAACACGATCAGCTTTTTCGTGTAATTTTTTGATCACTTTTGTGCTGTCGATAATTCGGTATTCAATATTAAAAGCGCCATTTCTTTTTGCTCTTAATTTTAATTGCTTCAATTTGCTTTCATACAAATCCATTGCAATCAATTGTCCTTTGTTGTTCATTAAAGAAGCCATGTGCAAAGTTTTTCCGCCCGCTCCAGCGCACGTATCAACAACACGCATTCCTGGCTGAACATCTAAGAAACCAGCAACTAATTGTGAGTTCGCATCCTGAACTTCAAACAAACCTTGTTTAAAAGCGTCTGTCAAGAACACATTTGCTCTTTCTTTTAAAACCAAAGCTTCTGGCTGATCTTTCAAATATTCTGTTTCAATATTCAAATCCATCAACGTGTTTCTTAAACTTTCTTTAGTTCCTTTAAGTGTGTTAGTTCTTAAAATTACTTTAGCCGGTTGGTTTTGAGCAGCAATTTCTTTTGCCCAAACTTTTTCGCCTAATTCTTTTACGCCCAATTCATCCATCCAATCTGGAATAGATTCTTTTAAAGCTCTAACTTTTGAAAGTTCGTCAAAACGTCCTTTTATTTTTCTTTCAGGAGTTCCTTCTAATTGTCTCCAATCTGGAATTGGATATCCCCTTAAAACAGCCCAAACTGCAAACATTCTCCACAAGTTATCTCTGTCGTAAGGTTCTTTTACTTCAGCGATTTCTGCGTACAGACGTTTCCAGCGAACAATTTCGTATATGGTTTCAGCAACAAACTTCCTGTCAGAACTTCCCCAACGTTTGTCTTTTTTTAATGCTCTAGCTACCACTTTGTCTGCATATTCTCCTTCGTTGAAAATCGCATTTAAAGAATCGATGGTAGTATAAACTAAATTTCTGTGTAATCTCATTTTGATAATTTGAGTTGCAAAGGTACTATTAATTGATTGAAAGTTAAATTTTTAATTCTGATTGTTCATTTGACTTTCATTTGAAAAGAAAAAAAACACTCTGATAAAGTTTAAAAGAGTGTTTTTTGGAAATATTTTGTAAAAAATTAATTTTTGATAATTCGCGTCAATCCAATGTTTTCTGGAGCGTGAAGCACCATTGGGAATTTTTCAATTTTAACCGAACTACTATCTAAACCAAATGCTCTTTCTTCAGACAAACTCAGTTTTTTGATAAAGAAATAAGAGTTCATGATAATATTTTCGTGCCATCTTAAATCATTGTCATTTGATAGGAATTTCTCAGATAATACAAATTTGAAATCTCCAATAATATTGTTTTTGTTCAATGATTCGTATCGGCTCGTAATGTCCACTTCACCGCGTTTTACCATGTCACGAATAACTTCTCTAAACATTAAATTGATTTTTGTAGGTTCTCTAAATCCTAAGTTAAAGTCAATTCTGTAGATGTCGTCTTTAGCGATTTCAGTTACTTTATATTCTGTTTTATACGGCTCAGCAAGAACATTTACGTGTACAAACCAATAAATATCAGCTCTTTTTGGACGTTTTTGCAAAATCGAATAAATTACTTTTTCCTCTAATTCATCAGTACGATTTGCATTGGTCATATAAACCAAATGCGTTGCGTATTTTGGAATAGATAAATCCTTGCTCAATTCGACCAATACTTTTTTGTAATCTTCGATTTTGATAACTTTAGTGTAGTTTTTGTTGATTTTCTTAGCTAAATACCAGATCGTCATAATCGAAATCAAAAGCATCGCAATAATCAAAGTTACATAACCACCTTCTGCAAATTTGGTAATATTAGCAAATAAGAAACTGAACTCAATCAATAAATAAATTGTGATCAAAGGCACCATGAAATATAGTTTTACACGTTTCATGATTAAATAATAATTCAGCAAAATTGTGGTCATGATCATACATAAAATGATGGCAAGACCATAAGCGTGCTCCATATTGCCTGATTTTTCAAAGTGCAATACAATTCCAATACAACCAAAAAGTAACAACCAGTTGATCGACGGAATATATAATTGTCCTTTAACTTCAGTAGGATATTTGATTTTTACTTTTGGCCAGAAATTCAAACGCATTGCTTCGTTGATCAAAGTGAATGAACCACTAATAAGTGCTTGAGATGCAATTACTGCAGCTAAAGTTGCTACTACAATTCCGAATGGAAGAAACCAATGAGGCATAATCAAGTAAAATGGGTTTCCGTTTTCACCACCTAATTGTTGCAATGTACTTCCTTCATGATGAATCAAATAAGCCGCTTGACCAAAATAGTTTAAAACTAAGGTTGCTTTTACGAAAATCCAGCTTATTCTGATGTTTTTTCTGCCGCAGTGTCCCATGTCTGAATACAAAGCTTCAGCTCCAGTTGTACAAAGGAATACGAAACCTAATACAAAAAATCCGTCAGGGTGAATTGATAATAAATGATAAGCGTAATAAGGATTTATCGCTTTGATTACTTCTGGATGGTAAAAAATTTGAATTGCCCCCAAAGTTCCAAGCATTGCGAACCAAATCAGCATCATTGGTGCGAAAAATTTACCAACTAATTTTGTTCCAAATTGTTGAATGGTAAACAGAATAACTAGGATTGTAATTACAATATAGATAATGGTTTGGGTTTCCATTGTAGGATAGAAAGCCCTGATTCCTTCAACTGCTGATGAAATTGAAATGGGAGGTGTAATGATTCCGTCTGCAAGTAATGCGCTACCTCCAATTATGGCGGGCACGATGAGCCATTGGATTTTTGTTTTTTTAACTAAAGCATAAAGAGCAAAAATTCCACCTTCACCATGATTGTCAGCACTTAAGGTTATAAGTACATATTTTATTGTAGTTTGTAGCGTTAAAGTCCAAAAAACGCAGGAAATACCTCCTAAAACAATATCTGAATTTATCGCGTAATCACCAAGAATGGCTTTCATTACATACAATGGAGAAGTACCAATATCTCCATAAATAATTCCTAATGTGATCAATAGACCACCAATAGACAACTTACTGTGTAAGTTTTTATGCGCTGCGCTCATGTGTGTTTTTATAAAAGACGGTTGCAAATTTACTGTTTTAAAATAAATTAGCAGCAATTATAAATAAAAAGATAAAAAAAAGCACAATCGGTAAATTGTGCCCTTTTTTTTATTTAGAAATGTGATTTTGTTATTAGCCTCTTCTGTTGTAATTATTACCGCCTCTTGATCCACTTTCTCTTTGTGGTTGTCCGCCTCTTGATTCTTGGCTCATTCTAGGTGCTTCAGAACGTTGTGCATTTTGAGGTCTTGAACTGTACGATCTGTTTTCAGAATTTCCTCTGTTTTCAGAATAATTTCTTGAAGGCTCGCTTCTTTGGGCTGGAGCTGGTCTGTCGCTGTTTGAATTATTCATAGAACCTCTTCTGTTTTCAGAATAACTTCTAGGTGCATCATTATTTTGTGATGCTGATCTATCACTGTAATTTCTGTTGTTTGAGTTGTTTGAGTTGTTTCTGCTGTAATCTGGTCTTGAAGGAGTCGCAGCTGGGGCAGAACTTTCTCTATTACTCATCGACGGACGGCTAGAATTATTGTAATTTCTGTCTGAATTTCTATCAGAACCATAACTTCTGTCTGACACTCTATTATCTCCATACTGTGGTCTTCCTGCACTAGATCTAACCGGATTGCCATTATTTTGAGGCGAAGTATAAGGTCTGCTAGTTACTCTTCTTTGATCCAAATCATATCTGTTGCTTACATTGCTGTGTCTTTCAGCAAAACTATAGTTAGGTCTCATCCTTTCATAGCCATAAGTACGTCTTGATGCGTAGATCGTTGGTGCCACATAACTTCTTCTGTAATTTACATAGTTATAGCTGTAGTTTGCGTTGATGCAAATATTTATATTATTTCTGTATCTGTAAACTGGGTAAGGTCTCCATGCAGTGTAATATGTTGGATAATAACCCCAATAAAAAGTTGAGCAATAAGGTCTGTAGTTTGTAACCCAAAATGAGCTATAAATTACTGGGACTACATTATAAACAGGCTCATAAATATAGTTTGCACCGTACAAATAAGTGTTTCCAACAACTTGAACGCTAACTTTATTGTAATTGTCTCTTTCTACATCAATTGTTGCAACGTCTTGATAAACGTCACGATCTAAAACAGCTTGAATAATTACAACGTGAGTTCTGTTCTCTACAGATTCAATAACACGTAAATAATCAACTTGGTCATCTCCGTTTAAGTCAAGGTTTGATATTTGATATTTTGGATCATTTAATCTTCTTTCGAAATCTTGAAGATTTGCTGATTCCCCAAACATAGAAGCAACCGCTCTTAAATCTAAGTTGTCACTGATGTCTGAATTTTTTGCATAAACAGTGGCTTGGTTTTGTGCAGAACAAGAACTTAGTCCGATGGCTAAAAATGCTAGTATAAATAGTTTCGCTTTCATGGCAAATAATATTAAAAAAATTAGTTGTTAGCGAATATCCAATTACTGTGCCAAAAAGATATTTCGTATGTTGGTTTGTTTTAAGTGCTTCATTGTTAGTGTGTTTGGTTCTGTTGGGTTGTCTCGTATTCTGATTGGACAAAACGGAGTGTGAATAAATATTATCATCAAAAAAAACAAAAGCTATTTTATATGTTATAATTAGTTGTATTTTAGCAAATACTTAATCTTAACCTACATGAGAAAATTAATATTATTTTTTAGTTTATTTGTTTTGCTGGTGTCTTTTAAGGCATTGAAAAACAATGAAGAAAAGCCTGTTACAGGAGGTTTTGTTTCAATGCAAACGGAAGTTTTGTTTCAAGATAAAATCAGTATTAGAGCAATTGCTATTGATAATAATAAGATTTGGTATGGAGCAGATAATTCTCGCTTTGGCTGTTTTGATTTGGATAAAAGAGAAAAATTTGAGGATCATATTTATCGAGACACACTTAATTTAGAGTTTAGAAGCATAGCGCAAAATTCAAAAAGCGTCTTTTTATTAAGTGTTGCAAATCCTGCACTGTTGTATCAAGTTGACAAGAAGACCAGAAAAGTAAAATTAGTTTACAAAGAGGTTAACTCGAAAGTATTTTACGATAGCATGCAATTCTGGAATGATAAAGAAGGAATCGCAATTGGAGATCCTACAGAAGATACTTTTTCAATGATTGTTACTCGCGACGGAGGCGAAACTTGGACAAAACTGCTTTCAGATAAATTGCCTACAATTACACAAGGTGAAGCCGCTTTTGCAGCAAGTAATACAAATATCGTCATAAAAGGAAATGATACATGGTTGGTTTCTGGCGGGAAAAAATCGCGTGTTTTTTATTCTCCAGATAAAGCAAAAACTTGGAAAGTAGTAGATACTCCAATTGTTCAAGGGAAAGCAATGACGGGTATTTTTACTGCAGATTTTTACGATGCGAAACACGGATTCGCAGCTGGAGGAGATTATGAATTTCCAGACAAAAATTCAGATAATAAAATTTGCACTAAAGATGGTGGTAAAACTTGGGAATTGATTGGCCAGAATCAAGGTTTTGGATATGCATCTTGCATTCAATATGTTCCTGGAAGTAATGCTAGAGAACTTGTTTGTGTTGGCGCTTCCGGTATCCAATATTCTCAAGATGGTGGTGCAACTTGGAAACAGCTTTCAGACGATTCTAAGCTTTTTACAATTCGATTTGTCAACAAGAATACAGCAATAGCTGCAGGTTACAATAAATTAATCCGAATTACTTTTATATAAAAATCAATTTTTTAAAAATAACAAGCCCCCTAAATAATAAAGTAAGTATTATTATATAGGGGGCTTGTCGCTGTTGTATTTTATTTAATCTTTATCTTTTGCGGCTTTGTCGCGATACTGTTTTAGCAATTTTCGGTTAAAGTCGTCTTCAGATTTTTTAAGCTTCAATATTTTCTTTGCCGAAAGAATCTTTTTTAGGTTTGCATTGTATTTTTCGCGCAAAAGATATAATTCTTTGTCTGTGCTTTCCATTTGCGCAAGTACAACTGCAGCCTCTTTTTCTGAAATTGAATTAATGTTGTCATCATCTAAGCGTTCCATGTACGCTTTCATTTTTTGATGCCTTAATTCAAATTGTCTGTCATCATAGGCATTATAAATAGGCCAAAATTTTTCAGCTTCTGTAGGGGTAAGCTCTAGTTCAGTTGTTAAAAAAGAAACTTTGTAAGCTTTTATCTTTTCACGTTTTTCATCTATTTTTCCTCCTTGGGCATAAAATGAAAAGCTTACAAGGAAGAAAATTATCGGCAGTATATTTTTGATCTTCATCTTTTAAGTTTTGTTTTTTATTCAGAAATTAAGTGTTCGATGTTTGGATTTGATGCTAGGATGTCTTCAAGAGTTTCATCTTCAATAGCAACATTTTTATTCAGTTTTTGAATGTCTTTAGTGTCTAAATTCTGAATCAGGTCATATTGATTCAAATTCGACTGATATGATAAATAGGTTTCTAAAGTAGCTTCGTCAAGTTCTTTAGAAGTGTCATTATAATTATTAACTATAGGAATCATCAGTGCAAAAACAATTACTGCGGCCGCGGCAATTGAAATTACGTTTTTGCGTCTGTAAAAAGGTATTACTTTTACTTCTTTTTCTTTAATCTGCTGTAAAACTTTTGCCGACAAATCATCAAAATAATGCTCCGGAGTTTTAAATCCAGATTTGATTTTCGGTTCGTTTTCTAATTTAAATGCTTTCATAATGTCTATAAGATAGTTTTTTTTACAAAAGGTTTAATTTGATGTAACATATAATTCAATTTTTTTTACGGCATGATGATAAGATGCCTTTAAAGCCCCCACTGAAGTTCCTAAAATTTCAGCAATTTCCTCATACTTCAATTCTTCAAAATATTTCATTTTAAAAACTAATTGTTGTTTTTCAGGCAAAGTGACAATGGCTTTTTGAAGTTTGATTTGAATTTCATCTCCATCAAAATAAACATCAGATTTTAAATTTTCTATTGTTTTTGTCTGCAAAGCTTCTGATGTGAGACCGCTTAGTTTTGCTTTTTGATTTAAAAATGTCAAAGCTTCATTTGTTGCAATTCGGTACATCCAAGAAAAAAGCTTGCTTTCGCCTTTAAAATTTTTTAAATACTGAAAAACTTTTACAAAAGTGTTTTGCAAAACATCATCGGTATCATCGTGATCCAAAACAATGTTTCGAATATGAGAATACAATGGTTTTTGATAATCAGACAAGAGTTTTTGAAACGCTGCGTTTTGCGTTTTAGGATTTAATAATTGTTGTATAAATTCCTTCTCGTCTGTCAAGCTTCTTCATTTATCCTATTAGAATGAATTTTAAGCTAAAGGCTTAATATCCTTTATTTTAGAATTCATCTTCTTCTGGTGTAGTTGTAGGTTTTTCCGGTTTTGGGGCTGCCGGTTTTGGTTTTGCAGGTTTTTTCACAACAGGCGTCGTCGTTGCTGGATTGGGATTAGCAACTGCTGGATCTGGAGTTGTTGTGTTTGCTGCTGATGGATCTGTTTGAGTATTGTATGGATCAGCAACCGGAGCTGTTACTGGAACAACTTTTGGTTTTGTTGGGAAATAAATTTCAGTAAGTAATTTAGACGGACTTTTTGTGTCTAATTTGCTTACAGTCAATACTTCTAAATGTGACCAGCTTAAATCTGGAATAATTTTTTGATTGTTGATGTATGCCGTGCTTTTACCGATAGCTTCAGCTGTATGTGAATAATCACCTGTCAAAGTTGTTTTTACGGCTTCAAATCCATTTAATTTGCCAGATAAAATATCGCTTCCAGAGCTGATTGAAATATCTTTATTTATTGGCAAACAAATCGAAATTTTAGCTAATCCAGTTTTGGTGTCGTAAGTATGGTAAATAATGAAAGGTTTTCCGGTAGTTTGTAAAGCATTTGTTTCGCTAAACTTAATAAGTTTTGGAATAACGATTCTTGCATTTTTAGCTACTTTAGAAATTTCACTTGTAAAAGTTTGTTTGATGTATGGTGTTTCTGTTTTTTGAACCACACCGTCAACTTTTATATTATACGTTTTAGTTTCGTAATCAAGATTTTTGTCAATGTTTGCTAAGCTCTTTTCGTAAATCGTTCCGATAACTTTATCAGAACCACCGTTTAAAGCCGTATAAATTTTAAACAAAAAACTCATTGTTCCTTTTGCCTTCCAAGTAACTTTTGTTTTTCCTGCCAAAGTATCTTTGAAAGTCCAATTTACATCAGCTTCTGTACCGTCATATTTCATTTTTTGCTGAATACTTTCGCCGTCTTTTGTTTTTAAAGTGATCGCATTTCCGGCACCTTCTGTTCCTGTCCAGTAAAATGAAGCTCCATTTCCGGCTGTTTTGTTTGGAAAAGTGAAATTTAATGAAGAATCTTCTATCGCCCAAGATTCAAAATCTTCATAGTTTCTAAAATCATTGATGTAGTTGTAAACTGTCGCTTTTGGAGAATTAATCACCTTGCTTCTTTCTACAGAAAAAATACCTTTTTGAGTAGCAACAAAAACAGTAAGAGCAACTAAGCTTAATAATGATAAAAGAAATAAATATTTTAGAATCTTCATTTGGGTAGATTGTTTGGTGTCGTAAAGTTATAAATTTTTATTACTCGTCACACTAAAAATAGCATCGCGATAAAAGTACACTTTATAAATTATTTTGATCAAAAAAATATTCAAATTAAACGTTTTTGGAGTCGCTTAATTATAATTTTTAAAATTTATTTTATGGAAGTGAAAATCGGGATTCGATATTTATCTTTTGAAAAAGATTTTGATCACAAATAAAAGCACAATGAAAAGTAAAAATACAAGCAGAACCTTGTAATTTCCTTTGTAAAATATTTTATGAAGCGCCAAATCTTTTCGATATGCAAATATCATAACGATTACAAAAGCAATAAAAAAGCAGATTCCGAATATTATTTGTCCTTGACTAAACATAGTTAAAATTATTTTTGGCAAATTTAGAGAATTGTATACGAATTGTTACTAATTTGCCAATTCATTTAATCAATTAAAAACATGAAGAAACAACTGGATGCAGTAACTGAATTTCATACTGCTTTTAAAATAGGTCACAGTCAGTCGCCAATTGCTGATTTGGGAGCAACAAAAAAGTTGCTTCGTTATAATTTGATGAAAGAGGAAAATGAAGAATATCTAGAAGCGGTTCAAAATAATGATATTGTTGAAATTGCCGATGCTCTTGGCGATATGATGTATATTTTATGCGGAACGATTATCGAACACGGACTTCAGGATAAAATTGAAGCGGTTTTTGATGAAATCCAACGCAGTAACATGAGCAAACTTGGTGAAGACGGCCAACCAATTTATCGCGAAGATGGAAAAGTAATGAAAGGCCCGAATTATTTCAAGCCTGATTTTTCCAAATTGTTATAGTTTTTTTTAAAAAACACATAGAGTCATAGCTATTGAGTGCGTGAAAAAAGGCGTTTCACTTTTGTCAAATGCACATAGCTATGTGTTAAGAAACTAGTTTCTTTTTAGCGGGCTTTTCCGTATAATTTAAAATCTATGTTTCTATGTGTTAATATAAAAATACAAAACCCGATAAATTTTAAAAATCTATCGGGTTTCTTTATTTATTGCGGTTTTGGATTATTGTACTTTAACTGTCCATCCGTAAGTGTCTTCAGAAAGTTTGTTTTGAAGACTAGTTAATTTTTCTTTCAAGAAAGAAGCATATGAATTTTCAACAGGAGCCATTTCAAAATACTCATCTTTATAAGAGAATCCTTTGATAACGCTGATTACTGCAGCAGTTCCAGCTCCGAAAATTTCTTTCAAAGATCCGTTTTTAGCAGCTTCAACTAATTCTGAAACAATAACTGGGCGAACTTCTACATTAAGACCTTCTTTTTCAGCCATAGCGATCAAACTTTTTCTAGTAACACCATCTAAAATTCTTTCGCTTGTTGGAGCAGTCAATAAAGTGTCATTAATTCTGAAGAAAACGTTCATTGTTCCCGCTTCTTCTAATTTTGTGTGCGTTGCATCATCAGTCCAAATAACTTGTTGGAAACCATCTTTGTTTGCCAAGTTCGTTGGGTAGAATTGAGCAGCATAGTTTCCGGCAGCTTTTGCAGCACCAATTCCGCCATTTGCAGCTCTACTATAATGTTCAGCAATGATTACTTTTACTTCGCCTCCATAATATGCTTTTGCAGGAGAAAGTAAGATCATAAATTTATATTCGTCAGAAGGATTTGCGATAACTCCAGGTCCTGTAGCAATCATAAAAGGACGGATGTACATACTAGCTCCGTTTCCTCTTTGAATCCATTCTTGGTCGATTTTTAATAATTCATTCAAACCTTCCATGAAAATATCTTCTGGAACTTCTGGCATAGCCATACGAACAGCGGAACTGTTGAAACGTTTGTAGTTTTCATCAGGTCTAAACAACCAAACATCATTATTTTCATCTTTATAAGCTTTCATTCCTTCAAAAATAGCTTGACCATAATGAAAGACTTTTGATGAAGGATCCATTAAAATTGGCGCATAAGGCTTAATGACCGGAGTCTGCCATTGTCCATTTTTGTAATCACATTCAAATAAATGGTCTGTAAATACAGCACCAAAGCTTAAGTTTTCAAAGTCTACAGAACTTATCTTAGAAGAAGTAGCTTTTCTGATTTCAATTTTGCTTGTTTGAGTTGTACTCATAATTATGTAAAGTTTTATCGAATTGAATTCTCAACAGATGATTTTCTAACGTAGTGATCTGCTGAAGAATAGTTTTTTGTTGAATGCAAAATTACGGAAAAATATATAATTTCCTTGGCAAAACTGCATTAATTCCTGTGTTTAACTGAGATTTATTTATCTTGTAATAAACCTAAAATTTTAAGTAAGTTTTATAAAGAATTTATGAAAAAAGTGCGGTTTTTTAAGGCTTTACGCATTAGTTTTGACTAAATTTGATCAATAAAACAGACTGAAAATCAGTAAAACACCATTATAAAATTCGAAAATCGTGAAAAGAGAAATAATTAAAACGCTAGATGGCTCAACCACAATTCATTTAGAAGAATGGAACGAAAGTTATCATTCAAAACATGGTGCAATACAAGAAGCAAAACATGTTTTTATTAAAAACGGACTTTCCTTATTTGAGAATAATTCGGTGTCAATTTTAGAAATTGGTTTTGGAACTGGTTTGAATGCTTTTATTACTTTTTTGGAATCAGAAAAAAAGCAACAGAATATTGATTATGTTGGAGTAGAGGCGTATCCGATAAAAGCAGAAGAAGTTTTAGGAATGAATTATGTTGAAGAACTAGAGGCATTGGAATTTGACAACATTTTTGAAAAAATGCATAAAAGTGAATGGAACGAGAAAACCGAACTTAGCGGCACGTTCTCGTTAACCAAAAGGAAACAATTTTTTCATGAAATCGACGATTTTGAAACTTTTGATTTGATTTACTTTGACGCCTTCGGATTTCGGGTGCAACCGGAGCTTTGGAGCGAAGAAATATTTCAAAAAATGTACAATAGTTTAAAACCAAAGGGCGTTTTAGTTACATACGCAGCTCGCGGAGTTGTTAAAAGAAATATGATTTCGGTTGGGTTTACTGTCGAAAAATTGGCTGGTCCTCCAGGAAAACGAGAAATGTTTCGCGCTTTTAAAAACGCTTAATCGAACTATCTAGAATTGTTCTAGATTGAGTTATATGTTTTAAGAAAACGTATTCGTTATTAAAGTTTTTAAAAAAAATAGTTAAAAAGAGTCGTTATAAAGGTTATTTGTTTAAATTTGGTGCGAGTTTAAAAAATTAGATAACCCCAAAAATCTTATTTTATTATGTCAAAAATGATGTTTGATTACACGAAATCAATACTTGAGAGAGTTAGTTTCGATCCGGTACTTTTCTGCAAAGAGTTAGAAAAAGCTATCAAAACACTGTTACCTTACGAAATGGAACAATTGCAAGAATGGTTGTTGAGTTTTGTAATCGAGAAACCAGAATTAAAACAAAGTCTACTACTGATAAAAGTATAAAAAAAGGAGCCAATTTGGCTCCTTTTTTATTTATTGCTTTTTTGCAGCGGACTGATGATTTGAACATTCTGAAAAACAATTGCGCCTTTCACAACGCCAGCAATTGTAGATCGGAGCGCATCAATGATTTGCATTTTTAATTCGCTTTTAGGGTAAATCAAACTTACTTCTCGAGCAGGTTTTGGTTCCTTAAAGTTTCGTAGTTTCAGTTTGTCGGATTCTTTCAAATCCAAAGTGTGCAAATACGGAAGTAATGTTGTACCAAGGCCTTCGTCTGCCAATTTTATTAAAGTTTCAAAGCTTCCGCTCTGAATCTGAAAATTGGTCTGGTCGATGTCAGAAACACTTTTGCATAGATTTAAAATTCCGTCTCTAAAGCAATGGCCGTCTTGCAAAAGGAGAATTTCATTTAGATTTAAGTCGGCAACTTCAATTTCTTGCTTTTCAAAACTGGCATGATGTTCTGGAATATAAGCCACAAATGGCTCAAAGTATAAAACGATTTCCTTTATTTTTTCATCTTCAAGCGGTGTTGCAGCAATTGCAGCGTCTAGATGACCGTTTTTTAATTTCACTATAATTTCTTCTGTATTAAGCTCTTCAATTAAAAGCTTAACCTTAGGATATTTTTTAATGAAATTATTCAAAAACATTGGCAACAGCGTAGGCATAATCGTCGGGATAATTCCCAAACGGAATTCGCCACCAATAAAACCTTTTTGCTGTTCCACAATATCTTTGATTCGATCGGCTTCGTTTACGATGTTTTTAGCTTGGCTTACTATTTTTTGTCCAATATCTGTAAGCTGGATTGGCTTCTTGCTTCGGTCAAAAATCAAAATATTAAGTTCTTCTTCAATTTTTTGTATCTGCATGCTTAAAGTAGGTTGTGTTACGAAACACTTTTCGGCGGCAAGAGTAAAGTTTTTATGTTCGGCAACAGCTAACACATATTGCAATTGAGTTATAGTCATATTGATAGTAATTTTTGATGCAAAAATAAGAAAATATAATTTTTATTTATATTATTTTCATGAAACTTACTTTAAATTTGTAGTAAATTAGTGTAAAAAATAGATTATGAAAACAAATATTTTAGGATTACCAGTTAAAGAATCAGAATTGCTTGTAAAAGAATTGAATGTTTTATTGTCCAATTTTCAAGTATATTATCAAAATTTGAGAGGAATTCATTGGAATATTCGCGGAAAGCGGTTTTTTGATCTTCATGTAAAATTTGAAGAATTGTATACAGATTCACAACTTAAAATCGATATGATAGCCGAAAGGGTTTTGACCATTGGCGGTACCCCTTTGCATACATTCGAGGACTATATCAAGCACAATAAATTGACCGTTGGAAAAAATATTTCTAACGATGAGAAAGCCGTTCAATTGATTGTTCATTCGTTATCAGATTTGTTAAAAATCGAGAGAGAAATCTTAAATAAATCTGGAGAAATCAATGATGAAGGAACAAATTCTATGATGAGTGATTTTATTGCAGAACAAGAAAAAACAATCTGGATGATGAATGCATGGCTTGAAGAAACAATTTAAGTATTTGTATTTTAATGAATTAAAAGCAGAACGTCTGAAAAAAGTGGTTCTGCTTTTTTGTTAATGTTAAATTTCTATAAAAAAAACTTTGATTTTATTTCTTTAACGCTATTTTTGCTTCAATGAAATTAGTGGCTCGCATATTATTATTCATATTTATTGCTTTCTTAGCAACACCAACTGTGGTGACGCTATTGAAGAAAAGCAATGATACGTCTATGTTTTTCAGTTTTTCTGAAGAAGAGCACTCACACAAAGAACTTAAGGCTGCTGTTTATCCAGCAATACTTCAGCATGAAGTGATAATGCCAGTTTACATTGAAAAAAAAATTATCGTATCTGAAAATATTGTAAAGCTAGACAATATTTCGCCGAGCATTTTTGCTCCACCCCCTAACTTGGCATAATACTTCCGATTATTTGAACTGAACTGCATTTGCATAAATGCGGTCAATCTTTAATGAATAATTTTTTAGTATTGTGTTATGACAAAAAAAATCAATCTTTTTGCTAACCTAAAATCTGATTTTGCCTCAGGTTTGGTGGTTTTTTTGGTGGCTCTTCCATTATGCTTAGGTATAGCAATGGCTTCTGGAGCGCCTTTATTTTCTGGAATTATCGCAGGTGTTGTTGGTGGTATAGTAGTAGGTTACTTAAGCCAATCCCATATTAGCGTTTCAGGTCCTGCTGCTGGATTAACAGCAATTATTTTAACCGCTATTACTGATTTTGGTGCTTTTGATGTGTTTTTGTTGTCCGTTTTTATCGCGGGATTAATTCAATTAGCATTAGGGTTTTTGAAGGCCGGAAGTATATCAAATTATTTTCCAACGAATGTAATCGAAGGAATGTTAGCGGGTATCGGTATCATTATCATTTTAAAACAATTGCCACACGCTTTTGGTTACGATGCTGATTTTGAGGGTGATCAAGCTTTTATTCAAAATGATGGAAGCAATTCGTTTTCATTTTTATTTGACGTGATTAATCATATTCAATTAGGTGCTGTTGTAATTTCGGCTGTTTCACTTGCGATATTGCTTGCTTGGGATAAAGTGCCATTTTTGAAAAGCTTGAAATTAGTTCCGGGCGCTTTGGTTGCAGTTATTTTGGGAGTAGTGCTTAATGAAGTTTTTATTTCTTCAGGAAGTTCGTTGGCAATTGCAAAAGAACATTTGGTTTCGTTGCCTGTTCCGAAATCTTTTGATGATTTCAAATCGATTTTGATTCTTCCAAAATTTAGTGCTGTAACAAATCCGCAAGTGTGGGTTGTGGGGGTTACGATTGCTATTGTTGCTTCTATCGAAACATTATTATGCATCGAAGCTTCGGATAGAATGGATGTTCAAAAACGTTATACAGATACCAATGTGGAGCTTCGCGCACAAGGAATTGGTAATGTAATTAGTTCACTTTTAGGTGGTTTGCCAATGACATCTGTAGTGGTTAGATCATCTGCAAACAATAATGCAGGTGCAAAATCTAAAATGTCAACCATTATCCACGGGTTCTTTTTATTGATCAGTGTTTTGTCGATTCCGGCAATTTTAAATAAGATTCCATTAGCAACTTTGGCTACAGTTTTAATTTTAGTAGGTTATAAATTAGCTAAACCAGCAACTTTCATGCATTTCTGGGAAAAGGGCAAATATCAATTTGTGCCTTTTATAGCAACATTAGTCTTTGTTGTTGCTACAGATTTGCTGAAAGGGGTTGCGTTGGGAATTATCATCAGTATCATTTTTGTATTGAGAGGTAATTTAAAAAGAGCTTATATTTTCAAAAAAGAAGAATATGAAGATGGTGACATTATTCATATCGATTTAGCTCAAGAAGTTTCTTTCTTGAATAAAGCGGCAATCAAACAAACTTTAAGCGAGATTCCTGAAAACTCAAAAGTAGTGATCAATGCCCATGATACGGAGTACATTGCCCATGATGTTTTAGATTTGATTCGTGAGTTTAAAGAAACACGTGCTATCGACGAAAACATCAAAGTAAAACTGAAAGGTTTTAAAGAGGCATACGAGCTGGAAAATACGCCAGAGAACAATAATCATGTTACAATTGAGCATTATTATGACGTTGCCAAAAGAGCTTTGGTGAAAAAAGAAACCATAAAAGAGGAGTTTTAAAACAAATAACAAAAATTAAAGTATTTCTATGACACAGGAAATGTCAAAATTTAGGTAACTTTACATAAATTCTTTTTTGATGCACTTAAGCAATAGAAATACCTTCAAAAAATAAAAAAAATGAGAAAATTTTATGAGCAGTTATTAGAAAATAATAAGAAGTGGGTTGAAACTTCATTAGCAAAAGATCCGAATTATTTCGCTGATTTAGCTAAGGGACAACAACCACCATTATTATGGATTGGATGTTCTGACAGTCGTGTTCCTGCAAACGAAATTGTTGGCGCAAAACCAGGTGAAGTTTTTGTACACAGAAATATTGCAAACATGGTTGTTCACTCTGATATGAACATGTTGAGTGTACTAGACTACGCGGTAAATGTTTTGAAAATTAAGCATATTATTGTTTGTGGACACTACGGATGTGGTGGTGTGAAAGCAGCAATGGGCAATCAATCTGTTGGGATTATCGACAACTGGATTCGTCATATTAAGGATGAATACCGTTTGCATGATAAATACCTAAATTCAATTGAAGATGAAACGGAGCGTTTCAATACTTTTGTTGAAATCAATGCTAAAGAGCAAGTTTATAATTTAGCTAAAACTTCAATAGTTCAAGGAGCTTGGGCAAATGGTCAAGACTTGATGCTTCACGGTTGGGTGTACGGACTGAATTCTGGTTTCGTAACCGATTTGAATGTTACAATCAGTTCAAATGCAGAGCTTGATGATGTTTATCAGTTAGATTTATAAGATTACAATAAAAAAAAATCGCCTCAAAAGGGCGATTTTTTTTATTCGTTTTCGTCTAGATTTTCATTAAAAGCTGACGGAAGCATTGTTGGGATAAACTTTATCAAGATTGGCAACAACAAACTGCCACCAGGAAGTAAAAAGATTGTCAACGATGGAATCGTTTTACAGATGTCCAAAAGCTGTTTTTTTACTTTTTTCTTTTCTTTGGCATCCAAATCTCTTGTTGTGGAATAAGCCAAAAGCACCATTAATTCTTTACTTTGAACGATTTCTTTTACCAATCGGTTTTTATTTCTAATAATCAGTTTTACAACCGTGTGCGTCATTTGGTCGTAAAAATGTTTTACAGGATTGGAATAATTGAAATACGGAATTTTCTTTTTATGAGTCGTTATGAAGGTGTTTGTCGTTGCTATGCTTTTGGTTACAAAATCATCATCAACACCCATTGTCGAGCCTAAAGAATATAAAAAGTAAGCCTCTTCATTCTCTACAACACCATCGCTCCATAAAGCCATTCCAGCCATATCGATCAAATAATAATGTTCTAAAGTATTTGTGAAATAATCTAAAGACAATGTTTCTAGTGTTTCAACAGTAACTTTTGAGAATTTAGAATAGCGAATTGATGCTTCAAAAAGCTTTATCAATAAATCGTCATGTTGTGATTTGACGGTTTTTGTTTTTAAAGCAAGTCCCACAATACCTAAAACGGTTTCTTCAATACGTTTTAAATACTTTTCAGGAATTGAACCGTGTTCCAAATATTGTCGAAAAGCCAAAACATCGATAAAAAGCAAAGCATTCGTAACTAAATGCGAAAAGTTTTTGCTGATGATACTATCGTTTGTTTGAACTCTTTGGTCAATTATATTTTCTAATGAAAGAGAAGGAGTGTCTTTTGGAAGTAAAATTTTAAACAAATTAAACCCTTCCGGATTCATTTGATTGTAGAATTTTAAAGCTTCAGAAATAAAATTGTTTGGTTCAGAATTTCTTTTTTCCAAACAAAACACATGATATAAAGTATTTAATAACGCAACTTTTGAAATCTCAGTCTTGAACCAGCCTTTTATCGGAATAGGAATTTGTGAATCGATAGAAATGATATGACCGTATATAAAGCCAGTTTCTCTTACTTTAAAGTAAAAGGAATCAGTGGTTTCAAAAGGAATAGCTTCTGAAAACTTTTGTTCGCTAAAAAACTTATCTATCCAGCCTGGTGCCGATGCGTTGATCATTAACTTTAATTTGAAAATGCAAAGCTAATTTTTTTTCTTGTCTTAGAATTCATTTAAAATGAAATAACCACTAGATTTTGTGAAAAAATAGTGGTTATTGCAATTTTTTATTATTTGATGATTCCTGCACAAGCAACTCTACCGCCTGCATTTCCAGTTGGTTGCGTCGTGAAGTCATCTGTTCCTTGATGTACAATCAATCCTTTTCCTAAAACATCTTTGGTTGCATCACCACAGCCTACACACCATTCGTCTGTAGTCAAAGTGATTGTTCCGTTTCCTTTTGCATCAGCAGTAAAGTTTCCGATATCACCTTTATGGTATTCGCCAACTCCCCATTTTCCGTGTTTTTTGAAAGTTGGATTCCAGTGTCCACCTGCAGAACTTCCATCAGCTGCAGAACAATCAGATTTTTCATGAATGTGGATCGCGTGAACTCCAGGTTGTAATCCCGCAACTTTAGCTGTAAAAGTTACTTTTCCGTTTTTCTCCGTAAAAGTGGCAGTTCCGCTAACGGTACTGTTGCTTTTTGGCTCCAGATTTACAGTCAAAGTTTTGGCATCATTTGATTTTGTATTAGTCTTACAACCAATAATTAAGGCTGTAATTATAGCGAAAGAAACAATTGCTTTTTTCATATGAGAGGCATTTAAATTAATAATTAAGTAAATTTAACATAAAAAAGGCGATAAAATTGACTCTAAAAGTTAAATAAATCTAAAACTATTAAGCGTAATTTAATGACACTTTGAGTACAGAACACAAAAATATTGCTTAAATTCGTATAGCTTTTTAACGAAAAATTTCCCAAGTCTCGTTTTATAATACATTAATTTTTAATGCCTAACGTTATGATGAAGATTTTTTTTTATACTTGTTTTTTTGGGTGCTGTGCTAATTTCTTGCAAATGTCAAAAAACAGATTCGGTTTCTAAATTAGATGGAAATTGGGAACTTAATTATATTTCCGGCCCGCGAATAGCTTTTGATGGTTTGTATCCAAATAAAAAACCAACCATCAATTTCAATACAAAAGAAAGTCATGTTTCAGGAAACAACAGCTGTAATTCATTTAATGGAAAATTGGCTGTTGATGGAAATAAAATTGATTTCACACAGCCAATGGCAGTCACAAAAATGATGTGCATGGATGGGCAAGGCGAGCAAGTTTTCATGAGCACGCTTCAAAAAATAACGTCTTATGATATTACTGATGACGGAAAAACTTTAAACTTTATTTCTGGAGATATCGCGATGATGCGATTTACCAAAAAATAAAAATTACTCTATTTTAACTCTATTAAATTTATATTTTATGTCACCTAAATTATCCATTTTATTAGTGTTATCCTGTTTTTTTAGTTTCTCTGTTTTAGCGCAGGAAAAATCTAAAAAAGAGCTTAAAGCAGAACGTGAACTGCAAAAACAAAAAGAAATAGAAGCTTTAATTGATTCTAAAAATTTTGCTTATGAAGCGCAAAAAGCAACTCCACAAGGAGGAAGGCTTTTGAATCTAGACTACAATACGTATTTTTTGGATTTTAATGAAACCAAGACTACTTGCGATCTTCCGTTTTTTGGACGTGCATATAATGTTGCTTATGGAGGTGATGGCGGAATTAAATTTGAAGGCGTTCCTGAGAATACCAAAATAGAAAAAAGCAAAAAAAAGATTATTGTTAGATCAACTGTGAAAGGGAAAGATGATGTTTTTGATCTCTTGTTTACCATATTTTTTGACGGAAGCGCTTCACTTTCGATTACTAGTAATAATAGAGGTTCAATTTCTTACGATGGTGAAATACATCCGCCAAAAACAAATGAAATTAAAAATTAAGAGTTATAACTTGATTGTATCGCCAATTCTTTAATTTATGCCAAAAAAATACTTCTGTGCTGTGCTATTTTTATTCAATATGATGAGTTATAGCCAAGATCTAGAGCCAAGAGCGTATGCTAATGTGCCAAAAAAATTAAATGTAGCCGCATTAGGTTACGTATTCATGGATGGAAACGTGGTTACTGAGCCATCATTACCTATTTCCGATTTTAAAATTCAAAGTCACAATGTTGCAGCTAGTTATGTTAGAACGTTTGGTTTGGCGAACAAATTAGCACGTATTCAGGTTTCGCTTCCATTTACTTTTATGGATGGTTCAGCAAATGTTGCTGGCGATTTGGTCACTGGTTCAAGAACCGGTTTTGCCGACACAAAAGTGCGCTTTGGTGTAAATTTGTTAGGTTCGCCAGCGCTTGATAAAAGTGAGTTCAGATCTTTTCAGCAAAAAACAATATTAGGGGTCAGTTTGGTGACTTCAATTCCGACAGGAAGATATTATGAAGACAAACGAGTGAATATAGGCACAAACCGTTGGGGAGTAAAACCCGAAATTGGTGTTTCTAAACGATTTGCCCATGTATACGCAGAGGCATATGGAGGAGTTTGGTTTTATACGGACAACAATGATTTTTTAGGGAAAAAAATGGAACAAAAACCTACGTATAGTCTGCAAGCGCATGCAAGTTATTATTTTAAAAACAACATGTGGGTTGGTTTTAATACAACGTGGTTCTTTGGTGGAAAAACAATAATTGATGGTGTTCCCGAAGCAAGTCAAATAGATAACTGGAGGATAGGAGGGACGTTTTCAACACCTATCGCAAAAGGGCAGTCTATCCGATTTCAATATCATGCTGGGGCTTTTACCAATAATGGTTTGGATTATTATGCTTTATCAGCAGTCTATCAATATTCTTTTTTTTAACGTAATGTCTTGAAAATAATAAAGTTTTAATGTGCATAATTATTTAGGAACAAATTTAAAATCAAAAACTATGAAAAAATTAAGTCTTATTTTTATTATGGCTCTTGCCACGTTTTCATCTTATGCTCAATCTTCATTTAAGGAAGATGTTGATGTTTTGCAAAGTATTTATGGAAAATCAAAAAGTGATTTAGTGAAGCAGTATATGAATTTGTCTGATTCGCAAGCGACCGCTTTTGCCGCAGTTTATGATAAGTATGAAACCGAGCGTAAAGCTTTAGGACAAACCAAGTTTCAGCTTCTGAATGATTATGCAGCCAATTATGAAACTTTAACAGATGCTAAAGCAGATGAATTAGCAAAAGGAACATTGAAAAATCATATTGCATATGAAAAACTATATGAGAAAACCTATAATCAGGCTAAGAAAGCGATTGGAGCTATAAATGCGGCGAAATTTATTCAGTTGGAAGTTTATTTACAGACTATTATTAAATCGGAGATTTTAGAAGCGATTCCGTTTATTGGAGAATTGGATAAAACAAAAGTGCAATAAATAATTTTCCCAAATAAAAAACGGCAGTTATTCAAAAAATAGCTGCCGTTTTTTTTATTTTATAAGGATGTTATTTACCTGTTTTTACTTCATAAATAGCATTCACCATTCCGTCACGGAATTTATCTAATGGAAGTTCCCAAAACATAATTCCGCCTAATTTTTTAGATTTTGCATATTCCGTTTTTGCTTTTATAGAAACTAAATCGTCGCCAGTTGCAAATTTTTTGTCTTTTTCGTTGTACCAGTATGGCGCTTTTGCTTTATCATCCCAGAAATATTTCCATCCATTTGCTTCGGTCAAAGTTGTAGAAAAATCTCTAAATGAAGTTCCGTCGGTATGTTCTCCTGATTGATATAATCCATTATTTACATTCGCAACATTTTTCCAAGTTCTGGTGTAAAATGCACCACCAATAACTAATTTTTCTGCTGGAACGCCTTGTTTTAATAAGTACGTAACCGCTCTGTCAGTTGATTCTTCTTTTGGATTTGTGCTGTATAATGGCGTGTGATGTCCCGTAACTTTAGAATATCCGTTTACTAAATCATAACTCATGATATTAATTCTATTAACGTATGGCGCAACACCTTTCCAGTCGATTGATTCATCCAAACATTTTTGAAAACCTCCCGCAGCAAAACTTAGCTCGTATTTTTTTCCTAATGTTGAACGTAAAATTTTAAGCAGATCCGTAAAATTTGGTTTGTCAGCGGCTTGATATAAATGTCCCGGAAGGCCTTCGATTGAAGGGTATTCCCAATCTAAATCCAATCCGTCAACTTTAAAATAATCGCTTACTTCCTTTACTGATTTTGCAAATTTCACACGACCTTCAGCAGTTGAAAAAGCAGCAGAACAAGGTTCGCAACCTCCCCATCCACCAAGTGAAAGAACAATTTTTAATTGCGGATTTTTTGCTTTTAAAGAAACTAAGTGTTTAATCGTTAAAGAATCTTTTGGAGAATCAACGCTTAATTTTCCATCTCTCAAATGGCAAAAACTGAATATAATTTGATCCAATTTGTTGACCTCATACTGATCAATAAGATTAGAATCGCCTGTATAATAAGCGATAATGTCTAGTTTTTTGTTTTTCTGTGCAAATGAATTTGTGGATAACACCAGAAAAAACAAAATTGTAATTAGGTTAAGTTGTTTCATGTTTTAGTTTTTTAGAATGCTAAATATACTGTAATGTATTCAATATTTAACTATACTAAAACGTTTTAATTTGAATTTTAACGAATTATTTGCAAATTACTGCAAAAATATTGCGTTTTTAGGTTCTGTCTTTCAGATGAAAATAAAAAATAAGCCCGCGCATTTTCGGACTTGCGCGGGCTTAAACAAATTAAAAGCTAAAAACTATTTTTGAATTAGAAGCAGTAAGTGTTTTCTGCAACCAATTTTTCTGCAATTTTTTCTCTCAACGCTACTACGTTTGGAAGATTAGTATATTTAGTGAAACGTTTAAGTCCCATTAACATCATACGTTGTTCGTCTCCTTCAGAGAATGAAGCAATTCCTTCTTTTCCTCTCAAGTTTACGATATCTACAGCTTTGTACAAGTATAATTTTGCCATTGCAATTTGCTCTTGTACTTTATCTTCACCTTGAGATTTAGCTAATTTCTCAGTTCTCAAGATAGTACTTTCAGCCATGTAGATTTCGATCAAGATATCAGCAGCAGCCATTAATAACTGTTGGTGAGAATCTAAATCTGGACCATATTTTTGAACAGCGCTACCAGCAACCATCAAGAAAACTTTTTTCAAGTTTGCCACGATTACTTTTTCTTCTGAGAATAATTCAGAGAAATCTGGAGTATCAAAAGATGGAATTCCCATTAATTCTTCTTGAACTTTCATTGCTGGCCCAAGTAAATCAACGTGTCCTTTCATTGCTTTTTTGATTAACATACCTACAGAAAGCATTCTGTTGATTTCGTTTGTACCTTCGTAGATACGAGCGATACGAGCATCTCTCCAAGCGCTTTCCATTGGAGTGTCCTCAGAGAATCCCATTCCACCAAAAACTTGAATTCCTTCGTCAGAACAGTTTTGAACATCCTCAGAAACTGCAACTTTCAAGATAGAGCACTCGATAGCATATTCTTCAACACCTTTCAATTCTGCTTCTTGGTGAGAAGTTCCTTCCGCTTCACGAGCAGCGATTCTGTCTTCGATGTCTTTTGCAGCACGGTAAGAAGCACTTTCTCCAGCGTAAGCATTAGTTGCCATTTCAGCCAATTTAGAACGGATAGCTCCAAAAGATGAAATAGAAGTATTGAACTGAATTCTTTCGTTAGCATATTTTACAGCGCCAGAAGTAACTCTTCTTTGTGCATCTAAACAAGCTGCAGCCAATTTAATACGTCCAACGTTCAAAGCATTCATTGCAATTTTGAAACCGTTTCCTCTTTCAGATAACATGTTTTCAACCGGAACTTTTGTTTCGTTGAAGAAAACCTGACGAGTAGAAGAAGCACGGATTCCTAATTTATGCTCTTCTTCATTCATAGAAATTCCGTTTGAAGGGTCGTTTTCTACGATGAAACCTGTAATATTTTTATCATCTCCAATACGAGCAAAAACGATGAAAACGCTGCAGAAACCTGCATTCGAAATCCACATTTTTTGACCTGTAATAGAATAGTATTTTCCATCTTCAGATAAAACTGCTTTTGTTTTTCCTGAGTTAGCATCAGACCCTGCGCCTGGCTCAGTTAAACAGTAAGCGCCGAACCATTCTCCAGAAGCTAATTTCGGAACGTATTTTTTCTTTTGTTCCTCAGTTCCGTAAAGTGTAATTGGCATAGTTCCAATTCCGGTATGTGCACCAAAAGCTGTAGAAAAAGATCCAGTTGCTCCAGAAATGTAGTCACAAACCAACATTGTAGAAACGAATCCCATTCCTAATCCGCCGTATTCTTCCGGAACCGCAACTCCTAAAAGTCCCAATTCACCTGCTTTACGCATTGAAGATTCGGTATAAGCGTAATCTTTCTTTTCAAAACGATCTTTATGCGCCCATAATTCTTTGTCTACGAACTCTTTTACAGAGTCACGCATCATTAACTGCTCTTCTGAGAAATCTTCTGGTGTGAAGATGTCCTCACATTTTGTTTCTTTAACCAAAAACTGACCACCACGAGTCACGTTTTTTTCGATTGTATCTGCCATTTTGTTTTTGTTTTTTTATGAAAGAAAATAGAATATAGAGTATAGAAAATAGACTTTACTTTAGTCCGTTTTGAAAACCCATTGTCATTCTTTGGAATTCTTCTATTTTAATTTCTAATTGGTTAAATTGTATCTCGTTTATATATTTTCTATGCTTAGCAATCAATAATTGTGTAATTAGTTCAAATGAAGAGCCTAGAGAAATGTCTAAAAAGTGACTGAAAGACTTATCAGTTCTTGAAGATCCTTCAGCAATATTACTAGGCATCGAAACCGAACATCTGCTTATTTGAGAACTCAAATCGTATCGTTCGTGTTTTGGAAATTCTATTAATATGTCTGAAATTTCATTGGCAATTGCAATTCCGATCTTCCAAATCTTTAAGTTCTTATAATTATGTCTCATGTTTTTTTGAGTCAAGTTAATAAAATAAAAAGTAAGAATATTACTATTTTATTTGTTTTTTAAAACTTTTATATAATTTCTAAAAGTCTATCTCTTTATTCTCAAAGAAAACATCTATTCTCTTTATTCTATATTCTATTCTCTTTTTTAAAGAACTTCGTAGATTCCAGCAGAACCTTGTCCAGTACCTACACACATGCTCACAATTCCGTATTTGTTGCCACGACGTTTCATTTCATCAAATAACTGAACAGAAAGTTTAGCACCAGTACAACCTAGAGGGTGTCCTAATGAAATTGCTCCACCGTTTACGTTTACGATATCCGGATTTAAACCTAATTCGCGAGATACCGCTAAAGCTTGTGAAGCGAAAGCCTCGTTTAATTCAATTAATTCAATATCGTTCAAAGTTAATCCTGCTTGTTTCAAAGCTTTCGGAATAGCTTTTACAGGTCCGATACCCATAATTCTTGGCTCAACACCAGAAGAAGCAAAGTTTACTAGACGTGCAATTGGCTCAAGATTTAATTCTTTTACCATGTCTTCGCTCATAATTAAAACGAAAGCAGCACCGTCGCTCATTTGAGAAGAGTTACCAGCAGTTACACTTCCGTCAGCAGCAAAAACGGGTCTTAAACCAGCTAAAGCTTCTTTAGAAGTTCCAGCTCTTGGTCCTTCGTCTTTATTCACTACGTATGATTTCGTTTCTTTTTTACCGTTTTCATTGATGAAAGTCTGCTCAACAGTAATTGGAACGATTTGTTTATCGAATTTTCCTTCTGCTTGTGCTTTTAAAGCTTTCATGTGAGAATTGTAAGCAAACTCATCTTGATCTTCTCTAGAAACATTGTATTGTTTAGCAACCGCTTCGGCAGTTAAACCCATTCCCCAGTAGTAATCTTCGTGACCTGCAGCGGCAACTTTATAATCCGGAGTTGGTTTGTAACCTCCCATCGGAATATAACTCATGCTTTCTGCACCACCAGCAATGATACAATCTGCCATTCCAGATTGGATTTTAGCCGTTGCCATTCCGATAGTTTCTAATCCAGATGCACAGTAACGGTTTACTGTAACACCAGGAACGTCTTCTACTTTTAATCCCATTAAAGAGATCAAACGACCAACGTTAAGTCCTTGTTCTGCTTCTGGCATCGCATTTCCAACCATAACGTCGTCAATACGTTTTTTGTCAAAATCAGGCAGTTCATTCATCATAAACTGAATGGTTTCAGCAGCTAATTCATCAGGTCTTTTAAATCTAAAAACACCTTTTGGAGCTTTTCCAACTGCTGTTCTATATGCTTTTACTATATATGCTGTTTTCATTTGTTTTTGTTTTTTAAGAGTATAGAAGATAGAGTATAGAAAATAGACTTTGCTAAGTCTTGAAATCTATATTCTATTCTCTTTGTTCTATTTTCTAATTACGAAGTGGTTTTCCTTTAGTTAACATATACTGAATTCTCTCCAAAGTCTTACGCTCTGTACATAAACTCAAGAAAGCTTCACGTTCGATATCTAATAAGTATTGTTCAGAAACTAAAGTTGCTTCAGATAAATCACCACCAGCCATTACGTAAGCCAGTTTGTTGGCGATTTTCTTGTCGTGTTCAGAGATGTATTTTCCAGCTTCCATTTGATCCGTTCCAACTAAGAACATTCCTAAAGCTTGTTTTCCTAGAACTTTAATATCGTTTCTTCTGATTGGCTGTGTGTAACCAGCTTCAGCCATTAACAACGCATGTTTTTTAGCTTCAGCAATCTGACGGTCTTTGTTTACTACGATAATATCTTTACCATGTTGTAAAAGGCCTGTGTCGAAAGCTTCATAACCAGAAGTTGAAACTTTTGCCATAGCAATAGTCAAGAAATACTCTTGAAGAACGTTTAATTCCACGTCATTTTTACGGAATAAATCTGAAGCTCTTAAAGTCAATTCTTTAGAACCACCACCACCAGGGATAACTCCAACACCAAATTCAACTAATCCCATATAAGTTTCTGCAGCAGCAACTACTTTATCAGCATGTAAGCTCATTTCGCATCCACCACCAAAAGTCATTCCGTGAGGCGCAACAATTACTGGAATTGAAGAATAACGAACACGCATCATTGTATCTTGGAACAATTTAATTGCCATATTCAATTCGTCGTATTCTTGCTCAACCGCCATCATGAAAATCATTCCGATATTAGCTCCAACAGAGAAATTCGCAGCCTGGTTTCCAATAACCAAACCTTGATGCTCTTTTTCAGCTAATTCAATTGCTTTATTGATTGCAGAAAGTACATCACCACCAATAGTATTCATTTTAGATTGGAATTCTAAGTTTAAGATTCCGTCTCCTAAATCTTGGATAATTGCTCCACTGTTGCTCCAAACTTTTTTGCTTTCGCGGATGTTGTTTAGGATAATGAAAGAATCTTGTCCAGGAACTTTTACCTGAGATTTTGTTGGAAGGTTATAGAAATAAGTAGCACCTTCTTTAACAGTATAGAAACTGTCGCTTCCAGAAGCCAGCATTTCGTTTACCCATGCAGCAGGCTCTAAACCTTCTGCTTTCATGATTTCGATTCCTTTTGCAACGCCAATAGCATCCCAGATTTCGAATGGACCATTTTCCCATCCAAAACCAGCTTTCATAGCGTCGTCAATTTTGTATAATTCGTCTGAGATTTCAGGAATTCTGTTTGAAACATAAGCAAACATTCCAGCGAAACTCTTACGGTAGAATTCTCCCGCTTTGTCAGTACCTTTTACTAAAACTTTAAAACGATTAATAGGTTTATCGATAGTTTTAGTTAATTCTAAAGTGGCAAAATTTGCTTTTTTTGCAGCGCGGTATTCTAATGTATCTAAGTCTAAAGAAAGAATATCTTTATCTACTTTTTTATAGAAACCTTGTCCAGTTTTGCTTCCTAGCCAATTATTTTCCATCATTTTGTTGATGAAATCAGGAAGTTTAAACAATTCGTGTTGTTCGTCAGTTGGGCAGTTTTCATAAATACCATTGGCAACATGCACCAAAGTATCTAAACCAACAACGTCAACTGTACGGAAAGTAGCCGATTTAGGACGTCCAATAACTGGTCCAGTCAATTTATCAACTTCTTCAATCGTTAATCCCATTTCTTTAACTAAATGGAATAAACTCTGAATTCCGTAAATACCAATTCTGTTTCCAATAAATGCTGGAGTATCTTTAGCAACAACCGAAGTTTTTCCTAAGAATTTAGAACCGTATTCGTTTAAGAAATCCAATACTTCATTTGAAGTTTTTGGACCAGGAATAATTTCAAATAATTTTAAGTAACGCGCAGGGTTAAAAAAGTGCGTTCCGCAGAAGTGTTGTTGGAAATCTTCGCTTCTTCCTTCGCTCATAAAGTGAATTGGAATACCAGAAGTATTAGAAGTAACCAAAGTTCCCGGTTTGCGGAATTTCTCAATTTGTTCAAAAACCAATTTCTTGATATCCAAACGCTCCACTACAACCTCGATAATCCAGTCAACATTAGCAATTTTTGCCATATCATCTGTCGTATTTCCAGTTGTGATTCGGCTTGCGAATTTCTGACTGTAAATAGGAGAGGGTTTCGATTTTAATGAGTTCGCCAAATGGTCATTTACCACACGGTTGCGAACGGCTTTACTTTCAAGAGTTAATCCTTTTTTAGCTTCAGCTTCTGTCAACTCGCGAGGAACGATGTCAAGCAGTAAAACTTCAACACCAATATTGGCAAAATGACAAGCTATTCCTGAACCCATAATTCCGGATCCAATTACAGCAACTTTTTTAATTGTGCGTTTCATAATTTGTTACTTGTTTGTTTTTTGCAGTTTTCGAATTATTTCTTGTCTTGCGAAATGCTATTCGTTTTCTGCGTTTTCTGTTTGATTAAATATGTTTTTGTCCTGAATTAATTCGTTGATGATTTCAGCAACTTCAATAAAATGATTCAGCTTTTCGTCTGAAACATGTTTTCTTACCGTTTCATTAAACTTCAGAACTGTATTTTTTGATAAATCTCTTTTCTCTTTTCCAAATTCTGTCAGGTAGATCAAAACGCCTCTTCCGTCACTTGGATTTTTTTTGCGAACAATCAAACCTTTTTCTTCCATAGATTTTAATGTTCTGGTCAAGCTCGTTGCTTCCATGCCCATTCTCGGACCTAAAGCGGTTGATGGCGTTCCTTCTTCCTTATCCATACTCAAAAGCGCAAATCCGGTTGCCATTGTGGCATCGTACTTCGCAGCTTCTTCGTTATACATTCTTGAAACAGCTTGCCATGTAGCTCTCAAAATATAATCTATCGTTTTATCTTTCATAGTAACTATATCGATTTCAAATATAATTAAAAAATACTATGCATGCATATTATTTTTAAATAAATTTTTGGTTAATTAAAAAATGTCTTTGGTTTTCAGTGTTTTGTGGTTAAATTTTAACTGAAATATACTATTCTTTTTTGAGGTTTTAACATTTTTGGTGGTTTAAAAATAGGTTTCTCATTTTAAAAATAGCTTTAATTCAGTATTATGTAATGAATTATGGATTTATTTCGGTTTTATTTTCTGTTTCATATTTGCTTAAAGCGTTTTGTAGAATCATTTTCATACGGTTTCGCAAGTTTTCGGGTCGGAGTATTTCGATTCCATCTCCAAAGCCTAAAAGAATTCGTTCCATTTCATAATTGGGCAAAAGAAAAATATGTACGATAATGCTTTGGTCGTCATTTTCTTTAATCAAACGCTGTGACGAATGCAATGGTTTCGTGAGTACGTAGGGCGCATTTTTAGCATCAACCCAAAGTTCAATTCGCCGTGGTTGTAAACCCGAATTCACAGTCACGCCAATTATGTTCTTATAATACGCTTCAGCATCAAAATCCTCTTCTATATAAGGAAGGTTAAAATCGTAGTCTATAGAAACAATTCTGTCCAAAGCTAAATTAGTAATAGGTTGAGAAGCTTTTTTCTTTCCAATCAAAAACCAGCGATTATTAAATTCCTTTAATATAAAAGGATGAAAGTGGAATTTCGTTTCTTCTCGTGATTTAAAAGATTTATACGTAATTACAAGTGCTACCTTTTTAATGATTGCCTGATAAATTTCATCTAAATAATGTAGCCCTTTTAATTTTTCGTTTTTATCCAAATAGATAACAGGTTTGGTATGCGATTTTTCGGCATAGATTTTATCTTCTAATCGTTGTAAAATATCGGAAACGTCATTAAAAAGAGAAAAATCTTTGAACTGCTTCAACATCGAAACGGTTTCCGTCAAAACATTCATATCCGTTTCCGTTAATGGAATATCTGTTATAGTGAAATCATCGTCTTCATATTTATAATACTTTTTATCGTAAACCACGATTGGAGCATTATAACCGAGTTTTTCACTTCGCATCAACTGAATATCCATTTGAATCGTTCGTTTGCTAATAGGAATATCACGGCCTTCATATTCTGATAAAGCTTCAGAACAACATTCGATCAAATCTTCCAAAGTCCATTGTCGGTATTTATTCTGCAGACATTTGTCGATTATTTTGTACCGAATTAAGGCATTTTTGTTTTGTGACATGCTTTGTGTGTTTTTTGCTCGCAATCCCGATTGTTATCGGGAGCGAAGGCGTAAAGTTTTTTAATTTAAAGATTATTGAGATTTGTTTCACGCTGATTTTACAGATTTGAGCAGATCTAAAAAGATTTTTATTTTTCAAATAATCTGCTGAATCTGCCTAAATCATTTTTAATCTGCGTGAAACAAAAAAACTTTGCGTCTTAGCGACTTTGCGAGATTATTTTTTACTTTCTAAATGACTTATTTCTTTTTCAATATTTCTTCTCGCTTTCTCTTCATACAAATTCCTAAACTCATTCGTCTGAAAAATAAATTCATATTCCAGAAAATGTTTCAACGCTTTCGCGCGCCCAGGTTTGTATAGAAAATCAGGATAAATGCGATATTCTTTTCGTATTTGTTCAAAATAGATTTTATAATCGTCCCAGTCTTTTGAAAGGATTTTCAAATCGAAATCAATTAGCCAATTAATATCTTCGTTTTCATTGTGTATGTGAAGTTGTGTAGCACAAATCGCATCAAAAACTAATTGTTTGTTTAAAGTATGATTTTCATCTAAAATCGACAAAGCAAATTCCGCACTTTTCAATTCATTATCTTTCTTCGAAGCTGAATAAACAAAATCATGATAAAAAATAGAAAATAATATTTCATTCGGATTTTCAAGACGATCGCGATAGATTTCAAAACTGGCAATCATTTCTTCTAAATGCGTGAGATTATGATAATGTCTTGATTTATTGGAGTATGCCTTTTCTAAACCAGTCCAGTTTTTCTGAATTTCATTTTCATTAAAACCAATATTCAGAAGTAAATCGGCGTAGATTTTATTCAGATTCATCTTGTTTTTTACTCAAATTTAAAATTTCTTTTTTACTGCGCAAAATAATTGCGCAGTAGTTTAGAAATCTTTGTTCAAGAAATAAAACAATAACCAATTGTCTAATTTTAAAAACCAGAAATTATGAAATTCAATTTTTTATCAAAAGAAAAATCTACCATAGTTAATCACGAAAATGCCAAAGCTTTTCCATTAACAGCAGAATACGAATTATACGCAGCAGTTGTAACAACAAGTTTGAGTGTTTCATTTTATGAAAAAGATACCACTCGTTTGGAGCGAATCAAAAGTTTGATCCAAAAATGTAATCCAGTATTTGTGGCTAAGCTTGCAGTTTATGCTCGTAACGAAATGCATATGCGTTCTGTGCCATTGGTTTTGGTGGTGGAATTGGCAAAAATATATTCAGGCGATTCATTAATTAGCAAAATGATTACAAACGTAATTCAGCGCGCTGATGAAATCACAGAATTATTGGCTTATTACCAAATAGCAAATGATCGAAATGGCGTTAAAAAATTAAATCGTTTGTCAAAACAAGTTCAAAAAGGTTTGGCTGTTTCTTTCAATAAATTTGATGAATACCAATTTGCAAAATACAATCGAAATGGTATTGTAAAATTAAAAGATGCTTTGTTTTTGATTCATCCAAAAGCAAAAGACGAAGCGCAACAAGAATTGTTTAACAAAATTGTAAACGATACTTTAGCAACACCTTATACTTGGGAAACTGAGTTGTCGCAATTGGGTCAAATCAAATTTTATAATGAGTTTGAAAAACAAAAAGCATTGACTCAAAAGTGGCAAGAATTGATCGATAGCAATAAATTGGGTTATATGGCTTTACTTCGAAACTTGCGAAATATATTAGAAGCAAATGTTTCAGGTTTTCATGTAATGAAAGTATGCGAGTATCTTTCGAATGAAAAAGCAGTTTTGAATTCAAAACAATTGCCTTTCCGATTTTTAGCAGCTTACCGAGAAGTGAAAGAATTAAATTTCAAGTACACAACTATGGTTTTAGATGCGTTAGAAGATGCTGTAGCTATAAGTGCTCAAAACATAAAAGGTTTTGACATAAATACTTCCGTTGTGATTGCTTGCGATGTTTCGGGTTCGATGCAAAAAACAATTTCACCAAAAAGTAAAGTAATGCTTTATGATATTGGTTTGATGTTGGGTATGTTAATGCAAAGCCGTTGTCAAAATGTGATAAGCGGTATGTTTGGTGATTTTTGGAAAATAATCAATATGCCGAAACGAAGCATTTTGTCGAATGTAAACGAATATTACAAACGTGAAGGTGAAGTTGGTTATTCTACAAACGGTCATTTGGTTATTGAGGATTTAATAAACCGAAAAGAAGTTGTGGATAAAGTAATGTTGTTTACTGATGTTCAAATGTGGAACAGCAACCAAACCAATCATACTTTTAGCAAATCTTGGGATAATTATAAAAAGATGGCACCAAATGCTAAATTGTATTTATTTGATTTGGCAGGTTACGGTCAACAGCCAATAAATATCCAAAAAAACGATGTGTATTTAATAGCAGGTTGGTCAGATAAAGTGTTTGATGTTTTGCATGCTTTAGAAGATAAAAGCAGTGCATTGAATTACATTAACCGAATAGAATTGTAAATTTAAATCTGCTGCGCAGAATAATTGCGTAGCAGTATTTGAATATTTGTAAAAAGAAAAAGTTCATTGAAAATAAAAAACAAGTGTCGTAGATAAGTGTTACTTCGCTGTTAACGACGTGGTCGCGGGTTCGAATCCCGTCATTTCCGCAAATAAAAAATTAAAAAAGGAAATGTAGCTCAGAGGATAGAGCTCGTAAAATTTCACTTTTCGTTTGTTGCCTTGTTTAAAAAATAAAAAAAGAATGTCGTAAATGAGAGATACTTCGTCACCATTTTGGGGAGGAATAGCGAAGTTGTAAAAGCAGCAAGGCTATCCAGTTCGACTCTGGCACAGACATGCCCCGCCCAATTCTCTTATTGCTTTTTACTTCTTTTTTAAAACTGAAAAATGTCGTGTGCATAGAGTTACTTCGTTTAGGGAATCAAAAGCTCTTGTCAATTATTACTTTTTCAAAAAATTAAGATGCCGTGTATAAGTGCTACTTCGTCGGTTGATTTATTAGGTTCGAATCCTAAATTATCACTTATAAGCTATTGCTCTTAAAAAAAGAGTGTCGTCAGGAAATGGTTCCTTCGTTCCAAAGAAAATTAAACCATTCCTAAAAGTTGCCTCTTTAAAATTATTAATTTAAAAAAATAAGAATGTATAAAACATAAGTTCATTGCAAAGTTACAACACACAGCTTTGTCATTTCGAGGTAAGGAGACCCGAGCGATAGCGAACAGGCGAAGCAAATCACAAACTTTATTTCACGCAGATTTGGCAGATTCTAGCAGATTTAATTAGATTTTTTTTAAATAATCTGCGCCGATTTGCTTAAATCTTTTTAAATCTGCGTGAAATAAAAAAACTTCGCGACTCAGCGACTTTGTGAGAAATAAATAAACTACGCAAAAAAACTGCGCAGCAGTATAAAACCTTTGCACCTATGGACCTTTGTCCCTTAAAAAGAAAAAAAATGAAAACACAAATAAACGGTACAGATATATTAGAATTAGGATTTCCTGAAGGAAAAATAGTTGGGATTGCCTTAAAAATAAATAGCAAAAGAAACGGATTCACACGAGAAGAAATGATCGAGAATTATAAAAACGTTTTGGAAGCTCCAGAAAATTATATAGACGATAAAGTGTTCAGTAAATTGGCTGTTGCTTTAATCGAAAAATCGAATGAAAAACCAGAAGATTTCATTGCTTTAAACCAAAATCCGAATGCGTATTCGGCTTACGGATTAGATCATATCGAAGACGGTGCCAGAAAGCAAATGGAGGTTGCCATGAAACTTCCAGTAACCGTTGCAGGCGCTTTAATGCCAGACGCACATCAAGGTTACGGATTGCCAATTGGCGGCGTTTTAGCGACTAAAAACGCAATTATTCCGTATGGTGTAGGTGTCGATATTGGGTGTAGAATGGCTTTGTCTGTTTATGATATTCCAGAAGATTTTTATTTTGAAAACGAAGCTAAATTCAAAAGAGAGTTAATCGCGAATTCTATTTTTGGAGCAGGTCATGGATTTCACGGTCAATACAAATCAGATCATGCGGTTTTGGAGAACGAGACTTTCAATATGAATCCGTTTGTGAAGAATTTGAAAGATAAAGCTTGGTCGCAATTAGGATCTTCCGGTGGTGGAAACCATTTTGTGGAATTCGGAATCATGGAATTTTCTAAAGACGATGCTATTTTGAATATTCCAAAAGGAAAATATGTCGCTTTATTGACGCATTCTGGTTCACGCGGCATGGGCGCAACAATCGCTGGACATTACACCAAAATTGCCAAAGACGAATGTAAACTTCCAGAAGTGGCGAAAAACTTAGCCTATTTGGATATGAACTCACAATTAGGTCAGGAATATTGGCTGGCGATGAATTTGGCGGGAGATTACGCTTCGGCTTGTCACGAGATTATCCATAACAAAATGGAAAGAGCTTTAGGCGCAACGATTTTAGCCAAAGTCGAAAACCACCATAATTTCGCTTGGAAAGAAATCTGGGACGGCGAAGAAGTGATCGTACATAGAAAAGGTGCAACTCCAGCCGGAAAAGGCGTTATGGGAATCATTCCAGGAAGTATGACCGCGCCAGGATTTTTGGTGAGAGGAAAAGGCCAAGAAAATGCAATAAACTCCGCTTCGCATGGAGCAGGAAGACAAATGAGCAGAACGCAAGCCATAAAAAACATTACACAAACCGAGATGAAATCCATCTTGAAAGATCATGGCGTTACGCTTATCGGTGCCGGACTAGACGAAGCTCCAATGGCGTATAAAGATATCAATCAAGTCATGGAAGCCCAACAAGATTTAGTTGATGTTGTAGCGAAGTTTACGCCAAAATTAGTGAGAATGGCAGATGACGGAAGCCGAGAAGATTAGTTCTTCTTTTTTAGGGGCAATCCCGATAGCCATCGGGACAAAGTAACAAAGTGACAAAGGTTTTTCCTCATTTTATGTCATTCTGAGGAACGAAGAATCTTCACGAGAAACTCTACAAAGATTGGGAAATACGTTACGGAGCTACTTACGAAGATTGCTTCGCCAGTTTGCTATCGCTCGTGTCTTCGTTCCTAAGAATGACAAATATTGCGCAAAATTTGTTTCACGCAGATTCGGCAGATTCTAGCAGATTTAATTAGATTTTTTGAAAAATAATCTGCGCCGATCAGCTTAAATCTTTTTAAATCTGCGTGAAACAAAAAACTTAGCGACTCAGCTCCCGATAGCTATCGGGATTGCGAGATTAAAATAACGCCATAGTGGCAAAAAAATAAAATATTAACGCTCAAAGAGAAGAAACCTTTGTCCCTCTGTCCCTTTGAGCCTTTGTAACTTTAAAAAAAAATGAAATACATAGACATAGGAATCAACCTAACCAACAAACAATTCCAAAACGACACAGACGATGTTGTACAAGACGCCGTCGACGCCGACGTATCGCAAATGATACTCACGGGCACAAGCGTACGAAATAGCGAAGAATCCGCAAAGATTGCGCGACAATACCCAGGCGTATTGTATGCGACGGCAGGAATTCACCCTCATGATGCGAAGAGTTTTGATGCGCAGAGCATTTCGAAACTAAAAAAATTATTACAGCAGAAACACGTGGTTTCTGTTGGCGAATGCGGACTCGATTTTGATCGTGATTTTTCGCCCCGAAACAAACAGGAAGAATGTTATAGAGCCCAGTTAGAATTGGCGATTGAAGTTCAGAAACCTTTGTTTTTGCACGAGAGAAGCGCTTTTAGTTCTTTTATGAATATCACAAAAGACTATCTGCCGAAACTGCCAAAAGGCGTTGTGCATTGTTTTACAGGAAGTCTGCAAGAAGCCAAAACCTATCTCGATAACGGATTTTATCTGGGTTTTACTGGAGCGATTTCAGATGCCAAACGTTTCAGTCCTTTAAAAGAAGTGATTCAGTACGTACCGCTCGACCGAATGATGATTGAAACCGATGCGCCCTTTATGCTTCCTAAAAACGTCCCGAACAGCCTTTTAAAGAAATACCACGAACGACGATGCGAACCGTCTTTTCTGCCTTATGTAGCGGGAACAATCGCACAGTTTAAAGGAATTGCTTTGAATAAAGTTGCGGAGGAAACGACGAGGAATGCTAAGAGCTTTTTTTGGGATTTAAGTTAGAATTTGAATTCTTTATTGATCACAGATTTGCAAATTTATTTTGTGAGTTTGTGGTTTTTTATTTGTTAATTAGATTTGTGTAAAGATTTAAAAAACTTCTTAATTCAATCTAAAATGAGTGTAGCAACTGAAGGCGTTAAAGGCTATGAATATCAATATAAAGTAACTGTTTTATTTGGGCTTTTGCATTGTAATGATTTTAAATCTCAACTTTATGTTGAGAAGATTGGAAGTGAGGATATTACTTTTATTGATGAAAATAACAATCATTTAGAGATACAAATTAAGAGAGAAAGAAATAATATTGATTTCTCAAAAATTATTGAATGGTTGTCCCATTTTCAAGAAAGGAGTAGCACTAATAATTTATTATTAAGAGTTAAAGATAAAAAGTCAAAATGTTTGTTTATTACTCGATCTCGATGCAATGATGAAATATTAATGTTTTTGAAAGAGTTTCCTTCGATTGATTCTAATGAGAATAGTATTTCAAAAGAAGTTATTTCGAAATTGAAAAAGGAATTAAAGGGAATAAAATTTAAAGATACTCCACTAGAAATTAAAAGAAAAACATTCTGTATTGATATTTCAAATAAATTAAACAAATCAGATATTGAGACATTAATAAATAATACTTTGATTTGGGAACAAATAGGAGAAGAAAAGATTGATAATGAAGTTTTAAAATGTTTAAATAAAAAATTTTCAGTACCTCAATCGCTTTCTGATAATTTATATCTGAGACTATTAGAAATTGTAAAGCAAGGTAGAGATGCAAAAGAAGATATTATTCCATTATTTAAAAATTTAATTTTAAAATTAAGGACAAATAGATATTCAATATCTGAAAATAATATTGATAGAAAAGAAGAAGCACAGGCAGTAGATATTTTAGAAAAATCAAATTTATTATTATTAACAGGAATTTCACAATGTGGCAAAACGGAATTAGCAAAAAAAATTGCTAATAATTTTATAGATATAGGATATACTTCAATACCAATTTCAACTGATTTTTTTCAAGTTGAAAATTTTTTCAATCAAAATAAAATAGATGATAAGATTTTAATTTTTGAAGACCCATTTGGGCATATAAAACCAAAAAAGGAATCTCATGATGTCAAAAATAAAATTATTAATCTTGTCAAACATTTATCATTAAACCATAAAATAATTGTTACTAGTAGAATAGAAATTTTAGAGGAAGCATTTGATAGTTGCAATATTGTTGAAAACGTATTAGACTTAACCGAATATGATAACAAACTAATATTAGATTTTTGGGAAAAATTTTCAAATGCACAAAGTGTCAATAATGAAATAAAAAATATTGTTGGAGAATATATTTTAGGAGAAACTGAACATAAAATTCAAGTTGGACAATTAGATTATCTTTCGAGATATGATTTAAATAAATTAAAAGTAAAAAGCATTTCTGAATTAATTAGTATAGCTCGACATAATTCTACTGATATAGCAAATGATGTACTAAAAGAAAATAACAAAGAATCAAAAATTCTTGCGGTTATGTCAATATGTTGTAGTAATAGTACTGGAATAAATGCCGAAGATTTAAAGTATATTTTATCTGAGGATCAAAATAAATATTCCGTTTTTAAAGAATCTAAAGTTTTTCAATTTAAGAAAGGTAAAAATAAGTTTCCAAAATATTTAGAGACGAATAAGTTAAAAAAAGGCTTTAAGGCAAGTATTTCATATTTTGAAGAAAGAGGATTTATTAAATTTGAAAATAATAAATATTTTTTTTCTCATCCTAATTATTTTGAAGCTGGAAAAAAATTGTTCTTTAGAAGAAGTAGTCAAGAGCAAAAAGAAAATATTGGATATTTAAAAAAAGCGATAGTTTGTATAAGTCCAGTAACTACATTAATTGCTTGTAAATTATTAACTTGGATTTACCGTACAATAGATTCAAATTTTAAAGATGAGATTAAGGATTTAATGTTTTTATCAAATAAATCAATTTTTCCTGCAGTTGAAGATTATTCTTCAATTAATCTTATAAACATAATTGAAGATATTAATAATGAAGATCAAAAGAATAAAATTATCAATATTGTCAATAGAGGAAATACTGATTCAAGTTCAATAAAATGGTTTAATGATGAAGTGCCTTTCTTAAGCAAGAGAGATGATGATTTAAGAAATTTGTTTGTTGATAAAATATCGCCAAAAGAAATAGAGGAAATTGAGAATAAAGTATTAAATAATCAGCATGTAAATTTATTTGATATTTGGCGTTATATTAATTATCATAAAATTGTTAGCCTCAGTAAAGTCTACACTAAATTTGATCATAATATAATAAATTCACTTTTAAAACACGAGGAGGTTTTTATAAGGAAGCAAGTCGCAAAACTATTTTTTTTATCAAAAATAAATGTAGACGAAATTTATCTAATCAAAAAGATCTTTAGTGATGAACATCCTACGGTTTCTTTTTATGGGATATGGGGAAGTTTTTTAAGTTGGAATAAACAGATAGATGAAATAAAAACAATAATTTTTAAAGACCTTAAAAAGTTATTCCAAAGACAAGAAATTTCAATAAGAGCAAATGATTTAATGACCACATTTTCTATAGACTACTCTGGAGAGTGTATTGACTGGGAATTTTTTTCAAAGGAAGAAACGATTGAGCTATGGAATGTTTGGGCACAAATTTTTCCTGTTTTTTCTAAAAGTTTGCCTCCAAATATTTCTCTGAATTATGGAAGATATGGTGCGACAATGGAGACAGCGATGAAATATTTGACCTTGCATAATGGAATTAAAGTATTTGAAACTTGGTTAAATAGGATAGAATTGAGAATTCAAGCTAATATAGAGTTATCCGATTATGAAATGGCTATTAGTGATGAATTAATTTCATTCACTAATGATAATTTCAAAATAAGAGAAAATCTAATAGAAAGGATATTGTCAAATAAAAATTCTATTTTCTGTTTATATAATTTAAAATTAACAATAAAGCATTGGGACAAATTAAATAGATATGAAAAAGATATAATTTTAAATCTAATAGATTCGAAGAGAAATGATGTTGTATGGATTAAAGCAATGCTTTTGTTGGAGGATGAAATTCCTAAAGAAATTGAAATTAAAATTGTAGGAGATATTAATTTTTATTTATTAAAACCTGTAAAAGTATTTGAAATATTGTCTGAAGAATTAATTCATAGTTGTTTACAAATTATTTATGTACAACCCTATGAACTTGAATATTTAAGACCAAACTACGTTTCAGATTTTTGGGCAAAAATAATCAATCGTATTCTGTTTTATGAAATCGAACCGCATTTCGATATTTGTATAAAAGCTTTTATAAATCATAATATTTATAGGAGAAGACCTGAAAATTTTCTATTATGGCGTAAAATATGTTTGAATTCAAAAAATATTAATTATTTGACGTATATTATAATTTATAATATTTCGAGAGGTTCAATAAATGTAAAGGGAACTTCAGAGATGATAATAAATTTAATTTATGCTTACAAAAAAAGAAACGATTATGAAGTTTTTTTAAAAATTATTGCAGAGGAAATCGAAGTATTGCAATTAAACTATCATAAGGAGGAAATTTTCGACTATTTTGGGAAAGATTTAATCTTTAATGATTTGTATAAAATGCTATATCCCGATTTAATTGTAAAGATGATAATAGAGAAGGCAGGAATTTGGTTATTATCTGAGATTACAAGCGAATTAAGAAGTTTCAGATTTTTTATTTCGTATTTAGTAATAGAAAAATTAGTAAATGAAAGAGATGAAATAGACGAAGAAACAAGAGAGAAATTATTTTCAATTCCAAATAATATTGAAAAGGTAGGGGAAGAGAAACGAAAGATTTTAAAATCTAAATATTTTGAAGACAAGATTTTAAAAAACTGGTCAAAATAAATTTATTGTTAAGGTGAGTTTTTTTCTTTCTTTTGCTCAATGAAAAACATACATTTGTTGCCTACAAAACATTTTATTGGTAACAGAGAACTTTGAAACTTTATAAGTTAACATAAGCGAATCCCTCATTCACGTTGCTAGAGTAGTGGTTTGATGGAGGTTGCAAACAACAACGATTAAAGTTCGGGAAGAATTATATAAAACCAAATAAAATTAAAAAAGGCTGTCTCAATAAAGACAGCCTTTTTCTTTGGTTTAAATTATTTTGATTTAATTATGATCGTAGATTTTTGCGTAAAGATCTTTGTAGATTTCTTTAATGATTTTACGCTTTAATTTTAGCGTAGGAGTAAGTTGTCCGCCATCAATTGACCAAACATCTGGTGTCAGTTCAAAGCGTTTTACTTTTTCCCAGTTTCCAAATTTCTCGTTGATGCTGTCTACTTCTTCGCCAATACGTTTAATCACTTCAGGATTTGAAGAAATTTCGGCATCAGATTTCCCTAAAGCTATTTTGTGGATTTTCGCCCATTCTTTTACAAATTCAAAATTCGGCTGAATAAAAGCACCAGGCATTTTTTCGCCATCACCAATTACCATAATCTGCTCAATAAAACGCGATTGTTTCATAGCATTTTCAATAATTTGCGGTGCAATATATTTACCTCCAGAAGTCTTGAACATTTCTTTTTTACGGTCGGTGATTTTTAAGAAACCTTCACTGTCAATTTCTCCAATATCGCCCGTATGGAAATAACCGTCTTGCAAAGCTTCAGCTGTTTTTTCTGGATCTTTAAAATAACCTAACATTACGTTTGGTCCTTTGCAAAGAATTTCACCGTCTTCGGCAATTTTAACTTCAACGTTGCGAATTACTTTTCCAACAGTTCCAATCTTGAAACCTCTGTTTCTTTGGTCGTTCACCGCAATTACCGGAGAAGTTTCAGATAAACCATAACCTTCCATAACCGGAATTTCTGCAGCAGCAAAAACTCTAGTCAAACGTGGCTGTAGCGCTGCACTTCCAGAAACCATTAAATCTAAATTTCCTCCCAAACCTTCTTTCCATTTGCTGAAAATCAATTTGCGGGCAATTTTTAATTGGAATTCATACCAAGCACCATTTGCTCCGTATGGTTCGTATTTCAAACCTAAATCAATAGCCCAGAAAAATAGTTTTTTCTTGATGCCAGTCAATTCAGCTCCTTTTGCGTAAATTTTATCATAAACTTTCTCTAAAAGCCTTGGTACAGCTGTAATTACAGTTGGACGAACTTCTTTCAGATTATCACTGATTTTATCAATTGATTCTCCAAAATAAACCGAAACACCATAATATTGATAGATGTACAAAATCATTCTTTCAAAAATGTGGCAAATAGGCAAGAAGCTCAATGCAGTGCTTTTCCCTGGATCAAACGGAATTCTTGGCGCGCTGTCCAATACATTCGACACAATGTTTTTGTGCGAAAGCATAACGCCTTTTGGTCTTCCAGTTGTTCCAGAAGTATAAATAATGGTCGCTAAATCATCTGTTTGAATGCTGTCTTTTCTACCTTCAACTTCGCTTTGGTTGCTTTCGTCTTCACCAGCTAAAAGCAAATCGGTCCAGTGTTTGCAACCCGGAATTTCATTAAAAGAATAAACCTCTTTTAAAGTCGGTACATTTGCTTTGATGAGGTTTACTTTGTGAAGTACTTCTTCATCAGAAACAAAGCAGTACATACTACCGCTGTGATTCAATATATATTCGTAATCTTCTTCAGAAATCGTTGGGTAAATTGGCACAGTCTGCGCACCAGTCTGCAGAATACCAATATCCATAATATTCCACTCTGTGCGATTGTTTGAGGTAATCAAGGCAATTTTGTCATCTTTCTGGATGCCCATGCGCAATAATGCTCTAGAAACCGCATTTGCTTTTGCAATATATTCCTGGCTAGATGTTTTTTCCCAGACTCCGTTTTTTTTCGTTGCTAAGGCAACCGGAAGGTTGTAAGTTTCTTGTTGATAATAGGGAAAATCAAAAAGGCGCGTGATTGAAACCATGTTTATTATATTGAATTTTATCGCAAATTAAATAAAAAATAGGTATAATTTTTAATTTTGTGGAATTTTATGGGAAAATTTATAGGGACTCTTAAAAATCAACGAAAACGTTTTCTTTTTTGTAGTAAATTTTCGAAAAAATTACAAATTATCTATTTGATGCGTTTTTTCCAAGGTCGTTATAGTCTTCGTAATCTTTCACTCTTTCGCCCATAATGAACATTTTTTTCTTCGCAAAATGAATAGAAAACTGAGTGTAGTTCCATTCCTCGCTATCATTTGTTCTGTACCAAAGCGTATATGATGCACTATTGAAGCCTTCTTTAAAAACAGGAATACCTTCTTCTGTACATTCAATTCCCCAGTTGATCTTTTTTTTGCTTAAATCTTCATACTGGTAAACACCAGTTCCATCTGGATTTAAAATGATAACAGGTTCTTTTTTTCCTGCTGGTGCATAAGTTCCAGGCGCAGGATAACCAATAGTCGTCGTAATAAAACGCTCTTTATCTCTGTAAGTGATTGGGTTCACTTCAACTTGTGAATAGGATTTTGCGGTAAAAAATAATACGGTAAAAAATAATAAACGAATTGCTTTCATTCTATGTAGATTAAGTGTTTTTGGGATTCTTAAAAAATTCTGTGACAGGAACTTTTTGGCGAATATAGTTCAAATTTCCATAGAAAAACGGAATCCCAATTACAAGAATGAGTTTTTTTCAGATTTTTATTTTCTGTATCATTTATTCAGTTGAAAACTGATTTTCTAATAGTTTTTCTTTAAAGTCAGATTTAAAAGTGTAAGCAAAAGTAACCATCAAGGCACGAGTGTCTGATTTATTAGTTCTTTGGTTATAAAAAAGCGCTGTGTTATTTTTGTAGCCGCTTTCAAGCGTGTTGAACATATCGGTTACAGTTAACCCCAAACGTGCATTTCCTTTTCCGAGTTTTTGCTGAAAGCCCATATCAACATTGTAAACCGGAATTCGTTTTCCTTGAGGCGTTGCCACAGCCGAATTGTAATTTCCAATAAGCTGTAATTTTCCACCTTTCCAAGGAACAAAATTATTGATCACTTTTCCGTACCAGCTGAAAGCATTGCTGACAATATCTTCGCCCAAATTTGACGCATTTATATTTTGCTGAAAAGCAGTCAAACTGATATTAGCATCATAAAAACTAACGGGTTTCAGCGTGAAAATAGTTTCTAAACCATACGTAATCATACTTCCGATGTTTTTAGGCATTAATAAAACTACGCCATTATCTTGAAGTTCTGCATATTGTCTGATGGTATTTGTCGCATTTCTATAAAAAGCATTTGTAGAAAACGAATATTTATCCCAATCATGATTGTAACCCATTTCGGCAATGTGAATAATTTCTGGTTGCAAATATGGATTTCCACTATGCGGATTCAAAGCATCTGTAATATCCACAAACGGATTCAATTCGTCCAGATCTGGTCGGTTGATGCGTTTGCTGTAGCCAATTTTTAAAGATTCATCAGAAGCCAGATTTAACTGTAATGAAGCCGAAGGAAAGAATTTGATATAGTTGTTCGAAAAATTATCGGTCTTTTTCTCCGTTTCGCCGCTGTTTGAAACTTGTTCAGCACGCAACCCCAAATTGTATTTCCATTTTGGATTTTCGATAGTACCAATAGACGAATTCAGCATGCCGTAAAAAGCATTTATTTGCTCATTATAATCAAAAGTATTGCTCGCGATTGGATTTACAACATAATCGCCATTGATTAAAGTTGCCGTTTGAAATTCCGAATTAAAAAAGCGGTAAGTTCCTTTGTAACCTGTTTCAAGCATTGTTTTTGTTGAAAGTGGCACAGCATAATTTAAAATAGCGTTAGTGATATTTTCATGTTCATAATTGTGCGTACGTTGCCACAAAACATCGCCAATTTGCTGATTATATTGATCGTAATTGTATGTGTCGATATCGGTATTTTCGCGATCGTGATTAAATGAAGAAGTGATGCTTGCATTTAAAGATTTTCGGCTGTCATCGAATTTTCGGTCATAATTGAAGGCAAATTCGGCTACTTTTGAGCGTTCTAATTCTAAAGAATGTCTTTTGTTTTTGGAATAGAAATCATTGGTATTGGTGTTTACTTGAGTATACAATGTTTCGTCATTATCTTGACTTTCCATATTTCCAATCGCTTCAAATGAAAAACTGTTTCTTTCATTTGGCGTAAAATCAACATTGAATTTTAGATTCTGCAAGCCTTCGGTACGTTCGTCATTTCGGTGCTGATTGATGTAGTGTTCATCATCAACAAAATAATTTGTTCTTTGGCTGTTTACTTCTTTGGTTCTGCCTGCAAAACGATTATCGTAGCCTAAACCAATATTCCATTTGTCTGTTTTATTATTTAAAAGAACTGAACTGTTCATTCTTCCTTTCGCACCAAAACCCGCGCCCAGAACAACAGCTCCATTTAAACCGCTTTGATTGTTCTTTTTAAGTTTGATGTTGATGATACCACTTTCGGCATTTGCATCATATTTCGCCGTCGGATTGCTGATTACTTCAATGCTTTCGATACTGCTCGCCGCAATTTGATCCATATTGGTAATAGTCGAATTTTTGCCGTTAATCAAGATCATTGGTGATTTTCCTCTTAACGTTATAGCACCTTCAGCATCAACGGCTATGGTTGGAATGCTTTTTAGCATATCGGTGGCAGTTCCTCCAGTTTGAGAAATATTTGAAGCGGCATTAAATACAAATCCTCCTTCTGTTTTTTGAATTTGTTTTTTTTGAGAAGTAACAACAACATCATTCAATAAATTAGTGTCATTTTTCAAAACGATATTTCCCACAGAAATTGAATTGTTTAAAACTTTGATTCGCTGTGTGAAAGTTTTGAAGCCAATTAATTTGAATTGCAATTGATATTCTCCTGAATTTACATTTTCTAAAGCAAAATTTCCAGAAGCATCAGTTACAGCAAAACTTGCCACTTTAGTGGAGTCTGTTACTTTTTTCAAAAGGACATCTACAAATTCTACAGGCAGTTTTCCATCAGAAACATTTCCTTTGATGGAAGGGTTTGTTTGGCCAAAAGAAAATTGGCTCATTAAAAATAAGAAGATAAGGGCGGATAAATTTTGCATCATTTTTTTCATGAGACAAAGATATTTATCTCATCAAATGAAGCTTTTCAAAAGGTCTTAAGATATTATTAAATTAGTCTTATTCTACTTTAAGGATTCGTTTAAGGAATTAAAAAAGGGTGTTTTTCCCCTTTAAAAAACAGGAAAAAGTATTAAAATAGGTTTTAAAAGAGCAATACTTTTATCCTACCAAATACAAATGTCAAAATAATTATTTAGGCATTACTTAAATCGGAAAGATATGGAAACTGCTTTTTATTTAGCGATGGGATGGTGTGGTACTAAGTATCCAGGTTGGTGGAAACGCTTTTTTAAGAATCCGCCGCCACCGCCAGATCCCGAGCCTTGGTGGACAATTGCAATTATCGGAATCGGATTAATTGCTGGAGTTGCCGGGGGAACCTTTTTTAGCAATGCAATACTCGACAATCAATTTTTTGCGGGTCAGACTGCTGTAACTTCTGGATTGTTTGCATTTGGCGCATCCAATGTTGTGACTGGTGTTGCTTCTGCTTTTAGAAATTAGAGAAATGCCCCAATTATAAGGATAGCACCGAGGGGGATTTTTTTCGCCACGAATTCACGGATTTTTATTTGTATAAATGGGGTTAATGAAAATTCGTGAATTGTTGGCTATTTAAAAAAAAGCGCCCGAATTTATCGGGCGCTTTTAGTAAAATATATTTCTTAGTTTTTCTCAATCCATTTTCTTGCATTGACAAAAGCTTCGTGCCAAGGCGTAACCTCGTCATTTCTGTCTTTTGGATAATGCGCCCAGTTCCATTGGAAAGTCGAACGCTCAATGTGAGGCATCATAACCAAGTGTCTTCCAGTTTTGTCACACATCATTGCTGTGTTGTAGTCAGAACCGTTCGGGTTTGCTGGATATCCTTCGTAAGCATATTTAGAAACAATGTTGTATTGGTCTTCTGCGTAAGGCAATTTGAATTTACCTTCTCCGTGAGAAACCCAAACTCCTAAAGTGCTTCCTGCCAAAGTCGACAACATAACCGAATTGTTTTCTTGAACTGTTACAGAAGTAAAGATACTTTCGTGTTTCTGACTTTCGTTATGGTGCATTTTTCCATGCACTTCGTGTTCTGGATTAATTACTTCCAATTCCATAAACAACTGACATCCGTTACAGATTCCAACAGATAAAGTGTCTTCTCTTTTGAAGAAATTATCTAAAGCTGTTTTTGCTTTTTCGTTGTATAAGAAAGCTCCAGCCCAACCTTTAGCAGAACCTAAAACGTCAGAGTTAGAGAATCCTCCAACAGCTCCAATGAACTGAATGTCTTCTAAAGTTTCACGTCCAGAAATTAAATCCGTCATGTGAACGTCTTTTACGTCAAATCCAGCCAAGTACATCGCATTTGCCATTTCACGTTCAGAATTACTTCCTTTTTCACGGATAATAGCTGCTTTTGGTCTTGGTTTAGAGTTGTCGATTTCTGGTTTCTTTCCTGTGAAATGTGTTGGGAAAGTATAATTTAAAACTTGATTTTTATAGTTTTCGAAACGTGCTTTTGCAGTTCCATTTTTAGATTGTTTTTGATCTAATAAATAAGAAGTTTCAAACCAAACATCTCTGTAAGTTGGAATATCCAATTTATAAGTGCCAACTTCTAAAGTTGCAGTTTCTTGAACTGAACCAATTTTAAAGAATTCAATGTTAGTCGCTTTTAATTTAGATTCAACAGCCGAATCAGATTTTGCCTGGAATACGATTCCGATGTTTTCTGCGAAAAGGATTTTCAATAAATCTTTTTCTGCGAAAGCGCTGAAATCAATTTTAGCTCCAAGATTTACATCAGCAAAACACATTTCTAATATAGTAGTGATCAAACCACCGCTTCCGATATCGTGACCCGCTAGGATTTGGCTTTCGCCTATTAATTCCTGAACTGTATTAAATGCATTTTTAAAGAAAGCCGAATCTTTAATAGTTGAAGTTTCGTTTCCAATTGTATTTCTGATTTGTGCAAAAGACGAACCTCCTAATTTGAAATCATCTTGAGACAAATTGATATAATAAATTGATTCTCCGTTTTTCTGTAAAACTGGCTCAACTACTTTTCTAATATCTGTACAGTTTCCAGCAGCTGAAATAATAACCGTTCCCGGCGCAATTACTTCATCATTTGGATATTTTTGTTTCATTGAAAGTGAATCTTTTCCTGTCGGAATGTTGATTCCCAATTCAATTGCAAATTCAGAACATCCTTCAACAGCAGCGTACAAACGAGCATCTTCACCTTCGTTTTTACAAGCCCACATCCAGTTTGCAGATAATGAAACTCCTTTTAACTGATCTTTAATTGGAGCCCAGATAATGTTTGATAACGATTCTGCAATGGCATTTCTAGATCCCGCAACTGGATCAATCAAAGCCGCGATAGGAGCATGCCCGATAGAAGTTGCGATTCCTTCTTTTCCTAAATAATCCAAAGCCATTACACCAACGTTGTTCAATGGCAATTGTAACGGACCTGCATTTTGCTGTTTCGCAACTCTTCCTCCAACACAACGGTCAACTTTGTTTGTCAACCAGTCTTTTGAAGCAACAGCTTCTAAACGTAAAACGTCTTTTAAGTAGCTTTCAAAATCTGCTGTATTGTAAGCAACATTAGCATATTTACGGTCTACTTTTTTATCTGTCATAATTGTTTTTGGAGAACTTCCAAAGAAATCTTCTAAAGCATAATCCATTGGTTTAGAACCGTTAGATTTTGATTCGAAAGTAAAACGGTGATCTCCCGTTACATCTCCAACCTCGTACATTGGAGAACGCTCTCTGTCAGCGATTCTCTGTAAGGTGTCGATATCTTTTTGACCAATAACCAATCCCATTCTTTCTTGAGATTCGTTACCGATAATTTCTTTTGCAGAAAGAGTAGGGTCTCCAACAGGCAATTTGTCTAAATCGATCAAACCTCCAGTTTCTTCCACTAACTCAGAAAGACAGTTTAAGTGTCCGCCCGCACCGTGATCGTGAATCGAAACAATTGGATTATTGTCGCTTTCTACTAATCCACGAATTGCATTTGCAGCACGTTTTTGCATTTCTGGATTTGAACGCTGAATCGCATTCAACTCAATTCCTGAACCGAAAGCCCCTGTATCTGCAGAAGAAACCGCAGCACCACCCATTCCAATTCTATAGTTTTCACCTCCAAGGATAACGATTTTATCGCCTTCTTGTGGTTTGTTTTTGATAGCTTGATTTAATTTTCCGTAACCAATTCCACCTGCCTGCATGATTACTTTATCGTAACCAATTTTTCTGTTTTCTTCTTCGTGTTCGAAAGTTAAAACAGAACCTGTAATAAGCGGTTGTCCAAATTTATTTCCGAAATCAGAAGCTCCGTTTGAAGCTTTGATCAAAATATCCATTGGAGTTTGGTACAACCATTTTCTTTCTTCAACTGCATTTTCCCATTTTCTGTCGTTGTTCAAACGAGAATATGAAGTCATGTAAACAGCAGTTCCAGCTAATGGCAAAGAACCTTGTCCTCCTGCTAAACGGTCACGGATTTCTCCTCCAGATCCAGTTGCAGCACCGTTGAAAGGCTCAACAGTTGTTGGGAAATTATGTGTTTCGGCTTTTAAAGATAAAACAGAATCAAATTCTTTTATTTCGTAAAAATCAGGTTTGTCAGCCGATTTCGGTGCAAATTGCTGCACTTTTGGTCCTTTTACAAAAGCAACGTTGTCTTTGTAAGCAGAAACAATATCGTTAGGATTTTCCTGAGATGTTTTTTTAATTAATTTGAAAAGAGAAGTCTCTTTTTCTTCGCCATCGATAACAAAAGTTCCGTTGAAAATTTTGTGACGACAGTGTTCTGAATTCGCTTGAGAGAAAGCAAAGATTTCAGAATCAGTTAATTTTCTTCCAAGTTTAGTCGAAAGATTGTTTAAGTATTCAACTTCTTCTTCGCTTAAAGCTAAACCTTCAACTTTGTTGTAAGTTGCAATATCATCAATCTCCAAAATTGGTTCTGGCTGAATGTTGATAGTGAAGATTTCTTGATCTAATTCGTTGAATTTTTGAGAAAGCATCGGATCAAAATCATTGAAATCAGCCGTTGCTGGATGAAATTCTTCGATTCTGATAATACCTGAAATACCCATATTTTGAGTAATTTCTACAGCATTTGTACTCCAAGGTGTAATCATAGTAGCGCGCGGACCAACGAAGTAACCAGGCAATGCTGATTTTTCGATTTTACTCGCGTCGGCAAAAAGCCAGTTTAATTTTGAAATGTCTTGAGCTGAAATTTCGTTTTGCGTTTGTACTGCAAAAACAGTTTTGCTTTGGTTTTCAAAGAAATGGATCATTTGTGTAGTTTGTTGTATTGAGCTGCAAATTTAATGTAAATAAATAGTAAGCGCAAATTTGGAAACCATCTCTTTTCAAAAAAAATGAAATTGCTTTTTTCTTGCATTTTTTCTACCAAAAAGACGCAAAATCAAATGGTTTCGGTCTTCCGTGAAATTTAAAGATTTATTAAAATTTCTTTTTTGATATGTGCTGTAATATTAAACTTTTAGAAGGAAAAAAAATAAAAGTAAAACAGTGCAATTTCAGAATGTTTGACAAAACGGATTTGCAAAATTTACGAATCTTGGCATTTGACCAAAAAATGGTTTTAAAGAAAATTCTTTCGCATAATATGAAAAAAGCGGCAATTAGCCGCTTTTTTAGTTGACGAAAATCTAATTTTTATTTAATAATCACCTTTTTGAAGACTGTTTTTTCTTTTGTTGTTATTTTTACAAAGTAGATTCCTGAAGATAAATTTTGCGCCGAAACTTCAGAAGAAGTTGTGTTTTGTTGCTCAAAAACCTTTTGTCCAGAAAATGAGAGAATTTCAATTGAATATGGAAGGCCTGAGTTGCCCAATGTAATATTGAAATTTCCATCAGAAGGATTTGGGTAAATTGAAATTTCGTTTGAATCAGCAATAATTTCGTCTTCATCTTCAATTGCTGCAGGTTGTGCTTTTTTGCTAGCCAAATTGTTGCAAGTATCGGTTGTAAAAGAATCCCATTGCGCGCTCAAATTGAAAGTTGTGCTAGGAGAAGTTACTGCCGATTTTCTTCTTAAAGTTACATCAATCGCGAAATTGGCTGTTCCGCCGTTAAAAGTTCCGATAATATCAATTAAAACACCATTTTTGAATAAACCTACAGCATCATTTCCATTGAAAGTCAATTCAGTTGCAGTTGTTGAAATATTGGCTGCACTTGTCAAAAAGCAGGTTGAAGAAATAGAGCTGTTTACAATTACAAATTTGCTTCCTGTTGTTAATGTACCGCTTAAAACTAATCCTGTACTCCAAGAACCAGCGCCGTTTGTTTGTTTTTTAATCGTATAAGCGGATAAATTAACTGAACTTCCAGTGTTGTTTGCAATTTCTAAAGCTTTATTATTTCCAGAACCTTCAATGTATTCAGAGAAAAGCAAATCGGTTGCAGTTCCGGTGCCACTGCTGTTGGTTGTAACTGAAATGGTATTGCTCGAAGCAGACGTATTTCCTGCCGTATCTTTTGCTTTTACATAAATAGAATAAGCTGTAGAAGCTGTTAATCCTGTAATTGTAGCTGTTGTTCCTGAAACAGTAGTTTTTAAAACGCTATTGGCATAAACGTCATATCCTGTCACAGCAACATTATCTGTAGAAGCCGTCCAGCTAAGCGAAATTGAAGTGGAAGTTTTGGTAGTCGAAGCTAAGCTTGTTGGAGCAGTTGGTGATTGAGTATCTCCAGAAGGTGTTCCTCCCCAAATTTGATTGACATATTCTGGATGATCAATAAACGGATTTCTATTGTTTTGGCGTGCATAAACGGCATTGTTTCTCGCAATTTCTCTCGCACTCACAGGATCTTGCGCGTGCCAAGCCAAAAGCATATTTAAGAAAGCTGTCGTAAAAACTTGGTTGCTTGTACCATTAAACATAGCATAAGAATAACCAGCAACTGTATTTTCGTATCGCGTGGCAAAGTAGAAATACATTCTAGCGATGTCACCTTTAAAATCATTGATTGGTTCGAAAACCGTTCCTGAATAACCAGAAACCGCGCTAGAACCTAGTTTGCTTCCGTTTTGTGAAGTATAGGTTGCTGAACTGACATTTCCATGCGGATAATTAGAACGCATTCCGTTTACTTTTCCGTCAGTTGGTGTGATAAAATGCGCATCAGCAACCATTGGCGACTGCTCATTAAAAACCGACTGTGGAATGATATGTTCTCTATTGTAGCAATCGCCTTCAACGGAATAACTGCCACATCTTTGCGTCGTTCCAGTTGAATAATTGTACGGATCTGTTCCAGAAGGATTTTCAGAATACATGTCTAAAACCGTTCCGTCGTTTTCGTAAAAATTATCAACGTCAGAAGTTTGATAAGTGGTGTACAATCCAGCATAACCATTATCGGTATGGCCTTTAATAATGTTGTACAATTGTGTTTTTAAAGTGTAACCTGTTCCAGTTGCGGTGCTGTAATATCCAGAAGGAATTTGGGCAAAACCAATTGTGGTAAACGCTAATAACAGTAAAAAGTAGTTTTTTCTCATAAATAATAGTTTTAAGATTTGGTTTGAAATACAAAAACTAAACAGGTTTAAAGTGTTGGTTTTAAATGTTTTGGTTTTTGTATTGTAACAAAACTACTACTTTTTTGAATTCAAAATGTTATGAGAAGTTTAATTTTGGATATATTTTCTTACGCGGGATTTTTTTATCACCAGGATGCTAAGTCAAGAAGTTTTTAATCTCGCAAAGTCGCTAAGACACAAAGTTTGTTTTTAGGTTATTTAAAGATCTTTACGCCTTAGTGTATTTGTGGCAAGCTAAGGTTTCGGGAAATCTTTACTTTGATAAGCACCCAAATCTGGTGGGGAAGTTCTCGTAATTCCTAAAATATCAGTAGGAATTATATACGCCTGATTCCCTTTCGCGAAAGCGGCAGAAGTTTTATCAATGTTGAATTTGTTTTGAGAAACATTGTAAAATTTAGGGTTTTCGTTCAGAATAATATTGGTGTAATGTTGCGTGTCGGTTTTGAATTGATAATTTGGATCTGTGCTTGAACTATTGAATTTCAATAAGCAGTTATTCAATTGATACACAAAAGGGGCATTGGCATTTTTGCTTAAATTGAATTCATTAAAATTAGATCCGTAAATAATGCAATTGTTGAAAGTCGCCTGCGTCAGCGGATTCGTTTCTGGAGTTGCGCCAGTCAAACTATTGCTCAAATTCACTGCAAAATGAGAACTGTTTTGCCAATTGTTATTAAAAGTACAATGCATAAAACTATAATTCCCACCATAAACACAAGATAAACTAGCTATTCCAGCGTAATTTATGACCAAATTTTCTCCGTTGATTTTGCCGTTTTTTGCTAAAATTCCGTGTTCGACAAAATTATAAAACTGACTGTTTTTGATTTGAATTGTATTTGCAGTATTTCTGATTTCAAGACCAGTTACGGCATTTTTTAATGTCAAATGATTGATGGAATGCGTTCCGCTTTGGTTTTCAAGAATAACCGAATTCCATTGTCCAGGAATATCGGAGTAAAGCGATTCTAAACGGTCACCTTCAAAAACAACTTCGTTTTCCAGTTTATCAGTTGTTGAAACTGCGCCGTTAATTTGAAGCGAAGCATTTTTCGCAACATACAATCCAGAATTGACATGAAAATGAACTCTGGCACCTGCTTCAAAACTTATGGTTTTATTTTCGGGAACTCCTGCGTAACCGTAAATTACGTATGGTTTTTGTTTCGTGAAAAGTAGCTCGTTGCCGTTTACAGGATCATTTTCGCTTAAATAAAATCCGTCAACATCTTTGCCGTCAATTTTAATTTTTTCTTTTGTTCCGTCAGGATTTTGATTTGGATATAAAAACACAGCGTCCTGAATTAAAGTAACCAAAGCAACTTTTTGAAGATTGTCGCCGCTGTCAAATTGAATTTCATCTGTATATAAAAAATCGGTTGGATTAGCATCTGTAATATCGGCAGTAGTTTCAATGAAAATGTAAAGACTGTCTTTTGCTAAAAGTGTAACATCTTTAAAAATCTTTCCGTTATTGCCAACCATTCCGTCAACCGTCATTCGGTATTTAGAACTTAGACCTTTTTTTAATTGAATAATCGGAATCGAAATATCGTTTTTACTTCGGTTATACACTTTCAATTGATAAGTGCTCGAACCGATGTTTTTAAAAACAGTATCCAAATAAACGGTGTCTTTAGAAAACTTTAAATCTCCTGTACTGGCAACAGTTTCAAAGTCAGTTCGACAAGAGCTGAAAACTAGAATTAAACCAATAATAGAGAGTGCAAAGTAGTGACGCATTTGAATTCTTTTTTTGTAAAAATAACAAAAAACCTACAGCTTTGAAGTTGATTTTTAATTTTCGAATGGGATTTTTCACTTTGTGTCATTATCTTTCTTTAATTTTACGTTTTTAAAGTTTATTTTAATGAATTATACAAAAGAGCAGATTTTAGCGCGCTGCAATGAGTTTTCAAAAAACACATTAATGGAAACGCTAAAAATTGAATATATCGATGCCGGAGAAGATTTTTTAACTGCAAAAATGCCTGTAAATCCAAGTGTTCACCAGCCAATGGGATTATTGCATGGAGGCGCTTCTGTAGCTTTAGCAGAAAGTGTCGGGAGTGCGGCTTCTTTCTTTTTTATCAATCCGAAAGAGCAGGAGGTAAGAGGTATCGAAATTTCGGCAAATCATCTAAAAAGTATTCGTGAAGGTTATGTTTTCGGAACAGCCAGAATCATTCACAAAGGAAGAAGTTTGCATCTTTGGGAAATTAAAATCACCGATGAAGAAGGAAATTTGGTTTCGCTTTGCAAATTGACGAATATGGTTTTGGATAGAAAGAAAAGTGAATAAATTATGAATCCATTTTTCTTAAAAATAAAAAATCATAAAGAACAAAATTTACCTTTTGTACTTTATTCAAAACCCAATTCAGAAAACTACATTGGGATTTTACAGCAAAATAATGACTTAAACACTGTTTCTGATTATAGCGAAAAAGGATTTGTTTTCGCTTCTTTTGATGAAAAGCAATTAATCCTGATTCCGGAAAATGAATCGGAAATTATTACTGCAAATAAAGAAATAACTTCATTCGATCCAATCGAAATCGACGATTTGAGTTTTGATCCTGAAGCTAAATTTCAATATGAATATTTAGTTGCACAAGGAATTCAAGCTATTAAAAATGAAGAATTCAAAAAAGTAGTTTTATCACGAAGTGAAGAAGTGCCTTTGGCGGCATTCGATTTTATCGAAACGTTTCAGCATTTGGTTCAGCTGTATCCTGCAACTTTTTGTTATTGTTTCTTTCATCCTAAAATTGGACTTTGGATGGGAGCGACTCCTGAGAAATTGTTAAAAGCAAACGATAATGTTTTTGAAACAATGGCTTTGGCTGGAACGCAGAAAGATAATATGCAAACCGAAATTGTTTGGCAACAAAAGGAAAAAGACGAACAGCAATTTGTAACTGATTTTATTGTGAAAAGACTTTGCGAATTTACCGCTTCGGTTGTGGTTTCTGAACCTTACAGCTTAAAAGCCGGATCGATTTGGCATATCAAAACAGATATTTCTGGAGTTTTGAAAGACAATTCTACTTTAGAAGAAGTAATTGATACTTTACATCCAACGCCAGCTGTTTGCGGGCTTCCAAAAAAGAAATCAAAAGCTTTTATTTTAGAAAATGAAAAGTACGACAGGACTTTCTATACCGGTTTCTTAGGCGAATTAAATAGCACTTTTGCAGGAAATAATACAAGTTCTGATTTATTTGTAAATTTACGATGCATGCAGATTCAAGACGAAAAGGCGATTTTGTACATGGGCTGTGGCATCACAAAAGAAAGTATTCCTGAAAAAGAATGGGAGGAAAGCGTCAATAAATCAATGACGATGAAAAGAGTTTTGAAAAAATAGTTTAAAGTTTCAGGTTTCATGTTTCAAGTTGCTAATTGGGACGTATGCCTGAATTGAAAAATAAAAATAAGTTTAAAGTTTCTGTTTTTTAGCAGTGTCACCCTGAGCGAAGTCGAAGGGCACAAAGGGCTTCGACATCGCTCAGCCTGACATATCGCATAGAAAACCTGAAACTTAAAACCTGAAACAAAACAAACAAAAAACAACATGAAATTAGACATATTAGCCTTTGGCGCACATCCAGACGACGTAGAATTAGGTTGTGCTGGAACCATTTTAAAAGAAGTTTCCCTTGGGAAAAAAGTAGGGATTGTTGATTTGACGCGTGGCGAATTAGGAACGCGTGGTACGGCAGAAATTAGAGATCAGGAAGCAAAAGATGCAGCAAATATTTTAGGAGTTTTGGTTCGTGAGAATTTAGCCATGCGCGACGGTTTTTTCGTAAATGATGAAAAACATCAATTAGAGGTCATAAAGATGATCCGAAAATATAAACCAGAAATTGTATTGTGCAATGCTATTGACGATCGCCATATTGATCACGGAAAAGGAAGCAAATTAGTTTCTGATGCTTGTTTTCTTTCAGGCTTAATGAAAATTGAAACCTCGATCGATGGAGAGCCACAAGAAGCTTGGAGACCAAAAGTAGTATATCATTATATTCAGTGGAAAAATATTACTCCAGATTTCGTAGTTGACATTACAGGATTTGAAGAAAAGAAAATTGAAGCGATTATGGCATATAAAACCCAATTTTATGACCCAAATTCAAATGAGCCAGCAACGCCAATTACGAGCAAAAACTTTTTTGAAAGCTTAAATTATCGTGCGCAGGACCTAGGAAGACTAGTTGGGAAAGATTTTGCAGAAGGTTTTACAGTTGAAAGGTGTTTGGCAGTCAATAGCTTAGAAAATTTGATTTAATTTTTATGAAAATTTTTCATTTTTTTCTTTGCAGAACTGAACCTTTGTTCTATATTTGCACTCGCTAAGCAGAAAAATGGTGGTTGTAGCTCAGCTGGTTAGAGTAGCGGTTTGTGGTGCCGCGGGTCGCCGGTTCGAACCCGGTCAGCCACCCAGATAGAAAGCCTTGAAGAAATTCAAGGCTTTTTTTGTGCTTGTATTTTTTTGAACCATATAAGTAATATAAGTTCATTTTAAATCTACTCCACGCAACCTTTGTCGGAATGACAAACATACTTAAATGGTTTAAATGAACTTATATTACTTATATGGTGTAAACAAAAAAAGCACGACATAAGTCATGCTTTTCTGCGGTTATTATATTTGGTTTATGTATTATCAAATTTCTTCAAAGGTTGTTCCTTGTTTAATATCACCGGTTTTGAAGCCTTTTTTAAACCAGTACATCCTTTGTTCTGATGAGCCATGCGTGAAAGAATCTGGAACTACGTGCCCTTGCATTTTGCTTTGAATGGCGTCGTCTCCAACTGCATTTGCGGCACTTAATGCTTCGTCAATATCATCAGGATCTAAATTTTCTTGATTATAATGTGCCCAAACGCCAGCATAAAAATCAGCTTGAAGTTCTAAGGCAACAGAAAGCTTATTTGCTTCTGCTTCACTTTTTCCTTCTTGTGCCTGTCGCATTTTTGCCGAGGTTCCCAATAAGGTTTGAATATGATGGCCCACTTCATGCGCTATAACGTATGCAATGGCAAAATCGCCACCCTTGGCACCAAATTTTGTTTTAAGTTCTTCAAAAAAACCAAGATCCATATAAACTTTATGATCGCCAGGACAGTAAAATGGTCCTGAAGCCGAAGATGCTCCACCACAGGCAGTTTGAACAGAACCTCTAAAAAGAACTAATTTTGGTTTTTCATAAGTCATTCCATGCTCTTCGAAAATCTTGCTCCAAATGTCTTCATTGTCTGCCAAAACAACACGAACAAAGTTGCCCATTTCCTCATCTTCTTTGCTTAGCGGTGCTGCAGCTTCAGTTTGGGTTTGCTGGCCACCTTGCATTTGTTCCAATGCAGATCCTACAGCTTGCCCCGTTTCGCCACCAAAAACATTTAACAGCAAAATAATGATTCCAATTACTCCACCGCCAATAGCGACTTTTCCGCCAGATATACCTCTGCGGTCTTCAACATTATCACTTTGCCTTCTGCCTTGCCATTTCATAGTGTGCTAGATTTAAACTTATTATGTTTTTATTAATACGAATTTATATATTTTTTAGCAATTTTAAGGCAGTAAGGCCGATTTAGTTTTTAATTATTTTAACCATTTTCTTAATGCTTCTTCTACAGTACCTCTAATGATAGGTTTTGAAATGTAATCGTTCATTCCGGCTGCAATGCATTTGTTTTTTTCCTCTTTTTCGGCGCCTGCAGTTACAGCGATAATAGGAACATTTTTGCCGGTTTCGGTTACTCTAATCGCTTTTGTAGCCTCATAGCCATTCATAATTGGCATTTGGATGTCCATGAAAACTAAATCCGGATTTATATTTTCAATTTGTTTGACAGCTTCATAACCATTTTCGCATTCAAAAATAATCGAATTCATATTGAGGTTTTTGACAATGGTTTTCAAAAGCAACATATTCACTTTATTGTCTTCAACAATCAGAATGGTTATTTTTTTGACATTTGAATTGTAACTTAAAACATATTCGGGCTCATGTCCGTTTGAAAGCGCTTTTAATTTTTCGCTCACTGTATTTTCGCTTGTTTTCAAATTCAAATCAAAATAAAAGGTGCTTCCTTGGTCGATTTTGCTTTTCAGCTGCAAACGACTTTCCATTAACGCTAATAATTGGTTTGAAATTGTAAGCCCTAAGCCAGTTCCTCCAAATTTCCTCGTTGTTGAACTATCTTCTTGTGAAAATGCTTTAAAAATCTTTTTCTGATTTTTTTCCAATATCCCAATTCCGGTATCAATAACCGAAAAACGAATCAGATATTGATCCTCGAATTTGTGATCAATTACCGAAACATTTAATTTAATTGATCCTTCATTGGTAAATTTTACAGCATTTGAAAGCAAATTGATCAAAATTTGTTTTAGACGAACAATATCAGTCCAGATGTATTTCGGAACATTTGGATCAACATTAAGTTCAAGTAACAGGTTTTTTTGATTGGACTCGTAAATAATCAAATCAAATATTTGTCCCAGAATTTTTTGCAAATCGTATAAATCAATATAAAGCTCCAGTTTTCCTGCTTCAATTTTTGAGAAATCCAGAATGTCATTAATAATCTCAAGCAACGAATGTGCAGATTGATTAATGGTGGTCATGTATTTTTCTTGAATTTCTTCAAGATTTGTTTTCATCAATAAATGTGTAAATCCGATAATTCCATTCAATGGAGTTCGGATTTCGTGCGACATATTGGCTAAGAAATCAGATTTTGATTTATTTGCGGCTTCAGCAAGTTCTTTGGCTTTAATTGCATCTTCACTTTCCTTGATTTTAGCCTGATTTCGATGTCGTTCTAAAGCCGATGAAATATTATTAGCTAATGTTTGATAAATGTAAATTTCATCATCAGTCCATCTTCGTTCTTTGGTACAATCATCAAAACCAATAAAACCTGAAAAAACATCATTTGAAAATATTGGAAGAATCAAAATTGATTTGATTTCGTTTGCAACAAGTAGTTTCTTAAAAAACGTTTCTTCCAGATTTTTAGTCAGCATGCTCAAAACCCTTTTGCTTTGGGAATGTGAAATAATTTCTTTCAGATTATCATCTGTAAACTTTTGAAGTTCTGTTATTTGATGTACAACACCTTCTCTCGACCATTTATATTGCTGGCTAATGGTATTAGTTTCAAAATCTTTTTCGTAATAAAAAATATGATCCGCTTTAGAGGCTTTTCCAATAATGTCATAGGTTTCCTGAAACATTTTTTGTGGGCCTTTTGTCAATAAGAATTTTTCTGTACAAAGTGCCATTGCTGAAAGCAAATCAGTTTTTAATTCCAGTTTTTTCTCGGCTTTAAGCCTCATTTGCGAAGAAATAGCCAGCGAAATTACATCTGAAATCGTTCTGGCATAATTGATATCTTCGTTGTCCCATTCTCTTTTTTCGCCGGTACTTTCAAAACAAGCAACTCCAGCCAATTGTCCGTTAAGAAAAATTGGAACATCCAGCATTGATTTTATTTTGTTTTTAGTAAAGTAAACTTCTTGAAATTCTGATGTTTCTAATTTGTCAAAAACGTCAGGGGCATTTATGATGGCTTTGTTTTTAAGAGTTTCAAAATAAATTGGGTAAGATTCTTTATCCAGAATATTTTTGTCGCTTAAAGTTTGATTGTCAAGGCTAAATAGGTTTTTGCAAGTGATAACATCGTTTGAGAATTTCCAAAAACTGACTCTATTGGCATTTGATACTAAGGCCGCTTCTTTGATCACATAATCAATTACGGTTTCCATATTGTCGTAATCGGTAAAATTTGTTGTAGAAAGCTTTTTGGTTGAATTGTTATAAGATTCAATTTTTTCTAAACGTCTTTTTTTCTCGTTTTCAACATTTTTTAATTCGGTAATATCTCTTGCAATCCCAGCAAAACCAGTTGTGATTCCTAAATCATTTTTGCGAACTATTACTTTTTGGGAAATCCATAATTCCTCTCCATTTTTCTTCAAAATCGGAATTTCAATTGTCGGATAATTAAGCTCGTTTTGTTCTAAATTCTCATAAAATTCAACAGCATTTCGAATGTAATCTTCATGAATGAAATTCGAATAATGTTGTAGCATAACTTCTTTTTCGGTATATCCTAAAATTGAATAACCAAATTCATTGATGAATGTAAAATGACCTTTGAGGCTGATTTCAAAAATAATATCGGTAGCAGTCTGAATCAGGTTTTTATATTGGTCTTGAACGATAATTTGTTCCGTAACGTCTTGTCCAATACTAATAATCAGATCTTCAGAAAACTTTTTGTCTTTCCACTGAATGTATTTGTATTCACCGTTTTTGCTTTTTAATTTCCTGATGTAAAGCTTGTTGTCGATGTAGTTTTTATAATAATTATCTTTGTTGAATTCTGAATCTTCGGTAACTTTCCAAAATTCCAACGCCATAACATCATCTGGATGATAGCCTAAAATCGAGGTGATTGTTTCGCTGCAAAACAGCAATTCTCCATTTTCATTTGTTGCAATTGTAAGCGAATTTCCTTTGTGAACAATTTCATTAGTAAATCGGTAATTGTCTTTATTGTTTTGTAAAACAGCATATTTTACTTGGTTTACAATAAAAATCACGATGCTAAAATTGATCAACAAAACCGATGATTTTATCGGAATCAATTGAAAAAGGACTGTCGTGATTAAATAAAGAAAAGTTAGCGCTACAAATGACCAATATATTTTTATAGGTTTTAAAACGCTATAGGAAAAGAAAAAGGATATTAAAAAAGTAATAATAGGCAAAACATCACCAGGAAGATAAATGATATTTCGCATTACATAAGCGATGTAGAAAAAGAAGGAAACAATAAAAATATTCTGAATTCGGTCGCGAAAATATTTGATCTTATCAGTAAGTACATATACAACCAATACACTGAAGCCAATGATTAAATTTACTACCAAAAGGCTTTTTGGTCTTATCTTGAAAATTTCATTGATAATCTCAATAACAACGACAGCAATGCCGAAAAAGAGAATATAAAGCTGGTATTCTTTAGTTAGTGTGTCGGTTTCTTTTTTCTTCTGAATGAAATAACCAATTCTGGCTTTGATTCGGAAAAATTGATAAATCAAGATTCCTAAAAAAGCAAATAACGAAAGCCCTAAAATAATAAGCTTTGGATTATTATAGAAAATGACCTCCGGACTGAAAACAAACCAGTTTGTTATAATTGATTTCAGGGTATTGCCTATAAAAGCAATTCCTGAATTCAATGTACTATAAAAACTGTAGTTTTCTACCATAAAATTTGGGAATGTACGGTTTAGTTAATAGCATTTCCGAAATTCTGAAAGAGTAGGTCAGGCTCTTTTTTTGTTCAGAAAGTCAGTTTCATATTTGATCCGATTGACCAATAGAGTCAATTGAATCTTCTTCTTGTTCCATATCAAAAATGTCATAATACGTTGCGTAACTCATGGACGTATTAAAAACATAAGTAAATAACATACCAACTCCGCAGGCAAATACACCAACGATTGAGCCTATGATTCCGATGATAAACACACCAAAAATCATTAAAGGATTTTTGCTTACCACTGTGATGCTTCCTTTAATTGCGTCTACTGCTTTTAAATTTCCAAAAACAATTAATGGAATGGTAAAAAACATAAAAAAGTTTATAGCGATCGAAATTGCTACTCCAATGAATATGAAGCCAGTACTTTCAAGTGTGTTTGCAATTGCGTTATTGACTGCCGTGATAATCAAAGTTGAAGCGAATAATGGAGCGAAATAAGGTGTTTTATAATAGCTGAACATAAACGAAGCCTTGAATTCATTGTTTTTGTCTGCTGCATCAGCCATTTTGTAAAAACCAGCTCCAAATGGCGCTAGAATGGCACTTAACAAAGAAATTCCAATGGTAGAAATTAGGGCTTCCTCTAAAGTTAATTTTGAAGGCTTTAAGCTCTCTTCAATCAATTTCGGTAGATTTTCAAAACCGTAAATATTTCCTATAACCAGCATTGCGACAATTCCGGCTATAAAAGAGAAAACTAATATAATCAGTGCTGAGTAAAGTGTTATTTTTTTAAAGTTTTCGAAAGCATGATCAAAAACAGTAGAAAAATCTATTGTGTAGCCATTGTTTTTAATGTTTTCGATTTTGGCAAGTGTAGATTTCATTTTGGTATGGAATTGTTTGTACTTTTAGAATTTACGGTCATTTATGAGACGTAAATATAGTATTTTTAATCAATTACATATGATATTCTACAAAATTAACAAAGACATTTTTTTTAAGCTTAAAGCCAGTCTAGTAATCGTTTAAGAGAAGTCAGTTTATCCTTATAAGGAGCATATCGCATAGGGAGATCGAGCCAGTTTGCTTTTTTTACTACAGATTTGTGATGCGAGAATATATCAAAACTCAGTTGCCCATGATAAGCGCCAATTCCACTATGTCCAACACCACCAAAAGGGAGTCTTTTATTAGAGAAATGAACCACGGTATCATTAATACATCCACCTCCGAATGAGTAGGTTGTGATTAGTTTTTTTGCAAAAGGATTATTTTCGCTAAAAACATAAAAAGCCAAAGGTTTTTCATATCGACTAACTACGTTTTCAATATCGGCTTCATTTTCATAAGTTAGAATTGGCAAAATAGGTCCGAAAATCTCTTCTCTCATTACAGGACTATCTAATGCTGGTTCTTCAATCAATGTAGGTGAAATGTATAATTTCTCAGCATCTGTTTCTCCTCCAAAAATTACTTTTTCACGTTCAATCATACTGTCCAGACGTAACCAGTTTTTGGTATTGATAATGCGGGCAAAATCGGGAGATTTGTCTATTTTTTTTCCGTAGGCATTTAAGATTTCGTCAATCAAAAAAGTAATAAAATTTACTTTCATGTTTTTCTGAATCAAAATATAATCTGGGGCAATGCACGTTTGGCCGGCATTGATGAATTTTCCCCAAACAATTCGTTTTGCAGCCAATTTTAAATTAGCGGTTTCATCGATAATACACGGGTTTTTTCCGCCTAATTCTAATGTAACTGGAGTCAGATTTTCGGCAGCCGCTTTTGCAACAATTTTTCCAACAGAAACACTTCCTGTAAAAAAGATATAATCCCAGCGTTTTGCGAGCAATTTGTTTGAGGCTTCAACACCACCTTCGACTACTTCTACATGTTTGACATGAAATGTTTTAGAAATAATTTTTGCAATAATTGCAGATGTGTGAGGGGTAAGTTCTGAAGGTTTTAAAACGACTCTGTTTCCTGCTGCAACTGCTGCAACCAAAGGGCATAAAGCCAATTGAAACGGATAATTCCAAGGTGCAATAACTAAAACTTTTCCGTAAGGTTCTTTGTAGATGTAATCAGTAGATGGAAAATTAAGAAGCGATGGGAAAATGTTTTTGGGTTTTGCCCAAGCATAAATATTTTTAATAGTATCCTTTAATTCCGAAATAACATAATTTGTTTCGGTTAAAACAGCTTCAAATTCTGGCTTTTTGAAATCATCGTATAAAGCTTGAACAATCAAATCTTCGCTTTTTTGAATGTTATACAACAACTTTTTAAGCGTTTCTTTTCTGTATCCGATGTCGTTTTTGTAGTCCATTTTATGATCAGCTTGTTTTTTATGGCTATGCAAGTTAATCGATAAAATTTAAAAAATTAACAATTATATCATAAAAAATCAAACGGCATTCCAAATTGTTTCATCTGGAGTAGGAGCGATAATTGTGATATTTTCTTTCGAGACTGGGTGCGTAAAAACCAGTTTTCTCGCGTGCAAATGAATTCCTCCATCAGGATTGCTGCGATCAGCGCCATATTTTAAATCACCTTTTATTGGAGAGCCAATTGCAGAAAGTTGCGCTCTAATTTGATGATGACGCCCTGTATGAAGATTGATTTCTAGAGCAGTATAATTCTGAAGTTCTTTAATAATTTTGTAATCCAGACTTGCCAGTTTGCTATCAGGAACTTCTTTTAAATGTGCTTTTGAAGTATTGTTTTTTTCGTTTCTTTTTAGGTAATGCACCAATTTGGCAGAAGCTTCATTTGGTTTGTTTTTTACAACCGCCCAATACGTTTTTTTTGTTTCACGATTGCTGAATAATTCATTCATTCGTGACAACGCTTTGCTTGTTCTAGCAAAAACAACAATTCCAGTTGTTGGTCTGTCCAAACGATGAATTACACCCAAGAAAACATCGCCAGGTTTATTGTATTTCTCTTTTATGTATTCTTTTACAACATCAGATAAAGGTTTGTCGCCAGTTTTATCTCCTTGCACAATATCGCCCACGCGTTTGTTGATCACAATAATATGATTGTCTTCGTGTAAAATCTGCAAGTTGTCTTTATTAGAAAGAATTTTCATAATGAGAATTTCGAATTATGTAGAGAATTTTGGCTAAAGCCTTTGATGTTGTTTTAAAAAGAACCTCCAGCAAAAGCTGGAGGCAATTAATTTATAAACCTTTGTTCCTATAGGCCTAAAAACTTAGTATCTTAGAACCTTAGCAACTTAGAATCTTTTAGTATTGTTCTTTCTCGTTAGGGAAATCTTTTGATTTCACATCAGTAGCATATTGACCAATTGCGTTTGTCATTTCTTCATAAAGATTCAAATAACGACGCAAGAAACGCGGACTGAATTCATTGTTCATTCCTAACATATCGTGAATAACCAAAACTTGACCGTCAACACCGCCACCGGCACCAATTCCTATAACAGGAATCGAAATGCTATCAGCTACTTTTTTCGCAAGTTCAGCTGGGATTTTTTCAAGAACTACTGCAAAACATCCTACTTTTTCAAGCATTTTTGCATCTTCAATTAATTTTTCAGCTTCTTCATCTTCTTTAGCTCTTACACTATAAGTTCCGAATTTATATATAGATTGAGGAGTCAAACCCAAATGTCCCATAACAGGAATTCCGGCGTTTAATATTTTTTTGATTGATTCTTTGATTTCTTTTCCACCTTCTAATTTTACAGCATGTCCGCCACTTTCTTTCATGATTCTGATAGAAGAACGTAAAGCTTCTTTAGGGTCAGATTGGTAGCTTCCAAAAGGCAAATCTACTACAACTAAAGCTCTTTCGACAGCGCGAACAACAGATGAAGCATGATAAATCATCTGGTCTAAAGTAATTGGCAAAGTAGTTTCGTGACCCGCCATCACATTTGAAGCAGAATCTCCCACTAAAATCACATCGACACCTGCCGTATCAACAATTTTAGCCATTGTGAAATCATATGCAGTAAGCATAGAGATTTTCTCTCCATTGCTTTTCATTTCAATTAACGATTTGGTAGTGATTCTTTTATAATCTTTTTTAGCAACTGACATTATATGAGTAAGTTTTAGTTTTATAATGATTTTAAAAGCAAATTAGACTTTTAAAACGTGATATTTTTGTTTGCAAAATTAAGTAATATATTCTAACAATCAGCCATATTAACGGCAATTGCCAATCCGCCTTCTGAGGTTTCTTTGTATTTCGAATTCATATCTTTTGCCGTTTCCCACATCGTATTGATTACTTTGTCTAACGGAACTTTAGCATTTTTAGAATCAGTTTCAAGAGCTAATTCTGCTGCATTTATGGCTTTTATGGCGCCCATTGTATTTCTTTCAATACACGGAATCTGAACTAAACCACCAATTGGGTCACAAGTTAAACCCAAATGATGTTCCATTGCAATTTCGGCAGCCATTAAAACTTGTGCAGGAGTACCGCCCATTAATTCGCAAAGTGCCGCTGCAGCCATCGATGACGAAACACCAATTTCGGCTTGACAACCTCCCATTGCCGCTGAAATCGTAGAACCTTTTTTGAAAATACTTCCAATTTCTCCAGCAACCATCAAGAATTGTTTGATTTCTTTTTCGCCTGCATTGTGGTTTTCAATTACCATATAATACATTAAAACTGCCGGAATAACACCTGCGCTTCCGTTTGTTGGGGCTGTAACGACACGTCCTAAAGAAGCATTTACTTCATTAACTGCCAATGCAAAACAACTTACCCATTTTAGGATTTGGCGGAATTTAACTTCGGTTTTTCTGATTTCTTCCAGCCAAGATTGGGGATCTGTATAATTTGATAATCCAATTAAATTTTGGTGCATATCAAAAGCCCTTCTTCGAACGTGAAGTCCACCAGGTAGAATGCCTTCTGAATGACAACCAATGTACATGCATTCCAACATCGTATTCCAAATACGCATCAGCTCTGAATGAATTTCGTCTTCAGAACGCATTGATTTTTCATTTTCATAAACAATCTCAGAAATCGATTTGTTTTCAGAAATCGTATAATTTAAAAGTTCAACTGCATTTTGAATTGGAAAAGGAAAAGCACATTTAATGACTTCTTTGATTTTGGCATTTTCGCGTTCTTCTTTCACAACAAAACCACCGCCAATTGAATAAAAAGTCGATTCGTATTCTGAATCATCATTTTTATAGGCAGTAAATTTTAATCCATTTGCATGAAAAGGAAGAAAGTCTTTATTGAAAACAATGTCTTGAAGAAAATAAAACGGAATCGTATATTGATTAGCCAAAATGATTTCGTTTTTGTCTTCAATATTTTTAATAATTCCAGCAATATTTTCAACTGGAATATATTCAGGATCTTGACCGCTCAAACCGAGCATTACAGCCAAATCTGTGGCGTGACCCTTTCCGGTTAAAGAAAGCGAGCCGTACAAATCGACTTTTACGCGCTTGATTTGGTCTAAAATAGATTCGTTTTTCAGCTCTTCCAAAAAACGTTCTGCGGCTCTCCAAGGACCCAAAGTATGTGAGGATGAAGGTCCAACACCAATTTTAAGCATATCAAAAACAGAGATACATTCTTCCATTGTTTCAATTTTGTTATTACAAAGATAATTGAATAATGCAACGATAGTTATATTTTGATCGTTAATGTTGCACTTTTGTTAAAAATGGTATTAAATTTTAATAATTTGGCAACAAAATAAATTTAATTGTTTAATATGCAGTTTGCGTAGAAAGTTGGCTATTTTTCGGTATTTTTGTAGAGAGCCTTTTACTAAAACCGCTTAATTTGTTTGGTATAATTACGAAACCGCTTCAAAGGATTTTATTTTAATTCTGAAAAATGTCTTTTTACGATTACAATACCACAAAGCATAAAATTACAATATGATAGAATTTTTCAGGCATTTTTTACACGAATTCGAATTACCGCTCACGAATCCAGTATTGATTTTTTCTTTAATACTTTTAATAATTCTGCTTTCGCCCATTTTATTAAAAAAAATCAATATTCCTGGAATCATCGGATTGATTATTTCTGGAGTTATTATTGGACCACATGGTTTGCATCTTTTAGAAAAAAACTCAGCAGTTAATTTATTTTCGACCATTGGGCTTTTGTACATCATGTTTATTGCTGGTTTGGAACTGGATATGAACGAGTTCAAAGCCAACCGAAACAAAAGTTTGCTATTCGGATTTTTCACTTTTATTATTCCGCTTTCAATAGGCTTTCCGGTTTGCTATTATCTACTTCATTACGAATTTAATGCGAGTTTTTTAACGGCGAGCATGTTTGCAACGCATACCTTAGTAGCGTATCCGATAGTAAGCAAATTGGGGATTGCAAAAAATCAAGCCGTTGCCATAACAGTTGGAGGAACAATTTTGACGGATACTGCTGTTTTGATTATTCTGGCAGTTATTATGGGAAGCAGCCAAGGAAGTTTGAATCAAGCTTTTTGGATAAAGCTTACGGTTTCATTGGCGATTTTTTCAGCCATTATGTTTTTGGTTATTCCGAGAGTTGCAAAATGGTTTTTCAAGAAATTAGAAAGTGAAAAACATGCCCATTATATTTTTGTTCTTTCTGTTGTTTTCTTTGCTGCCTTTTTGGCCGAAGTAGCAGGAGTGGAGCCTATTATTGGCGCTTTCGTTGCCGGTTTGGCATTGAATCCGTTGATTCCTCACTCATCAGCTTTGATGAACCGAATTGAATTTATTGGAAACGCATTGTTTATCCCGTTTTTCCTGATTTCTGTTGGAATGCTGGTTGATGTCAGCGTAATTTTAAGCGGACCAACAGCTTTAATTGTAGCAGCAACTCTGAGTGTCGTAGCAATTTTTGGAAAATGGACCGCCGCTTTTTTTACTCAAATTGTTTTTAGATATACCAAAACAGAAAGACAGTTGATCTTCGGATTGAGCAGTGCACACGCGGCGGCAACTTTGGCAGTAATTTTAGTTGGTTATAAAGCCAAAATTCTAGATGAAAATATTCTAAACGGAACTATTATTCTGATTCTGATAACTTGTATTGTAGCGTCTTTCGCAACTGAAAAAGCGGCGAAAAAAATAGCGATTTGCGAAGAAGAAATCTCGCATGAAGATGCAGGAAAAGACCAAATTGAAGATGAACATATTTTGATTCCGCTTGCAAAAAGCTCGGCGGCGACTGGTTTATTAGATTTTGCGCTTTTGATTAAAGATAAAAAATCTTCAAATCCGATTACATTATTGACGATTGTTCCGAATAATGATCAGGCCGAAAAAAGTATTTTGAAGTATAAAAAAGCAGCTGATAAATTTGTTATTCAAGCATCTGCTTCAGAGGTGAAAATCAATACGATTGCCCGAATTGATCATAATCCGGCGAGTGGTATTGCTAGAACTTCTAAAGAAATCATGTCGGATATTGTGATCATTGGCTGGCCACAAAAAACAGGTTTCTTGGATAAAATTTTCGGTGAAAATGTCGATTCTATTATCAATAATGTCGATAAGAGTTTATTCATCTGCAGATTCCCAACTAATTTTGTTGAAGAAAAAAGACTCGTTTTCATCTGTCCGCCATTTTCTGAAAGAGGAATTGGTTTTCATCTTTTATTGCAGAAAATCTGTAGATTATCACAAGAATTAAGCATTCCGATTGTGCTTTATGCTGATTATAAAACGCACCAAACGATTCAAGAAATTGCAAATACTTTGAGATTGAACGCTAAATTTGGTTTTAAAAGCGTCATGGAATGGGATAATTTCGAAGCAATTTCAGATGAAATAAAACCTACTGATTTTATTGTTTTCAACTTATCTAGAAAAGGCTCGGTTTCGTATCAGTCTATTTTTGATCGACTGCCTCAAAAATTTGATAAATTCTTTGCTGATAATAATATTCTTTTGGTTTATCCGCAAGACGATCGACAAGAAAGCTCAATGGATGCCTACGAAGATTTTACTGCAACTCCATTGACAAAAGGTCTTGAAGCTATTGAGCAGATTGGTAGAGGTTTAGGGAATATTTTGAAGAAAGGATAGTTTAATAAATGTCAAGAAAATGAACCATAATATAAAATCCATTCGTCCATTTATAGGATCCAAAAATTTCGAAATATCACGAAGTTTTTATCGTGATTTAGGTTTTGAAGAGTTTGTTATAGCGCACAATTTTTCAGTTTTTAAAAGCGAAAATACTGCGTTTTATCTTCAAGATTATTATGCAAAAGAATGGATTGAAAACACCATGATCTTTCTAGAAGTTGATGACGTAGAACGCTATTATAATGAAATTGCAGCTTTGAATCTTCCTGAAAAATACGAAGGTGTAAAATTGATTCCGATTAAACATTTAGATTGGGGAAGTGAATGCTTTCTCCTTGATCCATCGGGAGTTTTGTGGCATTTTGGAGTATTCAAAAAATAGATTTTCGCCCCGAATTCACGAATTTTTTTTACATATAAAATTCGTCAATTGCTTCGCCTGTTCGCTATCGCTCGAGTCGGGGCTAATTAATTTACCTCAAACCAAAATTCCCTAAAACGCGCGTATTTTTTTCGGTTTGATACCAATCATTATAAACCAATTCAAGGTTTTCTACGGCAAATTCTCCAAAATCAAAATCACGAAATTTATCTGTAATCTCAATTAATTTCTTTGGATTTTTAAGCGGTTCTTGAAAGCGCATAACAGTTGAATGCGCTGTCGAAATGGTATAGCGGCTGTCGATGCTTTGTTGTAAATCTGAGTTTTTAAAATTCTCACGAAGTTTGTTTCTGAAATTATTCAAAGTTTCATCTGTCGGGAATCCTTGAATCATTATTGCAGAAGGCGACGCTGTAATACCTTTAAAGTGAATTTTTATTTTATCAGCATCCACCATGCTTTTGCAGATAAGCTGAATATAATCGTTTGGTGAAATTTGATCTAATTTAAAAGCTGTAGAGCAAGAAATAATCGACATTACTGTAATATGAATATCTGAATCTGGATAGAAATATTGTTCTGGTTCAGCTTCTTTCAATTCATTCAAAAAAAACTTGATATTGGCTTTTATTTCGTCGTTTGGGCGAATAAGCAATGTGATTCCAAATCGAGAATCTGATTCGTTTTTAAGCTCAGAATCGATCGAATAATCCCCAGCCGAAATAACTTCAGATGATGTCTTGTAAAGTTGGTTGTAATGTTCGGTTAAATTCATTTAATTTTATTTCTTTTTCACTTTTTCAAGATTTTCTTTTACTCTGAATTTTACAATTCGGGTAATCAAATCATAAGGCATTTTATCTTTTAAAGGAAATTGCACAGAGCCTTTTCCTGATTTGTATTTTGAAAGTTCTTCTTTAAACATTTCATGTCCGCTTGGCAATGCGTAAAGGCCAATATGGTTTTTAAAAGCAGCAAAATAAACCACGATTCCGTTTTGTTCAAAAGCTGGCATCGAATAACTGATTTTTTCTTTCGCCTCTGGCGCCGCTTTTTGAATCGTCATTCTGATTTTTTCCAAAATTTCCTGAACTTCATTCGGAAATCCGCCAATGTACTCGTCGATATTTTCTGATTTTTTGACGTCCATGATTTTCTGTTTCAAGTTGATTTTACCACAAAGTACGCTAAGGTATTTTTTAATTGTGAATCTAAATATTATCTATACTAAGTTCACAAAGCTTCATGAATACAAAGCTTTGTGAATTTTGATTTAAAAAACTTTGCGAACTTTGCGTAAATCTTTGCGTTCTTTGTGGTTAAAAATATTTATGCAAGTCCTTTCGGGAATCGATCTAAAACTAAATTCAGCTTTAGATTATGTTCTAAATACGCTTTCGCACCAGCTAAAACCAAAGTAAAACCTTCAGTAGAATTGCGAACCTGATCGATTATCTTGTCTGAATCTCCGTGAAATCCAGAATTTGTAATACTCACAAAAGTTTCATTTTCATTCAGCGGACTAAAAACCCATTCCACTAAAGTGATTTCATCAGGATTTCCCCATTCAATTACAATTTTTTTATTTTCCTGCAATACTAATGTCGTTACCGTCAACGAAAAACCATACATTTCCCAAGTCCACTCCGTTTTTTGGTTTTCTTCTAATTTTCCGGAACCTTTTGTAAACCAAAATTTACGTGTGATTTCGGGATCTATAAAAGCCTGAAAAACTTCTGAAACAGGTTTCCTGATTAGCATTTCGGCTCTCGCAAATTTGTTGTTTTCTGTTTTCATCTCATTATATCTAATTCTGAAACATTTTTTTTGGGATTACTAATTTAAGAAATATAGTTCTCCGAAAAAAAAAGCTTTACATGAAATTTGTAAAGCTTTGGTATTTAAAGAGAAAATGGTCTACACTTTATCTTTGTCAATCCATTTACCAACTGTAGGTGGCATATAATTTTTCATTTTTTCTAATAAATCATCAATATTGTCACTTACCAAAAGCATTTTTTGATTGGCGTTTTTCAGCAAACCTTTTTCAACCATTGTTTCCGTTAATTGAATCAACGAATCGTAAAAACCGTTTACGTTTAAGATCGCAATTGGCTTTTTATGAAGTCCTAATTGTGACCAAGTAAGCATTTCAAAAAGTTCCTCTAATGTGCCAAAACCACCTGGAAGTGCAATTACGCCATCGCATAAATCATTCATTTTGGTTTTGCGTTCGTGCATGCTTTCTACGACAATTAATTCGGTCAAGCCTAAGTGTGCAATTTCTTTAGATCGGAGAAAATTTGGAAGAACGCCAATTACGGTTCCGTTTTCGCTCAGTGCGCCATCCGCGACAGCGCCCATCAAACCTACGTTTGCACCGCCGTAAACCAGTCCGATATTTTGTTTGGACAAAGTTTTTCCGAGCAATTCAGCCTGTTCTCTAAATATTTCATCGGTACCAAAACTAGATCCGCAGAAGACGGTTATATTTTTCATTTTTTTTTAGATTTTAAAAGATGCAAGAAGAAAGATGGTTTATTTTTATTTTTTTCTTATTTCGTATACAAAGTTATGTCGTGAAGGCTCATTGTAATACGCAACATTGATTTCGTCTATTTTTTCGGCGCCCAATTTTTCAATTGCTTTTTGAGATCTATAATTTTCTGCTCCAATATGAAATCGTACTTTATCAACAAATTGAAAAGCATAATCGAGCATTATTTTTTTTACTTGTGGATTAAAACCAGTTCCCCAAAAGTTTCTTCCGTAAAAAGTATAACCAATAAAAATGCTATTATTTTCGGGTTCGTAATCATAAAATCTTGTGCTTCCGGCAATTTCATTTGTGGTTTTATCTAAAATTAAAAAAGCGCCTTTGCTTTCAATAGCACCTTCAAAAAAGTTTTGAAATACGTCTCTTTCGTAGCGATTTTTATTCGGATGCTGTTCCCAAACCAAAGGATCTGAAGCTACTTTGTAAAGTTCTTCAAAATGATTTTCTTCTAGTGGAATTAATTTTAAAATTTCATTTTCTAGAAAATCAGGCTGTAAATTGAAGTTTGACTGTCGCATTTTTTAAATTTTTCTAATCTGTACGCAGGAAACATTTTCCATTTTAACTTCTTTCCCTACTTTTTTTAGAAGACCAGTTTTTTCATTTCTTTTAAAAACAACTACGTTTCCTGTATTTACATTTGTTGCGACTAAAAATTTACCGCTTTCATCAAGGGCAAAAACTCGTGGATGTTTACCTAAAGTCGATTGATAACCAATGTTTTTTAGCATTCCGTTTTCATCAATTGTAAAAATGGCAATATTGTTTTCTTTTCCGCGGTTTGTGGCGTACAGAAATTTTCCGTCAGGAGAAATGTGAATGTCTGAGCTTTCAAAACCTTCTTTTATTTTATCCGGATGTGTTGCAATTCGTTGAATTTTATTCAGAACACCGTTTTCATATTTATAAACGCTTATTTGCCCTGCCATTTCCTCAATACAATACCCAAATTTCTGATTCGGATGAAAAGTAAAATGTCTTGGTCCAGCTTCTAAATCAGTTTTTGTAAATGGATTTTGAGTTTCGATTAAAGGCTTTTTCTGATTGGCATCAAAAGCATAACAACGAATTTTATCGGCTCCTAAATCAGGTAAAAACAAATAATCAAACTGAGGCGAAAATATCGCAGAATGTACATGTGAACGCGTTTGTCTTTCTTTGTGCGTGCTTCCGTCCATGTATTGAAAATTTTGTGCAATGGAGTCGATTTTGCCATTTTCCAAAATTGGAAAAACAGAAACACTGCCTTCAGTATAATTAGCATTGGCAATCCATTTGCCACTTTTGTGAACCGTTACGTAAACCGGATTTTCACCACCGCTTCTTTGACTGTTTAAAAAAGTCAGGCTTTTATTTGCAGGATTAAATTCAAAACTGCTGATACTTCCAGCGTTTGGTGTTTTGGTATCGGTGCAAGCGTAAACATATTTTCCATTTGGAGAAACGGTCAAATAGGAGGGATTTATAATGTTTTTCGCTGAAGCAAATTTTGTTAATTTTCCTTTTAAAGTATCCAACTGATAAATCTGAATGGCTTCAGCTGATTTATCACGATTGTATGAACCCAGAAAAACATAAGTGTTTTGGGCAAAAAGATTAAAAGTTGCCAGAAAAGCAACAATTAAAAGGTTGTTTTTTAGTTTCAATTTTTTATTTTTTTTGATATTATTTTATGAATCAAGAGTAAATCTAAAACCAAATACGGGAAGCTCTCCTTGCATAAAATCCAAAATTTCATATCTTTTGAATCCGATATTTTCATACATTCCCCAAGCGGTTTTCATGGCGAAAGTAGAATGAATAATGACTTGTTTTCGGTTGTTTTCAGTTGCTTTTTTGATGCATTCCAAAGTAAGTAGTTTTCCAATTCCTTTTCCTCTTGCGTTAGAATCAACTCCCAACAAACGAAATCCAGCCGAATCCTTTTCTTGAGTTGCAATACCTCCAGAACCGTAATATTGCATATCATTAAAATAAACCACAGCTCCAACAATAGTATTGTCATCAAGAGCTACTAATAGTTCCGTTTCAGGATATTGAGTGAAATTGCCAATATTGGCCAGCATTTTATAATAATTGGGTTGTTCATCTTCTTTTGGAAAACCTTCCAAAGCCGAATAAACGCGAATTAAAAGCTTTCCAATTTCTTCAAATTCTGATGGATCAGCATTTCGGATTATTAATTCTGAAGTATTCATGTCTCAATTTTTGAGGATTTAATTTATGGTTTTCCACCATTGTTGAAATTCCTGATTTTCGTTTTTTAATTCGACTACTTCTCCAATCATTGGCGTAATTAACGGAATTGGATTTTCAGACAAATTATTCAATTCCGTCACTTTTTTCAATGGTTCGTCCCAAGAATGCAATGACAAGGCAAATTTCGAAGAATGAACTGGAAAAGCCCTTTTTGCATTTAAGTCTTTCATGGCTTGAATTACATCTTCGGGCATGTTGTGGATGTATTTCCAATTTTTGTTGTACTGGCCATTGTCAAGCAAGACGATGTCAAAAGTTCCAAATTTTTGCCCGATTTCTGCAAAATGAATATCATAACCGCTGTCTCCGCCAAGATACATTCTGAAATCTTTAGTTTCCAAAATGAAAGACGTCCACAGTGTATTACAACGTTTAAAAGCTCTACCCGAAAAATGCCTTGATGGTGCCGTGTAAAGCATTAAATTTTGATCCAATTCTATTTTTTCGTTCCAATCTTTTTCGGTGATAATTTCAGGATTAAAACCCCAAAATTCAAAATGAGAACCAACGCCGAGTGCTGTAATCACTTTTTTGATTTTCGGCTTTAATTTCAAAATCGTTTTATAATCTAAATGATCGTAATGATCGTGTGTCATCAACAAATAATCAATTTCTGGAAGATCATCAACGGTGTAAATATCGGTTCCTTTAAATGATTTTGTAGTTCCTGGAATAGGAGAGGCGTTTCCGCTAAAAACAGGATCAATCAAAAAACGTTTTCCTTCAAGTTGAATGAAATAAGAGGAATGTCCAAACCAAATCAAAACATCTTTGTCCAGAGGCAGTTCTTTCAAATTTGTTTTTATTGACGGAATCAAATCAGTTGGTGTTTTTCGATCTACTTTTTTGAAGAAAAATTCGAGTAGAACGCCCGTCATGCTTGCACCTTCAGCAAGATCTGGAGTGAAACTCTGATTTTCGAATTTTCCGTTTTTATATTGAGGCGATTTCTGAATTAAAGCCAAATGCTCACCAGAGGGCGCTTTCCCGAATTGTGGATGTTGTAAAAACAAATAAAATGCTAATACTAAAGCAAGAATAATTATTATAGTTAGAATCATTTTTTATTGTGGAGGATATAATTTAGTTAGATTTTCAACTGAAAGAACAGTCATTTCTTTTAAAATGGCAAGGTCAATATCAGCAAGTTTTTTGACATAAATACAACCTTTTGAAGGTTTAAATTTCCCGAATTTCGCAAGTAATTTTTCTCTGTTTTCAGGATCTAAAGAAAAGTAAAGCGAAATCGCTGCCTTCCTTGGAGAAAATGCGGCAAGTGGCGCATCGCCTTCATGACCGCTGGCGTATTTGTAATGATAACTTCCAAAACCAATAATGCTCGGTCCCCACATTTTAGGTTCAAAACCAGTTGTTTTCTGCATGATTTTCACAAGTTCAAAAGCATCATTTCTTTTGGTTTCATCATCAACCGTCTGGATAAAATCGATGACACTGCTTTCGGTTTCGGAGGTTTTATTCTTTGCCATTTCAATTATTTTTTGAGTAATAAATCGCTTTTAAATAAAATGTTTTTGATTTTAAATTCAGAAATATAAAACAATTCAGAATCCTCATTCATCTGATTTTCCAAAATAACCATACTAACATCACTTTCTGGGAAATACAAATTTACGGAAGAAAATCCGTCGCCAAGTCCTGTATGGCCAATATATTTAAAGGGCTCTTTTTCAATAATTCGGATGCCATAACCATAAGGTTCTTTTTCTTTCCCGAAGAAATTGTGTTGAGATAAAATGGTATTTGCGGTAAGCAATTTATACGATTCTGGTTTTAGAATTTTTCCTTTATGGAGATTATTGTCCCAAATAGTCAAATCTTCAACGGTTGAAAGTATGCCATCTGCTCCTAAATTTTCATTGTTGATCATGCTTTCTTTAACCGTTGTCAGCGTGTTTTTATTATTGTAATGTCCAGTTGCCAGATTTTGAGTTTTGTCTTTAGCATAGCAAAAGGTATTTTTCATTTTTAATTTCTTAAAAAGGGAATTTGCAACTTCTGTATAAGTTTTTTTTGTACTGAATTCCACAATTTTGCCTAACAAACTAAAGTTTAGATTACCGTATTTAAATTGCATTCCGGGTTTGAAAGCCAGTGGTTTTTGCAGATCAATAATTCCATGCGAATGATTTAAAAGCTGATGAACCGTAACCGAATCTGCCCAAGTTTGTGTAAGCTCTGGCAAATATTTTTTGATTGGGGCGTTCAAATCGATTTTACCTTTTTCGACTTCCAATAAAATCAAAACGGCGGTAATTTGTTTGCTGTTTGACATGATTTCGAATTGAGTGTCTAATTTCAAAGGTGTTTTGGTTTCAAAATTGGAGAAGCCTTTTGCTTTAGCATACAATGGTTTTCCGTTTTTTGAAATCAGAATTGCACCATTAAAAACGGGGGAAGTATTTTGAATTAAACTGTCGATTTTAGCAGTGTAATTATCTTTTTTTTGAGCAGAAGAATGACAGCTTGAAAGAATAAAAAACAAGGATAAAAAGGAAGAAAATCTAAAAAATGAATTCATTATAAGGTTGATAGTTTATTGGTTTGGCTTGAGAAAAAATAATTTACAATTAACAATTAAATCAAAACATTCCGTTTTCATTAATAGTTTCCGTTGGAATAGGCTGACCTAAATCCCAGAGTTCAATTATTTTGTCCTCTTTGAATTTTAAGATGTGAACTACCGCAAAACCAATATCTTTTGAATTTTGTTTTAAATGAGAATGTACAGCGACAAGGTTTTCATCTTCTAAAATATGATGAATTTTGAAAATCTTATTCGGGTTTGTTCGTGCCGATTCTTCCATGGCCAGCATTAGAGTATCGGCATCGCCTTTAAAATAAGCGTTGTGATGTTTGAATTTTTTGCCCACATGCAAACGAAAAGCTTCGTGTGAATGTCCGTTTGCGGCAAGTTTTAGGAAGTCTCGAGCAATTTCTTTCTTAGTCATGATCTTCAAATGTAAAAGTGAACTAAGTTAAGAAATTTGGAAGCAGGTTTTTAATTAAATGCCATTAGAATTTTCTAGATAATTGAGAAATTTTAATTGAAAGACTGTCTAAATTCTAAAGGCGATATGCTTGTCTTTGTTTTAAATAATTTACTAAAAGATTGCTGGTGTTCAAAACCCAGCTCAAAAGCAATTTCACTAATGGACAATTGGGTTGTCGAAAGTTTTTCTTTGGCTTTTTCAATTAATTTGTTGTGAATATGCTGTTGCGTGCTTTGGCCCGTATGAAGTTTTAGTAATCCACTTAAATAATTGGGTGATACGTTTAAATTTTCAGCAATATAGTGTACCGTTGGGAGTCCTTTTGAAGTTAAATCGATATCATTAAAATAATCTTCCAAAAGTTTTTCAAGACGTGCAAGAATCTGGTGACTGCTTATTTTTCGGGTAATAAATTGTCGATTATAGAATCGTTCGGCATAGGTAAGAAACAGTTCGATTTGGGCAATAATAACATCTTGGCTGAATTTATCAATATTGGACTGGTATTCCATTTGAATATTTTTGATGATATCAACGAGCATATTTTCTTCTTTTTCAGAAAGATGCAGTGCTTCATTGACGGCATAACCAAAATATTCGTATTGTTTGATTTTCTGCGCAAGCGGCGTATTCCATAAAAAATCAGGATGGATCAATAGTGACCATCCTGTGTGTTGCATTTCGGCATTTCCTTCTATAGAAAAAACTTGTCCTGGCGAAATAAATATTAATACACCTTCATTAAAATCATATTCTTGCTGGCCATAACGCATTTTTGCATTGGCATTTCTTTTTAGGGCAATAGAATAGAAATCAAGAATCAGGCTTTTCGGTTCTTCTTCGTTAAGATATTTCAAATCTTCAAAATTATAAACGCTTACTAAAGGATGTTCAGGTTTAGACAAATCCCGAAATTTATGGAATTCGCTTATCGTTTTGAATCTAAGAGGTTGTTGGTTTGCCATAGCTAAAGTTACTTATTTTTGATTGTAAAATGAAGCAAATTCCGAAGCATAATCTACCAATTTTGTTTTTCCCATTTCAGAAGGTTTATTACGGGAATAATCTTCGCCAAGAGTTCCGTTGTAAAGTGCGGCATACATTTCAACCAAACCTTGTGCAATTTTAGGTTGCATTCCAGCAGCAACTAATCCTTGTAAAGTTTCTTCGTCGCTGATTAAATTCCATTTTAAATCTGGAATTCCAATTGCCTTTCCTAAAATAAGAGCAGTTTCGTCACCTGTAAGCTCTTCACTTGCTACATAACGGACTTTTTTCCCGTCAAGCGGCGTTGTGATTTCATCAGCAATTGCTTCGGCAATGTCGTTTGGAGAAACCCACGGAATTGTTTTGTCGGCGCCATAATTTGCATTTATACTTCCCAGTGATTTGATCATGAAAGCATAAGGAAGCAGATTGTAATAAAATGAAGTTGGACGCATGAAAGTAATCGCAACATCTGAAAGCTGATTTAAAACAGCTTCAATTTCGTTGTAACGCTGAATAATTCCTGAATTCTCTTTTAAATGTGCTCCAATACTGCTTAAAAACACTACTCGTTTTAAACCCGATTTAGTAATGGCTTCGGCGTAATTGTCCCCGATTTGACGTGTAAAAGCATCTAGATCAAGATTTGGATCGAAGTAATTCGCACGTGGAATCATGCAGTAAACCGCATCTGCTCCGGTAAAAGTTTTCGTTAAAAAGGCTGCGTCATTTACTGAACCTATTGCCACCGAAGCACCCAATAATTCAATTTCCGATTGTCTTTCAGTGCTGCTGGCAATTACGGTTACTGAATGCCCTTTTTGCACTAACTCTTGGGTTAATGGCTTGCTGATGTTCCCTAAAGAACCCGTGATTATAATTTTCATATCGCTATTTTTTTGATGTTACAAAGTTGTACATCATTTAGCGAATGACTTTAGCCAAATCTACGAATACTGTAGTCTTTTTTTAAGTTGCTGAGAAAGTTCTAGAGAAATCTATTTAGGTGATTCGTTATTCATTTTTTTGAATTTTTCCTTTGTGGCAAAGCAATTTCAAAGCTAGATATGCCATTGGAATATAAGCAAAAACTAAATCGACGATTGTAAACCAAACTGGTGAAGGCAATGAACAAACGCTTACGATACCACCAAATAAAAAGAATGCGCCAATAAGCAGCGCAAGTTTCTTTTTATGATTAAATGCTAGTAATGCGGTTGTGATTGCGCCAACAAATGTTCCAATAGCATGTGCCAAAAAAGGAAAAAGATAATGTTTGGCTTCAAACAAATGTATTGTTGATTTTAGACTTTCCATTGTGCTATTGTCAGCACCTTCTGGAAGCGGAATAATAGAACCACTTAATAAAATTATACTCATATTGACAATACTTCCAACAACGATTCCGGCAAGGACTGCCAGAGTATTTCTTACAATGGGGTTCATATAATTAGGATTTTTAGAATCACTAATTTATAAAATTATTTTGAAGATAGCCTTTTTTCGTTTTCAGTTTGTGGTTTTCCTGTTGCATTTGGTTCGCCTTTTCCGGTTTCAATCAGTTTTTTAAGACTGTTTTGAATGTAGTTTGTCCAAGCGCCCCTGCAAATCTCAAAGCATTCATATTCTGAGGTTAAACCAAAATGCGTAAATTTTAGCTCTGTTTTTCCATCTTTTTCAGTGATTTCAAAAGTAGGTTTGGTACCAGTCCATTCTGTTTTGTCTTCGGTGAACTTAAAATAGTTTTCTTCAACCAGCCAAACGACTTTTTGATTCGGAACAACTTCAATTAATTTTACTTTGCAACGATGAACATCTTCATAATGATAATCAAATTCATCATTTAGCTTTGCTGTATTTCCTTCTATTTCTTCAGACCACCAGCCTCGGACATTTGTAATTGCATTAAAAACTGCCGCTGGAGATTGATCGACTTTTATGGTTGTGGTAAAATCTGTAGTACTCATTTTAAATAATTTAAAGGTTTGTATTACAAATTTACTTCCTAATAATCAATTTGTTAGGGTGCTTAATAGACAAAAGAAAGGGGAGTTTCAGACAAGTTAGGATCGCATAATATCCATTCTGCTGATTTTTTGGTTTTGGATTTCAAAAATTACGACTTGTTCTTTTTTAATGTCGTCCCCATTTCGGCCAGAAACATATTCGTGAACAATTGCTTTTGTATCGAAAAAGATTGTTTTTATGATTTCGGCATATAAATTTGGTGATTGTTCAAAAAGTTTGCTAAACATTTCTTCACAGTTTTCCTTTCCATCAACAGTCAATTGATGATCAGAAAAATTATAGATTTTGACATCATCAGTATATAATGGCATCATTTCTTCAATTGATCTGTTGTTGAAAGCGTGCATTTGAATGTCGATGATTTCTTCGATTGTCATTAGTTTGTTTTTTTAGTTTCTTCTACATTTTCCGCAGAAAGCCATAATTCAAATTCGTTCGTTTTTATGCTTTCAAATTTCTTTGGAATCATAAATAAAAAAATGATAGCCAAAAGTTGCAATATTTGTTGGCCAAGACTTAAAAGCCCGTTTAAAGGGAAATATGTTAAGTCAGAAATTAAGGTTGGAATTGAACCAAATAATCCAAGACCGAATAACACTGCCAGTAAAATTTTTAAATTACGTCCTTGTCGAATTAAATAGGCTAGAAGTCCAACAAGAATGAAAGCTACAAGAGCAGAAAAAATAGCTTGATTTGGGTAATATTTTAATGCTAAAAAGAAATTCACCAATCCAAGAGCAAGTGAAATAAAAATAAAATTTGAGGCTTTTATATGATTTTCATGTATTGGCCGTATTTTTTTTGTTTCTTTTTCTTCGGGTCTATTTATTAATAAATGAATAGCGTCTATTTCTTCTTGTGAAAAAATTCTGCCTCTTGCTTTGAGAATTTCGAACGCACATTTTGTGGCTTGCGGTACAAATCTCGTTTCAGGCTGAATGTATTGTTCTAATTCTTTATCTGTTTTTTGCTCTAATACTTTTTTTTGTACTGCCATATTAAATCGTAATTGTTTTTTTGAGATCCAAAGTAATTAATTTAATTAGAAAGTTTACTTACAATTTTCTCAATCTGCAAAAAGTGATTTTCCATTACCTTTTCTAATTCTAAAGTGCCGCCCAAAATAAGCATTTCCTTATTTTCAAAACGTTTTCCAAGTCGGTCTTCTAGCATGATTTTTTCCATGCTTTGTGCAATTCCAATTTCGTTTAAAAAATCATTTGGATGTCCTGCGGTGCAAATTGCAATTCCGTGCGGAATAATTTTCATTTTCGGAAAAGATTCGGTTTGTCCATAAGCGTATCCAACGGAATAAACCCGGTCAAACCAGCCTTTTAATTTTGCAGGACAATCACTCCACCACACTGGATACAGAAAAATAATGCAATCGGCATTTTCGATTTTTTTATGTTCTTTCAAAACGTCTTCTGAAATAGGAAGATCAAGTTTTGCAAAACCTTCTCTTTCATATTCGTCTTCAGACATATCACTGATGAAATTTGAAGCGTATAAATCTGAAATTTCAAGATTCCAATTTTGTTTTAAAATTGCTGATTTCAATCGTTCTAAAACTTGAAAAGTATAGGATTTTTTACTCGGGTGTGCATAAACAATGAGAATATTCATAAAGGTGAATTTTAAAAGTTTTCATTTTGTAATGATTTATCCATTTTACTAATATTTGTTTAGAATTTTAAATTAGTTAAAGATAATTCTTATTTTTAACCAACTGCAAACCATTTTCCACTATGATAAAAAACTTTTATGCTGTATTATTCCTTCTAACAGTTTCGGTTTCTGCTTTGGCGCAATTAAAATCACCTTCAGAGTTTATTCCGAATTATGGCAAACAAATCAGTTATTACCATCAAGTTGAAGATTATTTTAAGTATCTGACTGAAAATTCGGCTTTGATAAAAAAGCAACAGTACGGACTAACAAATGAACAACGTGATCTGAATTTGTATTTCATTTCTGATGCAGAAAATCTGAAAAATTTGGAACAAATCCGTTTGAATAATTTGGCTTCGATTGGGCTTTCAGATTCAAAATCGGCAACGGTACAGGATAAAATTATTGTGTGGTTGAGCTTTAATGTTCACGGAAATGAGTTTGCCGGAACCGAAAGCGCATTGACAGTTGCCTACGAGCTTTTGAATCCAACAAACGAAGAAACTAAAAAATGGCTTAAAAATACAGTCGTAATTCTGGATCCATGCATCAATCCTGATGGGTATTCCCGTTATGGAAATTGGCTTCGCGAAATTTCAGGAAAGAAAAACCATCCGGGTTTATATGACAGAGAACATATGGAAGAATGGCCAGGCGGAAGATTCAATCATTACCTTTTCGATTTAAATCGCGATTGGGCATGGCAAACGCAAGCCGAATCGCAACAGCGCATAAAAGTGTATAACCAATGGATGCCTCAAGTACATACCGATGTGCATGAAATGAGTTATAATTCACCCTACTTTTTTCCGCCGGCAGCAGAACCTTTGCATGAATTCATTGAGCAGTATCAAAAAGATTTTCATATTGTTTTGGGGAAAAATATTTCGCAGAAATTCGACAAACAAAACTGGATGTACAACACCAGAGAACGATTTGATTTGTTTTATCCAAGTTATGGCGACACCTATCCAACTTACAATGGTGCTGTCGGGTTGACATTAGAGCAAGGCGGAATAGGAGCAGGACGAGAAATTACAATGGAAAACGGCACAAACGTAACCATAAAAGATCGTTTGACACATCACGCGACAGCAGTGTTGACAGTTGTAGAAAGTGCAGCTTCGCAAAAAGATGTGCTGTTGAAAGGTTTTAGAGATTTTCATGCAAATGCGCGCAAAAAAGCAAAGGGCGTTTTCAACACCTATGTTCTAAAAAGTAATGCAAAACTGGAACAATTGACAGAGATGCTGAAAAAAAATGATATCGAATTCAGTTATGCAGATGCTTCTACAAGCGCTTCTGGATTTCATTATCAAAACAAAAAAAGTGAAAGTTTCAAGATTGAGCCCAATGATTTGATTATAAAAGCAGATCAGCCAAGATCAGTTTTGGCACAAGTTTTATTTGAACCAAACCAAAAGCTTAATGATAGTTTATCTTACGACATTACAGCTTGGACATTGCCATTGGCATACGGAATTGAAGGTTATGCCGTAAAAAATGCGGTTTCAGTAAAAACAAAAGCTCAAATTGAAATTGCTCAAAAAAACATTCCAGCAAGTGTGTACGCATTTTATGTGCCTTGGAACAGCAGAACTTCAGCTCAGGTGCTTTCATTATTACATCAGGCAAACGTAAAGGTGCGTTCTGCAATGAAAAAAGCCGTTTTTGGAACTTTGACAATTGAGCCTGGCGGTTTGATTATTAGCCGTGCTGACAATCCAAAAATTGCTGATTTTGAAAAAACAGTCAGCGAAATCATCAAAATCAAATCGGATTATAGTTTTATTACAACTGGATTTTCAACCAATTCAAAAGATATCGGCGGTGAAAATTTTGTTCTGTTAAAAGCGCCAAAAATCTTGATGCTTTCTGGAAAAGGAATTGTTTCGACTGAGTTTGGCGCCAATTGGCATTATTTAGACGAAGTGGTGAAATATCCGGTAAGTATAGTTGAAACCAGTAATTTCAATCGTGTTAAATTATACAATTACAATACGTTGATACTTTCTGATGGTTCTTATGATTTTTCTGAAGATCAGAAAAAGCAAATTGATGATTGGGTTAAAAATGGCGGAAAAGTAATTGCGATGAGCAGTGCCATTTCGTTGTTTCAAGATCGTGAAGGTTATGCTTTAAGCCAATTTGCGAGCAAAGAAGACAAAGAAAAATCGGAAAAAGAAGAAAAAGAAATCGAGCTTAAAAAACGCTTTTTAGACTTCGAAGGATCCGAGCGAAGAGAAATTTCAGGGACAATTCCGGGCGCGATTATCGAGAATAAATTGGATAAAACCTATCCAATGGCATTTGGCCTTGGAAATACGTATTATAGTTTGAAAACCAACGAAAGATCGTTTTCGCTTTTAAAAAGCGCAATCAATGTGGCTTATATTCCTAAAAACTTTTTGAGTTATGGTTTTGTTGGAAACGATATCAAGAAAAAACTTCCTGAAACCGTAACTTTTGCGGTCGATAAAAAAGGCGACGGAAGCGTGATTTATATGATAGATAATCCGCTTTTCAGAGGTTTTTGGGAAAACGGAATCCTTTTATTCAGTAATTCACTGTTTTTAGTCAACTAATAAAAAAGCTCTTCAGAAATAATTTTGAAGAGCTTTTTTATTTGAATTATAAACTTTTAGAAAACTTATTGTTTTGTAAAAGTCAATATAGGACCATCAAAATACGATGTGTTTAAAACCATTTCACCCTTTGCAGAGATAGAATAAGTCCATTTTGTATTATCAATAATGACTAGCGGAATTCTTTTTTCATTGGAATCATAACCTCCCGACAAATAACCAATTTCGTATCGATATTGATGCTTTTCAAGTACTCCATCAGTATTAATGGTTAAGGTCGATTTGTTGTCAAATTGGTAAATAACATTTTTAGTAGAAAGATTTTCAAATCCTTTATCTAAACTGCTCGAAAAAATTAGTTTCCAGTTTCCAGCAACAGGATTTGCATCGTCATCGTCATTGCTGCAACTTACAAAAGCAAAAAGAATAAAAAGAAGAGTAAAAATTTTTTTCATCGGTTTAAATTTATATTGGTTTATTTAAAGATGATGATTTTGCTAAAAGGTTGCGTTACAATGTTTTTATGTTGATTATTTTATTTCTTTCAAAAGCAATTTCCTTCCTTCTATAATCATTCTGAAACCATAAGAAATTGTAGCAAAAGCACAACCTAGACTAACAATGACGTTTGCAAAATTTACAGTTGTGATTTTTTGCGTGATTAAATAAATACCAAGAAACGCAAATAAACAAGTCCATGTGCCGATATAGAGATCAAAAGTTCGTTTAAATATTTTTCCTAGCGGAAAAAAATGCAAGCCAACAATCAACACAAAAAAGCAAATGAATAATTCATCGTGATTGATATTCATTAAAATGTTTTTTGCGACCAAAATTCCTAAACCTTCAAGGCCAAAAATGATTAGAAACCATTTTTCACTTTTCTTTTCTTCTTCTGTTTTTTTAATCGTGCTTTCGGGAAGACTTTTTTGTGCTTTTGTAAACTTTAGATAAAAGAATAAAAAACTCATTATAATTGTTCCTAGTAAAACGCCCACAAGACGCAAATCTTTATTTTCTAAATAATATTCGGCAATAAAAGCCCAAATAGAAGTATTTATAATCATAAAGAATAAACCTCCCATGGGTTTGTCAATATCTTTTTTGGTTAAGGTGCTCATTTTTTGGTTTTTAGTTTTTTTATAGATTTTTTTGCCTTTTTTTTAATTTTTTATTCCGTTTATCTCGAGTTTCTCCATTCTTCAATGGTCATCAAACGATTATTTTTTTCGTCATAGTATTTCATTGTAAAGTCTTTTGGATAAATGTAAAGAGTGAACTCAACAATCATGTCATCAGTAATATATCCAGCATTTTTACCAACCTTAATCAAATAATAATCTTTATCATTGGTTTGCGGTGATTCAACTATCGAAACACCTTTATTTTTAGCTTCAGGTAAGGCAAATACCATGTCGAAAATTTTGGTTCTATTTTCATTATCAGAATCTGCAATTTCAAAACTAGGGTTTTGGGTGGGAAAATAAATCTCATTTAGCAATTGCGGTTTTTCCTTTTTGAGTTCATCATACCTTGCAACAGCCAAAGGATAATACGCATAATGTTTGATTTCTTTATTTGCTTTTATGGCGCTATAAATTTTTAAGGCTTCACTTTTATTGTCAATGCTTTCATAATAATTTCCTAGTGCATAATCGTAAATGTAAAATCCAGGACCAATTTTTTCAACGTAATATTTCGCTTTGTCAAATTCTTTTAGTTTCACATAATTGGCAGCGAGAGCAGCTGCGTGTTCGCCTGAATCGTATTTTTCTTTTTTTAATTCCTTTATAGATTGTTCGTAATTGCCTAATTTATAATAGAGTTCTGCTTTTAAATAATTTATGCTAGTTGTTACATTTTGTTTGATTTGTGATTTGTACTTTTCTTTTGTTGTATTATAAATGTCTAACAAAGTGTCGGCTTTAGTAAGTGCCAGTTCTGGATTTTTTTCTCCTTCTGCATATAACAAAATCAATTCTTTTCTGAATTTGCCAAATTCAGCTGAAATTTTGTCCATTTCTTCATGTATTGCTGCATGATCACGATCAAAATTTGCATCATCGATTATGTTTTTTGGGGTGTTTTTGCAGGAAAATAAGCAAGATAAAATAGCAAATAAGATTATTGAATAATTTGAGAGTTTAATCATTTTATGAAAATTGAAAGTCTTTAAACTTCTTTATTAATTTTAATTTAAAACAACCGCAGGAGTTGGATCATTTTCTTTGATTCTGATTCTGCATTTTTTTTCGATATCATATACATTGTTAATTCCAATGACATAAATAATATCTGGAACAAATTTATCAGGTTGATTTTTTCTGCCTTCTAGTTTTCCAGTTCGCAATTCAAATTCAATTTCGCCAAAGTTATTTTTAGCTTTGATTTTGATGCTACCTGTAAATTGTTCCCAATCTGTACTGGTAGTTCTTCCATTTCTAAATTGAATCAGTCTAGTTGATGTTCCAACAAAATAGCTTCCTTTTTGAAAAAACATAGCTATAGAATTGAATGTTACGAACAATCCCGCAAGTGTCAATAAACAGATGATACCACCGGGAAATGTTAATTCACTTAAGTCACCCCAATTTACCCTTTCTATTATATTAGGATCAAAATTGCCTTCTTCATTTTTGAATAATGGACCAAAAAAAGCATGTATAAAAAGGCTCATAAAAGCACACATCAATATTCCAATAGTCAAGTTGCCTAATGCTTTTTTAAGCGGATATTTCCGTGCTGCTTTTACGGCAAAATCCATGGTTTCATTTTCAATTTGTTTTTTAAGATCAATCGGTAATTCGGTTAAATTCATTTTTTGGTAGGTTGTAGTTTTGGTTTTAATTTATGTTTTCTTTCAGCTCAAATAAAATATAAGTTCCGTGTTCAGACATTCCTTTTTCTTTTTCAACAAAACCTTTTTGGCTATAAAAATCCACGGCTTTTTTGTTTTTTTCAAGGCATTTTAATGTGAGTGGAAAAGTTGTTTTTTTAACAGCCACTTTTAATAATTCTGTTCCAATATTTTTTCCTTGATGTTCGTGAGAAACATACAAATGATGAATGAAATTGTTAGGCATCCATATAGAGATAAACCCAACCGGAACGTCATCAATCAGCGCTGTCAAGATAAGTTCGCCGTGAGTCAATTTTTCAAAATCATCCAATTGAAATTCGGATTGGTCAAGCCATGAAAAAGTGTTTTTTCGTTCCTCCAAAAATAATTTTTTCAAAGGTTCGTAATCATTTTTTCTGATTTCAGTTATCGTCATTCCATTTTAAGATTTTACTTCAATGATTTGGCCTCGTTTTCGAGCATTTTTTCAATGTTGAAATACACGCCGTCAACATTGTATTTTCCTTTTTCAAAGCTGAGATAATCACAGTTTCCAATTAATGATTGTCCTTTTGATTCGAGTTCAAAAAGATGTAGCATCACATATTCATGATCGACTAATAAAACATGAAAACCTGTTTCGCATTTTTTGCCATCGCCTGAAGATAGAATGGCGTTCATGATATTGTGAAATTTGTATGAAGTGATTTTAGCCGATTCGTCATCGCCTTTCAAGTGATAAATATAAGCCAGATAATTAAGCTGTTGTAGATCAAAAGGAAAATCGGCCAGTGTATGATTGGCTAATTTAATGATTTCGTCATAATCTGCAGTTTCTAACTTTTCTTTACTGTAATATTCTCGAAGTTTTTTCTCATCAGGGGATCTCCAGAAAGCATTGTATTTGGGTTGGAAAACATAACCAAAATACAAATATCTGAAATCATCCTGCGTCATGAGTGTATCATTTTTTGTTAAACGCTCCATCAGATTTGGATAATAAAATGCCGATTTTTTATCCTTTATTTCTTTTTCAATTTGGTTGTAATCGGGAGCTTTGAATTCAAGTCCTTGGGCATAAGAATTGAATCCGAAACTGAAAAGCAAGATTAGGAGAATTTGTTTTAGCATGGTTAGAAAGTTTTTGGTTATATTAGAAATAATTATTTTTCTGTGGTATCAACAATCCATTTTCCTTGTTCTTTTGCAATATCAATTAATTTTTGACCGTGTTCGGTCATTAAATTTTGTGCAATTAGTCGTTCTGCTCTTTCAATATTTGGCTTGCTCCATTTGCTTGTTTTTGGATTTCGGTGTGAAAAAGTAAGATAATAACTTTCGGCATCGCGTTTTTTGCATAGACTGTCAATCCAGCCAAAACAAAGCGCTTCTTCAGTAGCTTCAATTAAATTGACACTAGGTGTTTTACTTTTTTTGTGATATAAAATGAGCCACACTGATTTTTCAATTTGGCTATTTTCGTCAAGCCAATTGCGCCAATCTTGTCGCGTTGGCGCATAAACGGCTAATTTTCCATCTTTAGTTTCCATAATTTTTTAATTTACTTTATAAAGATAAAATCACCTTTTGACAACCGTATGTCAGTAGTAAAAATAAGATTAAAAAACTGAAAATTAAAGTGTTATTTTTTTAATTTATATTATAATCCCATTTGTTTTCTCAAGTCAATATTCAAGCTGTATTGTTCTTCAATAGGAATTATTTTTCTGCTCACTTTATTAATGTCGCTTCCTTCTTTTGTCCATAAAAAAGGATAAAAGTTAAAAACTTGATCACCTTTTAATCCAGCAACTTCATCTTTCCATTTTTCCCATCTGCTTCCTTCGTAATATTTCTCAAGATCATTGTTGAAACAGAAATCCAAAAATTGTGGATAATTTATGTCAAGAGGCTCAAATTGTAGATTGTCGGGTGAAAAATAATATACTTTTCCAACATCAGCTCCAAGTGCGCCACCGTTTAAAATATAAAATCCGCCTAAAGCATCATCTGCGATTAATAAATAACCCGGAACTTCGCCAAATTCTTTAAACGATTTTCCTTTGTTCCAATCCGGAAGACTGCGATTTAATTTTGTACTTCCAGAACCTAGAATTCTAATCCAGCCGTTATCGACCAAAATACCGCCAGTTTTGTAAATAACAGCACCCATTGTCGTGTTTGTGCCTATTTGCGTGTGATACAATGCATCATTTGCTTTTTGTGAATCAACAGGAAGAATTTCTATTTTGTTTTTTGCAGTGCTTGCAATTTCTTTAACCGATTTCCAGCCTGAATCAGTTTTGTCGATAAGTTCGTTTAATGGACGCATTTTTGTTTGTGAAAAGCTTGTAGAGGTAATTAAAATAAAGGCGATTAGGGGTAAAAATTTCATTTTGAGTTGTAGTTGTTTTTTAGTTGTTATTTAAGTCTAAGCAAGACTCCTTTTCGTTTGACAATGTTTTTATAATCCCACTGAATTTCTGTGCTTTTTTTGAGCCATCTTTTCAGATCTTGTTTGTTTATTTGGTCGGCATTTGTGTAACGCATTTCGGCAGCTTTAAAAGAACCTTCGTTTTGCAGTTTGTCTTCTTCAAAAGATTGTCCACTCCAGAAAAGCAATCTAACAGAACCTTTTAATTTACTGTAACCTACAATTGGGTTTCCGTCCAGAAACCAAACAGGATGCGCATGCCAGATTTTGTTTTCCGCATCCGGCAGATTTTCATCAATTATCAACGCTAATTGGTCGCAAATTTCCTTGTCAGAACTGCTTTGCGAATCATTATAATCTTGAATGGCTGTATTCATAATTTAGATTTTATTACGCACAATTTTTCTGAATACTGAAGCTAATTTGGATTTAAAATACATTTCAGCATTTGCTAAATTAAGCTTTTTAAAACAAAAAAATCCGATCTGTTTTCACAAATCGGATTTTATAAATTGAAAATTATATATAACTCCGTAAAGACATTTGAGCCTTTACATTGTATATTTTTACAAGTGAATTACTTCGCCGTAAGCATCAGCAACAGCTTCCATAACAGCCTCGCTCATAGTTGGGTGAGGGTGGATCGATTTTAAGATTTCGTGACCAGTAGTTTCTAGTTTACGAGCTACAACTGCTTCAGCAATCATATCTGTAACACCAGCACCAATCATGTGGCATCCTAACCATTCTCCATATTTAGCATCAAAGATTACTTTTACAAATCCGTCTGGAGTTCCAGCTGCTTTTGCTTTTCCTGAAGCTGAGAATGGGAATTTACCAATTTTTAATTCGTAACCTTTTTCTTTAGCTTGTTTTTCAGTTAAACCAACAGAAGCGATTTCTGGAGTTGCATACGTACAACCAGGAACGTTTCCGTAATCGATTGGCTCAACGTGCATACCAGCAATTTTTTCAACACAGTTAATTCCTTCAGCAGAAGCAACGTGAGCTAAAGCTTGACCTGGAGTAACGTCTCCAATTGCGTAGTAACCAGGGATATTAGTTGCGTTGTAAGCATTTACTAAGATTTTATCTCTGTCAACAGCGATTCCAACTTCTTCTAAACCAATATTTTCAATGTTAGTTTTGATTCCAACTGCAGAAAGTACGATGTCAGCTTCAAGAACTTCTTCTCCTTTTGCTGTTTTAACAAATGCTTTTACACCTGCACCAGTTGTGTCGATACGCTCAACAGAAGAGTTAGTCATTACTTTAATTCCAGCTTTTTTCAAAGAACGCTCAAATTGTTTTGAGATATCTTCGTCTTCTACTGGAACTACATTTGGCATGAATTCTACAATTGTAACATCAGTTCCCATAGAGTTATAGAAGTGAGCAAACTCAACTCCAATTGCTCCAGAACCCACAATAATCATAGATTTTGGTTGTGTTGGCAAAGTCATTGCTTGACGGTACCCAATTACTTTTACACCATCTTGAGGTAAGTTAGGTAACTCACGAGAGCGAGCACCAGTAGCGATGATAATGTGATCAGCGCTGTATTCAGTAACTTTATTGTCTTTATCTGTAACGTCAAGTTTTTTTCCTGGTTTTAGTTTTCCAAAACCTTCAATAACGTCAATTTTGTTTTTTTTCATCAAGAACTGAACTCCTTTGCTCATTCCTTCTGCTACACCACGGCTGCGTTGTACAACTGCAGGGAAATCTTTATCGAATTCAGAAACTTTTAATCCGTAATCAGAAGCGTGTTTTAGATAATCAAAAACCTGTGCTGATTTTAATAATGCTTTTGTTGGGATACAACCCCAGTTCAAGCATACACCTCCTAGGTTTTCTTTTTCAACTACAGCTACTTTAAAGCCTAATTGAGAAGCTCTGATTGCTGTTACATATCCACCAGGACCACTTCCTAAAACAATAACGTCGTATTTCATTTTTTTGGTTTTTAGTATTTATTACCGAAAATGAGGATTATATTCCGAAACTCATTTGTCGATTTTCTTTTTTTGTTATTTGTGATTGCGAATTTAAGGATTTATTTTAAATCAACACCTCAAAATTTATTTTAAGACACTCTGATTTTATTCTTTTCACAGAAACTTAAGGAATTGTGAATTGCAAATTGTGAATTATGAAGTGAATTTTGAAATTTAGTGAAAAGTGACTAGTTAAAAGTGATTAGTAATTAGTCGCTTTTAAAAAAAATAAGCCACAGATTATTCGGATTAGAATGATTTTTAAAATCAATGTTCATCTGTATAATCTGTGGCTTTTATAAATTATGAGTTATCAATTGTCAATTATGAATTATCAATTAATAATTAAACTTTAACGTGTCCCCAGTTTTCGCCGCTTGCAATTCTGCGGATCTGCATTTCACTTACGCCGAATTGTTTGGCAATCATTTTCAAGCGTGTTTTTTGTTCAGGTCTTGCTAAAATTTTCTTGATCAGCATCACTTTTGTAGTGGTCAATTTTCTTCCGTCTGCTTTTAAGTTGTGTTCGATCAAGTTTTTTTTCGCTTGAATCACTCTTGGACTTTTTCGACTGTGCGCCATCATTTCTTGTTTTGTAGCCCAGCGCAAATTGCTAGCATCATCATTGCTTCGGTTATAATCCAAATGGAGAACATAAGTCTGATCTTCCGATTGTTTTGGGATGAAATATTGAGCAACTAATTTGTAGAGAAAAAGATATTTGTTTACAATTTTATCATCTTTTTTAACCTTGAATCTGAAAGTTGGATAACCATCGCTCAGACCTCCTTTTAGGATTCGGCCATTTTCAATTTCGTCTGTAAAACTTATTAATCGACCTCTATTTGAAATGGCGTATTTTAGTTGTAATGAGGCATTTATTTCTATTTCTTTGAACTGTTCTTCTGGGTAAAATCTATTTTGTGGCATTTTCTTTTACATTTGATTTCTATAGTCTCAAAGATAAAGAATAAACCAAAAACGAAATGTTAAAGAGCTGGTGCTGAGAAGCAGTTTTATGATTTCTATAACGCTGATTTAACGTTTATAAATGTTTTTTTAGCATTTTGAGGCCTAATTTGCAACCGAAAATTGCGAATCATACAGGTTTTTGTAATAACCATCGGTTTTGTTAAGCAATTCTTGATGCGTTCCTTGCTCTACAATAAGGCCTTTATCCATTACTACAATTTTATCGGCATTTACAATTGTTGCCAATCGATGGGCAATGATAATTGAGGTTCTTCCTTTAGTAATCGTTTCAGTTGCACGTTGAATCAATTCTTCAGAATACGTATCAATAGACGAAGTCGCTTCATCCAAAATCAAAATACTCGGATTACTCACATACGAACGCAAAAAGGCGATTAATTGACGTTGTCCAGATGAAAGCATTACACCGCGCTCTTTTACATCAAAATCATAATTATCGGGCAAGCTCATTATGAAATCGTGAACGCCAATTTTTTTTGCAGCTTCTAATACCTTTTCACGAGTAATTTCTGGATTGTGTAAAGTAATGTTGTTGTAAATCGTATCGGCAAACAAAAATACATCTTGTAAAACTACCGCAATTTGTTTTCGTAAAGAAGCTAATGTGTAGTTTTCAATATTATGTCCGTCGATATAAATAGTTCCGCTATTAATTTCGTAGAAACGATTCAGTAAATTGATAATAGTCGATTTTCCTGCTCCAGTCGAACCTACAATCGCAATTGTTTGTCCCGAATCAACAGATAAATCAATTCCTTTAATAACTTCTTCTTCGGGAATATAACTAAAGCGTACCTCTTTAAATTCAATACTGCCACTAAAAACAGGAGCTTCAATTGTACCAGTGTCCTGAATATGATCTTGAGTGTCAATAATATCAAAAACACGATTGGCGGCAATCATTCCTAATTGCATCTCATTGAATTTATCAGCAATCTGACGAAGCGGGTTAAACAGCATTCCGATGAACATCGTATAAGAGAATAAGTCTCCGAAAGTAGTAAAGTGATCGCCATTCAAAATTTTGAATCCGCCAAAAACAACTACAACTCCTAAAGTTATTGAGGAAATAATATCAGCAATTGGGAAAAATATCGAGTTGTATAAAATGGTTTTAATCCAAGCAACTCTGTGTTTGTCGTTGATTTCTCTGAATTTTTCAGCCTCAATTTTTTCTCGGTTAAAAAGCTGTACAATCTTCATTCCGGTCACACGCTCTTGAACAAAAGAGTTCATATTGGCAATCTGCGTGCGCACTTCTTCAAAAGCAACTTGCATTTTACGCTGAAAAATTCGGGTGACATAAACCAGAATTGGCATTGCCACAACAACAATCCAAGTAAGTTTCCAATTCATATAAAACATGAAAAGCAAAACCACCAGCATTTTCATCAAATCACTAATAATCATAAAAAGACCTTGACTGAAAATACGTGCAATCGATTCAATATCAGAAACAGATCTGGTAACCAATTGCCCAACCGGAACCAAATCAAAATATTTCATTCTGAAACTCAAAATATGCTTGAAAAGTTTGGTTCGGATATCTTTTACAATATCCTGTCCAAGCCAGTTAGCCCAGTAAACAAAATAGAATTGTGAAAAAACTTCCATTAAAAGTACAAGTCCCATCAAGATAATGTACATCAGCAAACCATGTTTATCATGTGTTTTGATATAACCATCGACAGTTTGTTTTAATAAATAGGGGCGAAGCGCCGCAAAAATAGACAGCGAAATAGCAAAAACAATAACGCCGTAATAGCGCCATTTATAAGGTTTAGTATATTTTAAAATTCGTTTGAATAAGCCGGTATCAAATGCTTTTGCTTTCATTTATTTTTAGTTGCTTAGCTGTAAGCTTTAGGCTATAAGCTATTAACAATAGGGAGTAGGAACAAGTGTAAAGCTTATTGCCTATAGCCTAAAGCTATAAATATTCGTAATTAATTTTTGTCAAATAAAGACCATGTGCTGGAACTGAAAATCCTGCTTTTTCTCTGCTTTTGCTGGCAATAATGTTTTCAAAATCAGTCAGCGTAATTTTATGAAGACCAATATTGATTAATGTGCCCACAATCGCCCGAACCATATTTCGCAAAAATCGGTTTGCTGAGATAGTAAAAATCAGTTTGTTATTTTCATTTTTCCAATAAGCCTCAAAAACCGTGCAATCAAAAGTGTTTACATCCGTATTAACTTTTGAGAAACACTGAAAATCGGTATGCTTCAGTAAAATTTGCGCAGCTTCATTCATCAAAGCTACATCTAATTTTTGACTTACATACCAGCTCAGTTCCTGCAAAAATGGATTTTTAACAGTATTGATGTGATATTCATAAGTGCGTTTAGTGGCATCAAATCGGCAATGTGCATCATCATGTACCAATATAATATCGAAAACAGCAATATCTTTTGGTAAAAATGAATTTAGTTTATGCACTAAAACGGGAACATCTAATGGATTTTCTACATCAAAATGGCCATACATTTCCGTAGCATGAACACCAGTGTCCGTGCGTCCGGCTCCCATAACATTTATAGGTGTATTTAATAAAACCGAAATCGCTTTGTTTAAAGTTTCCTGAACAGAAGGTGCGTTTGGCTGAAATTGCCATCCATTATAAGGTGTTCCGTTGTATGCAAATTGAATAAAATATCTCACTGTAGAGGTTCAAAGGTTCAGAGTGACAAAGGTACAAAGGTTTTTTCTTTTTAGGAACAAAGTAACAAAGATGCAAAGGCTCAAAGTTTTTCGTTTGATTTGCTTAGTAGAGACGCACTGAAGTAGATTAGAAATTTTTTCTCAATAAAAAATACGTTTAATCAAAAATCAAAAAAACAAAATCTATGTCCCTTTGTTACTCTGAGCCTTTGAACCTGCCCTAGGAACTGTTAAAACACAAAATGCAAACCACAGTTGACACAGCAAAAAATCGTGTCAGAAAATTGAAATTCCAACGATGGAAAACAAATATTTTTTTAACATTTTTTGGTAGGAAACTGCAAAAGTTAATTTTTAAAATTTTTCATTTTAACAGGAAATATTTCTCTTAAGTTTGTGACACTAAATATCAAAAACTATGAATGAAATTACTTCTTATTGGTGGATAATTTTAATTTTATTTGCCTTTCTATTTTACAAATTTATTTTACGTGTTTTCTTCGGAATGGTGATTGTTCCTGAGGATAAAATTGGTTTAGTGACCAAAAAATTCGTTTTATTTGGTGCTGATAGGTCGCTTCCAGATGGTAGAATTATTGCTACTAAAGGAGAAGCAGGTTATCAAGCACAAACGCTTGCTCCAGGTTTGTATTGGGGAATGTGGATCTGGCAATATTCAATCGATATGACCGGATTTACTATTATTCCAGAAGGGAAAATTGGATTGGTTTTAAGTAAGGATGGAAAGGAAATTCCAACCGGACGTATTTTGGCAAGAAGAGTGGAAAGCGATAATTTTCAGGACGCGACTTCCTTCTTGAATAATGGAGGGCAAAAAGGTCGTCAGACTGCTTTTATTACAACAGGATCGTATCGTATCAACACGTTTTTGTTTGAAATTGTAGTTGCTGACCAAATCAAGATTTACGAAAACATGATTGGTATTGTTACTGCACTCGATGGAGAGCCAATTCCGCAAGGGCAAATTGCAGGAAAGTTTGTAAATGACCACAATAATTTTCAGGATTTTGACAAGTTTTTAGAACAAGGAGGAAACCGTGGTTTACAACCTCAAGTGATGTTAGCGGGGTCTTACTATATTAATACTTGGGGAGTTCAAATTGAGCAAAACCCGATGACAGATGTGCCAATTGGTTATGTAGGTGTTGTGATTTCATATATTGGAGAGGATGGTCAAGACGTCACGGGAGACACTTTCAAACATGGAAATATTGTTTCAAAAGGACAACGAGGCGTTTGGATGGAGCCTTTTGGACCAGGAAAATATGCTTTGAATAAATACACAACTAAACTGGAAGCTGTTCCAACAACAAACTTGGTTTTGAACTGGGCAAATGCAAGAAGTGAATCACACGATTTGGATAAAAATCTTTCTACAATTACAGTTCGTTCAAAAGATGGTTTCCCATTTAATCTAGACGTGGCGCAAATCATTCACGTTCCGGCTGCCGAAGCGCCGAAAGTAATTGCTCGTTTTGGAAGTATGAACAACTTGGTTTCTCAGGTTTTAGAGCCAACAATTGGTAACTATTTCAGAAACTCGGCCCAAGATAGTGATGTGATTTCTTTCTTGACAACGAGAAAGGAACGTCAAGAATCAGCTAAAAATCACATTAAGTTAGTTCTTGATGAGTATAACGTAAATGCGGTTGATACTTTGATTGGAGATATTGTTCCGCCAGATTCTTTGATGAAAACTTTGACTGACAGAAAATTAGCCGAAGAAGAGCAAAAAACATATCAAACACAAAGAATGGCGCAAGAACAGCGTCAAGGTATGGAAAAAGAAACGGCAATTGCTGATATGCAGAAAGAAATTGTTCGCGCTTCACAAAGTGTTGAAATCGCACAAAGAACTGCCGATGCAACGGTTAAAAAAGCAGAAGGGGATGCTACAAGTTTGAAGCTGAATGTAAATGCAGAAGCAGAAGCAACAAAAATGCGTGCTAGTGCAGAAGCAGAAGCGACAAAAGCACGAGCAGGAGCACAGGCAGAAGCAACAAGATTAAATGCTAGTGCCGAAGCGGAAAAAATCTCAAAAACTGGTTTGGCTGAAGCGGAGAAAATTATGGCAATTGGTAAATCAACTGCCGAAGCATATCAACTTCAGGTAAGTGCAATGGGTGGAGACAACTTTACTCGTTATAAAGTTACAGAAGAAATTGGTAAAGGAAACATCAAAGTAATTCCGGATGTATTGATTACAGGAAACGGTGGTTCTGACGGTTCTATCAGTGGTTTGTTAGGTTTAAAGCTAATGGAAATGATGGATACCAAAGAATTGAAAGACGTTAAAAATCCTAAAAAACAATAATTTTTTTTGAGAAAGACCTAACAGGTTTTTAAAACCTGTTAGGTCTAAATAGCAGTATATTTAAAATCCGATTTTGCGAAAGCAAATCGGATTTTTACTTTAAATTTTTCAATAGAAAAAAAAACTTTGTCACTTTGTTACTTTGAACCTTTGTCTCTAAAAAGAAAATCCTTTGTACCTTAGCGCCTCAGAACCTTTGCCCCTTTAAAAAAAATGACCAAAATCCTTCTCCTTTCAGACACTCACAGCCATATTGATGATACGATTTTGAAATATGTAGCGCAAGCTGATGAAGTTTGGCATGCCGGAGATATTGGTGATTTGAGTGTAACTGACACCATCAAAAAGATAAAACCTTTAAGGGCTGTTTACGGAAATATTGACGACGCAAAAGCAAGATTGGAATTTCCATTAAATAACCGATTTATGTGTGAGAATGTTTCAGTTTGGATTACACACATTGGCGGTTATCCCGGAAAATATAATCCGAATATTAGAGAAGAAATGACTCTGAATCCACCTAAATTGTTTATCTGCGGACATTCACATATCTTGAAAGTGATGTTCGATAAAAAGAATAATTTATTGCACATGAATCCGGGGGCCGCAGGAAAAAGTGGTTTTCATCAAATGCGTACGATGCTTCGGTTTGTCATTGATGATGATAAAATAAAAGATTTGGAAATCATTGAAATTGGGAAAAAGTAATGCTTTTAATGCGGCAACGGAATTTTTATTTTAATTGTGGTGCCTTGATGTACTTTAGAAACGATATCAAAATCTCCTTTGAATTTTTTAACACGAGCTCTTATTCGGTTTAAGCCAAAACCTTCAGATTCATTTGTTTTTTTTGCATTAAAGCCTATTCCGTCATCCTGTATTTTGATTTTGAAATTATTGTGAGCTTCACTTAAAAATATTTCGGCTTTAGTGGCATTGCTGTGTTTTATAATGTTGCTGAAGAGTTCTGAAACAATAAAATAGATTTTCATTTCGAATTTCTCCGTATATCTTTTGTTGGTTGAAATTTTGCTTGAAAATGCAAAATCAATTGTACTGTTCGAATTTCGTTCGCATAAATCTTCCAATGCATAGATTAAGCCAAATCGAACCAAAAGACTCGGAACAAGTTCATGTGATATATCGCGCAAAAGATCGTGTGCTTCGGTTAAAATAGCTTTTGCTTTCTTGATTTCTTCAGATTGTATGTTGTTTTGAGCGGTAAATGTATTTAAGTGTAATCCAGCGGAAGACAGTAAGGAATTTACATTGTCATGCAGGAATGAAGCAATTTTTTTTCGTTCAATTTCTTGGCTGTCAATTCCTGAATTAATAACATTCAGCAAGATTTTTTGCTTGATATCTTTTCGTTTTATTTTTTGCTTCAATTTGTTGTTCTGATAAAAAAAATAAAACAGGAAAAATACGATTACGATCAAGACAATAGACAGGCTAACAACCTTTTTGTTTCTTAACTGATCAAATTTATGTAGCTCGGCAGTATTTGTTTTTGGTTCTTGAAATTGAGAAATGTTTTCTTTTTGAATTTCATGTTGCTGGCAATAAAGAGGATTTCCATTAAAAAAATGAAAAACAAAAAGCAAGATTACTATTTTTAAAAGACGCATCATAAAATAGATTTAAACCGATTTTTAATTCAAGAAGTTACGGATTGATCAAATTGTTTTTTAAAGCATACTTAACAAGGCCTATCGTATTTTTTATCTGTAGTTTTTTCATGATATTTTTGCGATGTGTTTCAACCGTATTGGTGCTGATGAAAAGTTTTTCGCTAATTTCTTTACCGCTGTATTCCAGTGATATCAAAGTGATTATTTCGATTTCTCGTGGACTTAAAATCGGATTTTCAACATGAGCATTTTTATTTAATTTCGGAATGTTTTGGGTAAAACTGTTGAATATTTTTTCTCGCACAGCATCGCTAAAATATTCCTGCCCTTGATAGACTGCATGAATGGCTTCGATAATATTTTCGCCTGCGCATTTTTTTGTCAAATACCCTTTTGCATTGAGCTTCATGACTTCCTTAATGATTTTTAAATCATCATAACTAGAAAGAATGATGATTTTGCATTGGCTTTTTTGCTCGTGAAATTCTTGTAGAACTTTGATGCCATCTTTTTCTGGCATGCTAATGTCCAGGATCAAAATATCAGCATTATTTTGAATCACCTCGTGGTAAACGGTGTTGCCATTTAAAGAATTGCCTACAACTTCGAAATTTTCGACAGTATGCAATAAATTGGTTAAACCATCAATAAGTACTTGATGATCATCGGCAAGATGAATCCTTATTTTGGGTCTCATGATTATTTGAATTTGAAAATGCAAATTTATCCTGAAGATTACCTTTAGAATAGACTCATTAAGCCTGATTTATAATAATATAAGACATAAAAAAAACCCGAATAAAAATTCGGGTTCTTCTTCGCACAAAAAATTAAGTTTATAGGTTTATCTCAAACGATCTACAGATTTTACAAGATCTTCGTCCTTTTTGATGGCCTTATTAGCTAAAACTAATAACACGATAGCAACAATTGGAAGAAACATCCCAATACCTTTCTCAGGGGCAGCTGTAGCATTCCCTCCAGATAAATTTAGTGATCGATATACAAATAATCCTAATAAAATTAAATTTAATATTATGTTCAGTCTGTTCATCACAAACTGATTTTGTCTCTTTTTGAATGATATAATGCTGATAATAGTCAACATTGTGCTTAATCCTAATAATACAGTGTAAACCTGATCCTGCATAAAGTAAAAAGGTTTGCCGTTTATTGACCAAAGCGGTATAAAAAACATTAAAACCCCTGTAATAACAAAGGTTAAAATTAAATATACGGTTTGAATTCGTTGTAACATAACTTGAAATTGTTTTACAAAAATATATTTTCTTTTTCTAAAATACTATTGTATGATTAAAATTTATTCGTATTATTGCATCAAAATACCGTAAGCACTTCATACTGCGGTCAATTGAAAAAATTTGTCTACCTACTTTTTACAGTATTTCCTTTAAAATAATTAAATTCATAGAACATTCATGTTTGATATTTCTGCATTAAAAGAAATGAAGCTTTCTGAGCTTCAAGAAATAGCTAAGTTGGCTAAAACTATAAAGTTTAATGGTGTTAAAAAAGAGACTTTAATCACTCAGATTTTAGCACACCAAGAAGCGACTACAGCGCCGCCAGCACCTCCTGTGGCTGAAAAAGAAATTGCAGATGAAAAACCAAAAAGAGCGAGGATAGCTCCTGCAAAAAAGACTGCAGCTCCTAAAAACGCTCCTGTTTTAGAATTTGATAAAGAAGAGGAAACTCCAGAGAAAAAGGAAATTCCTGTAGCTGCAAAACCAAAAATTCAGGCTAATGCAAAAAATCAAACTGCGGCTAAAGTTCAGGAAAGTAATGAGGAAAAACCTGTTGCAGATAAAAAAGAACCTAAAATTGTAAAATTTAATAAGTCTGCATACGAGAAAAAAGTAGCGCTGCAAAAGGAAAAAGAAGCAGTCAAAAATGCTGAAAAAGAGGTGGTTGCCGAAGAAAGTGCTGAAACTCCTGTTGTTGCAGAAAAAACAGAAGCTACGCCTCAAGCAAAAAAGGTAAATCCGAATCAAAATAAAAATCAAAACCCTAACCAAAATCCGAATCAGAATCCAAACCAAAATGGGAATGGTAACGGAAATGGGAATAACGGAAATCAAAATCCAAATCATAAAAATAAAAAGAATAATAATTTCAGAGATTCTGACTTTGAATTTGACGGAATTATTGAAAGTGAAGGTGTTCTTGAAATGATGCCAGATGGTTACGGTTTCTTGCGTTCATCAGATTATAATTATTTAGCTTCTCCAGATGATATTTATTTATCAACTTCACAGATCAGATTATTTGGTTTGAAAACTGGAGATACAGTAAAAGGAGTGGTTCGTCCTCCTAAAGAAGGCGAAAAGTTTTTCCCTTTAGTTCGTGTACTTAAAATTAATGGTCACGATCCTCAAGTTGTTCGTGATAGAGTTTCTTTTGAACATTTGACACCAGTTTTCCCTTCAGAAAAATTTAAATTAGCCGAAAAAGGCAGTTCTATATCAACTCGTATTATCGATTTGTTTTCTCCAATAGGAAAAGGACAACGTGGAATGATCGTTGCACAGCCTAAAACGGGTAAAACAATGCTTTTGAAAGATATTGCAAATGCAATCGCTGCAAATCATCCAGAAGTTTATTTGATCGTTTTGTTGATCGATGAACGTCCTGAAGAGGTTACTGATATGCAAAGAAGTGTTCGTGGAGAAGTTATCGCTTCAACTTTTGACAGAGAACCACAAGAACACGTGAAAATTGCGAATATCGTTCTTGAAAAATCAAAACGTTTAGTAGAGTGTGGTCACGATGTAGTAATTCTTTTGGATTCGATTACACGTTTAGCGCGTGCGTACAATACAGTTCAACCAGCATCTGGAAAAGTATTAAGTGGAGGTGTTGATGCTAATGCATTGCAAAAACCAAAACGTTTCTTTGGAGCAGCTAGAAATGTTGAAAACGGAGGTTCGTTAAGTATCATCGCAACTGCATTGACTGAAACGGGTTCTAAAATGGATGAAGTAATCTTCGAAGAGTTTAAAGGAACTGGTAACATGGAATTACAATTAGATCGTAAGATAGCCAATAAACGTATTTTCCCTGCAATCGATCTTACATCATCAAGTACACGTCGTGATGATTTGTTATTGGACGAAAAAACATTACAAAGAATGTGGATTATGCGTAAATATCTATCCGATATGAACCCGGTAGAATCTATGGACTTCGTAAACGACCGCTTCAAGAAAACCAGAAACAACGAAGAGTTTTTGATTTCGATGAATGACTAAAGGAAAAAGATACTAAGGGACTAAGATGCTAAGATTCTAAGTTTTCTCTTAGGAGTGAATATAAAAAAGGGATGAGTTTTACTCATCCCTTTTTTATGAATTATATTTAAGTTTAGTATGTAAACTTAGCATCTTAGTAGCTTAGCAACTTAGAACCTTATTTCTTATCAACTACAGGTCTATTTTCTCTATTTGCTAAATCCCAAGCTACAACAAAAGCTAATTGTGCTCTTTTTGCTAAAGCATCATACTCAATTTTTTCTGGAGTATCGTCTTTTCCATGGTAATCTGCGTGAACTCCGTTGAAGAAGAAAACAGATGGAATACCATGTTTTGCAAAGTTGTAATGGTCAGAACGCTCGTAAAAATGATTAGGATCTTTAGGATCGTTGAATTTGAAATCTAAGTTCATTTTCACGTATTTGTCATTTTGAGCTACAACCGTATTGTGCAATTCGCTTGATAATCTGTCCGCTCCAATTACATAAACATAATTATTTGTATTGGTATGCTCAACATCACGACGTCCAATCATATCAATATTGATGTCTGTAATTGTGTTGGCAATTGGGAATAATGGATTTTCAGAATAGAAACGAGATCCGTGTAAACCGTGTTCTTCTCCAGTTACGTGAAGGAATAAGATAGAACGTTTTGGTCCGTGTCCTTCTTTTTTAGCTTTTGCGAAAGCTTTTGCGATTTCCATAACGGCAACAGTTCCAGAACCATCATCATCAGCTCCATTGTATACTTCTCCGTCTTTAATACCTACGTGGTCATAGTGAGCTGAAATAACCAAAACTTCATTTGGTTTTTCTGATCCCTCAATGTAAGCCCAAATGTTTTCTGAATCTGGCAAGTTTTCATTGCGTCTTGCATTTAAAAACGATGCCGGAATATGCTGATAGTAATCAGTTGCTCCTTTTGGGAACGAAATTTTATTTTTTTTGTATTGCTCGATCATGTAAAGTCCCGCTTTCTTTTGTCCTTTCGAACCAGTTTCGCGACCTTCCATTTCATCAGAGGCAACAACATAAAGCATTTTTTTTAAGTCTTTTGCTGTGATCGAATTCATGTATTTTGTTGGGTCTGAGTTGTCTTTTGAAGCAACAGACTGCGCATTTTTACATGAAAACGCCGAAGCAATTAATAACAGAATTACAATTTTTTTCATTTTTTGTTAGTGTAAATTTATGAATATGTAAAGAACATAGAATGTCAGTAAAAATAGAATAAAAAACGAATTTATAATAAAGAGGAAAACACTTTTAACAAATGAGACAAAGCGACTTTCCCCGTAAAATCGGTGATGCGCAGGATAAAAATAGTAGCACATCCAAATAATCCCAACAAAGTTGATGAGATTAACTATTACTGTAATTGGGCCGTTTCCTTCAAATATGCCGCCTATTTTGTTGATTATAAATAGAATGAGAAATATTAAGAGTAAAAAAGAAAAATAATGAAGTGTGAAAATTCCGTGATCAAAATAATACCATCTTTTTTTGCTGTGGAAGATCCATAGAAAAAAGGCAAAAAATGGCATTATAATAAAAAGTATTTTCGGAATATTATGAATGAAAGACTCAATGAATTTTTCTATAATTTCTTTTTTGGTGTTTTTTTCAGTCACATGTACTGCTTTTTCATAGATCCAATAAGAGAAATCAGATAATTTTTCGTCTTCTTTTCCATATTTCTGGATCGAGTCGATTTCCCGCATCGATTTTAACTCAAAATGGCTTTTGCTGTCAAAAGTCTGGACTACTTTTTTGTCTTTTTTGTCCTTTTTAGAGGTTTGCGAAACAAATTGATTTTCACTTTTATTTATTTCTTCACTCACCTTATTTGGAAACATTGCAATCAATAAAAAGGTAATAAAGCTTATAAAAATATAAAGACGTACCGGAGCAAGATAAGAAAGCCTTTTTCCAGAAAGATATTCCTTAGTTAAAGTAGATGGCTTTACAAGCAAGTTTTTGATTGTTTTCCAAAATGCATTTTCATAATGCGTTAAATCTTCAAAAAAATGAACAAATAAATGATGGAAAGTTTTGCGCGTATCGCTGTTTTCCTGTCCGCAGTTTGGACAAAACTTTTGCTCGACTACATGCCTGCAGTTCAAACAGGTTTTGTCTTCTCTAATTTTGTTGTGTGACATTGGTTTATTTAGTTGATTTGGTGTTTTTTGGTTTGTTTTGGGCTTATTTTTTCAGCACTTCATTCAAGAAAAGAAGCAAATGATCAAAAGATCTTTTTGCGGCTACAGCATTATAAGCGGCGCCTTTTGAATTGTCATTTCCTGCTTCTGGATTTGTAAATGAGTGAACAGAATTTGCATAATAAATCATTTGCCAATCGGCTTTTGAATCACGCATTTCTTGTTGAAAAGCAAGAACTTCATCTTTAGAAACGTAAGGGTCATCAGCACCATGGCAAACCAAAACTTTAGTTGTAATAGGTTCTATTTTTCTCGAAGCATCTTTTCCTAAACCTCCATGAAACGAAACAACTCCTTTTACATTTAAATGTCCACGTGCAGCTTCAAGAACTCCAGTCCCACCAAAGCAATAGCCGATAACGACAATATTGTCTGCATTTGCACCAGATTTAATTAATTCCTGTAAGGCAAGATTGATTCTTTTTTGATAAGCTTCATAGTTAGTTTTGTAGAAACCAGCTTGCTTTCCAGCTTCTGAAGTGTTTTTAGGATAATTGCCTTCGCCATAAATATCAGCGATAAAAACATGGTAGCCTAATTTCGATAAATCTTCTGCATATTTTTTAGAAGCGGTGTCGATTCCAAGCCATGCTGGAAGCAATAAGATGCCAGGATTATTACTGCTTTTTTTAGCAGCTTTTATAGATAAGCCATTTAATGCCTGATTTCCGTCGGAATATTTTACGGATTTTAATTGTGCGCTTATAGTGTTAGAAAACAGTATGGTAGCAAAGATAAAGAGAAGTGGATTTTTCATTTGTTTTACAATTTTAAACAAATATCAGAAATATTCTCTTATAAAAAAACCTCGAAAGAAAGTTCTTCCAAGGTTTTTGAAAAGTGATTTTTAACCGAAATTATTCTCCCGGATGATAGGTTTTTTCGGCATTTTTAATGACATCGTCCTTGTAAAACAAAACATCTTTAAATTTTCCTTTTTGGTACATTTCGGCTTGATCGGTGAAATGTTTTGAATTTGCGTCGCCACTATTTCCGCCCGCAAGCAATGATTTTGCTTTTATTTTTGGACCAAATTCAACTGCACAGATAAAACTGTTTCCATTGTAGCCGTAACGTTTTTTAGATCCATTTTGATAACTGCTTTTGAAGGAAGGCAAACTTCCCCACGAACCAGGGCCGTAACCAATTGGTAAACTTGGTTTGTTGTCGTCATATTTTAAATCAATATCACCGCTAGAACGCTGAAAACGATTAATTTCACCCCAAGCTACTTGCCACGTACCAAATTTTGTTTCCAATTCCTTTAATACAGTCTGCAACTGTGGAATCATCTGCTCGACTGTAGCGTTTTCTGCAAAATTCTTCGTGTTTTCAACTTGATCTTTTTCGCCTTCATCAACATAAGCTTTTAAAATAATTGGGTTTAATTTATAAGCCCATTCTACTGCTAATGTAGTTGCAACCGAATTTTCTTTGGCATAATAATCCCAATTTTTCAGCATTGCAATCGGTTCTTTTAGAGATGCATATTCTGGTGATTCGGGTTTTATATTCTTTTCAAAAACATCCACTAAACTCGGAATCAGGATTTCAAAAATGGATAATTTAGAATCGTATCCATCAGCAATTACTTTATCTAAAGTGTAATTGCTTCCTTTGCTGAAAATGCGAACAGCATTAACGCCTCTGAAATTTTCTCCATCGGGAGCCATGTACGGGATATAGTCTGCTTTTTTAGGACTGTTTTCTCCAGCAACAGAAAATGGAGTAGAGTTGCAATTTTGAAGCCAGCCGTTTGCCGGATTGTAAACATGAACAGTTTCATCTACATCATGAAGACCTTTCCATTGTGTTGCCGAAGTTGAGCCGTCAACAACTTTTGCCCAGTTTAATTTTTTATCTCGAATCGGGATAAAATTACCATGCCAATAAGCAATATTACCTTTACTATCTGCATAAACTGTATTGTTTGAGGTATTTGCCTTCAAATCCATTGCTTTTTTGTAATCGTCAAAACTCTTTGATTTTGTTCGTACCCAGCTTTGAATCAAACTGGTCATCGATCTGTTATTCGATTTCAAGCTGATCCATTTTCCGTCACGCTTCGCCATAATCGGGCCGTTGTTGGTAAAATAGGTTTTGAATTTTTTCGGAATCAATTTTCCGTTTTCAGTATAATTGATGGTGATTTCTTTTTCAATTACAGGCAAAAGTTTATTGTCAAATTCGTAAAACAATTTGCCTTTTTTATCGACAATTTTTTCGGCATACATATCAGCAACGTCTACATTTGATGACGTATGCATCCAGCCACAATTTTCATTGAAGCCTTGATAAATAAAGAATTGCCCCCAAGTTACAGCGCCGTAAACATTCAAACCTTCTTCGCTCGCAATTTGAACTTCAGGTCTGAAGTAAAAAGTGGTATGCGGATTTATATATAAAATAGCATTTCCGTCAGAAGTTTTAGATGGCGCAAATGCAAATCCGTTTGAACCGGTTTGAACGTATTTTTCTCTTTCGACATAAGCCACTTTATCATTATTTCCAGAATAAAAAGCTTTCAATTCGGCTGTAGAAAGATCAGCGGTACTAATGGCACCAATACTTCCGTCTGTCCAAAGCAATGGAAACCAAGGTTCAAAATGTGTCAACAAAGCCGGTTTTACTTCTGGATGTTTGTACAAATAGAAGTTGATAGCATCAGCATAACTATTTAAAAGTTTTTTTAGCCATTCTGGTGCTTTTTTGTAATCGGCTTTGGCTTCATTTGTGTCAATCAAAAGTTTAATTTCCAAATCATTATATAAAACCGATTGTCCTTTTATTTCAGAAAGACGCCCTAGTTTTTCGATATAATTCATTTCGATTCTTTTAAAATCATCTTCGCATTGTGCATACAATAATCCAAAAACAGCATCTGCATCCGTTTTTCCATAAACGTGTGGGATGCCCCAATTATCTCGAATTATAGTCACTTGTTTGGCTAGTTTCTCTAATCGGGCAACTTCTTTTGTATTGATTTTTTGTGCCGAAATTTGAAAACTCAAACAAATGAAAAAGAATGATTTCAGTATTTTAGAATAATTGTGCATGCTTATTTTATTTTAAATTTTTGTCCCGCAGTATAAATGCTCATTTGCAGGTTTTCGATAGATACAAGATTGTTTTTTTTGGATTTTTGAATTCCTTTTGGATTGCGAACAACAATGACTTCGCTTTCTCCCGCAACTTCAACTTCATTATTTCGAACAATAATTGCTGTGGCTTCATCAATGCCGATTCCCGTTAAATCTGGAAATTCAACTAAAGCAGAAATTAATCTGTTGTACCTGTTTCTTTTTAAAAAATGTTGATCAATAACAGCTGTTTTTAATAATCCCAGACCTTCAGCAGTTTCAAGATTATTGTAGCGAATATTGTCAAAAGTTCCCGAATACTCTTTTTCTAATTTCTGATTTCCAGTAATCATTTTTTCAGACATGACCGCCGCTCCAGCACTGGTTCCAGAAATCGTACTTCCGTTTTCATATGCTTTTTGAATTGCTGTTTTGATAGGCGTATTGTGAACCACAGACATGAAACGACTTTGGTCGCCTCCGCTTATGAAAATCAATTTTGCTTTTTGAACAGAATCAGTCAGTTTTTTGTTTTGAGCTGTTTCCTTGTTGAAATTCAACATTACAATTGGATTTTGCGTCAATTTTACCATTTGTGTTTTGAAGAAAATAAACGAACTATCCGGTTCTTCGCTCGACATTGGCAAAACTACGATATAATCTTTTTTCCCTAATTCGGCTACAGCCAAAACTTGCTTCATCAAATCATCAGAACGATCACCTCCACCAATTATGAATAATTTTCCCTTTGAATTTTGAGCTTGAAGCAAACAAGTTGTCATCAGCAATAAAGTCAATGCAAATTTTTGAAACGGTAATTTAGAAAGAAACTGGTTTTTCATAATTGATTTGAATTAGTTATTCTGATTTTCTAAAAATTTTAAAAGTGAATTATTGACAATAAAAAGCACGTCTTTTACTTTGTCGAAATCTACTTTTGATGCTTTGTCGTTTGGTGAGTGATAATCGTCGTGAAAACCGCTGAAAAAAGTCATAATTGGAATTCCCTTTGCGGTAAAAGAAGCATAATCGCTCCCGGAATGGCCATTGGTTTCCCATAAATCCAAAGCAAACGGATTTTGAAGTTTAGCATTGATTTCGCTCGCCATTTTCCGCAGGTTTTCATTTTCTTTTTCAGTTCCGATGCTCAAAACTCGATGTGCTTTATCTTCCGGTGCACTTCGAGAAATCATGTCCATATTGATGGACAAAAGTATTTTTTGTTTTGAGAAGTCAAAATTCTGAACAAAATATTCGCTTCCTAAAAGCCCCATTTCTTCGGCTGTCCACGAAGCAAAAATCATATTATAAGGCGGTTTTGTTTTAGATTCCGACCATTTTTTTGCCAAAGCCAGCATTCCTGAAGCCCCCGAAGCATTGTCATCAGCACCATTATAAATTGAATCTTTAATGATTCCTAAATGATCATAATGCGCTCCAATAATGACCATTTTTGTGGTGTCTTTTCCCTGAATCATTCCCAAAACATTTCGAACAGGAAAAGTTTCAGTTTGCAATTCGATAGAAAAATTGATTTTAGTATTTTTTAGAAGGGTAGAAGTAGGCTGTAATTTTGCAGCTTTTTTTTCGAATGTTTCCAATGAAATTTTACTTTCCGCGAAAAGTTTTTCAGCAGACGATTTGCTTATTTTGAAAATTGGAATTGACAAATTTGAAACTGTTTCCAAAGAATGAAAAACTTCATCTTCTTTTGACTTTTGCTTGAAATTTTCTTTAGAATCTATGATAATTAATGCAATTGCACCTTTGTTTATGGCAGTTTGCAGTTTGTTTTCTTCTAAATTATTTTCTTCTGGAAATTGTTTTTTGAATTTCTGATATACAATTGAAGTTGTGTCTTTATGACTCGGAAAACCTTTTAAAACTACGACAATTTTATTTTTGACATCTTGATTTTTATAATCGTCATAATTCTCGTTTGGAACACTTAATCCGTAGCCCGCAAAAATAACTTGTGCTTCTTCTTGAAGAGATTTTGTAATTGGCGTTACTCGAAAATCAGTTTCTGGTGAAAGTGAAATTGATTCTTTTCCTTTTTTTATTTGAAATATTGCTTTTTTGACGGTATGTTCTTGAATTTTAAAATCTTGAAAATAATCTGAATTTGAATTATAAGGTTTCAGTTGATATAAACTCATCATTGATGCGATATATTCTGAAGCCATAAAACCGCCTTTTTGTGTTGCGCCACGCCCTTCCATCCAATCGGAAGCAAGAAAAGATAGTGTTCCGGCAAAATCACTTTTTGACGGATTCGGAACTGCATTCTGCGAAAACAGCAACGATCTACAAAACGACAAAGCAAGGAGAAGCAGTATTTGCAAACGCATTTTTACTTATAGATTTTAGAGTGAGATGTTTCTCTTGAAAGCACAGCCCAATTCAATAATTGAATCGGTTTTTGAAATACCGGGAATGTTGTCGATTTTTTCGTAAAGGATTTTTCGCATATGCTCGTGGTTCTTTGCTACAATTTTGATGTAGAGTGTAAAAGAACCGGTGACATAATAACATTCGGTAATTTCAGGAATCTTTTTCATTTCTTCGATGATTCGATCAGAATCAGAATCCTTGTTTAAAGTTATTCCGGTGAAAGAAGCCCAGTCGAAGCCGATATTTTTTTCTTGTATAATAGGTTTTATGCCCCCAATGACACCTTGCTCGATCATTCGGTTTACACGCTGATGCACCATCGTATTTGAAATTTTCAAATTGGTTGCAATGGCAGAAAAAGCCATTCTTCCGTCTTTTTCCAATTCTTTTAATATGTTGATGTCGAATTCGTCTAAAATATCCATTCCTTAAAATTGGGTTTAAATCTTTTTTTGATTTATAAAAGTAACCATTTTTTTGAATAAGTGAGCAAATTAGACTTTTTTGAGCGTGTTTTAATTTGATTTTAAAATAAGTTCAGAAAATTAATTTTGACTTGTTTGGTTTCTTTTTAGAGTTAAATTACGTTTTTATGCCTCGTATTTGATAATTTTTAATATTTTTGTATTTGAAAAATAACATATTATGGTACATACAGAAAATACACTTTCATCAAAATCTGAAGTTTTGATAGAAAAAGAGAATAAATACGGAGCTCATAATTATCATCCGCTTCCTGTGGTTTTAGAAAGAGGAGAAGGTGTATATGTATGGGATGTTGATGGAAAAAAATATTTTGACTTTTTATCGGCTTATTCTGCGGTAAACCAAGGACATTGTCACCCAAAAATTGTAAAAGCAATGATTGATCAGGCGCAAAAACTGACGCTTACTTCGCGTGCTTTTTATAATGATAAACTAGGAAATTACGAAGAATATGTAACTAATTATTTTGGTTTTGATAAAGTACTGCCAATGAATACTGGTGCAGAGGCTGTAGAAACCGCACTTAAAATATGCAGAAAATGGGCTTATGAAGTAAAAGGAATTCCTGAAAATCAAGCGCAAGTAATTGTGTGCGAAAACAATTTTCATGGAAGAACGACTACGATTATTTCATTTTCGAATGATGAAACGGCTCGTAAAAACTTCGGACCTTTTACAGACGGATTTATAAAAATTGAATACGATAATCTTGAAGCTCTTGAAAAAGCTTTAGAATCATCAAAAAATATTGCTGGTTTTTTAGTAGAGCCAATTCAAGGTGAGGCTGGAGTGTATGTTCCGTCAGAAGGCTATTTGGCGAAAGCAAAAGCGTTGTGCGAAAAACATAATGTTTTGTTTATTGCGGATGAAGTTCAAACCGGAATTGCGCGTACAGGAAAACTTTTAGCAGTTCACCACGAAAATGTACAACCAGATGTTTTGATTTTAGGAAAAGCAATTTCTGGAGGTGTTTATCCGGTTTCAGCAGTTTTGACGAACAACGAAATCATGAATGTTATCAAGCCTGGACAACACGGATCTACTTTTGGAGGGAATCCTGTTGCGGCAGCGGTTGCAATTGCAGCGCTTGAAGTTGTTAAAGAAGAAAAACTAGCTGAAAATGCAGAATATCTTGGCGCAATTTTGAGAAAAGGATTAAACGAAATTGCAGAAAGAAATGATTTGATTAAGTTGGTTCGCGGTAAAGGACTTTTGAATGCGATTGTAATTAATAGTGATGAAGAGTCTGATTTAGCTTGGGAAATCTGCTTGAAATTCAGAGATAACGGATTGTTGGCAAAACCAACTCATGGAAATAAAATTAGATTTGCGCCACCATTGGTAATGACTGAAGCTCAAATTCAGGAATGTCTTGAGATTATTGAGAAATCTTTGAAGGAGTTTAGATAAAAAGATTCTGAGATACTAAGATGCTAAGGTTCTGAGTTTTTTACTTTGAATTTATAAAATAAAAAAAACCATTCGCTTAAACGAATGGTTTTTTTGTTTTATAAGGTTTAGGACTAGCTTCCGTAACCTGGATTTTGAGTGATTTTTTTGTTGGCATCCATTTCTTTTAGTGGGATAGGGAAGACCAATCTGTTTGCATCATACGAAATCATTTCAGAACCGTCGCCATCAGCACTGATGTCGATTGATTGTTTTGTTCTGCGGATGTCGTGAATTAAAAATCCTTCCATTCCTAATTCTAATTGACGCTCTAATAAAATGTCATCGACAGTTACTGTTAGCAATTCGTCAGCGTTTGCTCTTGTACGAATAAGGTTGATGTCGTTTAATGGAGTATCTCCAGTAGCAGTTCCTAAACGCAAATTCGCTTCAGCTCTAATCAAATACATTTCGGCTAAACGAATCATTGGCACATCACCAAATTGATCTGTAAATTTAGAAGTCAAAAGTCTACCGTTGTCTTCATTTATATAATTAAAAACAGCTCTATCATCAGGATCACTGAATTTTTCCAAATAAGCATCTCTAATGGTGAAATCTCCACCACGGCCTCCATTTCCTTCAGAAGCATAAAAAGTCACCAGATCATTCAATCCTGTTTGTTTTGTAATTTGAATCGCAAAAACATCTTCTGATTTGTCTGCATCGTGGTTGAAAGCATCAGCGTATTTTAGAGATAATGTATGGCCGCTGTTTTCAATTACGTCGTTCGCCGCATCTCTTGCTGCTGCATAATTTCCTTGTTGCAGATAAACTCTTGCTAATAATGCTTTTGCAGAATATTTGTCGGCATAAAAACTATTTTCAGCAGGAAGGTTTGTATACGCTAAATTTAATCCATCGATGATTACTTTGTACACTTCATCAACCGTGCTTCTTTCTTTTGAAAGATCAACACTAAAATCATAAATAGCATTTGGTCTAATTACAACTCCTAATTGTGTATTTGGCTGTCCGCTTACATAAGGTTTTGCAAAAAAACGAACTAAATCAAAATACGCTAATGATTTTAAAAAGTTAGCTTCTCCAATCATAATAGCTTGTTTGTCTGGATCTTTTACTTTGTCGATGTTTTCAATAACCGTATTTGATGCATTGATAATCGAATAAAGTCTTGAATATGTTCCTTCAATAATTACGTTGTTAGCTTGCATTGTTTTAAGATACATTTGACGAAGTTCGGCATAACTTCCACGCCATCTTAAGTCGGTAGTAGCTAATGAACCTGTTACGCCAAGTAAATCAGCATAAAGCAAAACTCGTCCGCCATATGCATTTCCATTTGCTGCAAGCGCATAAGTTCCTGTTAATACATTGGTAACGCCGCCCTCGGTACTTAATGTAACCGATGCATCTTCAGCCTGCTTAGGATCTAAGTTTAGTTGGTCTTCACAGCTCGTAAAAAAGACTGCGAAAATTATAAGTAAGATTAATTTATTTGCTTTCATTTTGATCATTTTTAAAAATTAATATTTACTCCAATTGCCATAGTTTTTGCAGGTGGCGCTGAGTAAAAATCTTCCCCAATTCCTGAGTCATCTCTTCTTGCTTCTGGATCTGTTCCTTCATAACCTGTAAAAGTAAGCAAGTTTACAGCTGTAAAATAAATTCTTAAACTGCTCATTCCTGCTTTTTGTACTGTTTCTTTAGGTAATGAATACCCTAATGTAACATTACGTAAACGGATAAAATCTGCTTTGTCTAAGTAACGAGTAGATTCCTGTGTTCCATTTGAACCTCCAAATCGTGCTTGAGGCACATTTGTAATATCACCTGGATTTTGCCAACGATTTAACTGATCTGCTGTTTGGTTGTCAAAATAATCAGCAGCTGTAGATTGATATTGTCCAGCTGAATTATAGATACTTGCTCCCCATTCTCCTTGAAATGTGAAGTTAAAATCGAAATTTTTATAATTCATCGTATTCGTCAATCCCGACATTAAAGTAGGGAAAGGATTTCCAGCTACAATTCTTTTTGCTTCACTGTAATCGTTAGTTGTGCTTTTGTCAAGACTCCCATCTGCATTTACTGTGTTTTTCACAAATAGAGCGTCTCCGTTTGTTGGATCAACACCAGCATATTCTACTAGATAAAAAGATGAAATGTTTTCTCCAACACGATTGATGTTATAATCTGAAATAACATCAGTATTGTTGTTTGGCAACGATTTTACTTTTGACTCGTTTGTTGTTAGATTGAAACTAGTAGTCCATTTGAATTTTTCTGTTTCAATATTTTTTGTGTTCAAAGTAAATTCGAATCCGCTGCTTTTTATTTCTCCAATATTTGTATTGATCGATGTAGCACCAGAACTCAAAGCCAAAGGTTTTGCAAAAAGAAGACCATCTGTACGTTTGTCGTAGTAATCGACTTCTAAATTAATTTTGTTTAGGAATCCAACCTCAACACCAACATCTGTTTGAGAAGATTTTTCCCAAGTCAAATTATCATTTCCAGCTTGGCTGAAAGTCAATCCAGATTTTAAGTTGTATGAATTAGGGCTATATAATTGTCGTGACGCAAAATTACCAACTTCAGCATTTCCAACCTGACCCCAGCTTGCTTTTAATTTTAAATAACTTACAACAGTATTATCTTTTAAGAATTCCTCTTGTGACATCACCCATCCTGCTGAAAACGCTGGAAAAACAGCATAACGCTCATTTTTTCCAAAACGAGATGATCCATCACGACGGATACTTGCCTTGAAAAGATATTTGTTTTTGAAGCTATAATTGAAACGACCAAATTGCGAAACAAAGGCATAATCAGTTTCGCTTCCATGTCCTTCATTAACTTCAGCTCCACCATTAACAGTATGAAAACTGTCATTTGGAAAATAAATACTGTTTACATCTTGGTATCTTCTGTTGTATTTATTGAATTCCATACCCGCAACCGCATTTATAGTATGGTTTTCACCAAAGGTATGATCGTATGTAAAATAATTACTGAAAATATAGCTTTCTGTATTAACAGAGGTTGCAAAAACCGCTCCGTCAGTTGCCATGAAAGGAGCATTTTTACCTTGCCAGTAATCTTCGGTTTGAGTCAATAAGTCATAAGCAAAATCGGAGTTGAATTTCAAGCCTTTTGCAAGTTTTAATTCACCAAATATTTTTCCTGTAACTCTTCTCATAATAGTTTTCCAAGAAGTATTGTCTTTTGCTAATAAATAGTTTACATACTCCGTATTTGGATTTGGAGTGCCGTCTTCTAATCTTGCTTGCGAAATTGGAGCTTGAGCCACCGCTTGCATTGGAGTAGAGAATGAATTGTCATCTTGAACTCTGTGAATAAGAGATCTAGAAAAACCAATGTTCATTCCAGCTGTGAAAAAATCTGAAACTTTATGAGAAACATTTGATCTCGCTGTTACTCTTTCTAAGCTATTGCTGTCAACAATACCTGTAGTATTATTATAAGCTCCTGAAAAGAAATATTTTGTTCTGTCATCACCTCCAGAAACAGAAAAATCTGCATCAGTAGTATAACCAGTTCTTAAAGCAATATCTTGCCAGTTTGTATCAATTTCTCCGTTTCTCCAATCAGTTCCTTGAGATAAATATTCTAATTCATCTTCTACAGATTCTAAATCATCTACATTTCGTCCAGCTTCCTGCAACAATTCTACATATTGTTTTGCATTTAGGAATTTTTTGGTGTGAGTAGCTTCACTAATACCTTGAGAGAAGTTTAAAGAGAAATTTCCTTTGCCTTCTTTTCCTTTTTTAGTGGTAATGATTACAACTCCGTTAGCTCCACGAGCTCCATAAATTGCAGAAGAAGAGGCATCTTTTAAAACATCAATCGATTCGATTTCATTTGGACTTAATGTCAACAATGGATTGGTTGGAGCTCCATTGCTAGACTCGTCATCAGTGATAAGTGGAATACCATCTAAAACATATAAAGGTTGTGTGCTCGCACTAATACTAGCAGCTCCACGAACTCTAATATTCATTCCTCCTTCAACTTTACCATTCGTTTGTGTAATCTGTACTCCGGCTAATTTACCTACCAAAGCATTCTGCACGTTTGCAACAGGCACTTGCTGAATATCTTTTGCAGTTACACGAGCAATATTATCAGTTAAATTCTTTTTTGATTGTGTACCGTAACCAACAACAAGAACAGCTTCCAACTCATTTTGAGTTTCCACCATTTTAATTGTCATAGCATTTGAAGCTTTTACTTCAACAGTAGCGAAACTAACATAACTAGCTACTAAAACATCACCTGCATTCGCTTGAATTTTAAAATTTCCATCAAAATCAGTTTGAGTACTAACACTTGTTCCTTTTAGTACAATATTCACTCCCGGAATTGGAACACCTTTATTGTCCGTCACCGTACCAGAAATTGACCCTCCTTGAGCCACAGCTATTTGCACGCTTAACACGAGCATCAGCCACAAAAAATGCTTTAAATTAATTTTCATTTTTTATTGTGTTTAAATTAGTTCTTTCAAATATCTTAAATTAATGTTAAGCAAAAGCCTATTTTTAACATTAAATATAACATTATTGGTTATTTTTGTATTATTTGTAACAATTAAGCTTTTAAAAACCTGATTTTGTAAAAAAGGATGTAATAAATTGATTAATTTTTAATCAAATCTTTTTGTTTTGTGTGATAAATGAAGTGAATTAACATAAATTAAACTTAAAAATATACTTTTTGTAACAATTTGTGAAATATATTTCTGTTTGTGTCAAATTTAACGTAAAAAAAGCGACTGTTCAGAAAAACAGTCGCTTGGGGTATAATTACTCAAAATATCAAAAAAAGTAATTATTTTTTTGAAAGGATTGCGGTTTTTTTAATTTTTAATCAAACAATTCATCTACTGATAAATATCTCTCGCCTGTATCATAATTGAAGGTTAGAATAACGGCATTTTCGGGAATATTTTTCAGTTTTTTGGAAATTGCCGCAAGTGCAGCCCCAGTTGAGATTCCGGCAAATATTCCTTCTTCTTTGGCGATTCTTTTTGTAAAATTGTAGGATTCGTTTTTGTCAATAGTTATAATTTGATCTACATACTCACGATTAAAAACCTCGGGAATAAAACCTGCCCCAATTCCTTGAAACGGATGAGGAGAGGGAATACCACCACTTAAAACAGGAGACAAAGCTGGTTCAACGGCAAATGTCTGCAGATTTGGAAAATGTTGTTTCAGTATTTTGGAAACTCCTGTAATATGCCCACCAGTTCCAACTCCGGTAATTAGATAGTCAATACCATCTGGAAAATCGGCTAAAATTTCTAGAGCTGTTGTTTTTTCATGTATTTCAACATTTGCCTTATTGGTAAATTGTGAAGGAAGATAAGAGTTTTTTATGGTCGAAGCTAATTCTTTTGCTCTTTCGACAGCTCCAGAAGTTCCTTTTTCTCTCGGTGTCAAAATAAATTCGGCGCCATAAGCATTTAGGATTCTGCGACGTTCGATACTCATTGATTCAGGCATAACGATTATGGCTTTGTAACCTTTTACCGCGGCGACTAATGAAAGTCCGATTCCGGTATTTCCAGAAGTTGGTTCAATAATAACAGTGTCTTTATTGATAAGGCCTTTTCGCTCGGCATCTTCAATCATGGCTAAAGCAATTCGATCTTTAATGCTGGATCCCGGATTTGATTTTTCTAATTTAATCCAAACTTCATGTGACTTGAAAAGGTTATTTAATCGAATGTGAGGAGTATTCCCTATTGTTTCTAAGATGTTTTGATATTTCATGTGATATTTTAAATAGAATATTTTATTGAATGGTGAAATTAAGTTTTGATTAGTGAGGGGATTGATTTTAAAAGAATTCTACAAGTCCACAAAATATTTTTGCTTTCCAAAATCAAACTCATAGTAAGTCAAATTAGGCCAAAGCGGTTGAACCAAACCTTTTTCCCAAGTTTGCAAAGCTGTTTTGAGTTCTTGTACTTTTGCTGGATTTTTTGAAGCTAAATCTGTAGTTTCAGATTTGTCATTGGCTAAATTATACAGCCATTCTTCATGTGTTTTTCCGCTGATGATTAATTTCCAATCACCGCTTCGGATCGCTTTTGCGTCTCCAGAACGCCAGTATAATGTTTTGTGCGCTTCTTTTTTATTGTTTACAACATCAATTAAATTAACGCCATCATAAATGCGATCTTTTGGTAAGCCAGAATGTGTTACGGCAGCAATTGTACTAAAAATATCCAAAGTACTAACCGGGGTTTTGTAAATAGTATGAGGTTTGATTTTTCCTTTCCACGAAAGCGCAAACGGAACATTGATTCCGCCCTCAAAATGTGAGAATTTACCGCCTTTTAATGGAGCGTTGGTTGTAGCAAAAGTATAATCGGCGCCACCGTTGTCACTGGCAAAAATGATGATGGTGTTTTCTTCCAAACCTTCTTTTTTGACTTTTTCCCTGATTCGTCCAATGGCATCATCTAAAGCACTAATCATAGCAAAATAAACACGTTTGTTTTCGTCTTTTACATTCGGAAAACGATCGTAATATTTTTTGCGAACTTGGAATGGCGTGTGCGGCGCATTAAACGGAACATATAGCAAGAAAGGTTTTGTTTTATTTTTATCGATGAAAGCTTCTGCTTCTTCAGCAAATTTTTCGGTTAAATAGGTCTTTTCCTGAATGATTGTCGTATCTCGTCGAATTTGTCCAATTCCAACGCGCCCATTTCCCCAAATGGTTTTATCGGTAAAATCTGTGTGGTGATGATTGATAATATCTGGATTGTCATCTTGGGGAACATACAATGAAAATGCTTGATAAAATCCATAATGATAATCGAAACCACGGTCTAAAGGAAAAAATCCCTTGTTGTGTCCTAAATGCCATTTGCCGATTATGGCCGTACTGTAACCTTCCTTTTTAGCCAAATCAGCAAAAGTGATTTCAGATTGTGGCAAACCTTGTGTAGCGATTGACGCAGCATTTGGATAATTGATTTTCGGATTTAATCGCCAACCGTCAGTATTGATTAAATATTTGAAACCGTAATATTCCAAATTATTTTTGGGATAACGATCGCCTGGCTGATATTCGTGCCCAAAACGTTCTTGATAACGTCCTGTAAGCAGTCCAGCACGAGACGGCGAGCAAATAGGCGCCGAAACGTATCCATCTGTAAAAGTAACCCCAGAAGCCGCCAATGAATCGATTTGAGGTGTTGATGTTGTTTTTCCGCCATAAAGCGAAATATCATATTTCCCTAAATCATCAGCAAGTAGGATAATGATGTTCGTTTTTTTTTCAAGAGTCGAAGTGTCTTTTTGAGATAAAAATGCTGTTTTTCCTTTGAGTAATTTTTCATCTGGTTTTATTAAAGTTCCATTCGTATTGATGGGCCAGAATAAAAATAATGCCAAGAGTAAAAGAACAATTAAAATTGGTAAAACGATCTTTTTAATTTTTTTTGAAGCCATAATTTTAGTTGTTATTTTGAGCAAGTGCTACATCAACATCATTTTTTAAATTTTCGAAGCCTTCTTTTTTCAGAATGATTTTTCCTTTTTGATAAAGAAGCAATGTTGGAAAAACTTTAATAGTTTTTAAATCGGCAATGATTTGAGTATTGTCTTCCAAATCAATTTCTACAATTTTTAAATTTGAGCCATATTGAGCTTTTATCGTTTCTAAAATTGGTTTTACTTTTTTGCAGGCACCGCAGTAAACAGAACCAATGTCAACCAAAACGGTATTATTTTCAGTAACAATTTTGTTGTATTCAGCTAATGTTAACTTGCTTTTGGAATTAGTAAAATAAGGCTTTCCACTTCCAATCCAATTTGCAATGCCACCTTCCAAACTATAGGCTTCTGAAAATCCTATTTTAAGCAATTCTTTTTCTAATTGAACACTTCTTCCAGCTCCAATAGAATAAATAAATACAGGTTTTGTTTTGTCTAATTTAGCAATTTTTTTATTGTAATCAGTTGATTCTAAGTTGAAATTGATTGCGCCAATGATATGATTCAAAGCAAATTCATCGGGACCTCGCGCATCAATAATCTGCGGATTTTTTTGGGTTTGGATTTTCGAATAAAAAGAATCCAAAGTCAAAGTATTTCCGCTTTTATTTTGCGAAAAAACAGCAATTGAGATAAGAAATACAATTGCTGTTAAACTATTTTTGAAAGTTTTGTTTTTCATCTTTTTCTAAGGCTAAACTTGCTCTAATACTGGAGATTGTACTTCTTCGACGGCTTTTGGTTTTGATGGAACAGATAAAACACCCTCGGCCAAAGCGCTTCCTTCTTTTTTAGATTTGAATATTGGCCAAAGAAATTGTGCATACCATTCTTCTTGTTTGTATGATTTCATTCCGTATGATTCTGGAAATTTTCTAGTGATTAATCCAGTTCCGAAAATGATATCCCAAATGAAGAACATATTTCCGAAGTTCCCTTTGAAATGCCCCACACCGTCACCGCTTGTATCTGCATGATGAGCATGATGCGTTGCCGGAGTCGAAATTAATCTTTCTAGGACCCACGCAATTGGATGTAAAACTTTGTATTTGTAGAATGGTTTGTCCCAAGCAATGCTTGAATGCGCGCCCAAAGTGATGAAACTTTTAATAACCAAAACAAACAGAGCCGGAAGTCCTAAACCTAAATACGTCAATGTCGCAGTCAAATAAATTTGGGAAAAGAAAACGGTGTAAATAAAGTTTTGTCTAGAAGCCATCGCCATTCCCATGTATGGAGCAGAGTGATGTGTTCTATGAAAACGCCATAAAAAAGGAACTTGGTGGTGCAATCTATGATACCAATATTGCGTCAAATCATCGGCAATGGCAATCAAGAAAAAACCGCCCCAAAAAGGAACCCATGAAAGTGAATTAGCTAAATTCGGAATCAAATAAGGTAAAGCTGTCAAACTGAAAAAGGCGATAATTGGAGGTAAAAGCAGCTTCGGAGCTAAAAAGGAAACAATGTCAATTTTGCGTTCCTCGCCCGTCCATTGATCGTCATATAAACCTGCGGCAAATTCGATAATTCCCAATACAATCATAAAGACCGTTAATCCCCAGGTTCTGATGTTTGCAAAAGCGGGTTCTGCAAATTTTAAAAATGCCGGAATCGTGATATGCGATTCGGCAACCAGATTGTTGCTTAATTTAAAATAAAGATAGATTGCCAACACCGGCAAAGAATAAATAAAGAAACTAATCGTCAAGTCTCTTGTTAATTTTGAGTTTTGTACTGTTGCCATGATTTTTTTTATTTTAAAAATTGATTAATTATTGCTAATCCGCCAGCTAAAATGGCTAGTGGGACTAAAAACAAAATTGCCCCAACGACAATTTTTTTTCCTATGATTTGATAATCTACTCGTTTCATATAGGTTTGATTTAGAGTGTGTAATTGTAAAAATAAATGATTAACTAATAATTCTATGGAATTAATAGAATTTAATTTAAAATTTTACTTTTCTTAATTTAATATCAGAGCCATCAAGTTGCTTAATAGCTCTGATAAATTTATTTAATAGGGTTGACGATGCTTAATTTGAACCTCCTCCAGGTTTTGTAGCCTGTTTGATTAAATCCGAAACGGTTTTGTTTTTGTCAGCTCCTGTATTGTGAATTCTTCTATTGTAAACATCCTGCCAGTCGATCAACGGATAAACATTGTTTTCTTTAGCTTGTTCATCAAACAGTTTTTTAAGCTCGGCTAATTTTTCAGGATATTTTGCAGCAAGATTATTGCGTTCGTTGAAATCTTCGTTTAGGTTGTAAAGTTCCCAAACATCAGCATCAAAATTACTTTCTGCTGGTTTTTGGTTGCTTCCTAAAGATTTTTTCACAGCAAATGAATCTGGCAAATGCGCCGCTCCAGCTTTCCATCCATCTTTATAAATAGCTCTGTTTCCAAAGATGTAGTAATATTGAACTGTATGCAATGATGCAGCTTTTGGATTGTCTAGAGAAGCTTTGAAAGTTGAACCTTGAATAATATCTTGTTTGATATTTTTGATGTATTCAGGTGCTTTGATTCCAACAATATCTAAAGTTGTTGGTAAAAGATCCGTTACGTGGCTGTATTGGTTTCTGATGCCCCCCTTGTCCTTAATTCCATTTGGATAAAAAACAATCAACGGATTACGAGTTCCACCTTCCGATTGTGCGTCTTGTTTCCAGTTTTTGAATGGAACATTTGTTGCCTGCGCCCATCCAAGAGGATAATTGGTATTCAAACCTTTCGCAGTTCCAATTTCGCCAATATTGTTCAAGTTGCTTTGAAGATTTTGCTCGTCAGATGTTCCTTGAGAAAACAAACTTTGGTTGATCGTTCCTTGTAAAGTTCCTTCTTTGCTCGCTCCATTATCACCAATGGCAACAAATATTAAAGTATTGTCAAGCTGACCGCTTTCTTTTAGATAATTCACTACTCTTCCAATTTCATAATCCGTATAAGTCAAGAATCCTGCGTAAACTTCCATGAATCTTGCGTAAACTTTCTTTTGATCTGGACTAAGTTTTTTCCATTCTGTAATCAACGGATTGCGTTCTGGAAGTACTGAGTTTTGAGGGAATATGCCTAATTTCTTTTGGTTTGCCAATACTTTTTCGCGGTAAACATCATAACCTTCGTCAAATTTGCCTTTGTATTGATCACTCCATTTTTCAGCCACTTGATGAGGTGCGTGAACGGCTCCCGGCGCATAGTACAAGAAAAATGGTTTTCCCGGCGCTGCTTTTTGTTGTTTTTGAATGTAGCTGATTGCTTTGTCTGTAATCAATTCATTCAAATGGCGTCCGTCTGGTTTAATGTGAACTTGATCTTCGACTAAATCAGGATTGTATTGATCGGTTTGTGAACCTAAGAATCCGTAGAAATGATCGAAACCTTTTCCGGTTGGCCATCTGTCAAACGGACCGGCATCTGAAGCTTCTTCATCTGGCGTAACGCCATATTTTCCAACTGCAAAAGTATTGTAGCCGTTCTCACGAAGAATCTCTGCAATTGTTCCTTTATCCGAAGGAATTCTTCCATCCCAACCTGGAAATCCTGCCGATAAAATAGTATGCGAAAAGCCGCTTACGTGAACTCTTCCCGAATTTCTTCCAGTCAATAAAGCAGCACGAGTTGGAGCACAAATTGCTGTTGTATGGAAATTAGTATAACGCAAACCGTTATTTGCTAAGTTTTCAAAAGTTGGTGTACTGATCAAACCTCCAAAAGCACTTGAAGCTCCAAATCCAACATCGTCTAATAAAATCCAAACAATATTTGGAGCGCCTTTCGGAGCAGTTACTGGCTCTGGCCAATATTCTTTTGAATCGGCTAAAGTTTTACCAATTGTACCTTTGAATTCTTGTTTCTCTTGAGCTAATCCTAACTGTGCAATTAGGATAGCAGTAATCAAAAGCCCTTTTTTCGGACTTTTGAATGCTGTATTAAAATTTAAATTTTTCATTTTTCTATAGTTTATTAGTTATATGGTTCTAAATAATGCTTCATATTTTTAACACATAGAATCATAGATATTCTTTGTGGTAAAAAGGCGTTTTACTTATTTCAATTCACATAGCAACTATGTGTGGAGAAACGGGTTTCTCTTTTGCCTTCCTTGATAATTTAAAATCTATGTTTCTATGTGTTTAAATATCATTCGGTATTAATATCCAGGATTTTGTGGCAATCCAACTGGATCAATATTTCTTTCGCTTTGCGGAATCGGATATAGATTGTTTCTTTCTGAAACCGAGTTTTTAGCCGTTACTTTTTTCACTTCCGTAACTAAAGTTCCCCATCGTACTAAATCGTACCAGCGTTGCCCTTCCTGAACAAATTCTTTTTTGCGTTCTTCTTGAATTGCAGCTCTGAAAGTGGTTTGTGTCAATCCAATTAAATCTACTGTTGGGTCTGGCGTTGTAATTGGTTTTGCAAAAGCTCTTCTTCTAACTTGATTGATTAATTCATAAGCTTCTGCAGTTGGCCCACCTTGCTCATTTATCGCTTCTGCCAAAGACAATAAAATGTCAGCATAACGTATAACCGGAAAGTTGATGGCAACATTGGCTGGAGTTGCCAAATTGCTTATATCTAAGTATTTTCTAAAAATTGGTTTCGGAAAAGTATATAAAGTTCCAGTTGCAGGATTTAATAATTGTTTGGCATAAGTTACATCTCTTCGAGTATCTCCAGCAGCATAAATATCGTAGAACAACGCAACGTCTGAGATAATATCAGCAGGTTCCGTAGCAGTAAATCCTGTAAATGAAGTGGCTTGAAAAGTACTTCCGCTTGATCCGTTTCCAGCTTGATTCGGCTCAAATTGAACAGAGAAAATATGCTCTTTTCCGTTCTTTTTTGTTTTGGTGAAAATATCTTGGAAATTTTCAAACAAAGCATAACCGTAACCTCCATTGATTACTTCTCTCGCTTTTGCAATGGCATTTGGCCAATCTTTTCTTGTCAAATATACTTTTGCCAAAATTGCTTTTGCGGCACCAGAAGTTGCACGCCCAGCATCTGCGGCAGGATAGGTAGATGGCAAGCTTTCAGCATCTTTTAAATCTGAAATAATCTGAGCATAAACTTCGTCAACTGTTCTTCTTTTTGATTTTAAGCTTTCTAAATCAATAGAAGTTGGTTCGTGCAAAACAATTGGAACACCGCCCCATAAACGAACAGCTTGAAAATAAAGTAATCCTCGTATGAATTTTGCTTCGTTGACTAATCTTGTTTTTACTGCTTCGGTTCCAGCTACTTTTGGAACATTATCAATCGAAACATTGGCTCTGTTGATTCCAGCATAAATTTGTCTCCATGCCACTTGAACGCGATCAGAAGTTGCATCGTGCGTCAAACTGCTTAATGCTCTAACTTGAGGATTTGTTGCCGAAACTCCTGCAGCCGCATAATCTGAAGCCATGTCGGTCAAGAAATAAAGGTTTCTCCCGAATAAACTTTGCTCGCCTGGATCTAAGCTCAATGAAGCATAAACAGCAGTTACACTCGCTACAGCATCATCTTGCGTTTTAAAGTAATTGTCTTCGGTTACAAAAGAAGTAGGTGTTACCTCTAAATCGGTGCACGATACCAATAGTCCGGCACTTATAAGGAATGTTGTAATGATCTTTTTCATGTGATATTTTTTTACTTAGAATGTTACGTTCAAGCCCGAGATGAATGTTTTTGAGTTTGGATAAGAACCAAAATCAATTCCCGGATATAAATTGTTTTGTTCGTATGAACTTACCTCTGGATCATAGCCAGTGTATTTTGTCCATGTAATTAAGTTTTCGGCTGAGATGTAAAACTTCACGCTTTTTGTTCCCAATTTTTTCGAAACGCTTTTTGGCAAAGTGTAACCAAGAGTGATTAATTTTAATCTTAAGAAAGAGGCATCTTCCACATAACGCTCTGAAACAATTCCTAATGGAGAACTTGAGGCTCTCGGAATTTCATTGCTTGGGTTTGTTGGAGTCCATCTGTCCACTAATGTTTCGGCTGCATTAGTTCCAAGTGTTGAAATTTCTAATTGCTGATTCAAAGCATTGAATACTTTTCCGCCATAAGCGCCTTGGAAAGAGAAATTCAAATCGAAATCATTGTACGAAATGGTGTTGCTGAAACTTCCAACAAATTTTGGTTGAGATGATCCAAGATTGCCTTTGTCCAATGCTGTAATTACGCCATCACCATTTGTGTCAACATATTTTCTGTCTCCAACTTTAGTATTGGCCAAACTATTGATTTTTGGTTGTGTATTAACTTCTTCTTGAGTTTGGAAAATTCCGTTTGTTCGGTATCCCCAGAAAGTTCCAAGTGGCAAACCAACTTTTACAATTACGGGTTGTTGTTGCAATAAAGATCCGTTTGGAACTACAGGAAAGAATTGGTCAACACCATTTCCTATGGCAGTTACTTTATTTTTATTGGTTGAGAAAACCAAGTTCGAATTCCAAGCAAAATTTTCTGTTTTGATGTTTTCTGTGATCAAACCAACTTCAAAACCTTTATTTTCAACGCCTCCAATATTTTGAAGAACAGTTGCATATCCTGAAGTCAATGGTACCGGAACATTAATTAATAAATCTTTTGTCTGTTTGATATAAGCATCAAAAACAAGATTGATTTTTCTATCCAATAAGGATAAATCTAAACCAATGTTATATTGATTTGTTTTTTCCCATTTCAAATCCGGATTTGCTAATCGAGTAGGGGCTAATCCTGTATAAGTAGTTCCTCCAAAAGAATAGTTTACAGACCCCATCGAAGCAAGCGAAAGATAATTTCCAATTTCTTGATTTCCTGTTGTACCCGCTGTAATTCTTAATTTGGCTTCGGTTACACCTTTGATGTTTTTGGCAAAATCTTCGTCGGTAATGTTCCAAGAAAATCCTGCTGATGGGAAATAACCCCAAAGTGACTCAGAACCAAATCTTGATGAACCATCGGCGCGGCCAGAAAGCGTAAAGTTGTATTTTCCTCTATATGAATAATTGACTCTTGCCAACCAAGATTTTAAAACACTTTCAAACGCATCGCTGTATGGTTTTACCGGAACACCATCTTGCAATGCATTGTAGGTATTGGCATCATTTACAAAAGTTTGAGCTCCTGCATTTACAACCTCACCTTTTGTGTATTGAAGTGTATAACCTCCTAAAGCTGAGAATTTGTGATCATCTCCAAAATTAGTATTGTAATTCAGCGTATTTTCGTTTAAAACAGAACTTACCAATCGATCTCCAACAGAAGCTAAACCTTTAACTCCCGCTCCCGAAGTTGTAGTTGAAGGAGCGTAATAATTTTGTTTTGTATCGATTACGTCACCGCTCACAGCAACTTTAGCAGTCAATTTTTTAGTGATTTTATATTCACCAAACAAACTGGTCAAAATTCTGTTAATCTTGGTTTCGTTTGTAGTGTTTTCTAAATCATTAATCGGATTCGGGATAATGCCATTAACTGCTGTGGCATACGGATTATTGGTCAAATTGTAGCTTCCATCTTCGTTTTTGATCGGAACTACTGGTGGTTGGTATAACGCAACTACCAGCGGATTTGGCTGTCTTCCTGCACTTGCGCCGCCATTTGTTCCAATTCCGTTCGCGATTGAATTGGTGTAATTTGCATTGACGCCGAATTTAAAGTTCTGAGAATAATTTCTTTCGTAATTAGCGCGAAGGGAAATTCGTTTAAAATCAGTTGCGATTACAATTCCGTCTTGATCAAAATAACCTGCAGAAATGGTGTATCGAGAACGTTCATCTCCGCCAGAAAAAGTCAATTGATGGTTTTGAATAGGAGCAGCTGTTCTAAATACAGCTGATTGCCAATCGTATCCACCAGAAGTTTTAAGGGCTTCTATCTGAGCATCAGAAAAAGAAGGAGCTTGACCAATACTCGCCTGAACGTCATTACGCAAGCTTGCCCATTGACTAGCGTTCATTAAGTTTAATTTTTTTGAAACATTTTGGAATCCAAAATAACCTTGATACGAAATGTTATCCTGACCTTTTGTGCCTTTTTTGGTTGTAATAATTACAACACCATTTGCACCACGAGATCCATAAATTGCGGTAGCCGAAGCGTCTTTCAAAACTTCAATCGATTCGATATCAGCTGGATTTATTGTCGAAAGCACGTTTACCGTCGCACCCGCATTTGCGACACCTGCAGTACTATTATTGTTGTCATTGTAAATCAAAATTCCGTCAAGTACATAAAGTGGTTCGTTACCAGCGGTAATGGAGTTTCCTCCGCGAATACGCACGCTTGATGATGCGCCAGGACGTCCTGAACTTTGCGTAACTACCACACCTGGAATTGCACCACGAAGGAGGTTGTCTGCGGAAGAAGTAACTTGAGATAAATTCGCTTTTGGAACAGATGCAACAGAACCTGTAATATCTTTTCTTTTCTGTGATCCATAACCAACAACTACAAGCTCATCTAATTCTTGGCGTTCCTCTTTTAAGTTGATGATTACTGGGTTTTTGTCAACAATTACTTCGGCTTTTTTATAACCAATGTAGGATACAATTAAAGTATAAGGAAATTTTTGGCCGGTTTGAAAATAAAATTTTCCTTCAGCATCAGTCTGAACTCCATGAGTTGTACCTTTAATAATTACTGATGCACCTATAATCGGTTGATTTGTAATAGCATCGACAACAGTTCCGTCAAGTTTTGATTGAATGAGGGGCGTTGTATTTTGGGCATTAATTCCCGCCGTCAGAAGCAGGAGAAATAATATAGAGTATATCTTTAAATTATTTTTCATTTCTTTGTAATGGTTTAAGTAATTAACAAGGCGCCCTGAGCGTTGAATTTTCAACCCTCTATAGTGTCCTTGATTTAGTGATAAATGTTCTTTAAGCCTCGCCATTTCTGTTGCCGCAGAAATGGCTTTTTTTATTTACAGCAACAGCTTTGCATATTTTTCATCTTGATTTTTTTTAGTTGTTAGTCATTTTCTTTTTAAAAATATAGTTATAATCAAAACCCTTTTGCCGCTGGTTAAGCAACAATCAGATCATTGTATTTTCAATAAAAGTAATCTTGAGGTGAAGTTTGATTTCGTTTTTCTAGATTTTAAAAACCAATAGGTAAAACGAATAAGTAATTGTTAGGAATTAACAACAAAAGCACATATAACAAAAAGTGTTATAAGTATATTTTTTAGGAAGAATGTAATACGATATGCTTTCGGTTGTTTTCAAAATATAGTTTTTTTAGTTTCAAATATAATTTTAAACTCTACTAATCCTATAGACAAAGTTAATTTTAATATAATAAAAACCAAAAATTTAGATGACTTTTTTTGAAAAACTCTTCTTGATTTCATTTTTAGTGTCTTTAATTCGGTCTTAAAGTATTGTATTTTAATTGTTTATGTTTTTTAATTGGAATAGGAAAATGTTAAAGATTTTTCTTTAAAAGATAAAAATTGTAGTATTTTACATTTAAATTGCTGTTTTTTTCTGTTCCGAAAAACCTGTAAAGGAATGAAAAACAGCTTGAAAACTTCTCAAAAGCTTTTTTAGTTCAATTTTATAATAGCTTCGGAATGTTATTTAATAATTACCTTTTATCGGTTATCTTGTTTATAATTAGTGTTTTAATCAATTTTTTCCTAATTTTAGTTTTTGCCAGAAAAACAACAGTTCATTGTGTTCTGGAATATTGATTTATAGGTTAAATTTTTAAGTAATAATTCTAACACTATTTTTCTATGTCTGATCTTTCCCAATCACATCGCGTTCTTTTTTTCAATACGTTAGCATTTATAATTTGTTTTGCTTGCTGGACGTTAAACGGAGTTTTAGTAACTTTTTTAAATGACAGAGGTATTTTTGAATGGAGTGTCGTCGAGATTGGTTGGTTGCTCGGAATCCCAGTTTTAACAGGTTCGGTAATGCGATTGCCAATGGGGATTTTGACCGATAAATTTGGAGGAAAACCTGTTTTTTCGTGTTTATTGATTTTAAGTTCTATTCCGTTGTTTTTACTTCCATTTGCTTACAATTTTTGGACGTTTGCGATTTTGAGTTTTCTCTTCGGAATGGTGGGAACCAGTTTTGCAGTCGGAGTTGGATACACTTCATTATTTTATCCAAAAGAATGGCAGGGAACAGCATTAGGGATTTTCGGAATGGGAAATTCGGGGGCTGCGTTAACCACTTTTTTAGCACCGTCATTATTGACTAAATTTTCAGAAAGTGATCCCGAAAACGGCTGGAAATGGCTTCCAGTTATCTACGCTAGTGTTTTGTTGGCAATGGGAATTGTCTTTCTAATTTTTACAAAAAATAAAAAAATTGAAGCCGCTCCAAAAACTTTAAAGCAAGTTTTCAAACCATTAAAAAGTGTCAGAGTTTGGCGCTTTGGGTTATATTATTTTCTTGTTTTTGGTTCATTTGTGACTTTCTCACAATGGTTGTTGCCTAATTTCTTGAATGTATATCATACGACTTTGGTTATGGGTGGAATTTTCGCTGCCATATTCAGTTTGCCTTCAGGAGTAATTAGAGCTTATGGCGGATTTTTATCAGATCGATTCGGTGCGAGAAAAGTTATGTATTGGGTTTTAAGTTCTTCGGTTGTTTTAAGTTTTTTATTGATGTTTCCTAAAATGGATATCACGACATCGGGCTCTGGAATTACTGCTGTAAAAGCGGGAACAGTTACAGAAGTTTCATCAGATAAAGTTGTGATTGGGGATAAAACCTATCCGATAACACAAGAAGATAAAAATGCCCAACACAGCAAATTTCTTCCTTCAAAAACTTCATGGCAAGAAGTGGTTGTAAAACAAAATCAAGAAGTTCAAAAGAAAGATTTATTGGCCGAAGGAATTACGCAAATTCATTTTGAAGCCAATATGTGGATTTACTTGGTTTTAGTTATTCTGATTGGTTCTGCGTGGGGAATTGGTTCTGCCGCAGTTTATAAACACATCCCAGATTATTTCCCGAATGAAGTTGGAGTAGTGGGCGGAATGGTTGGTGCGCTTGGAGGTCTTGGTGGATTTTTTGGCCCGATTATTTTTGGTTATCTCTTGACTTCAACTGGTTTCTGGACCAGTTCGTGGATGTTCATTTTAGCCGTTTCGCTAATTTGCTTAATCTGGATGCATCGCGTTGTGGTGAATTTGATGAAAGAGAAATCGCCAGAATATGCAAAAGATATGGATCGAAAACATTAAAAAAATCGCTTTTAAACACATAGAGGCATAGGTTTTTAAACCAAAAAAATGCCAGAAAGTAAAATATAGTTTGCAAATAGTTTACTATGTGTATTGCAATAAGTGAAACGCCTTCTTTAGTTTTAAAAGCTATGTTTCTATGTGTTAGAGCAATTTTTATTAAGAACCACGCTTTAAATTCAATTTAAGATGAAAAATAAAACGTTTAATACTAAAGCTTTGCTGGTCGCTACAGCGGTTTCGATACTTACGATTGTACTTGTATTTTACGGCTCAAGAAAATTGCAAAACTTTGATGCGGCATTGATTACCTATTTATTCGGAACTGTTTTTGCTTTTTTCGGAATAGTTTATCGCTACACAGTTTGGTTGCAAAGACCACCAACATGGATGTATTTTAAAAGAAGCATGCAATTGCTTTTTAGCGGAAAAGTATTTTCACATTTATGGTTTTTAGGAAAAGAATCGGTACAGAATATTGTAGTTCAAAGATTCATTTATCCGAGAAGCAAATGGCGCTGGTTTGCACATTTTTGTATTGCAATTGGATGTTTGTCGGCTTTTGCCATAACCATTCCGCTTACTTTTGGATGGATTCACTTTACTTTGGCACCAAATTCCATTTCGATTTACGAAGCGCATTTCTTCGGCTTCACTATAATGGATTTTAAAATTGATTCGTTTTTAGCGTTCTTGACTTTCCATGCTTTAAACTGGTCATCATGGCTCGTAATCATTGGTTCGGTTTATTATTTAAGAAGAAGATTAACAAATCCCGGATTGATTGCTACACAAACATTTGAAGGCGATTTGTTGCCGCTTATTTTGCTGATTGCGATTTCAGTAACAGGATTATGTCTGACGTATTCGTATCAATTCATGAAAGGTTTTGCGTATGATTTTCTTGCCGTAATTCACGCCGTAACCGTAATCATGTTTTTGATTTGGATTCCGTTTGGAAAATTCTTCCATATCATTCAGCGTCCGGCACAAATTGGCGCACATATTTACAAAAAAGAAGGAATCAAAAAAGGAATGGCTGTCTGCCCGCATACAGGAGAAGAATTCGCCACTCAATTGCATATCGACGATTTAAAAATTGTAACTGAAAAACTAGGTTTCGATTTCACCCATGAAGATGGAACGTCACATTTAGATTTAAGCCCTGAAGGAAAAAGATCACGCTTAGCACAAGCACATTTAAAAGCCCGATTAGAAGGCGGTAATTTATTTGGATAATATTTTAGTTAAAAAGTTTCAGGTTTCAGGTTTCAAGTTGTGAATAGGAACGTCAAAAAAAACTAGTTTCAAGTTTTAGGTTTCAAGTTTCACGTTCGCGTGGCAACTTGAAACCTGAAACTTGAAACAAAAACAACAAAAAAAATGGCAAAACTACCCGTATCATTAGAGAAAATCATAGACGTATTCGGCCCACATAAAAACTACGCGCCCGTTGACGGTTACGAAGGAAGAGACGAACCAGATGAGGTTGTAAAAACGCATTGTTGTTTCTGCGGCATGCAATGTGGCATTCAATTAATGGTGAAAGAAAATAAAGTGGTTGGTTTTGAGCCATGGATGGAATTTCCTTTTAACGAAGGTCGTTTGTGCCCAAAAGGAGTACAGCGTTATTTGCAAAACAATCATCCAGACAGACTTTTGCATCCAATTCAAAGAGTGGAAGGAAAAGGCTTTGAAAAAATTTCCTGGGATAATGCGATGGATAAAACCATTTCTGAAATAAAACGAATTCAGGAGAAATACGGAAAGCATGCATTTTCAATGTTATCTGGAGTTTCGCTTACGAATGAAAAAAGTTATTTGGTTGGAAAATTTGCACGTGTTGCATTAAAAACAAGAAATCTGGATTATAACGGAAGACTTTGTATGGTGAGCGCGGGAGCCGGAAATAAAAAAGCTTTTGGTTTAGACCGAGCTTCAAACAATTATTCTGATTTAGAATATGCCGAAGTAATTATTGTTACTGGAGCAAACATCAGCGAAACTTTCCCAACGCTGACACATTGGATTTGGAAAGCTCGTGATCGAGGTGCAAAATTGATTGTGATTGATCCAAGAATGATTCCGCTTGCGCGAACGGCCGATATTCATCTCGATGTAAGACCCGGAACAGATTCTGCTTTATATGGTGCAATGTTAAAATATCTCGTTGACCACGATATGCTCGATCATGATTTTATTGATAATTACACTTCAGGATTTCAGGAAACGATTGATACCGTAAAAGACTATACCTTAGAATGGGCAGAAGAAGTGACCGGAATTGATAAAAATAAAATAAAAGCGGCAGCCGAATTATGGGGAAAGGCAAAAACAAGTTTTTTATTGCACGCGCGAGGCATCGAACATCATTCAAAAGGTGTTGATAATGTTTTGGGCTGTATTAATCTGGTTTTAGCAACCGGAAGAATTGGAAGACCATATTGTGGCTACGGAACCATTACTGGACAAGGAAATGGTCAAGGAGGAAGGGAACATGGACATAAATGTGATCAATTGCCAGGAAATAGAGATATCGAAAATCCAGAACATCGCAAATATATTTCTGAAGTTTGGGGAATTAAGGAAGAGGATTTGCCTCATAAAGGATTAACAGCCTATGAAATAATTGAAGCCATTCATAGAGACGAAATAAAAGGCTTGATTTCGATTTGTTTCAATCCATTGGTTTCGCTTCCAAACAATAATTATGTACGTGCCGCTTTAGAAAAATTAGAGTTTTACGTCTGTATCGATTTCTTTTTAAATGAAACCGCAAGACATGCTGATATTGTTTTGGCAGGATCTTTACAAGAAGAAGAGGAAGGAACAACAACTTCGGCAGAAGGTCGCGTAATTCGCATCAGGCAGGCAGTTACGCCTCCGGGTGAAGCTAGAACCGATACTTCGATATTATTGGAAATTGCCAAAAGATTAGGCGAAGAAGATAAATTCACGTACAATAACAGCGAAGAAATTTTCAACGAATTACGTGTGGCTTCAAAAGGAGGGACAGCAGATTATTTCGGAATTACCTATAAAAAAGTCGAAGAAAATATGGGTGTTTTTTGGCCTTGCCCAACAGAAGATCATCCGGGAACACCAAGATTATGGGAAGATAAAAAGTTTAAAACACCAGACGGAAAAGCGCATTTTAATCCAGCGCCATATAAACTTCCAGGCGAAGTTACAGATGATGAATATCCAATTACTTTGACAACCGGACGCGTAGTTTCACAATATTTAAGCGGAACACAAACACGAAGAATTGGGAAATTAGTAGATCAATTTCCAGAACCAATGGTTGAGGTACATCCCGAAATGGCTGCGAAATACAACATCAAACAACGTGAATTAGTTCGAGTGGTAACGCGTAGAGGAGAAGGAATTTTTCCTGCCAATATTGTAGAAACCATTAGAAAAGATACTGTTTTTATTCCGTATCACTGGCCGGGACATAAATCGGCTAATCAATTGACACCGGGAACTTTGGACCCAATTTCTAAAATTCCGGAGTTCAAAGTCTGCGCTTGTCAATTATTTCCGCAGGGAACTATTGCACCACCGTCTAAAGAATCTGAAGCTTATGCAAGTGTTTAATCTATAAAAACGAAATTATGAATTTAACTAATTTTAATACGAACGAAGAATTTTTTGTAGATATGCAACGCTGCATTGGCTGTAAAGCATGTGAAATGGCTTGCGCCGAATGTGAAACAAACGGCCAGCAAACTTTAATCAGCGTGAATTATGTAGATCGTGCATCGACAATTCAAACCACTGTTCAGGTTTGCATGCATTGCGAAGATCCGGTTTGTGCGAATGTTTGTCCGGCAGATGCAATTTCGCAGGATGAATTCGGGATTGTTCACACTGCAAGTACAGAAAGATGTATTGGCTGTTCGAATTGTGTTATGGCTTGTCCTTTTGGAGTTCCGAAGAAAAATGAAGATTATGATTTGATGATGAAATGCAATATGTGCTATGACCGAACAAGCGTGGGTAAAAAGCCAATGTGCGCAACAGTTTGTCCAAGTGGCGCTTTGTTTTTTGGAACCAGAGAACAAATTGAAGAAATGAGACCGAATAGCACTCCAGTCAACAATTTCATTTTTGGACAAGAAAAAGTAACCACAAAAGTCAATATCATGATGCCAAAAGGCAGTACAGAATTAAGAATCTATTAAATTCGGATCATGTCAAAAGAAGATAATTTAAATAAAAACTGGAAAAAAGATTTTCCAATCAAAAAGCAGGAATCGACTCAAGTCAGTCGGCGTGATTTTGCTAAATTCTTGACGTTTGTTTCTGGCGGTTTAATGATTGGAAGCGGTTTTGTAACGGCAAAAGCTTTTTTACTGCCAAAAGAAGAAGTTCAAGGTGAACATTTTATCTGCAATAAAGAAGATGTTCCTGTTGGCGGAACGCGAGGTTTTGTTTTGGAAGGAAGTACAATTCCGTATATTTTAATCCATCTTGAGAACGGCGAATTTAGAGCTTACGAACAAAAATGTACCCATCTTTCCTGTTCTGTATTTTACAAACCCGGAACCGGAATTATATTTTGTCCTTGCCACGAAGGTTCATTTGATGCTATGACGGGTGATGTAATTGCTGGACCTCCACCGAGAGCTTTACCGCAATTGGAAGTGTTTTTTAAAGAAAATGCTGTTTTTGTAAAAGCGCTGATTGAGAAAAAAGAAAGCTAATTTAAATTTTGAATTATGAGTACCTTTAGAAGAAGTCAGAACAGAGTAAATCCTAATAAACTGAACAACATACTTTCAACATTGATATTTATTCTTATTTTAAATGTCAGTATTCAAATTTGGCTTTTGTATGCCTCATTAAATAATGCATTAGACAACAATAAAGAAATTTTAATTCCGGCTTTTATAGCTTCGGCAATTCTATTTTTTATCGGATTTTCGTGGCTTTATTACCTTCCACAAGGAAATTTTCCAAAGAAGAAAAAATGAAATCCTTAATTTGAAAAAGCAATTTTGATTTTTTCTGAATCTAATTGCATTAATTACGCTAAATTTATATTTTTTTAAAGATTAAGATTTTTAATGATTAAAACTAAGTAAAAGTACTTATATTTGTAATAAGTATTTTTTGCTTTTAATATATATACCAAAATGATCAAAGTTGAAGAAGCCATAGGGATTATCGAAGCAAATAGTACTAAAATGCCCACCAAACGAATTGCGGTTAATAAGGCATTAGGCTATGTTTTGGCTAAAAAAGTGATTTCGCCAATCAATATGCCGCCGTTTCGTCAGTCGGCAATGGATGGATATGCTTTTGCGCACAGCATTCGACATCAATATGATATTGTGGGGATTTCTCAGGCAGGAGATCATTCGGATATAAAATTAAAAGCAACAGAAGCGATTAGAATTTTTACAGGTGCTCATGTTCCCGATCATGCAGATACAGTGGTAATGCAAGAACATGTCATGGCAAATAAAGATTCAATTTTGATTGCCACAATGCCAGAAAAATTAGCAAATGTTCGCCCAATAGGAGAACAAATTCGGAAAGATGAGGTAGTTTTTGAAGCCAATACTTTAATGACACCCGCAGCAATTGGATTTTTGGCTTGTTTGGGAATTACAGAAATTGAAGTTTATAAGAAACCCAAAGTTGCCATTTTAGTTACTGGGAATGAATTAGTTCAACCGGGAGAAAAACTGAAAAAAGGAAAAATATTTGAAAGTAACTCGGCTATGCTTGAAGCAGCACTTCAAACTATCGGAATTAAAAAAACGAAAGTTTATCGCGTAAAAGATAATCTGAAAGCAACTAAAAAATCTTTAAAAGAGATTTTGAAAAAATATGATATTGTTCTGATTTCGGGAGGCATTTCTGTTGGAGATTATGATTTTGTAAAAGAAGCTTTATTGCAAAATGATGTAAAAGAGCTTTTCTACAAAATCAACCAAAAACCGGGAAAACCAATGTTTTTTGGCAAAAAAAATGAAACGTTAGTTTTTGCACTTCCAGGAAATCCGGCTTCGTCACTAACAAATTTTTACATTTATGTGGCACCAGCTATGAAAAACAGAATGGGATTTTTAGAAATTCATAAACCAAAAGTGGTTCGAAAATTAAATTCAGCAATTAAGAACACCACTGGAAAAACATTGTTTTTAAAAGCAAAATACGACGAAACAACTGTTACGGTTTTAGACGGTCAAAGCTCCGCAATGCTAAACACATTTGCCGTTGCAAACAGTTTGCTAATCGTTCCAGAGAATATAGAAAATTATGTAAAAGGACAATCAGTGACATTATTGCCAATTGATTAGACTTTTCTAGAAAATAGAAGAAAGAGTAAAGAATACAATTTTGAGGTTAAAGATGAAAATCGCTGTATAAATAAAAACATATAGCCGGTAAACTTGAAACTTTAAACCTGACCCGAGGCTGAAAGCCGAACAGACGAAGTAAACAAAAAAACAAAAAAACAAAAAATGAATCTCCTAAGTTCCGAAAATATACTATTATTCAGTTTTGCCTTAATTGTAATTGCATTTTTATATTCAAGTGTGGGGCACGGCGGAGCTTCGGGATATTTGGCTTTGATGAGCATTTTTGCTTTTCCGGTTTCAGTGATGAAACCATCGGCTTTATTATTGAATTTGTTTGTTTCGAGTATTTCGTTTTTGTTTTATTATCGAAATAATTATTTCAAGCCAAAGCTCTTTTATCCGTTTGCGATTGCTTCAATTCCGGCGGCGTTTATTGGAGGTTTTGTAACATTAGACAATGCGATTTATAAAATAGTTTTAGGAATTGTATTGGTTTTTGCAGCGCTGCGATTGTTCGGCGTATTTAATTTTAAAGAAAAAGAAGAAGTAAAAATAAACCTTCCGTTTGCCTTAGCAATTGGTTTCGCCATCGGATTATTATCTGGAATGCTGGGAATTGGCGGTGGAATAATCTTAAGTCCAATTCTATTGTTTTTAGGATGGGCTTCGGTTAAGGAATCAGCGGCGATTTCGAGTTTGTTCATTTTTGTGAATTCATTTGCCGGAATGCTAGGATTCTTTTTAGGCGGAAAAACAATCCCGATGGATAGTTTTTATTTAGTTCCGATTGCAGTTATAGGCGGAATGCTAGGCGGATTTTATGGAAGCGGTTCTTTTTCGAACAGAACATTAAAAATGGTTTTAGGAACAGTGATTTTAATGGCAAGCGTTAAATTGATTTTTCCTTGAAATGAGATTTAACCGCAAAGTACGCAAAGGTTTTGTAGCTAAGTGGTTGTATTGAAAACAGCAAAGTTCGCAAAGCTTTGTGTTGATAAAGTTTTGTAGATCCAGCTTTGCGAACTTATTAAAGTTAACGATGCATAAAAGATCTTAGCGCACTTTGCGGTTAAAATTTTTTCGCATTTCAACTTGAAACTTTAAACCTGACCCGAGGTTGAAAGCCGAACTGACGAAATAAACAAAAGAAAAATGGAAACAACAGTATTTATTCTTTGCGGAGGAAAAAGCACCAGAATGCAGTCAGAAAAAGGACTGGTTTTGTTTCAGGAAAAGCCATTTATTGAGCATATTATTCAGGCGATTTTGCCGATTACAAATAATATAAAATTGATTACGGCATCAAAAGAATATGATTATTTGGAATATGAAAAAATTCCAGATTTGATTGCAGAAAAAGGCCCGTTAGGCGGAATTTTCACGGCATTATCACATTCTGAAACCGAATTTAATTTGATATTAAGCTGTGATATTCCGTTGATTTCAACCGAATTATTGCAAGAATTAATTTCAAAACATAATACAGAAGCCGAAATCACGGTTTTTGCTTCTGAAAGCAGATTGCATCCGTTAATCGGAATTTATTCTAAAAAAATATTGCCTGTTATCAAAGGCGCAATTGATAACGACGATTTGAAAATGATGAATTTGTTTGCCAATATTCCGCATCAAATCATCAATATTGAAGAAAGTGAAAACTTTCCTTTAACCAATATTAATTCGGCCGACGAATTAAACGATCTGAATATCAATTTAACTTGAAGATTATGCAAAATTTTAAAACACCAAAATTAACGATTGTAGGTGCAGGTCCAGGTGACGTTGAATTGATTACGCTAAAAGCAATTAAGGCTTTACAAAGTGCCGATGTAGTTTTGTACGATGCGTTAGTAAATGAAGAATTATTAGAATATGCAACAAAGGCAGAAATTGTTTTTGTTGGAAAACGTTTGGGTTGCCACGCTTACACACAAGATCAAATCAACGATTTGATTGTTTCTATGGCAAATCGTTACGCTCATGTGGTTCGATTAAAAGGCGGTGACTCTTTTGTTTTTGGAAGAGGAAGCGAAGAAATAGATTATGCTGTTAAATTTGGTTTAGAAACTGCAGTTGTTCCGGGAATTTCGTCAGCTTTGGGTGTTCCAGCTTCGGCGGGAATTAGTTTGACACAACGTAAAATTGCAGAAAGTTTTTGGGTAATAACAGGAACAACTTCGAATCATGAATTGTCAAAAGATATCCATTTGGCATCAAAATCGGCGGCGACTGTGGTGATTTTGATGGGAATGCATAAATTGGACGAAATCATTTCAATTTATCAAGAAAATAGAACGGATGATTTGCCAATTGCCATTATTCAAAACGGGACTAAAAATTCGGAACAAAAAGTGATTGGAACTATAAACACAATTACTAAATTGGTATCCGAAAAAAATATTTCATCACCGGCAATTATTGTAATTGGCGAAGTGGTGAAAAACGCATCAAAATTGACCGAGTATTTTCAAGAACATTTTGATGATGAATTCATTTTTCAGAATTTAAATTTATAAGAATGATTGAGGTTAAATATTTTGGAGCTGTTGCTGAAAAAACAAAATGCGAATTCGAAAAATTATCTTTTTCAGAAGAATTGTCATTGCAAAAACTTTTGCAGGATTTAAACGAAAAATATGAGTTTGAATCGCTGACTTTCAGTGTTGCAGTAAATCAAAAAATTGTTTCAAAAGCTTCAGATTACACTTTACAGACTGCCGATATTGTGGCTTTGTTGCCACCATTTGCTGGTGGTTAATGTGAAATGAAAAAATATCTTAACACATAGAAACATAGTTTTTTGTGTTGAAAAAAGAGAATAAAAGAAACAAGTTTCACACATAGATAATCTATGTGCATTTAAATGAGTGAAACGCCTTTTTTAATTTGCAAAAAACTATGTTTCTATGTGTTAGAAATTATACCTAACAAGGTAAGAGTAATGAAAGAATCAACACGATATAACCGACAAACCATTCTTCCTGAAATAGGAGCAGAAGGCCAGCTAAAATTATCAAAATCAAAAGTTTTGGTAATTGGAGCAGGAGGTTTGGGTGCGTCAATTTTACCTTATTTGGCTGGCGCTGGAGTTGGCGAAATCGGAATTGTGGATGATGATGTAATTGACGTTTCGAATTTGCATCGTCAAGTTATTTACAAAACTTCAGCTGTTGGAAAATCAAAAGCTGAAGAAGCAAAATTGTTGCTTTCAGATTTGAATCCAGAAATAAAAGTAACTGCTTTTTCGGAGAAATTATCTGGAAAAAATGCCATTTCGTTATTTGAAAAATATGATATCATTGTTGACGCGACAGATAATATTTCGATAAAATATTTAATAAACGATGCTTGTTTGATAACCAATAAACCAATGGTTTACGGATCGATTTTCAGGTTTCAAGGACAAGTTTCGGTTTTCAATTTTCAAAACGGTCCAACATACAGATGTTTATATCCGGATGAAAATTCGAATGCTTTAAATTGTGAAGATGCCGGCGTAGTAGGAGTTTCGGTTGGAATAATTGGAATGCTTCAAGCCAATGAAGTCATTAAAATGATTCTCGGAATTAGAGAAGTTTTAAGCGGAAAAATATTGGTTTATAATATTCTAAAGAACGAACAGCAGAAATATGATTTTGACAAAAGTTCAACTTTAGAATTAACTAAAGAAGATTTTGAAAAAAGATATAATTCAGGTGAAAATCAAATTGAAGAAATAAAGTTTGAGCTTCTTTTGGATGAAATAGAAAATGAGGATATTTTGTTTTTGGATGTTCGAAATGAAGATGAATCTCCAAAAATAAAATTTAAAAACAGCATTCAGATTCCGCTTTTAAATTTAGAAGGCGAAATTAAAAATCTAAATAAAAATCAAGTTATTTACGTCTTCTGTCAATCCGGAATTAGAAGTAAAATTGCTGTTGAATTGCTTCAGAAAAATCAATTTGAAAATGTAAAAAGTATTTTTGGTGGCGCTTTAGCAATGCGAAATTTATTAGAGGAAAAAAAGAATAGCCACGAATTCACGAATTTTATTTTTTAAAATCTATACGCAAAGTATTGGATTAATTCGTGAAATGTGAATTACACAAATTATTGGCGTGATAATTCGTGAATTCGTGGCGGAAAAAAATATAGAAATGAGTAAAAATGTATTTGTAGAAGGACCGATTTCTCCAGAATTTATAGCAGAATCGATCGCTAAACATCAATCCAAACACACAATTGGAGCACACAATATTTTCTTAGGACAAGTTCGTGCTGATGTGATTCATGATAATACAGTCGTGGCAATTGATTATTCAGCTTATAAGGACATGGCAAACGAAGCATTGTATGCGATTCGAGAAAAAGCTTTTGCAAAATTTGATTTGACTTGCATGCACATTTACCACAGTTTGGGCGTTGTAAAAGCAGGCGAAATCTGTTTGTTCGTTTTTGTTTCGGCAACGCGCCGCAAACAAGTTTATGAAGCGACAGAAGCCATTGTAAACTGGATCAAAACCGATGTGCCTATTTTTGGGAAAGAAATGTTTGAAAACGATACCTTCACTTGGAAACAAAATACCTAAGAAATTAAAATGGTAGATATTACGCATAAAATAAGCACTTTAAGAGTCGCAACCGCAACCGCAATTGTCAAAGTCAGCAAACAAGAAACAATTGATGCCGTTGTGAACAATTTAGTGCCTAAAGGAAACGTGTTGGAAATGGCAAAAACGGCAGGGCTGTTTGCGGTTAAAAACACGCATTTGTCTATTCCGGATTGTCACCCGCTTCCAATTGAATTTACTGCTGTAGAATATAATATTGAAGGTTTAGACATTCATATTATTTTCAAAGTAAAAACCGTTTACAAAACTGGGGTTGAGGTTGAAGCCATGCACGGCGCATCGATTGTTGCGCTGACAATGTATGATATGCTGAAACCGATTGATAAAGAAATCGAGATTTCAACCATCAAATTAATTAATAAAGAAGGCGGAAAATCGTCTTTCAAAAATAGATTCCCGAATGTAATTAAAGCTGCAGTTTTCGTTTGTTCTGATTCGATTTTTGCTGGCGATAAGGAAGATCGTTCTGGAAAAACAATTGTTGAAAAATTAGATTCATACGGAGTAGAAACTTCGCATTACGAAATCATTCCAGATGAATTGGATATTATTCAGGAAAAAACTAAGGCTTTCGCCAAGGAAAATCAGTTAGTGATTTTTACGGGTGGAACAGGATTGTCTCCAAGAGATGTCACACCAGAAGCTTTGGAGCCATTGTTAGAAAGCAGAATTCCAGGAATCGAAGAAGCAATACGCAGTTACGGACAACAAAGAATGCCGTATGCCATGCTTTCTAGAAGCGTTGCAGGAACTTTAGGAAAAACGTTAGTTTTGGCTCTTCCGGGCTCAACAAACGGAGTAAGAGAATCGATGGACGCCGTTTTTCCGCATGTAATGCACGTTTTTCATATTTTAAAAGGAAAAAATCATGACAGCCTCTAACACTATTTTGAAGGATGGTTTTGGGCGCAAACACAATTATTTGCGCATTTCGCTGCTGGAAAAATGCAACCTGCGTTGTACGTATTGCATGCCGGCTGACGGAATCGCGTTATCTCCAAAAGCCAGTTTAATGACGGCCGATGAGATTTTTGCTATTGCCCAAACTTTCGTAAAAAATGGTGTTGACAAAATTCGATTAACAGGAGGAGAACCTTTGCTTCGAAAAGATTTTCCGGAAATCGTTTCAAAATTAGCGGCATTAGAGGTTTCACTTTCTATAACTACAAACGGAATCTTAATTGACCGTCATATAGACGTATTAAAGCGATTTAACGTCAAAAAAATCAATTTGAGTTTAGATACGTTGGTTTCTTCAAAATTTCATTCTATAACGCTCAGAAATCAGTTTGAGAAAGTAATTGATAATTTGCATTTGCTTTTAAATAATGATTTTCATGTAAAAGTGAATGTGGTTTTAATGAAAGGTTTCAATGATAACGAAATTGTTGATTTTGTAAAACTGACGCAGTTTCTGCCAATTTCTGTTCGTTTTATCGAGTTTATGCCGTTTGCAGGAAACGAATGGGACAGAAGCAAAATGGTTTCACAGAAAGAGATTTTAGAATTAGTTGAAAACTGTTTTTCATCTGATGAAATTCAAAAACTAGAAGACGAAAAAAACTTCACGTCAAGAAACTACAAAATAAAAGATTTTCAAGGCGATTTCGGAATCATAAGTTCGATTACTAATCCGTTTTGTGACAGTTGCAATCGCATCCGCTTGACGGCTGACGGAAAAATAAAAAATTGCCTTTTCTCCAATTCAGAAACCGATTTATTGACTGCTTTTAGAAATGGAGAATCAATTACAGATTTGATTTCTGAATCTATTCAAAATAAAAAGAAAGTTCGTGCAGGAATGGTTAGCGTTTCTGAAATGGATGATCCTGCGCTTCACTTTGACAATCGCAGTATGATTGCGATTGGCGGATAATCTTTTTTCTTCGTCAGGATGACAAAAATGAGAAACATCTATAAATTGTTAGTGTGGTTGCTTCGTTTCTCGCAATGACTCTTAGTAACAAAAAAAGGCTTAACTAAACGTTAAACCTTTTCTCAATTATTTTTTCTTTTTAGCTTTTGCCTTTTTCTGAGCTTTAGCTTTCTTTTTTGCAATTTTTTTAGCTTTTGCTTTGTCTTTCGCTTTTTTAGCTTTTTCTTTTTTCTTAGCGGCAGCTTTTTGTTTTGCTTTTTTAGCTTTCTCTTTCTTTTTATCTTTTTTGGCTTTTTCTTTCAGTTTTGCTGCTTTCTTTTTAGCCTTATCTTTTTCCTTATCTTTCACCTTTTTAGCTTTTTTATCGTTAGACTTCGTTTTAGCTGTTTCTTCAGCAGTAACTTCTGTTGAAGCTTCTTCTTTTGCTGCCGGTACTGGCTCAATAGCCGCCGGTTTTACTACAGGAGTTAATACTTTTTTTGCTGGAGTTCTTCTTACTGCAGGTTTTACTGTTGCAGTAGGAGCTGGTGTTTTTGCTGCTGGTTTTGCTGGCGCTTTTGTAGCAGTTGTTCTTGCTGCAGCTGGTTTGGCAGTTGTAGCTGGTTTTGCTGTTGTCGAAGCAGCAGGTTTTGCAGTTGTAGTCGTTTTTGGCGCTGCAGGTTTACGAACGGGTGCTTTTGCAGCAGGAGTACTTGCAGGTTTTTCAGCAACTGTTTTTGCGGTTTCTACTGCTGGAGAATCAATTTTCTCAGGTGTAGTTTCTTCTGGTTTGTTTTCCATATAAATGTGCTTTTGGATGAGTTTTTAATAACAATGTAACTAAATTGTTAAGTTTCAGTTAAGTAAAGATAATTATAAAACAAGCTCCCTAATGTTAAGCTTTTCTCTTTTTTTTAAAATTAAATTACTGATGCTTAATTGTTTAGTGTTTTTGCTGAAATTTTAAACTGAAATCTCTTAACAATTCTACATGAAAAAATGGAAGAATTTGCTGTATAATAAAACGGATAAACGAAGAACTTCTGTTGAAAATAGGTGCCCTAGCCCCGATGGGAGGGAAAATCCTTTTGTGTCTCGTTTCTTTAACGAGACACAAAAGATTTGGAAGGACAGCGGGAATAGCTCCTAATAAATATTGAAATCAATTAATTTTTTACCAATTCCAAAATCCTGAAATTACTTTTTGGCGCTTCGCAAAGGGAACAGCAATAGGTTTCAGATAAATCAGTGAATAAAATGCCTTTTGGAATTCCTTGACTTTCATCACCGTATTCTGGATTATAAAGTGTCAAACATTCTTGGCATTGGTAAATGTCGACTTGTGGTTTTTCTTTTTTCTGCGGATTCTCAGCTGTTTCTGATGAAGTATTCCCAAGTTCATTGAAATATTTTCGACTTAGTTCAATTAAAATGGTTGGAAGCTCCAGTTTGTCAATATCCTGTGAATGCACAATGTATTCACGCGTATTCGGATCGAAGTTTTTCGCAAATAATACATTATAAGTATCTCGTATTTTGATGGATTCTAAAGCAGCTGGAAGTTCATTTTTTTCGATGACAATCGATGTGAAATAATGTCCATCGCGATTGTATTCTGAAATTCCGAAATTTAATCCGTAAGTACTGATGTCAAATTGATCAAGCGTACGAACCAAAAACGTTTTTAGATTCAAAGCCCATTCCATTGCAACAGGTAAATGCCAGTTTAATTCCAATAAAGAATGGCGGACGTTGATACCGCGTTTGCCTAAGAATTTTTCCCATTCCAGTTTTCTGTCTTTCGGAATTCCTTTAACGATAAATGATTTCCAAGGTGTAATACAGATTTTCCCGATTTTGCATTCAAAACACAAATCGCACATTTCTTTCAGGAAATCTAAATCGTAAAGATTGTTTCTCCAATATAGTCCCAGCCAGTATTGATCAATTCCCATTCTGTTCATTCCTTCATAATATGGGAATGGATAAAATGGAATATTTAACGGTTTATCAATTGTTCTGTTATTGGTGTCCAAAGCCTCGCTAACCAAAGTGAAAAGCATTTCGATATCGACAGAACCTTCTTCAACGATTTTTTCGATTTCGTAATATATTTTGGCCAAATCCCAGCTGTAAATCAAAACTGGGTAAACTTCCATTTTTTCCCATTTTGGGAGACGAATGTATAAATACCAGTAATCCTCATGTTCTGAAGCGATGAAATTCAAATGTCCAGTGAACAAAGGAACCAATTGCTGTTTTGGATCGGTCAAGTTAACTTTAAGTTTTGGCTGTTCTTTAAATTCTTCTAAAACATATAAAAAACGGTTTCCTGTAAGCCAATTTGTATTTCTGAAAATATCAGTCGAAACATAGGAAGAAACAATATTGTTCCCGCTTTTTTGATCGGGATAAACAAAGTGAAACTTGCCAAAATCTTCTTTGTCAAAATCCTTAAAACCTTTAGGGAAAATAATGTCTTGTCTCGATCCAAACGAAATCGAATCCAAGCCTTGATCCATTGCCATATTCACAATTTCTCGAAGCTCTCCCGGCGAAATAACGCCTCCTTTTACTATTAATCTTGTTAGTTCCATTTTTGTTTAGTTTCAGGTTTTCTTTGTTTCAGGTTTCAGGTTTCACGTTCCAACAACCTGAAACCTGAAACAAAAAAACTATTTACACTTCGCCAATATCTCTTTTACTTCTGTTTTACAGCTTCCGCAACCTAAACCTGCGCCTGTATTTTTGCATAATTCGGTGAAATCGTTAACACCGCTTTTTATCGTTTCCTCGATGTTTCCAGCGCCAACTTGACTGCAAGAACATACCAGTTTTCCTAAAACTGGTTTTGCGCTTGAGCTTCCTCTTAAAAGCGTATTTCGTTTGTCTGATAATTCGATTTTGCTTTCAATCATCGTTTTGAATTCGGCAAACTCGTTTTTATCGCCCATTAAAATGGCACCGACTAAAAGATCGTCTTTTACGATACATTTTTTGTAATAACGTTTTTTCAAATCGGCAAAAACAATTTCTTCGTACGAATCATCATTTTCTGGGATTTCAATATCGCCAATGCTGCAAAGGTTGATATCTTCTAATTTTAGAATATTCATTAAAATTGAACCTTTATAGTAACTACTGATATCACCAGCAAGGAAGTTTGCCAAAATATCCGCTTGTTCTTCGGCGGCAGATGTGATTCCGAAAAGTTTATTATTGAATTCGGCTATTTCTCCAATTGCAAAAATATCTGGATTTGAAGTCTGTAAATACTGATTCACTTTCACACCGCGTCCGCAAGCTAAGCCACTTTCGCGTGCAATTTCGATATTCGGAATAGTTCCAATTGTATAAACAATGGCATTTGCCGTGATGATTTTACCGCTTTTTAGAGCAATTTCGATTTCGTTAGGATTATCAGTTTCGAAAACGGTGCTGACTTCATTATCAAAATAAATTTGAATATCACGAAGCTGTACTTCTTCAGCAAGTAATTTGCTTGAAATTCGGTCTAATTGACGTTCCATCAAACGAGAAGCACGCTGAACGATAGTGGTTTTTACTTTTTTATGTTTTAAAGCGGCCGCCAATTCTAATCCTAATAATCCACCACCAATAATGACAACATGTTGTTCTTCTGGCGGAAGATTGGTGCTATCTAGATGTTTTTTCAAACGATCAGCATCTTCTTTTTTTCTAACCGTAAATCGGCCAGGAAGATGAAGTTGCGCATTTTCTGGAACAAAAGGACGGCTTCCGGTTGCCATAATCAGCGAATCGAAGGAATGTGTGTCGCCTTGACTATCTTTAATCGTTTTTAGTTTTGTGTCTATTTTATCAATAGCAACGCCAGCTTTCATTGTAATTTTCAGTTTGCTGAAAGCTTCACCATCTTTGACTTTTAAAAGTTGTTCCCAACTGAATTCTCCCGTCATGTATTCAGGAAGCAAAACGCGGTTGTAAAACGGATTTACTTCGTTTGAAAAAACAATAATTTCGTCGGTTGTGTTGAATTCACGATAGTTTTGAATGAATCGGAAAGAAGCCGCTCCAGCACCGACAATTGCAATTTTCTGAAATGGTTTTACATATTTTTTAATCGAAACCGTTGTAAACTTGAAATCAGGTTCTTTTGAAATTGGATCAACAACAGTATTCGTTAGATTATTTGTTCTGTTCAAATCATTTTCAAGTTGTTTTCCCCAGTGCATTGGCAAGAAAACAACTTTTTCTTTGATTGAATCTGTGACTTTTGCTTTTACGCGAACTTCTCCATTTTTGCTGGTAACAGTAACAATATCACCATTTTTGATATCGTTTTTATAAGCGTCAATCGGATTTATTTCTAAAACCGGACTTGGAATATGCGTTAATAATCTTGAAACTTTTCCCGTTTTTGTCATTGTATGCCATTGATCGCGAATTCGCCCAGTTGTTAAAATAAAAGGGAATTCGTCATTTGGCTGCACTGATGTATTTTCAATAGAAACCGGAAGATTAAAAATCGCTTTTCCAGAAGGCGTGTAGAATTTTTTATCTGTAAATAACCGTGGCGTTCCTGGATGATTATAATCTGGAACTGGCCATTGAAAAGTGCCTTCACTTTTTAAACGATTATAATTTAAAAATGAAATATCGATGTTGGTGTTTTTGGTAAGTGCGCAATGCTCTTTGTAAACTTCTTCGGCATTGTTGAAATTGAATCCGTTGAAATTCATTTTTTTAGCGAAGCGAATCAAGATTTCGATATCCGGAAGTGCTTCTCCCGGTGCATTGATTCCTTTTGGAAGGTAAGAAATACGACGCTCAGAATTGGTCATCGTTCCTTCTTTTTCCAACCATCCTGCAGCAGGCAATAATAAATCGGCGAATTTGGCTGTATCTGCATTATGCGAAATATCTTGAACAACTACAAATTTGGCATTTTGAAGCGCTTTTTCGGCTCTTCTAGAATCGGGCAAACTCACTAACGGATTTGTGCAAATAATCCAAACCGCTTTCATCTTTCCAGATTCTAAAGCTTCAAACATTTCTGTTGCTGTTAAACCGGGTTTATCTGAAATTTCGTCGACTCCCCAAAAGTCGGCTACTTCTTTTCGATGCGTAGGATTAGCAATGTCTTTGTGCGCTGCCAAAAGTGTCGCCATTCCTCCAACTTCGCGTCCGCCCATTGCGTTCGGCTGACCTGTTAATGAAAATGGTCCAGAACCCGGTTTTCCAACTTGTCCCGTTAATAAAGATAAATTCAGCAGTGCTGTGTTTTTATCCACACCAACCGCACTTTGATTCAATCCCATTGCCCAAAGCGAAATAAAACCTTTTGCTTTTCCTATAATATCAGCAGCAAGTTTAATGTCGTTAACAGAGATGCCACAAAGTTTGGAAGCTTTTTCAAGGGAAGTTCCTAAGACTAAATCTTTATATTCTTTGAAATTTTCAGCGTGATTTTTAACGAAATCATGATCGACATAACCTTTTTCGATGATACGTCTAGCAATGGCATGATATAAAATAATGTCTGAACCCGGAATAATTTGTAAATGTAAATCGGAGAAAACAGCGGTATCTGTTCGTCTTGGATCGATGCAAATTATTTTGGTTTTCGGATTTTTCTCTTTGTGTTTTTCTAATCTTCTGAAAAGAATAGGGTGACACCACGCCGGATTTGCTCCTGTAATCAGAAATGTATCTGCTAATTCAATGTCATCGTAAGCAATCGGAACAGAATCTTCTCCGAAAGTTTTTTTGTAACCCACAACTGCAGAACTCATGCAAAGTCTGGAATTGGTGTCGATATTATTAGTTTTCAAAAAACCTTTTACAAGCTTGTTAACTAAATAATATTCCTCAGTCAAACATTGTCCAGAAATATAAAATCCAACGCTGTCTGGTCCGTGCTTTTTTATGATTGAAGAAAAAACAGCCGCAGCACGATCAAGAGCGGTATCCCAGCTTACGCGTTCCAACGGATAGGATTTGCTTCCGCGCATTTCTGGATATAAAATTCGGTCTGAAGTATCGTTTACTACGTAATGCAGGTTCATTCCTTTAGAACACAACATTCCTTTGTTTACAGAATGATCTTTGTCGCCTTCTACCATTACGCCGTTTTTGGCATCGTTGGTTACGATTATGCCGCAGCCAACGCCGCAGTAGGAACAGGTAGTTTTGATCTTCGTAGTTTGCATTTAGTGTTCTATTTAGAGGTACTACTTTTATTGAATGGTCTTACTTTAAGAAAAGTACTTATGCAAAAATAAGTATTTTTACGTATTAATACTTAATTTTTGAATTTATTTTTTTATTTTTGATGAAAATAAATGAGGAACAACAAATTAGTTTTTAATCTGCTAAAAATTAGAACTCATGAAAGAAGAACAAGCAGTATGTTATTCCTGTACAAATGAGAATTGTTTCATCAAGAAACACTTGCATTTAGAGCAGATGGCTAATTACATTTCTAAAAAACAAAATATAATCTGTAAAAAGTCGGATCAGTTTATTACCGAAGGTGCGCCTTTGCAAGGACTTTATTTTATTTGCAAGGGAAAAGCCAAAACGGTAAAAACAGGAATTAACGGTCGGGAACAGATTGTTCGTTTAACTACGAATGGGGACATTATAGGTTTCCGCGGTTTCGGAACGAGCAAACGTTATTTGATTGGTGCTTATGCGCTGGAAGATACTGTTTTGTGTAATTTCAGCAACGAAACGATGCAGGAAATTTTAATGCACGTTCCCGAATTTACGTATGCTCTAATGTTATTTTATGCCGAAGAATTGAATAAAAGCGAAAATAATATCCGAAAAATTGCGCACATGAATGTTCGCGAACGCGTGATTGATTTGCTGCTTTATATTCATCGCAAATTCGGACAAACGAATGGTTTGATTGATATTGAGCTTTCGCGAAAGGAAATCGCAGATTTTGCAGGAACTACTGAGGAACAGGCGATTCGTATTTTATCAAGTCTCAAAAAAGAAGCTTTGATTAAAACAGAAGGAAAGCGTGTTGGGATTTTAGAAGTTTCAGCGCTTCGATCTGAGATTATGGAGCATAAATATTTTTGATTTAGGGGCAAAGATTCAAAGGTTTTGCACGTCGTAATACTCAATATTACTTGTTTTGATCGTGCAAAATTTTTTCAAGTAGATAAACACGATTTTTTACCCCTTCTTTATTTCGAATCGGATTATACAAAGAAGAATTTTTAAGCATTGCAATTAATGTTATTTTTTCTTTTTCATTAAGTTCTTCAATGTTCTTATTAAAGAAAAATTTTGAGGCAGTTTTTATTCCAATTTTTCGATATCCAAAATCATAGTTTACTAAAACAAATTTAAGGCATTCATTTTGAGTGAAATCCTTTTTTATTTTTAGGTCATATAGTGATTTGGTTAATGAATATCCATGTCTGTATGGACTAGGGCCAATACTATTCACAGCATCTTGACAGGGACAGTCAGATTCTTTTATCTTTTTAAATATTTTATTATGAATGTCAATAATTGATTTGAAATCTTCTTTCTGAGCATCTTTTATTTTATATTTAAGATTAACAAACTCTTCATTTTTGTAAATAGGATTGAAATCACTTAATAAATAAGACATTAAGAATAACGAAATGACAATTATTCCAAGTAATATTTTTAATGATTTTTTGAACATAAAGACCAGTCAATTATTTGATTTTTTTACCATTTTCATAAGTGAAATTCAATTCTTCTCCAGTTTTTGATGTACAGAATTCTTTTCCATTTTTCTTTCCGTCTTTATATTGACAACTGTAAATTAATTTACCTTCAGAATAATATTCTTCTAAAATTTTGTTTCCATTTTCATCAAAATAAATAGAAGAATATATGCTTCCGTCAAAATCTAATTTGTCTTGTTTTTTCTTTTTAAAATACTGGTGTTCATAGTAATATGTTTTTCTGCTAGGAATTCCTTTTTTGTCTTTAACATAATATTGGGTGTTTAGTATTATGTATCCATCTTGAAAGTCATCTTTTGCGAGTAAAATGCCATTCGTCCATCTGTGATATTCTATCGAGCCTGAAAAAAGAGAATCGTTGCTTACTCTATGAATCAGTCCGTTTTCAGAATAAACATCTTTATTCGTAAGTTTTTGGTTATCTTGAGCAAAACTTTTAATGGATATGAATAGAAAAAGAAGTAGTATTTTTTTTCTCATGATTTTTTTATTTTTTTCTTCCCACAAAACGAATTACAGAACCAGTTCCGTTATGAAATAAACCTTCGTTGAGTTCGATTTCTTTTTCTTCTAATTCGATGATTTCATAATTATGAAAATCGGCTTTTATTTCTTCGATTGAAAATAAGGATTCGATGTCTTTTGGTCCGCCAACTTTTTCGTTTTTGGTAACATATTCCAAATGCTTTTTGCTGAAAGCTTCAAAAATAATTATACCGCCTTTTCTCAAAAGTTGATTTAGCTGTTTGTGTATTTCAGATTTTATTACCGCAGGAAAATGAGCATAAATTAAAGCAATGGCATCAAATTGGTTTTCTTGAAAATCTAGAGTTTCCAATTCTCCGACTTGATAATCGATTGAAACAGTATTGTTCTTTGCTAAAAGAAGCGCTTTGTTTCTACCTTCTTCGCTAATGTCAAAAGCCGAAACTTCCCAGCCCAATTTTGCGGCAAAAACGGCATTTCGTCCTTCGCCTTCAGCGGGAAAAAGAATGGCTCCGGTTTCTAATTTTTCAATTTGTTCTTTTAAGTAATTGTTGGGTTCTTCGCCGTATGCAAATTCTTCGGTTTTGTAACGGTCGTTCCATCTTTGAGTCCAAGTGTTGTTCATTATTTTTAAGTTGGTTTAAGTTTTAAAATTAAATATTTAAGAAACCCAAGTGCCTTCGATTTCATCTATAATCCATTTTTCGTTCACTTTTTTTATAAAGATTCTGAATCCTTGCCCACAATGTCTGCCACATGTAAAGCTACCATTTAAAATTCCAAATTTTTTGTCTTGATCAAATTGGATTCTTGTGAAATAGACAACGCCGCTAAAAACAAAAGGGTATTTAGGCTTCCAGATTTCTCTCCCTTTTGGGAATCGCGAAATATCTCTTAATTTAAATTTATTTGGAAGCTTGATGTTCTTGTATTCAAATACATATACACTGTCTTTCTTTTCTTTTGGAATTAAAGCCTTTGCGTTTTTAAAATGTGTTTTAAAATATTCTGTTAAATCTTCTCGATCGTATTTTAAAATAGGGTCAAAAGCAACAGTTAATTTTGAAGTATCTTTTTCAATTTGAGCTATTCTAGATTCTCGTTCTAATAGTTCTCGTTCGTAATTTGCTTTTGCGTTTGTTGTATCAATCCCAATTTTATTACCATTATCGTCAAATATTATTTTTCCATATAGAGGTGGCGGAAAACTAAAAAGTCTATAATCATCACAGGCTGAATTTATTAAATCGGGAAAAATTTCAGTCATTACGTTTTTTTCAAATTCCAGGTCTGAAATTTCTTTTTTACAGCTTGTAAATAGTATGATAAACGTAATAAATAGTAAGGATGCGAGTTTCGTCATATGGTATTATTGATTTGAAGGTCCGGTATGTTTTTAAATTACAGACCTCAAATTATAAAGTAAATTTAATGATTAAAGGTTTATGATCACTATGCATCGTCCAATCTTGATAACTTCCGATTTCAACATCTTCTAAAGCCTCAATAAAATCATTTGAAGCAAAACAATAATCAAGATGATACGGTTTGTTTTCATGGCGGTACAAATACCAAGTCGGGTGCTCTTCTTTGCCTTGAATTTGATTGAAGTATTTATGATACGTGCTGAAAATTTTCTTTTCGGCTAATTTATTTACTACTGTGGTGTGATTTCCTTCTCGTCGCGGTTTGTCCCAAATTGAGTTGCTGTTGAAATCTCCAATTAAAATGGTTTTGGTTTCTTGAATCAAATCTTCATAATAATTAATCGCCTTCCAAATTTGAGTTACATAAGCGCCATCTTTGTCTGCTGGATTATTGGCCCAAATCGCGAACATTGTAAAGTCAATTTCCCCACCCGTGACCGCAATTGGAAGAATATTTTTAAAATCAGGATTATGGCAATCTAAAAGCCGAAAACGATAATCGCCATAAGAAAAAACGCCGATTCCTTTGTTTGGATTTGCTCCGTACCAAAGAATGTCTGAAGGTAATTGTGTGTCGCCTGAGAATTTCAGTTTTTCAGGACTTTCACACTCTGAAATTACGGCAATATCAGGATTGAAAGCTTGAATGTATTGAGCTTTTTTTCTGAATGCCATATTGCAATTCCAAGCGATGAGTTTCATTATTCTGAAATTGAGTTACCTTGCTTTTTTAAAATTTTGAAAATTAAAAAGTTTGTGCTTAGTGAGAAAACAATGCTAAAAAAAGCTATCAATCTATAATTCAAATTGCTATAGTGATAATGATAAATACCTTTGCTGTCAATTACTGTGGTATATTTTATAATTTGTGATTCTAAAAAACAAAATATAAGATAAAATAAAAATAAAAAAACTATAAATGCTAGAACCGAAATGAAGCCTGTTTTTTTTGATTTTAAATGTTTGATAGTGAAGAATAGGCCTAAAGGGACGAGTGTTAAAATAAATCCTAAATCAGGAACGAAAAATCTAAATTCTTTTCCTCCATAATAATCTAAATTGTAATTAGAAAGTTTATAAACAATTGTTCGTGTTAGAATTCTATATTGCATATCATAGAAGAGTCCAATCAGGAAAAATACAATTATAGAGGAAACTAAAATCAGACTGTTTTTAAATTTCATATTATGTTTAAAAAGAAAATAGGTTGCTAATTTTTTGAATACCTAAAATCAAATTTAGCTTAAAAAGGATTAAAAAAGTCTATACGCATAAAAAAAATGCCTTTTCTCAATTCTGAAAAAAGGCAAATTAAAGCTGTATTTTAATCATAGTTTTTATTCTTAACCAACAAGTCTTGTCGTACCACAATTAATGTCAATTTCTGCAAAATGATGTTTTCCCATCACGATAAGTAGTTTGTCTGCATTATAACCAACGTATCGTATTTCAGGATTTCCTTTTTTAGGATTTCCGCAAATGGAAATAACATTGGTTTGCCATTTCAATTTCTTTCTTTTGTAAGCAGAAATGGTTTGCAAATCATTTTCAACATAATAAACAATGTTGTTTTTCTTAATGCCTCTCTTTTGCGTTTTTGCAAAATTAATTTCTGAGCCTTGCGAAATCAAGGCATCATTGAATTTTTGGGCAATACCTGATTGGGTAACCAAAAAGGTTAGCATAGATAATTTTAAAAATGGTTTCATTTGGATAGAATTTGGGGTTCTTAATCGATTCAAATATAAATAATTAAACTATATAAAACGATTTTGTAACTCAAAAAAAAAATTACCCTTTTCCGATTTTAGAAAAGGGTAATTTTTAGAAGTTAATTTTAATGAAAAATTATTTTTTATAAGTAAAAATTCTAGGATTCACAGAAATCATCAACCAAGCCCAATTATTGGTGTGGTTTGCATCTCCGTTTTTAATAAATTCTAAAGTACTTGAACCGAACATTTGAGAATAACCACCTGTTACTGTGATATCTTTTTTGAAATTGTAACCAAAAGTAACGTCAACCTCAGTTCCTAAATAGGAATCTAATTTTTCATTTACAGGCGTAACCACATCAGCGGCAGCTAAAAATACATGTGGCATTAAAGCAAACTGCCATTTGTTTACATTGTAATTTAATTTTAAGAAAGCGTCTTGTAAACCGACACTATTTAAGTGATTTCCAACATAAAAATAATCCATGTAACCGTTGAATCCGTGGTTGGTTCCAAAAATTGGATTGAACGATTTAATTACTGTACTTGCGTCATTTGTAGCTTTTCCTGATAAAAACTCATAACCTAAGCCAGCTTTGAAGGCATCTGTTATGTTGTATCCAAAATTAGCTGCGGCATTCCAGGCACTTACTTGCAAATCAGTACTTTTTCCAGTTTGTCCGTACAACCAAAAGTTAGTGTCGATTTTACCTTTTTTATAAGTTAAATACGGCCCAAAAGTTTGTTTGTAATCAACTAATAATTTTGATTGCGCATTTGCATATTCGTAACCTGTGTTAAGCAATAAGAAGCTCAAACCTAAATCAGTATTGAATTGATTATGATACCAAGCATATTGCAACGCTTTGTAACTAGCAACTGTATACGGAGTCTGTACCACATTTTCAGCAGTTGAATTGTAAGCGCCTCCAAAATCTAATTTTTGAGTTTCTGTATGAAAAGTAAACGTTAACGCATCATGGCTTTGTGCTTGCTGACCCCAATCTTGTTCTCCCAAAATACGTTGATTGTCATAAGAAAGTACTTGGCGTCCTAATCTTGCGCTCCATTTTTCCGTAAAATTATATTGTGCCCAAGCTTCAAAAACAGCAACTCCATTTTTATCAGCAACTGCTGTTGGTGCTACATCGCCCCAAGTTCTGGTATTTTGTAAAGTTAATTTTAAAATTAAATCTTCTTGTTTGTAATTAAAGTTTAAACGAGAACGTTGTGAAATTTGCGAGGTGCCTTCTTGACCGTAAGGTAAAAGTGTTTTGTAGCCATTACGATATTCAAAACGCGGTCTGATTTGCAGATTTACATCTAATTCCTGAGCTTGAATTTCAAAGCTTAATCCTACAATAAGTATTAAAATTAGTTTAAGTTTTTTCATAAAATTGGTATGGTTTTATAAAAGGTAAATTTATAAGAAAAAGCTGTTTTCTTTTATGATTAAAATCAGGTTTCTAATTTTTTTTTAATCTAAGTCTAATATGCAGGCTCTAATTTCACTTTTTTCATTTTAATTTCTTTTTTCTTAGATAGTTGTGTTATAGTGTAATGCATCCAAACTAAACATACAGTTGAAAAGATTAAAATAAAGATCCATGAGCTTGACCAAATTCCCGTTGCAGTCAATAAATATCCGAAGATAATTGGACCAAAGAAGCCGCCTAAACCTCCAATCATTCCAACCATTCCGCCAACTACGCCAACTTCATTCGGGAAATATTCTGGAATATGTTTGTAAACTGCCGCTTTTCCAATTCCCCAAGAAATTCCAATTAGAATTACTAAAACCAAGAACACCCACATATTGGCATCAAACTTAATTACCGTAACACCTTTTGCAATTAATTCTTTTTTGGCAACACTTTGATTGTGAGATACAACAACATCTTGCCAGCTTGAAGTGGTTGGAAAAATAGTGCTTTCATTTGTGGTAGCTATTTTTTGTGCAATTGGATACTCTTTATCGCCAACCTTTACGGTTTTGTTGCTGATTTCGTTTACAACACCCTTTTTAGCCGCTAGGATTCCAGGTCCAGAAGTCGTGATTTCCATTTTTGGGATTGATAACAAAGCGCTCAAAATCACAGAAGAACTCAAAACCCAATACATCACTTTTCTAGCCCCAAATTTATCTGATAAGTAACCTCCGAAAGCTCTAATTACTCCAGAAGGTAAACTGAACATCGTTGCAAATAAACCTCCCATAACTAAACTGGTTTGGTAAACGTTCATAAAGTTCGGTAATAACCACTGAGAATAGGCTACAAAGCATCCAAAAACTAAGAAATAGTAAGCTCCAAAACGCCAAACTCTTTCTGATTTTAAAGGCGTAAGCATTTGTGAAACCGATTTGCCACTGCTTTCTATTTTTTTATTTTGAGCGAAAATCAAAAAGGCTACACCAATTACTACTAATGAAATAGCATAAATAACAGGAAGCACTTTCCAGCCGTTTTGCGGATCGTCAATTGAAAAATGGTTTAATAATGAAGGTGCTAAAAAGGTTGTAATTGCTGCGCCAGCATTTCCCATTCCGAAGATTCCAAGCGCACGCCCTTGCCATTCTTTTGGATACCAGATTGAAGTGTAACCAATTCCGACAGCGAAACTTGTCCCAACCATTCCGAATAAAAAGCTTAGTAAAGCAAACATGGCGAAACTGTCAGCATAGGGAAGAAGGAAGAGCGGAATTGAACAAAGCAATAATAAAAGTGAAAAAACATATTTTCCGCCAAATTTATCCGTCAAGATTCCGATTGGCAAACGCATGATTGATCCCGTTAAAATTGGAATACCCAAAAGCCATCCAACTTGAATTACATCCCAATGGAAAATTCCGTTATCAACTAAAAAGGTTACTAAAACCCCGTTTAAAGTCCAGCAGGCAAAACACACTGTAAATGCCAATGTGTTCAAAAATAAAATTTTGTGTGATTGCGATAGTGAGTTTGTATTTTTCATAGTACTTATTATTTTTATGTAAAAGTAAGTACTATAACTTAGTAAAAACCTGCTAAAACGCAGTTTTTTAAAAATATTTACGTATTTATACGTATTTAATGCGTATTTTTTTCAATTGAAGCCCAAGTGGTTTGTGAAATAGTTTCATCATAATTGCTTTCTTGAATAACTTTATTGCCATTTGTTGAAACTACGTATTTCTTGGGGAAATAAACATTAAATGAAGGTGTTTTTTCTGGAGATAAAAGCACGTCTTCATTTGGCGCAAATTTTTTTGAATTGCATAAATCCAAAACCCTAAAGATTTCTCCTTTGTTGTTTTTGACAATGGTAACAGAGGCAAAGGTCATCGCTCCACAAAGTACTTGGATTAGAGTATGGTCAACTACAATAGCCTTTTCAATCTGGTTTAGTTCAAAGTATTTCCATTTTTTTGGAATAGAATCGGAATATTCTACAGAGTAGTTTTGAGAATATATTTTTATACTTAGAATGAAAATTATAAAAGAATATTTCAGTAGTTTTCTCATATTAACGAATACTCAGTCGCTTTATTAGAAAGCTCCATTAGGTTTTTCACTTTCAGTTTTTTCATTAGATTGAAACGGTGAACTTCGGCCGTACGCTTGCTAATGTCTAAAGCTTCCGCAATTTCTTTGTTTCCTTTTCCGGATAATAAAAGCGTAAGTATTTCTTTCTCTCTTTTGGTAATCATCATTTCTTCTCCTAAAGTTTGTTTAGGTTCTAATGATGTTGATGAATTTGTCAATTGCCCAATCAAAATAGAAGAGATGTCGCCACTGAAATATTTTCCTCCAGCAGAAACACTATGTAATGCTTTTAAGAATTCTTCTTTGCTTGAGCCTTTCAATAGATATCCATCGGCTCCAGCTTTAATAGATTTCAAAACATATTCCTCCGATTCGTGCATCGAAAGCATGATAATTTTTACACTGTTATTTTCGCTTCTAAGTTTTTCTACTACCTCAATACCGGTTAAGTTAGGCATACGAATATCTACTATAAGTAAATCAGGTTTTGTTGACGCAACGACTTCAAGCGCATCTGCACCGTCAATAGCTTCGCCCACAACCTCAATGTTTGCTTCGTTTTCCAGTAAAGATTTGATTCCGTCTCTAACAAAAACATGGTCATCTGCTAATACTACGCGAATGATATTACTCATAATTTACTTAATTTAGATTCTAAATTTTTACGTATATTCATCTATAAAGAAGACGCTAATATACGTACTTTTTTTGATTTTAAATTCCAATATTAAAATTTCTAATGTTGGAAATTCCAAATTCCAAAAGCTGTGGCGTTCAACTTTGTCAAAGTTAGGTTCTCAATTGCCTCCAGCTTTAGCTGGAGGTTTTGCAGTTAAGACAAAGGGCTTTAACCAAATTTGCGAGTTTGGCTAAAGCCTTTTAATGTTTGTTTGCTGACCTCCAGCTAAAGCTGAAAGCAATTGATTTGGATCGTTTTTGTAAATAAATAAACGAAAACGTCTTTTGAAAACGCTTGCCCGCGAGAGGGATAGGAGCAAGCTACCGAAGTAGCGCGGATAGCCCGACAGCATTAGAAAAAGTGGGCGAATATAGACAAAGTTTGTTTGCCCACTTTTTCTAATGCTGGCTCGCCCTTATTAATTTAAACGTCATTTTAAGTAATTATCTAATTGACACATTATCTCAATTATCTCATTTCAAAATGGGGATATTAAAAGTAATCCTAGTTCCCTCGCCAGGAATAGAATTCATAAACACGCGTCCATTAATGTATTGGATTCTTTCCTTCATAAATAAAAGTCCCATTCCGGATTCACTGTTGCGTTTTTTGTGGACCGAATTCACGTCGAAACCTTTTCCATTATCGTCTACAATAACGCTCAAAAGCGTGTCGCTGTGTGAAAGTTGCACAATAATATGCGACGATTCTGCATATTTTATGGCGTTGTTAATCGCTTCTTGCGTAAGGCGATAAATATTGATTTCGATTAAAGAATCTAAACGCTGATCAAAATCGGTTTTGTTGTAGAAAAGGATTTCTTTTCCAGTTAATTTGGAAAGTTCCTGTGTTAGTTTTGAAAGAGACGAAACGATTCCGTGATCGCTTAATTCTGGTGGCATTAAGTTGAAAGTCGCCGTTCGCACGCCTTTAATGATATCCAAAGAAAGTTTCTTTAAATACTCAATTTTTTGTTCTGATTTTTCACGGTCATCCAGATTGATGCTTTCTAAACTAAACTTTAAACCCGTAAGCATTTGGCCAATTCCGTCGTGGATTTCTTTGGCAATTCGGTTTTGTTCGTTTTCCTGATTTTCAACAATTTTACTTGAAATAATCTTTTGCTGATTGATTTTTTCGGTTGTGTTTTCAAGGTTCAAACGTTCGACTTCACGTTGTGCTTTTTTACGTTCTGTGATGTTGAAGCAGACAATCAAAAGTTCGAGTTCATCTTTTTTGATCATTACAGGAACCATCGACAAATCGAGCCAGATTTCTTTTTCGTCTTTATTTATGATTTTGATTTCGCCCTGCCAGCCACTACGCTGTTTTTCGAAAATCAAACGGTCAAAATTGACTTGTTCTTTTTCATCTTCGGTTAAAACTTCAGAGAATTTTTTGTTGGATGAAAACTTAGTGTAATTTAATAGTTTGGCAAATTTTTCTCCGATATGAATGATCGAACCGTCTGGCGAAATTCGGCAATACAATAAAGTATTTTCCATCGCGTAGTTGAGCGATTTTAATTCTTTTACCGAGTTTTCTTTGATTTCACTAATGATTTCGGTGTCGTATGCCAATTTTAAAGCTTTCTTTTCAGAAGATAAAAGCTTGGCAATTAACCTTTCGATTTTCTTGTTGGTTGGTTTGAAAATGAAGAAGAATTCTAAAAGCAGAACCAGTAATGTAAAACCGAAAATCCAATATTCGATTCGGCGTTGTTCAGTTACTTTTTCGTGCGCTTCAAGATCGTATTGCGTTACAATCTGATTCATTTTAGAAAGGAAAATGCCTTCGTTTTCTAAAATGGTTTGAACCAGTTTTTGATTTTCAGAAACTGATTTTTTCTGTTGTAAATTCAGTAAAAAAGAATCTGTTGTCTCTGCAATTTTATTGAAAATCGGATTGATTTCAAGATACAATTTATTGAGCGTTTCGCTTTTTTGATGTGGGAAAGCTAAGCTGTCATTTCCGTTTTCTAATGCATTTTGGTTTTTCTTCCACAGTTCTAAAACTTCTTTTAAGTGCGAAGTTTTTTTGGCTGTAGCCGAATCAGAAACGTAATGTAAAATCAGTACTTCTTTGACGATTTTCTGACTCAACATTCTCTGTTTTCCAGAAAAATTAATGATTTTAGAATCGCTTAACTGCTGATTCAGATTGTATTGAACCAGAAACTGGCTAACAATTATGGTTAAGGCAATAGTAAGAAGCGCAAAAAAATACAGTCGTCGTAAATTTTTGAAAGTGATTTTTTCTGCAGCTTCCTGATTGCTTTTCTTCATATCTTTTTACAATCCTAAAGAAGCTTTGATTAGGTTTAAGTTTTCTTCAGAATATTTGATTTTTAAAGCTTCCTGATGTCCTTTGTCAGACATTTTATCCCAAGTTTTCTTGATGATGTTTTTCAGCTTTTCTTCATCATGTTTGTGAACGAAAGGTTCTAAGTAATAATCTAAAAATACCAAACAAATTACATCTTCTAGTAATTGGGTTTCGGCATCTTTTTTAAGCAGTTTTTTTTCAATTAAGAAAGAAACACGATCGATGAAAGTTTGGTCGTAACCAGCTTTTTCTAATATTCCTGCAGTAGTTTTTGCGTGGAATTTTTTTAGCTCTTCTCGCCATTTTAAATAACCTACACGATCCATTGGGTACGATTCGCGAGCTACTTTCCAACGGCAGATGTGTTGTGCTTTTGAAGCAATCTGAACTTCTTGTGATGCATTTGGTTCAAACTGCATTAGTTTTTCGTACATCCTGTTCGAATACAATAGTTCTTTTGGATATTCGGTGTTTTGGTCTAATTCAATGTTTGGATCCTGAGCATTTTCAGCATCAATCCATTCACTTGCTTTTTGAAAAGGTGTAGTCATTTTGGTCGGTTAATAGATTTCAAAGATACGGAAATTAGTGGGAAAGTGGAAAGTCGAAAGTGAGAAGCAAGAAACAAGAAGAAAGATTACACAAAGTTTTTCAAATCTTGTCTCTTGCTTCTTTCTTCTTTACATCTTAAAAAAAAAGTCTAATCAACAAACCCAACAAAAACTTCGTCTTCTACAATTTTAACTGGGTAAGTCGCAATGCTGTAATCTTCACCGTTTAAATTTGAACCATCTACAAGAGAAAATGTTTTTTTATGCATCGGGCACGCAATTTTCGGAATATCATCTGCAGAACCTGTCATTCCTCTTGAAAGAACCATTTCCATTTTGTGCGGACACGCATTTTGGCAAGCGTACCATGCGTCACGGCGTGCGAAATTGAAAATCGCAATTTGTTTGTTTTTGTATTTGATGCAGCCGCCTCGGTTGGTTGGAAAATCTTCTACTTTACCAGCTTTGAACCAAATTGTTGCGTCGCTCGCGTGAACTGTTTCGTATTGATTTAAGATTTCTTCCATTTTGATTAAGTTTTTGTTCCTGTTTCTTAGCCCTCTTTTTACAATCAAGAGAGTTTTGATGGCGCAGTAAAAAAGAGGGTAAGAAGGACAGCAAACGTTTAATTATTTTTTTCTTTTTTTTTGGAGCTTATTATATTTTGAAACACATAGAAGCATAGGTTTTTTGTTTTTTGTTTTTTGTTTGAGAAATAGAAAATTAAATGAAACGCCTTTTTTTAGGTGCAGTTAATTCTATGATTCTATGTGTTTAATATTTTTGTTTTTATGGTTTTATTTTGAACGTATAGAGACATAGACTTAAGGTTTGAAAAAAGAATTGTCAAAAGAAAATTATTTCTGTTTTTGGAGAAATATTGCCTTTTTATGAAAGAGCAAAATCTATGTCTCTATGTGTTCAATTTTATGTTTATGACCAAGCTTTTGGCATTTTTTGATCTCTTAACGGTACAAAAGCGATGTTGTCATCTTTCTCATCAGAGTTTACAAAATGGCTGAAACGTTTCAATAATCTTGGTTTTTCTAAAACTTGTTTCCATTCGCATTCGAAAGTGTTTACCAAAGTTTGCATTTCAGCTTCTAAAGTTTCGCAGATTCCTAAACTATCTTCGATAATTACTTGTTTCAAATATTCTAAACCGCCGTCTAATTTTTCTAACCAAGTTGAAGTTCTAATAAGTGGACCAGCTGTTCTGATGTAATACATTAAGAAACGATCCATATATTTGATTACAGTTTCTTTGTCGATTTTCTCAGCCAATAAAACCGCATGTTTTGGATTCGCTCCACCATTTCCGCAGATATATAGATTCCATCCGCCTTCAACAGCAATTAATCCGAAATCTTTTCCACGTGCTTCAGCGCATTCGCGAATACAAGCAGAAACACCACCTTTTAATTTATGAGGAGAACGAATTCCTTTGTATCTGTTTTCTAGTTCGATTGCAAATCCGGCGCTGTCGTCCATTCCGTAACGGCACCATGCATTTCCAACACAGCTTTTTACAGCACGAAGCGATTTTCCGTAAGCATGACCGCTTTCAAAACCATTTTCGATTAAGATTTTCCAGATTTTTGGCAAATCACTTAAATGCGCTCCGAATAAATCAACTCTTTGTGCTCCAGTAATTTTAGTGTACAAATCGAATTGTTTTGCTACTTCACCGATTACGATTAATTTCTCTGCAGTAATTTCACCTCCAGCAACTCTAGGAACAACAGAATAGGTTCCATTTCGTTGGATATTCGCCAAAAATCGATCGTTTGTATCTTGAGTGGTTACGTGTTTGTTAGCAGTATCGTTGTAAATACTTGAGAAAATTGAAGCAACAACAGGTTTGCACACTTCGCATCCGTCGCCTTTTCCGTGATGATCTAAAACATCGTAGAAATTCTCATATTTGTTGATTTTTACCAAATCGAATAACTCTTGACGTGTATAACTGAAATGCTCGCAAATCACTTCTTTTACTTCTTTTCCTAAAGATTTTTGCGTTGCTTTTACTAAATCAGAAACCATTGGTTTACAGCCTCCACAACCAGAAGTTGCTTTTGTTGCTTTTACAACATCAGAAAGTGTAGCGCAAGATTCATCTAAAATTTTGCAGCAGATAGAACCTTTAGTAACGTTTTCGCAAGAACAGATTACAGCTGTGTCTGGCAAATCCATCACGCTTCCTAAAGAAGATCCTTCAGAATCGTCGCGAGAACCTAAAATCAAGTCTTCTGGATTTTTAGGCAATGCCATTTCGTTAATGTAAATCTGGAAAAGCGAACCGTAATCGCTAGAATCTCCAACTAGAATTCCGCCTAACAATTTTTTTGAATCTTTGGTAACGTTGATTCTTTTGTAAACGCCACTTAATTTGTTTTCGTAAATAATAGCAGTTACGTCATTATTTTCAATGAAAGGATCACCAAAACTCGCAACTTCAACACCAATCAATTTCAATTGTGTTGACATATCGATGGTTTCTCTCATGGTTTTATCACCATTTAAGATTTGCTCGGCAGCTACATCGGCCATTTCGTAACCTGGCGCAACAAGTCCGTAAATGTTATGATTGTAAAGCGCCGCCTCGCCAATTGCAAAAATAGAAGGATCTGATGTTCGCATTTGATTGTTTACCACAATTCCACCTCTTACGCCAACTTCAAGTCCCGAAACTCTTGCTAGTTCGTCGCGAGGTTTAATTCCAGCAGATATAACCAACATGTCTACTTTTAACAATTCGTCGTTTGCAAACATCATTCCTGTTATACTTTCCTTTCCGTCAATATATTGTGTTGCTTTGTTAAGATGAATTCCGATGTTTAATTCTTCTATTTTAGATTGAAGCATATCGCTCGCGCCTTGATCCAATTGTCTCGGCATCAAACGCGGCGCAAATTCCACCACATGCGGATTCAATCCTAAATCGCGAACTGCTTTCGCAGCTTCTAGTCCTAATAAACCTCCACCTAAAACTGCAGCTTCAGTAGCACCTTTTTGTTTTATTTTTTTGGCGTATGCCATAATTGCATCTAAATCTTCGATGGTTCTGTAAACAAAAACACCTTCTTTTTCTACACCTTCAATTGGTGGTACAAAAGCTGAAGAACCTGTTGCTAAAACTAAGTAGTCGTACGTATGTGTTTTGCCTAAGTGCGTATGTATTGTTTTTACATCACGATTAATATCTGTAATTAACTCAGATGTGTTTAGAATAATATTGTTTTGCTCGTACCATTCAGTAGTTGACAGTGATAGATCGTCTGCCGTTTTTCCTCCAAAGTACTCGCTTAAGTGAACGCGGTCGTAAGCGCGTCTTGGCTCTTCTCCAAATACTGTGATTTGATACTTTTCTTGTCCTGATTTTGCAACAAACTTTTCGCAAAATTTATAACCAACCATGCCGTTTCCAACTACTATTACTCTAATCATGATTTCTTTAATTAAGTATTACTACGCAAATATAAGTATTTATACTTATGAAAATACGTAAACTAGATATTTTTTAAGTAGTAGATATGTTTTGATGACTACGTATTTTGTCTTAATCTTATACGTAGTGCGGGTTTTGATTGATTTTTTAGCTACTTAGTTTTTTTAAATTTGAAAGGATTCTAAATAAGCGTTTCAAAAAAATGTCGTAAATTCATAAGAATTTTATAGGTGTTTTTTAAAAGAAACACTTTTTTAAACTGAGATGTCATGAAAAAAATACTTTCAATATTGTTATTATCAATTTTAATGATAGGCTGTAAGACAACAGCAAACAAAGAATCTAGCGGAACAAGTTCAACAATTTCGACGGAAGAAGATTTAAAATATTATTTTAAAGGAACTGGAAATGAACCGTTTTGGGAAATTAAAATGGGGAATGAGGAGATTGTCTTTACATCATTAATTCCAGGAAAAGAAAAAATCATTTTTCCTGCAGTCGATGCGATTAGAGCGATGGATGCCAACGTGAAAATGTATAAAGTAAGTAATGAAAATGCTTCAGCGACGATTACAATTCAGCAATTAGATTGTCAAGATTCGATGTCTGGGGCAATTTCACCATATAGTGTAAAGGTTGAAATCAAGAATAATTCAGAATTAGAAACGAAAAAATTAAGCGGATGCGGAAAATATCTGACCGATTATAGGCTTCACGATATTTGGGTTTTGGAAGAATTAAATGGCTATAAAGTTTTTGCAACCGATTTTCAAAAGGAATTTCCGCGAATCGAGATCAATTCGGCTGAAAATAAATTTATGGGATACGGCGGATGTAATTCTATAACTGGACAAATCTTTTTCGAAAAAGATGTTTTGCGCTTTACTAAAGTCGTTTCTACTTTAATGGCTTGTCCGCAAGGAAATAAAGAAGGAGAATTTTTGAAAGCTTTACAAAGTACAACAACCTATTCTATTGGAAATAATCAATTGACTTTGTCGAATCCTTCGGGGAAATTGATTGTTTTTAAGAAGGTGGATTAAAGGTTTTGTTTATTTTGTTTACTTCATCCGTTCGGCTTTTAGCCTCGGGTCAGGTTTAAAGTTTAAAGTTTCAAGTTTTCCAAATAGTTTTGTCATTTCGACGAAGGAGAAATCTCCGCAAGAAACTCTACAAAGATTGGCAACATTCTGCACGGAGCTACTTACGGAGATTTGCTTCGCCTGTTCGCTATCGCTCGGGTCTCCTTCGTCGAAATGACAAACTTGATGTAGATAGTTATTCAAACAATTCTTTAGGTTCGTCATTTTCCAATTCTTCTTCCCCTTCAATAAAATCCAATTCCAAAGCTTTTACACTTTGAACCGCATTTCCAGCAATTCCACGAATCGAACCGTACATTCCTAAAGTATTGTGAACTACTTTTTCGATTTGTTTTTCGCGTTGTTTCCAGATTCTCTGCATGGCTCTTTTCTCAGAATCCAAGTCGCTTTGCATTTGAGTGAAACCTTCTACAATTCCTTCAATCTGCAAACGGAATTCGTTGCTTGTTAAGAAATCGTACAACATCGACATTTTATCGCCTTTATTTTCCTGCGCTTGAACCGCTTGATTAATTTGAATTAAAGACTGACGCAAAACGGCACTTAAACCTTTAAATTCTTCGTATGTACAAATCCAGATTCCGTCGCGCATTCCCATTCGGTCCATTCCTGAGGGCATAACTTCGGTTACCAAAACTCCAATGTTAGCCCTTTTGGTTCTAATATCGTTTTTGAATTTCTCTATCCAAGAAGGCTGAAACGCTTTTGTTCTTTTACTTTCATAATAAATAGAACCGCAATTTTGGTGTTCTCTCGTGTTTACCACTTGAAGACAATCGGCACCATTGGCACCTTTTTTAATTTCGTCAATACTGTCAAGTGGGAAGTTATTGGCTAGCCATTCTTCAATGGCTAATTCCATTACTTCGCCTTGTAGTTGCATTGAACCTTGTTCTTGTTTGCGTTTCATTTCTTCAGTCAGCTTTTTTTGTTCTTCAAGCTGTTTCTGAAGTTCTTTGAATTTCAATTCGTTTTTATCGTCTTCCTGTTTTCTGATTTTTTCGCGTTCCAAAGTCAATTGCGCATTTAATTGCTTTTCGGCTTCGGCTTGAATCGCTTCTTTCATTTCCAGTTTTTCGCGTTGTAATTTTGCGATTTCACCTTCCATTTTATTCAATTCCCTGATTTTTTCTGATTTTTCAGAGAGTTCTTTTTCCATCAATAATAAACGATCTTTATTTTCTTCTTCCAGTTTTGCTTTTAATTTTTCTGAAATTTCTTTTTCAGCTGTCTTTTTCTCGCGCTCCAAACGTTCAGCAAAAAGTTCGTTTTCCTGTTTTTTCTTCGCTTCAAATTCGGATTTGGCTTTTTCCAATTGCTCGTTTTTAAGCTCTAATTCACGGTTTTGTACGTTTGCTTTTTGTTGAAATTCTTTACGGATGCTATCTTCCAATTGATGTTTCAAAACATCATTGACATCGATAGGAGTTCCGCAGTTTGGACACTGAATTGAAGATTGTTCAGCCATTTTGTATTAATTTTTATTATAGTTTGCTAAGGTATTTAAAAGTTCTGTTTTTCTGATGTGGATTTCTGTACTAAATTGTAACGATTTTTTTTTATGGCCACAGATTAGGAGATTAAAAATGATTTTTTTTACGCAGATTTTATTAGATTTAAGCAGATCAGGCAGATTATTTAAAATAAAAATCTGTAAAATCTGCCAAAATCTGCAAAATCTGCGTGAAACAAATCCTTTAAATCTTTTAATCTGTGGCAAAAAAAACTTTGCGTCTTAACGCCTTTGTGGCAATAAAAAATCAACAGCAGATTGTGTGATTTCAGAATGATCATCTTTTGAAGTAATCAACGATACATTTGTATATAAATTGACTTTTTTCAATTCAATAAAACCAATCTCCAAATCCTGATTATTCTTCGCAATATTTGACGGTACGATCGAAATTCCCAACCCGTTTTTGACTAATTGAACTATAGAATTAATATTGTTCGCTTCATGAATAATTTTCGGCGTAAAGCCATAAAAAGCACAAAGTTCTAATAAAACTTCATGATAATGTGGTGCGTAATCTTTATTGAAGAAAACAAACGTTTCATCTTTCAGTTCTAAAATCTCATTTTCTGATTTTATCTGAAAGGCGTTTTTATTGTAAACCAAAGAAAATCCATCTTTAAACCATAAATGCGATTTTATTTTTGGTGAATGAATAGGCGATCTGATAATTCCCATTTCGATTTTTCCTTGTTCTAACGCATCGATTTGTTTGGTGGTAGAAATTTCGAAAAGTTTGAAATTGACATACGGAAATTGTGCTTTTAAATGTTTTATCAAATCGGAAATAACAGCAGAATAAATCGAACTGATATAAGCAATTCTAAATTCGCCCGAAACATTCTCTGCAATCTTTTTTGTTTTGACAGAAATGCTTTCCAAATTTTGGAAAATGGCCATAACTTCTTCTTTAAAATATTTTCCAGCTTCGGTCAATTCTACTTTTTTATTATTTCGAATGAAAAGTTTTGCTTGAAGTTCTTCTTCCAATTCAGCTATTTGTCGGCTTAACGGTGGTTGCGAAATAAATAGTTTTTCTGAAGCTTTGGTGAAGTTCAGTTCTTCGGCTACTGCCAGAAAATATTTTAGGTGACGTAATTCCATGATACTTTTAAAGTATTATTTATTGATAAAAATAGTATTTTTAAAGTATTTATGAAAGAAGTAGTTTTGAAAAAACAAAATATTTCTCTCGCAGATTTGGCAGATAAAGCAGATTATTGATTTTAGATAAAATATCATCTTAATCATAATAATATCCGATCATATAATAGCAAAAGATTCGCTCAATCTGCTTAATCTGCGAGAGATTAAAAAATCAAAAAAACAAAGACCATGAAAAAATCAACTATTGAAGAAATCAAAGAACGATTCGACAATGATGTCGAACGATTTTCAAATTTAGAAACCGGACAAGTGGCTACAATTGATGCTACTATTTCTTTAGAATTAATAACAGAAGCTTCAAAACGAATTGTCCCAAATGCTAAAAACGTTTTAGATGTGGGCTGTGGAGCAGGAAATTACACTTTAATGATGTTGTCTAAAGTACCGAATTTAAACTGCACTTTGGTCGATTTGAGTTTGCCGATGTTGAATCGAGCTTTTGAAAGAGTTTCTGCAGTAACAAATGGCAAAGTCGAAATAAAGCAAGGCGATATTCGCGAAGTAGCTTTAGAAGAAGGAAGTTTTGATATTATTTTAGCTGGAGCAGTTTTGCATCATTTAAGAGATGATAACGATTGGGAAACGACTTTCACTAAATTATTCAAATTATTAAAACCAGGTGGTTGTTTAATGATTTCTGATTTAATCACACAGGATACAGAATTGTTGAATGAATACACTTGGCAGCGTTATGGCGAATATTTGGAAGGAATAGGAGGGGCGGAGTATCGTCAAAAAGTTTTGGATTATATCGAAAAAGAAGACACGCCAAGATCTACGAATTATCAATTGGATTTGATGAAAAAAGTAGGTTTTTCAAAAGTTGAAATTTTACACAAAAACATGTGTTTCGGAGCTTTTGGAGGAATTAAATAAGTTTTTTAAAATATTGAATTGCCGTTGGTTTTAACCAACGGTTTTAATCTTGGAATACAAAAAGGCTTTAGCCAAATCTGCATTGATTTTGGCTAAAGCCTTTGGAGCTTATTTTTATCCGTTGGTTAAAACCAACGGCTACTCATTTTCTTGCTTTGAGAATTTAGGCGTCGGAAATTTGTTTCTCAGATCAAAAACTAATTCTGATGGACCATTTTTCTGCAAGTAATCTAATTTTTCAACGGCTTCCTCCATTGTTGGGATTTCTCCTTTTGGAATCCACCACATTGCAGTATGCGCTTTTCCGAATTTCTGAAACCATTCTTTTCGGCGTCTTAAAAATTCGCTGTGAAAAGTTTTGTACATATAATGTTCCAATGTTTCGATATTTTCCCAGACTGATACATTTATAATGATTTGTTCGTCATTGTATGGATTTAAACTTGTCGCGTTATAACCGTTTGTGTCGTCTTTTAATCTCCAAACAAAACCTTCGCTTTCTTCAGCTAAAGTGTTTACAGCGTCTATATTGTCTACAAATTCTTTCATTATTGGGTCGTTGATGTCGACTCCTTTCATTTTGGCAATATTAATTTCGGCAAGATGATAATGACTCATAGTTTTATGTTTCTGAATGAGAGGCAATTTAGCTTTTTTCTGAATAATTATTTGCGATAATTAAGTTATATCTATAACAATTTTGCCATTTGATGATCCGTCGCTGACCGCTTTATGAGCGTCAATTGCATTTTCTAAAGTGAAATTTCTCGGATCAATCAATGGTTTTAATTTTCCTTCTTCAATGAATTGTGCGGTTTGTTTAAGGATTTCCCCATGATGTTTCCTTCCTTCGCCACTAATCATAGGACGTAAAACGAAAACGCCATGAATGCTTGCATTACGAAGCGATCCTGGAGCTAATGTATGTGTACCAAAAGCATAACAGCTGCTTATTTGTCCGTAATGGTGAATTGCTTTTAGCGAATCATCAAATGCTTGACCGCCAATAGTATCGTAAATAATATCAAAACCTTTTCCGTTTGTGTATTGATTTACATATTCATCAACCGTTGCGTTTTTATCAATAGGAGTTGCGCCGTAAGATTTTACAATATCAGCTTTTTGAGAAGAGACAGTAGCGTAAACCTCTGCCCCAAAGATTTTTGCAAGTTGTACTACCATATGGCCAACACCACCTGCACCAGCGTGCACTAAAACTTTATCACCTTCTTTTACTTTTGCGCGGTCGATCAAGCCTTCCCAAGCAGTCAGTAAAACTAAAGGGACTCCTGCAGCTTCTTTCATGCTTAAGTTTTTTGGTTTTTTTGCTAATAAAGAAGCGTCTACTGCGGTGTATTCGGCTAAAGTTCCTTGAAGTCCGAGAACGCCACCGGCAAGTCCGTAAACTTCATCTCCAACTATAAAATCGGTTACGCCTTCGCCAATTTCTTCGATTACTCCGGCAAGATCAGTGCCTAAAATGGCAGGCAATATAGGTGAAGCATAAGGCGAGAGCCCTAATCTGATTTTATTGTCGATTGGGTTAACACCACTTGCATGAATTTTTACTAGGACTTCTCCTTTTTTAGGAGCTGGTTTTTCAGTTTCTGTTGTTACAAAATCTGATTCGTATGTATTTGTGAATAATGCTTTCATTTGGTTTAATTATAAAATTTGTGCTGTTTTGTAAACCTGGACAGGAGCAGAAAGTAAAGTCTCGCTTTTTGAAATAAAATCGACTAAATACGGCTGATTGTTGTGTAAATCAAGTCCAATTTGATCTTTCCATTCTTCCCAGATAATAAAAACATTATCGGTTGTATGCAGATCATAACGAATACAGGCTTCTTCTTTTCTCGTTTCGGAAACCAAATGTGTGATCATATTTTGAACTTCTATAAGATTTTCTTTTTTACTTTTAATGATTGCGGTAATGGAGATCATAATTATAAAGTTTTAAAGGTTTCTTCTAAATGTTTGGTATACTGTTCTTTAAAGGTAATAATATTTTCTGGTGTTGCACCTTTTTCAACATCATGAAAATGAAATCCGTTTACTTTTTCCATTCCTGTGAATTTATTCATTTTGTGGAAACCAAACATTGGCCCATCATCAACAGAAGTTTCTTCGAAAAATTCACCTGGAAGTGTAAAAGCCGTTGCAGGGGCATTCCAGCTTGTAGTTAGCATATATTTACGGCCGTGTAAAAGTCCCCCAGTTCCGTAATTGATGTCTGGATTTACGCGACTTCTTCCGTCGCTTTTGTAGATTCCGTTGTTGTGTCCTTGTGTGAAAACATCATCGATATATTTCTTGAAAAGGTTTGGCAATTGAAACCACCAAACAGGTGTATGATAGATAATTAAATCTGCCCAAACGAATTTTTCTACTTCTTTTTGAAGATCGATTTCGTCTTCTACGTGAGTTGTTTTGATTTCGTAATTGTTGTTTTTAGAAAGAAATTCAACGGTCCAATCCTGAACGGTTTTATTGAATTTTCCTCCTGAATGTGCGAATTTTTGTCCGCCATTAATTATAAATATCTTTTTCATTTTTAATTATTGAGATTTGTTTTTAATGCATAGAACATAGATTTTTCCTTATGGGAAAGGGAGTAAGAAAGAAATTAGTTTCTAACAGATAGTTTCCACAATTTTGTCATTCCGAGGGACGAGGAATCTTCACGAGTAACTCTACAAAGATTGGCGACATTCAGTACGGAGCCACTTACGAAGATTCCTCGTCCCTCGGAATGACAATATCGTGTGGGCTATGCGTGATTATGCAAGTGAAACGCTTTTGTAGACAAGGCGAATCTATGTTTCTATGTGTTTAAATATTATATTATTTTATTTTAGCAATTGCCTGATTGATAAACTCCAATTCAGAAGCCGATAAATCGAAATCCATTGTTTTGGCATTTGAAATGGCTTGTTCTGCGTTTCTTGCTCCCGCTAAAACTATTGCAATTCCTTTTTGTAAAGAAGTCCAGCGTAAAACCAATTGCGAAATCGAAATGTGTTTTGAATGTGCTAATGAACTCAATTCTTCGATTAAGGTTTTTACTTGTTGCAAATCGAATTTTCCGAAATAACCATTTCTGTGGTCATTTTCCTTTAATTTGCTGTCTGTGAAATATTTCCCGGTCAATAAACCTCTTTCCATCGGGCTGTAAGCAATAATTCCGATGTTTTCTGCAACTGTAAACGGAATTAAATCGGTTTCGATTGAACGATTTAACATGCTGTATGCCACTTGGTTTGAAGCTACTTGAATTGTTTTTTGCGCTTCCTGAATTTGTGCAACATTGTAATTGCTTACTCCGAAAGCTCTGATTTTTCCTTGCTGAATTAAACTTTCTGCAGCTTCCATTGTTTCAGAAATTGGTGTTGTCGAATCTGGCCAGTGAATTTGCAGTAAATCGATATAATCAGTTTGAAGACGTTTTAAGCTTTCTTCAACTTCTTTAATGACGTTTGCTTTTGATGAATATTTGTAAATCGGCACTTTTTTGCCGTTATCGTCAGCGTCGAAAAAGAAATCGCCTTTTCCGTTGTTGCTTCCGTCCCAAACTAAACCAAACTTTGTAAGTAATTGAACTTTAGAACGATCTTGACTTTTAATAGCTTCTCCAATCATTTCCTCGCTTAAGCCAAATCCGTAAAAAGGAGCAGTGTCAATTGTAGTTACGCCGTGGTCGATTGAAGCGTGAATCGAGTCGATTGAATCTTTCTTTTCTGTTCCGCCCCACATGGTTCCGCCAATGGCAAAAGCACCGTAAGTGATGGTTGATAATTCCAATTCTGAGTTGCCTAATTTTCTATATTCCATGATAATGATTTTTTTCGTTTAAAATTGATGAGGCAAAATTATACCGTTTTTACGATTCTAATTTGGTATATATTTGTGTTTTTTATGTAAATTTGCATCTTCAAATAAATGGAATTATGAAAAAAGAAAATTTATATGAGCCTTTTACAGTTTCTTTTGAGACGCTAAATGAATACCCAGATGTTGGAGATCGTCATAATTTTTTCGAATTGGTTTATATTTTAGGAGGAACTGGAAGACAATGCATCAATAAAAATATTTTTGAATACGATGCAGGACATATGTTTTTATTGACTCCTGAGGATTGTCATAATTTTACGATCGAAACCAAAACGAAGTTTTTCTTTTTGAGATTTAATGATATTTATTTGAAAAATTCGAGTCTGCAGAATGAAAATATTCAGCGATTGGAATATATTCTACAGAATGCAAATCATCAACCGGGTTGTATTTTAAAAAATGATGCCGATAAATGTCTGGTGAAAGTGATGGTGGAAGCTATTATTCGCGAATATGTTGACAAAGATATTTATAACAAGGAATTGATTCAGCAATTGGTAAATACGCTGATTATTATTGTGGCTAGAAATATTGCTAAATATCTTCCGGAACAGGTAAATATGGGTTGTGAAGCTAAAGCGATGGATATTCTGCAATATATTCAGAACAATATTTATTATCCAGAAAAGATTAAAGCGGAATACATAAGTGATTATTTCGGAATTTCGAATACGTATTTAGGGCGTTATTTTAAGAAACATGCGAGTGAAACGATGCAGCAATATATCAGCAATTACAAAACGAAACTGATTGAACATCGTTTGCAATTCAGCGATAAGCGTATAAATGAAATTGCGTATGAGTTTGGTTTCACAGATGAAAGCCACTTTAATAAGTTCTTCAAAAAACAAAAAGGGAATAGTCCGTCTGAGTTTAGAAAGACAATTCGATTGAGTGCTTGATTGATGTCACAAGGATGATGCGGATTTAAACTGGATTTTATTTCACGCAGATTTTAGTGATTTAAGCCGTTTAAAATGGATTTTTTATATAAATCTGCCCGATCTGCGAGAGAAAAAAAGCCATTTTAGATAATCTTCTTAATCACACGAAGTTTGTGCGTATGTTTGTTTGTTTCAGGATTGTAAATTCCGGTGTGATCTAAACGGTCAATACGAACTTTTCCACTTGCGTGAATGATGTAATTGTTTTCCATTATGATTCCAACGTGAATGATATTTCCTTCGTCATTATCAAAAAAGGCCAAATCTCCAACTTCACTTTCTTCAATAAAACTCAAAGGCTCGCCTTCAAGCGCTTGTTGTGAAGCATCACGGTGAATTTTGTAGCCATTTAGTTTGTAAACCATTTGCGTAAAGCCCGAACAATCAATGCCAAAAGGTGTTTTTCCACCCCATAAGTAAGGCGCGTTTAAATACATGAAAGCCGTATTTATTAGAGCGCTTTTAGGTTTGATACCGCTGGTTTTTGTTCCTTCAAAATCAAAATTTGATGTATTGATTTCGCTGTTATTTAAAAAAGACAAAGAAGCTCCAAGCGGAATGGGAAGCAGTAAATTATTTGGAGCTGTTATGTAATCAATTAAGTCGGCATTTAAGATGATCGCCTCTTTGCTCAACTGATTGAATTGCTCTTTGGTGATTTCCTGATATTGTTTTGAATCTACCCAGCCAACATAATCGTCATACTGAATTCGTATTTTAGCCCACTGATTATAGCGTTCTAAAATTTCGATATGTTCGCCAAATAAAAGTTGTGTGACGATTTCACTCCTGTCGCTAGCTTCAGCTCGAACGGGTACTATGGCTAGATTGCAAATTCCAAACATTTAAGGAAATTTATAAGTTGAAAAATCAGGAGCCGTAAATAACTCCTGATTTTTTGTGATATTGTTTTAAGCTCTTTCGATAACAATTGCTGATGCACCACCACCGCCGTTGCAAATTGCAGCCGCTCCGGTTTTTGCATTGTTTTGTTCTAAAACATTAAGCAAAGTTACAATGATACGTGCTCCTGAAGCTCCAAGAGGATGTCCTAAAGAAACAGCACCACCGTTTACGTTTACTTTTTCGTTATCAAGGTTTAATATTTTTGCATTGGCTAATCCAACTACAGAGAAAGCTTCGTTAAATTCGAAGAAATCAACATCTGAAATTGAAATTCCTGCTTTGTTTAAAGCTTTCGGTAATGCTTTTGCTGGACTTGTTGTAAACCATTTTGGTTCTTGAGCAGCATCTGCATAGCCTTTTATGTAAGCTAGAGGTTTTAATCCTAAAGCGTTTGCTTTTTCTTCAGACATTAAAACTAAAGCGGCAGCTCCGTCATTAATTGTTGAAGCGTTTGCAGCGGTTACAGTTCCGTCTTTAGTGAAAACTGGGCTAAGAGAAGGGATTTTATCTAATTTAACATTAGTGTATTCTTCGTCTTTTGAAAAGATAATCGGTTCGCCACGTCTTTGAGGTACTTCAACAGGAACAACTTCATTATCGAATTTTCCAGCATCCCAAGCTTTTGCGCTTCTTTCATAAGATTGAATTGCAAATGCGTCTTGTTCTTCTCGACTGATGTTGTATTCAGTTGCACATAAATCAGCGCAAACTCCCATTGCGTTGTTATCGTAAGCATCTGTCAAACCATCTTTTTGCATTCCGTCCAACATAGTTGCAGGGCCAAATTTGTTTCCGGCACGCATTTGTACATAGTGAGGAATCAAGCTCATGCTTTCCATTCCGCCCGCTACAACAATTTCAGCGTCTCCACAGGCAATTGCTTGTGCAGCAAACATTACGGCTTTCATTCCAGATGCACATACTTTGTTTACTGTCGTTGCAGCAACTTCTTCAGACAAACCAGCAAAAAGCGCTGCTTGACGTGCTGGAGCTTGTCCAACGCCTGCCTGAATTACATTCCCCATAAAAACTTCATCAACTAATTTTGGGTCAAGGTTAATTTTTTGAAGGGCGCCTTTAATAGCGGCAGCGCCTAATTTTGGTGCAGGTACGGTAGATAACCCTCCCATGAAACTTCCGATAGGTGTTCTAACGGCAGAAACGATAACAACTCTTTTGTTCATTTTCTGTGTATAATAGTTAATAAAGCAAATTTACTCTTTATTTGAATAATTTCAAATTTTGTATTGAATAGGGCCGAATTTAAATTTAAGGTCAATTTTTTGTTAATTCTATTTATTTGATTGTGAAGTGTTTTAAAAAAAAGATTGAAAAAAAATAAAAAAAAGCGAAAAAAAGCTTGTGAGATATGGAATGTTGTTCTACATTTGCAACCGCAAAACGGGAAGCAATTCCTTGAGCAAGGAGAGGTGCCAGAGCGGTAATGGAGCAGATTGCTAATCTGTCGACGGGTAACCGTCGCCAGGGTTCGAGTCCCTGTCTCTCCGCTTAATTTTGCCTTCGGGGTGTAGCGTAGCCCGGTTATCGCGCCTGCTTTGGGAGCAGGAGGCCGCAGGTTCGAATCCTGCCACCCCGACAAAACTTTGCCATAAGTTTAAAAAGAAATGGACGCATAGCTCAGCTGGATAGAGCACCTGCCTTCTAAGCAGGCGGTCGAAGGTTCGAATCCTTCTGCGTTCACGAAAAGCCACTCAAATTGAGTGGCTTTTTTGTTTTGTGCAATCTTTGTTCAATTTTAGTAATGATTTTTGATAAGTTATTTAGCTAATTGATTTTAGAATTGTATTTTTATGTTCAACTTTTCTAATACCACGAATCAATGGAATCCCTTATATCAAAATATAAAAGTTTAGGAATTACTGATGTATTGCATTATGAGAAATTCAATTTGATTTCGATAAGCCACCATTCAACAAAAATCGAAGGGTCAACTTTGACAGAATTAGAAACTCAAATTTTGTTAGATGACGGTTTAACTCCAAAAGGAAAGCCTGTAAACGATACTTTGATGGTTACAGATCATTTTAAAGCACTCCATTTTATTATTGATAAAGCAAGAAACAAAGCGCCAATTACAGCTGAGTTAATAAAAGAGATTAACGCTCATGTTATGAAAAGTACAGGAGGAATTTATAGTACTATCTTGGGCGAAGTTGATGCTAGTAAAGGAATGTTTAGAAAAGGCAACGTTACGGCTGGAGTTTCTTACTTCCCAAATTATGATAAGGTAGAAAGATTAACAAATGAATTGGTGAAATTAACAAATGATAAAATGAATAATAACTTGACAGTTGATGAAAAGTTATATTTGTCATTCGATGCACATTTTAACCTTGTAAGCATCCATCCTTTTTATGATGGTAATGGAAGAACTTCGCGATTGTTTATGAATTATATTCAAGCATTTTATGATCTTCCATTGGCAATTGTAAATAGTGAAGATAAGCAAGAATATATTCAAGCATTAATTGATACAAGAAAAGAAGATAATATTCAAATTTTCAGGGATTTCATGAGAAGTCAATACGAAACATATCTTTTAAATGAAATTAAAAAGTTTGAAGATGGTTTCTCCTCAAAATCGAACAAGGGATTCAGCTTTTTATTTTAAATTTTTTATTGGTGTGTTTTTTCGAGTATTCATCTAAACCTTCCAAATTCTCCGTTCATTTCTAAAAAAATGGTTGCAGATTGTAATCTGAAACATAATTGATATTGTCTTTTGTCAGAAAAATAGCTTAGTAAGATAACTTTGGGAAAAATAAACAAATATTAACCCTAAAGTTTGATACTATGAAAAAGGTATTTCTGAATCTCTGTGTGTTGTTGGTATTTACGGCATGCAAAAAAGAAAGCGATGCAACGACTGAAAATACATCTTCGATTTCTTCAAAAACAGATGATTATGAGTTTGTTGGAGGTTATCCGACAGAAGCAACGATACAAAAAGCATACGATGACGCCGACTTAAATCGTGCCATTCAAACCTATAAATTTTTCTATCCAACGGTTTCAGGAGCTGCGATTGGTTTAGGAAATCTTGAAATAGGAGTTAAAGCTAATTCTGTATTTGGAACATTAGATACAAAACCGGGACAAACAGGATATACACTTAATTCAGATACGCCTTATGCTCCGGTTATATTAGATTTATCTAAAGGGCCTATGGTTGTTGATGTTCCAGCTGGTCCTCTGATTGTAGTGGCTATGGATGTTAATCAACGTTGGGTAGCAGATATGGGAATTCCGGGACCTGATGCGGGAAAAGGAGGGAAACATTTGATTCTTCCTTTTGGGTATAAAGGAACTGTTCCTGTAGGCTATAATGTATGGCATTCTTCGTCTAATAATTTAACTGTTGGAGTGCGTTCGCTTCCTGTTGCGGGCGATGTTAAAGCGGCTCTTGAACGTCTTAAAACAGTTAAAGTTTATCCACTCAATAAACCTGCTGACTGGAAAGATCCAACTTGGCTTGAATTATCGGGAAAACCGCAAAATACAACTCCTTTAGAATATGAAACAAAGTTTAAATATTGGGAGATTTTAAAACAAGTTATTGATAGCGAGCCTTCTTACGACGGATATCGCGATTATTATGGTGAGCTTGCGGTTTTGGGTATTGTAAAAGGAAAACCTTTTAATCCAGATGCTCGTTTAAAAGCAATACTTGAAAAAGCAGCAAAAATAGCGAACGCGCAAATGCGTGTCCAATCTTTCGCGGATAGAAGAGCGGATCGTGTAGTATGGAAAGATCGTCAATGGGAATGGGTTGGACTTCGTTCTGAAAATGGAGATTTTGATACCCAAAATTATGTTGATATCGATGCTCGAGAAACGTGGTTTTATCAAGCAATTGGTGCTTCTCCGGCAATGTTTAGACGTAAAGAAGGTTCGGGTTCACTTTATTGGTTAGGTCTTAAAGATAATTCTGGAAAATATGTTGATGGTGCGAAAACCTATAAGTTAACTATTCCAACTCCAGTTCCAGCTAAATTGTTTTGGTCAGTTACAATTTATGATGCCGAGACAAGAAGTCAAGTAGTTACAGGTCAAAACAAAGCAGCTCTTCGTTCATTATTTGAATTAAAAGATAAAATTAGCGGCAAAGAAGTCGATTTATACTTTGGACCAAAAGCTCCTGCTGGAAAAGAAGGACAATGGATTGAAACGATTCCGGGAAAGGGATGGTTTGCTTACATCCGAATTTACGGTCCAGAAGCTGCCGCATTTAACGGATCATGGAAACCGGGAGATTTTGAAGAAGTAAATTGATTTTGAAAAAACAGTTTAGTTAACACCACGGATTTATGAAAAGCAAAAAAATAAAATTAAGTATAGTTTTCTCAGTATGCGTAATTTTTATTGGCGCAGCACAGCAGAAATATAAAATGACTACAGAAATTCCGAAGAGTATAATTACTCCAAATTCTGTAAATACAAGAATAGGTGAACTTACTTTTTTTGACGGAATTCCAACAGAAGAAACAACGAAAAAAGTGTACGATCAAATTGATTTTAGCAGAGGAATTGAGGTTTTCTTAAATGGTATTCCTGGGGCTTCAATGGTGGCGTTAAGACAAGGATGCAGAGATGAAGGCGCTGTTGATGGCACCATAGCTTTATTTCAGAATTTAATGGATTCGAAATCATTGTTTTTGACAGCAAATACCGAAAGCATTTATTATTTATCATGGATTGATCTTAAAAATGGACCAATCGTTGTTGAAAGTCCGCCGAATGTTTTGGGGGTTGTAAATGACTTTTGGTTTCGATACGTTATTGACTTAGGAAATGCGGGGCCAGATAAAGGAAAAGGAGGAAAATATCTTATTCTGCCTCCCGATTATAAAGGCGACATTCCGAAAGGATATTATGCTTATAAATCGCCTACTTATGGAAATCTCGTAATAGGACGAGGATTTATGAAAGATGGTTCTACCAAAGCGGCTGTAGAAAGCATTAAAAGTATTATGAGGATTTACCCATTAGCGGAAGCAGGAAAACCACATCCAGCAAAGTTCAAAGAGGTTTCAGGACACGAAATGCATACGATACATTCTAATGATTATACTTTTTTTGAAGAAGTAAATCAGATTGTTCAAGAAGAGCCTATAGATTCATATGGTCCAGATATGATGGGATTGTTCAACGCCATTGGACTTAAAAAAGGTAAACCATTTGCTCCTGATGAAAGAATGAAAAAAATATTAGTTGATGCTGTTGCCGTAGGTAATGCGACAGCGCGTTCAATTGATTTTCGTTCCCGTTTAGAAGGAAGTATTATTTATCCTGATCGTCATTGGAATACACCTTTTATAGGAGGAAGTTATGAATGGATGATAAAAGGCGGAGGAAGAAATTTTGATGCGAGAACTTTTTTCTACTATGCAGCGACTGTAAATACGCCTGCAATGGCAGTTGCTATGGCAGGAATAGGTTCGCAATATGCTTCTACAAATTTTGATTCAAAAGGAACTCCGTTTGATGGAGGAAAAACATATCGATTTCATGTTCCGGCAAATGTTCCTGTAAAAGATTTTTGGTCTATTGTTTTATACGATCCACAAACGCGTTCTATGCTTCAGACGGATCAGCAATTTCCAAGTTTGTCCAGTCAAACCAATATTGAGAAAAATGCCGATGGAACTGTAGATATTTATTTAGGCCCTTCAAAACCACAAAACTCTAAAAACTGGATTCAGACGATTCCTGGGAAAAGCTGGTTTACCATTTTTAGATTGTATGGCCCGTTACAGCCTTGGTTTGACAAAACGTGGAAATTGTCAGATATTGAACTTGTTAAGTAATAAAAGATATTAATTATTAATTCAAAAAAACGGCCGATCAAATTGATCGGCCGTTTTTTATTTTTTGGCAACAGCCCAAAAAATAGCATTTTTGAGTAATGTAGTGTAAGCTTCATTTTCAAATAATTCTGGAGAATGTCCCATAAAAATGTAAACATTTCTTGATTTGAAATGATCATTTGTCCAAACCACAGGATGATCGCCCATTTTTATTTGTGAATCGGGCTCATAAGTCGATTCGTCAACTGAAGCCAAAACATGAACATTCGGCCGTGGGCTTTTGTCATAAGTGTACCATTCCTCTTTTTTTATCCAAAAATCAGATGGAATTCCTTTTGTTACCGGATGTGATTTGTCTTCAATAGTTACTTTGCCATTCGCAAAATCCGGAATGTAATTGACAAATTTGATTCCGCCCATAAAATCAGAAAACCATTTCCATATTGGATATCCGTCAAATTCTCCAAGCAAGGTCGCATGATGCAAACCTACCCATCCGCCTTTCCCGCTGTTCATGTATTTCTGAAAAGCCTGCATCGATTCGTCGCTCCAAGTGTAAGGCGGGTAATCAAGCTGTATAAAGACTTGGTATTCTTTTAAAAGCTTTTCATTAATTGTTTTGGTGTTTTCAATATAATCAATTGTAAAACTGCTGTCAATTGCGAGTTTGTTCAGCCAAGGTTTTGCCGCTTTTGTGAACGCTAAATGATGTCCGCCATTTTCATATAAAACTAAAGCCTTAAATCTTGTCTTTTTTGATTTTTGAGCATTGCAATTGGTCTGAAATAAAAAGGTTGCAAGAAGTAAAGCGACAATTATAATTGAATTTTTCATTTAAGTTTCTGTTTTTTAATTTTCGACCATAGCCGTTATAGCTTGTAAAAACCATGCTGAATGCGGAATCCATTGTTCTGTCCAGCGCCATTCGTCATTTCCGTCAACATCCATATTAAAATCAATTCCAGATCCATCGGCATTGCCTTCTTTTGCGGTAATTCCGTTTGAAATTCCCCCTTTTTCAGATCCATGGCCATAATTAGAATGCATGTAAGGAACATTTGTTTCTCCAAATTGATACAAAAAGCAAACAGAATAAGGGTTGCATCCCAAAATCCAAGATAATTGCTGTGAAGCGAAAATATCGAGTGATTTTTTTGTGCTGTCATTTTTTTGAAGAGAGGTAACTTTCGCGCCCTCGATTGCGGCAGTTGCAAGTGAGGCTAAACGCGCGTTTTCGCCTTGCCACCACCAGCCAGTTTCATTTTCGTGCGGAATAAAAAATCCGTCTTTTACTTGTCCGTTAAATAGAAAACTCTGTCTTGCATAGCCAAAAGGATTGTTGGTATTATTTGTAACTGACAAATTATAATCCAATGCTTTTTTGATCACAGTTGTTGCTTCTAATCTTTCTTTTTTGTCCTTTTCTTTTTTCAAATAACGTGTCAAGGCCACAACAGGTAAACCAGCATCTGCTGCGTGCCAAAAAGGACGATTTCCGTCGTTGCTTCTAAACCAACCTTTATCTGTCATTCGGTTTTCAAGATTGTGTGCCCATTTTCTGGCTTCATCTCGATAGAAATTTTCATTTGTTGCAATCCAAAGTTCTGTTGCAGCCATTAAAGCACAATAGTCATCTATGATGTTTTCTTTTCCGTCATCATCATATTTTGTGTTGTTTAATAAAAGATGTTTGTAAGCTCTTTTTGCACCTTCTAAATATTGTTTTGAGCTAAAATCACCACTTTTTTTCCATTGTGAAATTCTGGCAAGAGAAGCAATTGCCATTCCTGCGCCTTCGCGAAAAGCCGACTGATATTCATCTGTAGTAACACTATTAGCTTTTAATCCCACAATTCGTCTAGCGGAAGGATTTTTATCGAAATAGCTGAAAACAATCATATAAAAATAATCTTTGTCAGAAAGACAACGCATCATATAATCAGCTCCCCAAATCGCTTCATTATCTAGTGAATCTTTAATTTTCCATTGTTGTAGTTTTTTTGGAATGGTCTCAGATGTATTGATAAGCGACCATGTTACTAATGGCGTTTGTTGTGGCGATACAAAATTGGCGTAGGCCAAATGCGAAAAATATTTGCTTACATCTCCTGATGCGTCGCACCATCCTCCATGAACATCCACTTTTTTTGTGCTTCCAAATAGCAACATATTTTTGTCTGCTTCGAGTTCTTCTGGCGTGTTTGCTCTTTGTTTATTGTAATAATGTACAATAGCAGAAATAGTTTTCTTTGCTAATATATTTTCTTCAATTTCAAAACGTGCTGAGGTGTAAATTTGATCTGCAATTTTGAAAGTGATTTTATAATTACCGGGTTTTTGAAAAGATGAAAAATCGGCTTTGTAATAAAATTTGCTGAGTTTCCAATCGTCAACACTTTCTGCTTTTCCAATTTTTGAAGTAAAAACTGTTTTTCCGGATTCGGCATCTACAACATCAAAAGTTGAATTTAAAAGATTTTTGTAATATTCGATAATAGCAATTTTTGGGCTTTTGGGATCAAAGCCAACTTGATTTACATGAATAATAGTTTTGCAGTAAGCTGAAAAAGAAAGAAACAAAACTATCAAAGTGCATTTTAATTTTAGCATGGTTGTTTTTTTTATCAAAATGGATTGTTTTCAAATAACTTTTAAGCAAAATACGAAAAAGTGAAAATTTGACGTGCTTTTTAAAATTCTTTAAAAAAATCAAGAACTTTAAGTTGCGGCTTATTTCTGCTAAGAATTTAAATGCAGGAATAAAAAAAATGATGTGTTTTTGTTGTGCTTTTTGCGAACAATTCGGACTTTTTTTATCCTTTTTTCAGAAATTGATTTTTCTTACTTTTTTTGAATTGTAAAGCTTTGTTTTAGCGTCTTTTAACTTTTTTTTATTAAATTTGGTATGACAAATTCAGCAAAATCAAATCCTATGGAAAAATTAAAACGCCCAGTTTACGTCAAAGCGGGTAATGATGATTTTTTTAAAAAGTTACGTACTGAAGTAAACGAAACTGTTTTGCAAAATTCATCATTGTATACGCTTAACATTATCAAGTCTATCGGACTTGTATTTCTCTTTTTTTTATTTTATGCCTGTATTTTGCTGTTCGGAAACAGTACTCCGTTATTATTTCTCTTTTATATTTTGTGCGGTTTTACCATGATCGTACTTTTTATAAATGCGTTTCATGATGCTGCGCACGGAGCGCTGTTTAAAAAGCAAAAATACAATGAGTATTTTATGTATGTTTTGGAGCTTTTTGGTAGCAATCATTGGCTTTGGTCACGCCGCCACATTAATCTTCATCACGCTTATCCAAATGTCCAAGATTGGGATATTGATATCAAACAAAGCGATATCATTAGGATTTTTCCAAGTAGTCCGCTATTTAATTATCATAAATACCAACATATTTATATGTGGTTTATTTATCCGCTTTATAGTTTGAATTGGATTTATATTCGTGATTTTAAGGATTTCTTTGGAACAAAAAATAATTATGTAAAAAAAGTTGTCGAGAAAATCCCAACGCGAGAAGTTTATAGGTTGTTTGCAGCCAAAATCATTAATATGATTTACATACTTTTTATCCCGATGTTTCTTTTGGATCAACCTTGGTATATTGTTTTTTGGGGATGGATCGCAATGCATTTATGCGGAAGTGTTCTTGGAGTTGTAGCGCTTGTATCTACTCATGTTGATGAAGATGCACATTTCCCGCAAACGGATGAAAACGGAAATCTTTCTGCAACTTGGGCTGCGCACCAAATGATTGTAACTAAGGATTTCAGTACAAATAGCAAATTGGCGAACTTTTTATATGGAGGCTTTACACATCACGTTGCACATCATTTGTTTCCTGGTGTTGCGCATACGTATTATCCTTATATCACACCAATTATTATGCGTTATGCAGAAGAATACGATCTTCCGTATACATCATATCCATTTTATCATGCGATACGCTCTCATTTCAGAATGTTGAAAGATAAAGGGATTCAAGAGAATATTCTGATGACCGGAGAAATATAATATTTAGCATTCAGTCGCAGTTTTCGGTCGGAACAAAAAATGTTCGTAAACTGAAAACTGCGACTGAAATACTAAATCATTCTTCTTTAACATTCGCATTGCTTTTCTTTGTGTTTAGATCTTTCAAAAAAGCATCTTTGATTTCGATATCGAAATTATCTTCTTTAAAAATCGTCATTTTTGATTTTGCAAATTTGTAGACATTGATCTTGTTGTTTTTTACATCAATAAAAATGTCATAAGAATAGGAATTACAGTCATGCTGTTTGCATCCCCAAGCATGTACAATGTTTTCTTGTTTTTCAAAAGGAGTCTCTGTATTCCAGTTTTTTACCATTTTATCATAATCGGTTCCTAATAAGGTTTTTAATCTTGGAGCAAGTGCGCTTTTTGTTAGGAATTGAGTTCCAATTACACTTTTATCTACTAAAGCATACAGCGAATCAGCTGGATTCAAAACTGTACTGTCTGTTTTTAATGCTTCGGTTCTTATTGAAGTGGAGTCAGTAGTGGGGACGCTTTTTATATTTTCTTTTTTACAGGATACAATTGCAAAACAACTCAATGCAACTATAAAAAAATATTCATTTTTTTTGCTCATAGTATATCTCTTTTGAATTAACTAATTGATTTGTAAAGTCTTGTTTAGCTAATTTAATGAAAAAACCTCAATTTTTTATTTAAAAAAGAAAGCGATTTCTCATTTGAAAGTTTTGAAATATTGTTTAATTTCATTTTTTTAAATCTCAAACGCTATGTCGCAATTTGTAAAAATCTTGTTTTTTGCTGGTTTTCTTTTTTGGAATATTTCTTCAAATGCCCAAAATGAAGTTTATGAAAGTCCTGCAAAACAAGAAATTCCCGATACTACTTTTGTCAATTTGAAGGATTTCAATAAAGATTTTGTGTATGATATGAAATACGCGACAGAAGATAATTTTCTAAAAGCAAAAGTTTATGATTGTGCCGAATGTGTTTTGAGAATAAAAACGGTCAAAGCGCTAATTGCAGCAAATAATGATTTTAAAAAGAAAGGCTTCAAAATCAAACTTTATGATTGTTACAGGCCATTATCGATCCAAAAAAGAATGTGGGCCATTGTTTCGAACCCAAAATATGTGGCTGACCCAAAAAAAGGCTCCATCCACAATAGAGGAGGAGCCGTTGATATTTCACTAGTTGATGCCAATGGAAAAGAAGTTGATATGGGAACTCCTTTTGATTTTTTCGGAATCGAAGCCAGCCATAATTACACTGAACTTTCAAAAGAAGTGAAAGCAAATAGAAAGTTTTTGAAAAAAATAATGATCAAAAACGGTTTCAATTCATTTGATTCAGAATGGTGGCATTATAATCTAAAAACAGGTTTGAATGATAAAGTATCAGATCAAAACTGGAAATGCGAGTAATTATTCAACGCATCGAATGTTCTGAATAAAATAAGTATCAGGATTGTACACTTTTTGATTCATTTCAGATGTTATTTCACTTTTTACGATATAATCTTCGGTATCAGTCAAATATTTGATTCGCATCATTGTTACTGGCGATTTTTTAAGCTCTTCGTAATTGTCTTTCACAAACATGAAAATTCCGGTATTCACACGATTGTCAAAACCACTATCGTGAATTAAAGTACCGCAGTTTTCTTGATTAATGTGCATTAATGTAACTACTTTTCCATTTTGAAGTTGTAAAAAAACACGTGAATTTTTATCAAAACAATTTGCTTTTATAAAGTCTTTGCTTTTTTGAATTAGTTGCAAGTTAAGTGTCGGAAGCCCATCAGTTTGCGCCAATGAAAAGAAAACATAACTAGAGCTTCCTCCAAAGTTTTTTTCACTGATCAAGTATTCGTTTGTTACTTTGTAAGACCCAATGGAGTCATTTACATTTACACTGTATTCACATGGTTTTTGGGCAAATGCAGTAAAGGTTAATAAAAAAAGAGTTAGTGTAATTAGGTGTTTCATTGTTTAGATTATTTTGGTGCAAATTAAAACTATTTTGTTATCTTTTACATCAGTTGTAAAAAAACAATACAAATTGCCTCCATTTTTTATTTTCCATTTTTTTCGGATGTTTTCTACTGTATCAGGAAAATTTCGAGTAGTGATGTTTGCCTGCTGATTTGAAAGTTCCGTTTTCATCTCATTTTTGCTGTACGGAATCACTTTTTCGATCTTGAAAGTTCTGCCCGGAAAATCAATCAAATCTTCTGAAGTATACAAATGAGAATGTTTATGAAGTTTGTCTATTTTGAAGAAAGAACTCACTTCGTCAAATCCGCCAGATTTCATAATCGCCGAATTCGGTTCATACACATATTTTTGTGGCAATTCATAAGAAGGAAATTCCGTTTCATCACCTAAAACAAATTCAAAAATTTCTGTTTTTTCTTTTAAGATATTAGCCGTTTTAATTGTAATTGCTCCTGCATAGTTATTGTGAATTTCAAAAAGCAATTCTTTCACTTCGTTTTCAAGCGCAATGATGTGAATGTTTTTTACAAATTTCAATTCAGATAAACCTGCAGAAATATCCAAAAGTGGAGCTGTTTTTATTAAAATAGAATCACTTTTTTCGAAATAAAAATCCAAAGAATCTGGCACATTCGGCAAACAGTCTTTTAGCATAAAAACCTTGCCTTTTGCATCATTTCTTCGAGAAGGGTCAATGTAAATCCAATCCCATTTTTGGTCTGATTCTTTTAAAATATTAGCTGAATCATCGGCGTAGTAAAAACAGTTTTTGACCCCTAATTGCTGCAAATTATGTTTTACAATTTCAGATAAATCGGCATTGATTTCACAATGCGTTACAGATTCAAATTTTTGTGAGAAATAATAATCGTCAACTCCAAAACCGCCAGTCAAGTCAATTAAAGTTTTTCCTGAAATTAAAGAAGCTTTGTATGCCGCTGTTTTTTCAGAAGAAGTTTGTTCAACAGAAACCTTGCTCGGATAAATAATGTTTTCAGTTTTAAACCAAGTAGGCAGTTTGTCTTTAGCTTTTGTTTTGGCTTCAATTTGGTTTAAAATCAAAATCCAGTCTACTTCAGGAAAAGGATTCTTTTGAAGTGCCAGTTTTGAAATCGGAGCACCAACATTTTTGGATATAAAATCTTGAATGTTTTGGTGCAAAATAATTGTGTTCAAAGCTAAATTCTTTCAGTTAATACGGAGACGATTTTGTTGTCTGGAAAAAACTCTTTTAAAATCACTTTCAGCATCGTATAAACCGGAATTGCGATAATCATTCCGACAATTCCAAAAGTAATTCCACTGATTAAAGTAATCAGGAATATTTCCAGAGGATGCGAATTTACGCTTTTTGACGAAATTATAGGTTGGCTGATGTTATTATCAATGGCTTGAACCAGCAAGAAACCAATTACGACGTAAATAGTGGTGGGCAAGATTTCTGACTGAAAATCTTTTCCAATCAAGCTTATCATAGTTAAAATAGCTGCGAGAATAGTTCCAATAATTGGTCCGATGTATGGAATTACGTTTAAAATGGCACATAAAAATGCAATTACAAAAGCATTTTTATTCCCGAAGATAATCAATACGATAAGGTATAGGAAAAAGACAACTGTTAATTGCAAAAGCAAACCAATAAAATAGCGTGTCAACAAGTGATTTATTTTTGTAATTGAATTCAAGATCTTGTCTTCGTTTGTATCGGGAAGAATTCTTCGAGCTTGAATTTTAAAAGCTTCTTGATCTTTAATGAAGAAAAAAGTAATAAAGAAAACAGAAACTAATCCCATTCCCATATCGGCCATAAAACTCATAATTGAATTTATAAAGCTTGTAAAATAATTAAAATCCAACGCCGATGTGATTTTTGGATCATTCAGCATTTGGTTTAAATCAACATGCTCGATATTGAAATAGTTTTCGATACTTTTTTCTGTCTCTATGAATTGTGATTGCAAATGATTTGTATCTAATAAGGATAAATTATTGGCTTGGGAAATAATTAGAGGGACAAACAAAAGAATGAAACCAACCATTAATAATATAAAAAGAATAATTGTTGTGGTTGCCGCCAATGAATTGCTGAATTTTAATTTGCTTCTCAAAAACTGCACTAAAGGATTTGCGATCAAACAGAGAATTAATGAAATACAGAGGTAAACAATTACAGTTTGTATTTCATATAAAAAGTACAAAACGGCAGCAATTGCCAGAATAGTTGCCAAGGCTCTTAAAATTCCGTTCGAAATGATTTTTGGAGTGATCATAGTTAAGTTTTAGACCATAAATATAGGAAAAAGCTTTTAAAAATTTATGAGGCATAAAAAAAGCGAGATGTAAAAATCTCGCTTTAATTGTATATTTTGTTTGGATTATTGGGCAAAAGCTGCTCTAGGTCCGCCAGTAGCAAAAATCGCCATCATTCTGTTCTTTTGGCCTGTAGAGAACATATACATTGCGTTGTCATCAACATAATCCATATAATTCATAGTCATCTCAACTGGAGTTCCAGAACAAGTGCTATAATGTGGATATGCTGGTACACCGTAGTTTGCATCATTATGCGTTGGAGTGTCTGATACTAAATCGCTTCCGCAAGTTGCATCTCCCCAAATGTGACGTAAATTCATCCAGTGTCCAACTTCGTGAGTTGCTGTTCTTCCTAAGTTAAATGGAGCATTTGCAGCGCCAGATAAACCGAAATAACGAGAATCAATTACAACTCCATCAGTTGCAGAAGCTCCTCCAGGAAATTGCGCATAACCAAGAATTCCGCCGCCAATAGCGCAAGACCATAAGTTAAGTTTTGTAGTTGGAGATGTTGGTGCAATACCGCCTTGAGCTGTTTTTTTCATAGCGTCATTTGTTCCCCAAGATGTTTTGGTAGTTGATTTTCGGATTACTTGATCAAGTACAAATGTAATTCCGATGTTAGCTTTAACTCCTGCAAATAAAGCCGGAACGCTGTTGTAATCTGAGTTTAGGGCATTGAAATCTTTGTTTAAAACATCGATTTGAGATTGGATTTGTGCATTCGAAATGTTTTGTGCAGTTGTTTTGTATAAAACGTTTACAACAACAGGAATTTCAATTTTGCCATTTACTAAACGGCCTGAAAAACCTTTAAGCAATTGTTCGTTTGTAAAAGCTTCAATTTGATTCATTCTGATGGCCTGCATTGGGTCAGCTTTTAATTGCGCTTCCAATACGTCTTGTGAAGCACAAGAACGACGTGCTGCAGCACTTGCATCTGCATTAGCTCCTTCAGTTTGGTCATTTTGACAAGAAAACAGCATTAACGCTGCAACTGCGGTAATAAAAATCTTTTTCATAATTGTTTGGGTTTTTGTTATAAAAAATTAAATTTGGTTATTTATAACGCAATTTTATAACAAAATCATTTTGTAGCCAAATTTTTATAATGATTTATTTGTCAGAATTTTGCAACAGCCCGTACAGCTTGGTTCCTACAAAAATTTAACAAAAATTATTATGAAGTATTTTCTTTCTTTTTTGTTTTTTTAACGCATTTCGTCTTGATTATTTGCAGTTTAACGATGTTTTTTGTGTCTGCTAAATCAGTAAAATTTGTGACGTAAGTAAGAAAAAACGATTTTAAAGTGTTTTTTACAAAGAAGTAATCTCATAAAGTGCAATACTTGCAGCTTGGACAACATTCATGCTACTGTTTTTTCCAAACATATTGATGTGCACAACTTGATGAGAAAGTTTTAGAAGTTCTTCAGATATTCCGTTGATTTCGCTTCCAATTAAGAGTGCTATTTTTCTATCTTTTGGAATGCTAACTTCTTTTAGAGGTTTACTATTAGATGTGATTTCAAGTGAAATAATTTCAAAATCATTATCCAATAGAAAAGATTGAAGTTCAGTAAAATCTTCAATTATGGAATGAGCCACATGAAGATGAGTGCTTCGTGAAGTTTTATTGATTTTGCGAGGTGTCAGCGGAATGTCTTTTCCGAAAAAAATAATGTTTTCAACTCCAAAAGCTTCAGAAATTCTGAATAAAGAACCAATATTCTGTTGAAAGTAAATGTGATCGCAAACTAATGTTATCGGAAACGTTTTTCTTTCAAATTGATTGTCGTAATGAGTGAGTTGCATTTGTTGTTTGTGAAAAGTAAAAAGTAAAAAGTAAAAAGTAATTAGTGAATAGTAACTAGTCAATAGTGAAAAGACTTAATTATTTATCAACTAAATAACTAATCACTAGTTACTAACTGCTAATCACTTAATTAGTAAAAATATAATTGATAATGTTGGCGCCCATTTTTAAAGCTTTGTCGCGAACATTTGCGGGATCGTTATGAACTTCTGGATCTTCCCATCCATCGCCTAAATCACATTCGTAGGTATATAAAAGAACCAATTTGTTTTCCACAAAAATTCCAAATGCTTGTGCGCGCGTGCCATCATGTTCGTGAATTTTTGGCAATCCATTTGGGAAAGGAAATGGTTTTTGAAAAATAGGATGATTTGCCGGAATTTCAATCAAATCATTATTCGGAAATATTTTTTTTATTTCTTTTCGAATATATTGATCCATTCCGTAATTGTCGTCAATATGAAGAAAACCGCCAGATGTCAAATAATTCCTCAAATTGGTTACATCTGAATCGCTGAAAACTACATTTCCGTGTCCAGTCATATGAACAAAAGGATAGGAAAGAAGGTCAGGATTACTAGGTTCAACTGTTGAAGGTTTTGCTTTGATGCGTGTATTGATGTTCGAATTACAAAAACGAATCAAGTTTGGCAATGAAGTTGGATTGGCATACCAGTCACCGCCACCGCTGTATTTCAACAAAGCAATTTCTTGTGAAAAAGTGAAACTCGAAAAAAGTAATAATAAGTAAAAATATCTTTTCATCTATCGTTTGTTTTGTCATTTCGACGAAGGAGAAATCTCCTTATAGTTTGTCGCCAATCTTTGTCAAATCGAGTGTGATTTCTCCTTCGTCGAAATGACAAACTTTGCCTATTAGTTTATTTATTCATTAAAAAACACAACACTATGGCAAGCCACAACAGCTGCGGTTTCTGTACGTAAACGTGTATTTCCTAACGTAACGGGTTTGAAATTATTTTCGATTGCCAATGCAATTTCTTTTTCAGAAAAATCACCTTCGGGGCCAATTAATAAGGTTACGTTTTCATTTGGCGCCAAGCTTTCTTTTAATGATTTTTTATCGGTTTCTTCACAGTGCGCTATGAATTGCAAGCCTGTATTTTTTTGTTTGATGAAATCCTTAAATGAAATCGCAGGGTTTAATTTTGGCAAAAATGTTTCGTTTGATTGTTTCATTGCCGAAAGAATGATTTTTTCAAAACGCTCCGGATTTATCGCTTTTCTTTCAGATCGATCGCAAAAAATAGGCGTAATTTCTTGAATGCCAATTTCAGTTGCTTTTTCTAAAAACCACTCAAAACGATCATTCATTTTAGTTGGAGCAACAGCCAAATGCAAGCGGAATTTTGGTTCAGGCGATTTCTGAATCGAAAGAACATCCACGATACATTTATTGTCTGAAGCCAACGTAATTTCGGTTTCAAATAATAATCCGTTTCCATTTGTAACATGCAGAATATCTGAATCTTTTTTGCGTAAAACCTTTATAATATGACGGCTTTCTTCTTTATCAAAAGAAAAACTTTCGGTTGTTTCGTCAATGTCGGGATTGAAAAATAACTGCATAATTAAAACTGAATTCGCGCTTTTGAAACAACAGAAGCGTCTTCAAAACGATTTGATAAATATTTTTGATAACCCACAATTCCAATCATTGCGGCGTTGTCTGTAGTGTATTCGAATTTCGGAATAAAAGTTTTCCAGCCGTATTTGCCTTCGCTTTCTTTCAACGTAGTTCTAATTCCTGAATTTGCTGAAACTCCTCCGCCAATTGCAACCTGCGTAATTCCGGTTTCTTTTACAGCTAATTTTAGTTTATCCATTAAAATTTCAATAATGGTATGTTGGATAGAAGCACAAATGTCATTCAGGTTTTCTTCGATGAAATTTGGGTTTTCTTGTTTGTTTTTCTGAATAAAATATAAAACTGCTGTTTTCAACCCCGAGAAACTAAAATCTAATCCGGGAACTTTTGGTTTTGTAAACTGAAAAGCTTTCGGGTTTCCTTCTTTGGCATATTTATCAATCAAAGGTCCGCCTGGATAAGGAAGCCCAAGGATTTTGGCACTTTTATCGAAAGCTTCTCCAACGGCATCATCAGTAGTTTCGCCAATGATTTCCATATCAAAAAAACTGTTTACTTTAACAATTTGCGTATGTCCTCCACTGATTGTCAAAGCTAAAAACGGAAATTCAGGTTTGTCATAGCCATCTTCGTCAATAAAATGCGCCAAAATATGAGCATGCATATGATTGACCGCAATAAGCGGAATATTTAAAGCTAATGATAATGATTTACTGAAAGAACCGCCCACCAACAGTGATCCCATCAAGCCTGGACCTTGCGTAAAAGCAATGGCGCTTAGCTGTTCTTTTTGTATATTTGCTTTGCGAAGTGCTGCGTCAATTACCGGAACAATGTTCTGCTGATGCGCTCTTGAAGCCAATTCTGGAACTACACCGCCATATTGATTGTGAATTAACTGATTGGCAACAACATTTGAAAGTACTTTGTCGTTATGTAGAACGGCAGCCGCAGTATCATCGCAGGAACTTTCAATGGCAAGAATAAAAACCTCTGAATTTTGCATATAAAGGCACAAATTTTGAATTATATTTGACAAATCAAATTTTTGATTTCTTTGATCGTAAAAGGAGAAGCCAAAATTAAAGAATTTTTATCAAAAACTGCCGTACTTTGTCTGTGCAAAACAAATTTAAAAGAAAACTAAAATTAAAGCAGCTATCAAAAAAGTAAAGAAAATAGTATCCAGAACCCTAATTGGGTTGATCTTACTTTTGTTAGCGCTTGCTATCATACTGTCTTTGCCTGTCGTACAAACAAAAATTGCCAGATATGCCACAGAATCTTTGAGAGAAGATTTTAATGCGAATATTACAGTGGGCAGAGTGGCAATTAATATTTTTGGAGGTGTAAAACTTAAAGATGTCTTGATTTTAGATCATCATAAAAAAGTAATGATTGCTTCTGATATTATTACGACCGATATTTTGAGTTTTAAACGATTGATGGATGGCGATTTGATTTTTGGTGATCTTCGATTGACAGGTTTGATTTTTAATTTGAAAACCTACAAAAATGAAGACGAAAACAATATTAATAAATTCGTCAAGCTATTTGAAACCGGAAAACCTTCAAAATCAAAGAAACATTTTCTGCTTACGGCCAGAAATGCCTATATCTCAAAAGGATTTTTCTCTGTTGTCGATGAAAACAAAAGAATCCCAAAATTTCTTGAGTTTACTAAACTAAACGCGTACATAAGCGAGTTTAAATTATACGGCCCTGATGTAAATACAAATATCCATAGGTTTTCATTTCAAGATCACCGCGGTTTGTATGTTTCTAATTTTGCAGGGAAATTCAGTTATACCAAAAAGCAAATCAAAGTTGAAAATCTTGCGATAAAAACAAAGAGATCAACGCTTTATGGGCAGGCAATTTTAAGATATAAAGTAGAGGATTTTCTGCATTTTACAGATAAAGTAAAGTTTGATGTGGCTATTGATTCTGCTTCTATTGCTTCAAATGATATTCGTTATTTTTATGACGGATTGGGTAAAAATCAGCGTTTTAGAATCCGAACAAAACTAAATGGACCGCTAAATAATTTGAATCTGCATAAATTGAGATTGAGTGATACTAACGGTTCGAGAATTGTTGGAAATATCAATTTCAAAAACCTTTTAGGAGACAAAATGCAGAAATTTTCAATGGAAGGAAAATTCGATAAATTGACTTCTAGTTATGATAATCTGGTGGTCTTGTTGCCAAATGTGCTTGGAAAAAGACTTCCGAAAGAACTTCAAAGAATTGGGAAGTTTAATATTGTGGGTAAAACAAAAGTTTCGACAACTGATTTGGAAGCCAAATTTAAAGTGGCGACAGATTTAGGAAATGGAGAAGCTGATTTGCATTTGAATAATATGGATTTCATTGATAAGGCATCTTATTCGGGCAATATTATTTTGGACAACTTTAATGTTGGAGCATTGCTAGGCCGAAAAGATATCGGTATGACAACTTTAGATGTTGATGTTGACGGAGTTGGTTTTACTGAAAAATATTTGAATACCATTATAAAAGGAGATATTGTAAAACTGGATTACAATAAATACACCTATAATAATATAACCATTAATGGAAATTTCAAGCTTCCTTACTATAAAGGAGAAGTTTCGGTAAACGATCCAAACTTAAGTTTGACTTTTGATGGTTTGGTTGATTTGAGTAAACGCGAAAATAGATATGACTTTCATATTAATGTAGAAAACGCCGATTTGCGCAAATTGAAATATGTGTCAGATTCTATTTCTACTTTCACAGGAGATGCTGTTGTTCAGGTTTCAGGAAATTCAATTGAAAATCTTCAAGGAAATATTTTCATTAAGGATGCAGTGTATAAGAATCCAAAAAATACATATGCCTTTGATGATGTAACTGTCAATTCTAGTTTTGATGCTGAAGGACTTAGAACCATAATGGTTAATTCGTCGGATGTTGTCAACGGAAAAATTGTGGGTAAATTCCGTTTTGATCAGCTGGATAAATTGGTGATGAATTCAGTTGGAAGTTTGTATACCAATTACAAACCTTATAAAGTTAGAAAAGGACAGTTTTTGCGTTTTAATTTCCATGTGTATGATAAAGTAGTCGAAATGCTTTATCCGGAAATTAATATTGATTCGTCAACAGTGGTGCGCGGTAAAATTGATGCCGATTTGCAGGAGTTCAAATTCAGATTCAAATCACAAAAGATTACTGCGGATAAAAACACATTTGATAATATTCGTATCAATATTGATAATAAAAACGCACTTTATAATGCTTATGTTGAATTAGATAGTATAAAGACACCTTATTATAAAATACGTGATTTTAATTTAATTAATGTTACAGCAAAAGATACGTTGTATGTGCGTTCAGAATTTAAAGGTGGTGACAAAGGCGAAGATTATTTCAATCTGGATTTGTTTCATACCATCGATAAAAACAAAAATAACATTGTAGGGATCAAGAAATCTGAAATGAAGTTCAAAGACTATATATGGTATTTGAATGAAAAGTCAGAGAAAGACAATCAGATCATTATAGACCAGCATTTTAAAAACTTTAATTTTGACAATATCGTTCTATCGCATGAAAGTCAAAAAATTGATTTGAATGGGGTTATTAAAGGAACAGATTATAAAGATCTTGTCCTCAATTTTGAAGATGTCGACATCAATAAAATCACACCTTATAATTCCAAATTTGTTTTTAATGGAAATTTGAACGGGAATGTGAATTATAAGCAAAATAAAAATGTTTATCAACCTACGGCTTCTATTAAGATTGATCATCTTAATATGAATAAAACCGAATTGGGAACATTGAATTTTGATATTTCAGGAGATGAGACTTTTAGAAAGTTTACTATAAACTCATCAATTCAAAATGGGTTTACTGAATCATTTAAGGCAAACGGAACTTTTGCAATTGAAAACAAAGAAACATTTTTGGATATTAATTTGAAAATGGAAGGGTTTAATTTAGCTACTTTGGGACCTGTTGGTGGTGAAGTAATTTCAAATGTTCGTGGTTCCGTTTCAGGAAATGCATCTGTTGTTGGAAATTTGAAAAAACCAGAAATCAACGGAAGGCTTTATGTCGAAAAAGCAGGAATGACAATTCCGTATTTGAATACAGATTATGAATTAAGTGATCGAACAGTAATTGATTTGACGGATGAAAAATTCTTGTTTAGAAATAATCAGTTAACGGATACCAAATACAAAACAAAAGGTTTGCTGAATGGAACAATTGAGCATCATAATTTTGGTGACTGGAAATTGGATCTAACGGTAACTTCAAAAAGATTATTGGCACTTGACACCAAAGACAGTGAAGATGCAGCCTATTTTGGAACTGCATTTATAAACGGAACAGCAAGCATCAAAGGCCCGACAGAAGGATTGTTTATTAAAGTTGACGCGAAATCTGAAAAAGGAACAGAAATCAAAATTCCAATAAGCAACGCACAAAGTGTTGGGGAAAGCAGCTGGATACATTTTGTGACGCCCAAAGAAAAATACAATTTGGCTAATGGTATTGTTGAAAAAACAAAAAATTATAACGGCCTTGAATTGGAGTTTGATTTTGATATTACACCAGATGCTGAAGTTGAAGTAATCTTAGACCGAAATTCCGGTCATGGAATGAAAGGAAAAGGGTATGGATCTTTATTGTTTAAAATCAATACGCTGGGTAAATTTAATATGTGGGGGGATTTCCAGGCATATGAAGGAACATATAACTTTAAATACGGTGGTTTAATTGATAAAAAATTCGCGGTTAAAAAAGGAGGTTCTATTATTTGGGAAGGAAACCCAATGAAAGCTCAGCTTAATTTGGAAGCCGTTTATAGAACGTCAGCAAATCCTGCTGTATTATTAGAGAATTCATCTTTTAATAAAAAGGTTCCTGTAGAGGTTGTTATCGGTTTGAGAGGAGATTTGACAAGCCCGGATCCTAATTTTGATATTCAGTTTCCGTCGGTGAGCAGTGTTTTAAAATCGGAAATTCAATATAAGCTCGATGACAAAGATGTACGTCAAACACAAGCTTTGTATTTGCTTTCAACAGGATCGTTCATGAGTCCAGACGGATTCAATCAAAGCGATTTGTCTGGAACATTTGCTGAAACTGCTGCAAGTTTGTTAGGAGGTATTATTAAGTCGGATAATGATAAAGTAAATATTGATTTGAATTTCATTTCTGCAGATAAACGAATCGGGCAGGAGGCAGATGGACAATTTGTAGCCAATATTTCATCGCAGATTAATGAAAAAATTTCGATCAATGGAAAAGTCGGAGTGCCAGTTGGAGGAGTAAATGAATCGGCTATTGTTGGTGATATTGAAATTTTATACCGAGTTAATGAAGACGGCTCGATGAATCTTAGATTATTCAATAAAGAAAACGACATTAATTATATAGGACAAGGAATTGGTTATACGCAAGGTGTGGGTATTTCGTATGAAGTTGATTTTGATACGTTCAGCGAATTGGTAAATAAATTATTTAAGAGCCATAAATTGGAGCGTACCATTAAAAAAGGTTCGTCTGATGATGTACAGGATTCGTATTTAAATCCAGATTACATCAATTTTACAAATAAAAAGGATGCGGAAAAGAATAAAAAGAAACCTGAGAAAAAGGAAGAAGAAAAGAAACCACCACCTCCAGTAAACAACAATCAAGGATTGATTCCTGATAACGACGATTTTTAACACATTGTTAAATAAAATCAAATTATAAACCATTATTCGCGTAATGGTTTTTTTTATGCTTAAATTTAGCGGTCCAAAAACTTTTTAAAACAAAGCGCACTTTTGCAATTTTGTAACACTTCATTAATGTATTGTTAATTTTAAGGATTTAATTAAAATAAGTGCCTTTTATTATTTTAAATGAATTTTTTGCTACCAAAAAACTTATTAACGAAAACGTTTGAATTTAACATATTTTATTAATTTATGATAAACATAGCCTGAAAAGTGCCGAATGTTTGCTAATTTTACAACTTAATACTTAAATAATGCCAAAAACAATAAAAAAAGTTGGTGTTCTTACCTCAGGAGGAGACTCGCCAGGAATGAATGCTGCAATACGATCAGTTGTTCGAACATGCGCTTATCATAATATAGAATGCATAGGAATTTATAGAGGGTATCAAGGAATGATCGAAGGTGATTTTAAAGAAATGGGCCCTCGAAGCGTAAACAATATTGTAAATAAAGGAGGAACGATCTTGAAATCGGCTCGTTCTGTTGACTTTAGAACACCGGAAGGTAGAAAAAAAGCTCACGAAAACCTTTTGAAAGCTGGAGTTGATGCTCTAGTGGTGATTGGTGGTGACGGAAGTTTTACCGGAGGTTTGATTTTTAATTCAGAGTACGATTTTCCAGTAATTGGAATTCCAGGTACAATTGATAATGATATTTATGGAACAAGCCACACTTTAGGCTATGATACAGCTTTAAATACAGTTGTAGATTCTATAGATAAAATCAGAGATACAGCAAGTTCACATAACCGTCTGTTTTTTGTAGAGGTTATGGGTAGAGATGCTGGGCATATTGCTCTTAATGCTGGTATTGGAGCAGGTGCTGAGGAAATCCTTATTCCTGAAGAAGATTTAGGTCTAGACAGATTGCTAGATTCACTTCAAAAAAGTAAAGCTTCAGGAAAATCATCAAGTATAGTTGTTATTGCAGAAGGCGATAAAATTGGTAAAAATGTATTCGAATTAAAAGATTACGTTGAAGCTAATTTGCCTGAGTATGACGTAAGAGTTTCTGTTTTAGGACACATGCAACGTGGTGGTTCTCCATCTTGTTTTGACCGTGTTTTGGCGAGCCGTTTAGGTGTAAAAGCTGTAGAATCTTTATTAGAAGGGAAATCAAACTATATGGTTGGTCTTAAAGAGGATAAAGTGGTTTTAACGCCGCTTGAACAGGCAATTAAAGGAAAATCAGAAATTGATAGAGAATTATTAAGAGTGTCTGACATTATGTCGACCTAATAAATAAAAGTTTAAAAAGGAAAGAAAGTTTATTGTGAGGAAATTAGACTTTTAAATTAGTGTAATAAAAACAAAAGCAAAAAATTTAGTAAAATGTCAAAAGTAAAATTAGGAATAAACGGATTTGGACGTATCGGAAGAATCGTTTTTAGAGAGTCTTTCAATAGAGATAATGTAGAGGTTGTAGCAATCAATGATTTATTAGACGTAGATCACTTAGCTTACTTATTGAAATATGATTCAGTTCACGGTCGTTTTAACGGAACTGTTGAAGTTAAAGAAGGAAAATTATATGTAAACGGAAGAAACATCCGTATCACTGCTGAGAGAAATCCAGCTGACTTAAAATGGAACGAAGTTGATGTTGATGTAGTTGCTGAATGTACTGGTATCTTCACAACTATCGAAACTGCAAGCGAACACTTAAAAGGAGGAGCTAAAAAAGTTATCATTTCTGCTCCATCTGCTGATGCTCCAATGTTTGTAATGGGAGTAAACCACGAAACTGCAAAAGCTTCTGACTTAGTTGTTTCTAACGCTTCTTGTACTACAAACTGTTTAGCTCCATTAGCTAAAGTTATCAATGATAATTTTGGAATCGTTGAAGGTTTAATGACTACTGTTCACGCAACAACTTCAACTCAAATGACTGCTGACGGACCTTCTAGAAAAGACTGGAGAGGTGGACGTGCTGCTGCAATCAATATCATTCCTTCTTCAACAGGTGCTGCAAAAGCAGTTGGTAAAGTTATTCCATCATTAAATGGAAAATTAACTGGTATGGCTTTCCGTGTTCCTACTGCTGACGTTTCTACAGTAGATTTAACTGTAAAGCTAGCTAAAGAAACTTCATACGAAGAAATTATGGCAGTTTTGAAAAAAGCTTCTGAAAACGAATTAAAAGGTATCTTAGGATATACTGAAGATGCTGTTGTTTCTCAAGATTTCATTTCTGACAAAAGAACATCTATCGTTGATGCTACTGCAGGAATTGGTTTGAACTCAACGTTCTTCAAATTAGTATCTTGGTACGATAATGAGTACGGATACTCTAGCAAATTGATCGATTTATCTGTGCATATCGCAGGTTTAAAATAATATTATATATTTGTGCAAAATCCCGTTATCTCAAAGTAACGGGATTTTCTTATTTTGTTACGTCTTTAATTAATGTAAAAAATACACTTTTTATTTAAATGAAGAAAAACTAACTCAAAAACAAAAAAAATAAAATGAAATTAATAGTTGATAGTGGATCTACTAAAGCAGACTGGATTGCAATAGATGATAATGGAAAAGTATTATTCACGACACAAACTTTAGGGTTAAACCCTGAAATTCTTGATGGTCCTGAAATCATCGAAAGATTAAATGACCGTTTTGATATTTTACAAAATAAAAAGAATGCTTCTCATTTGTTCTTTTACGGAGCAGGATGTGGAACAGACAGAATGAAAGAATATTTAAAACAAGTCTTTCAGGAATATTTTTCTAACGCAATTGTAGACGTTCAGGAAGATACTTATGCAGCTGTTTATGCAACGACTCCTAAAGGTGAAGAAGCTATTGTTTCGATTCTTGGAACTGGTTCTAACTGCAGCTATTTTGATGGAAAAGTATTGCATCAAAAAGTTCAGTCATTAGGTTATATCGTAATGGATGATTGTAGTGGAAATGTTTTCGGGAAAGAATTGATCAGAAAATATTATTTTAATAAAATGCCTAAAGAATTGGCTGTTGAACTTGAAAAAGAGTACGACGTTGATCCTGATTTTATTAAAAACAAATTGTATAAAGAACCAAATCCAAACGCGTATTTAGCAACTTATGCAAAGTTTTTAATCAAACATAAAGACACTGAATTCTGCAGAAAAATTATTTTCAAAGGAATGAAGTCTTTCGTTAAAAACTACATCAAACAGTTTGATAACTGTAAAGAAGTTCCTGTGCATTTTGTTGGTTCTATTGCGTTTTATTTGAAAGATGAATTGCAAGAAACTTTCGATAAATACGAACTTAAATTAGGAAATGTATTAAGAAGACCAATTGATGGTTTAATTGCTTATCATGTTGCTAATCAATAGTTCTGGATTTATGGAAATTGCAATTATTGCTCACGACGGTAAAAAAGCTGATTTAATTGATTTTTTGATTAAAAATGAAGCTGTTTTGCACAATGAAAAAATAAGGCTGATTGGTACCGGAACTACGGGAGGAAAAGCTGAAGCTGCTGGATTTAAGACACAGAGAATGCTTTCTGGTCCTCTTGGTGGTGATGCGCAAATTGCAGGTAGAGTAGCGGAAGGAATTACGCAAATGGTTTTCTTTTTTAAAGATCCTTTGTCAAGTCATCCGCATGAAGCCGATATCAATATGCTGATTCGTGTTTGCGATGTGCATAATGTGCCGCTGGCAACAAATGAAGCAACGGCACAATTATTATTAGATGCTATTGCACTGCAATTATAGAAATCTCAACATTTACATTTTTTGGCAAACATGCCACTTGAACCGTTTCACGTGCTGGAGCGGTTTTTTCGTTAAAATAAGATCCGTAAACTGTATTAATTGCACCAAAGTTATTCATATCCATAATGAAGATCGTTGATTTGACAACGTTTTCAAATGTCATGCCTGCAGCTTCTAGAATTGCTGCAATATTCTCCATTACTTGTTTTGTTTCGTCATTGATGTTGTCAGTTACAAGTTCTCCTGAAGCTGGATTGATCGCAATTTGTCCAGAAGCATAAAGGGTGTTTCCTGATAAAACGGCTTGGTTATACGGCCCGATTGGAGCCGGAGCTTTTTCGGTAAAGATGATTTTTTTCATGATCAATTATTTTATTAAAAGTATAAGTTTGATTTTTTTGCTATAAGCTATAAGTCATAAACTTTTCACATAATTTGAAAGGCGAACCTTCGACTTTACGACTTTTGACTTTATGACTTAAAAAAAAAATTATCGATTTGAAACGCTTCGTTTGTTCCATTTGATGTCACTCAACATACCAGATTTAATTCCGATGAAGAAGTTCCAGTTAGAATTTGTTCCAAGAGGTTGCCAGTTAAATGCCATTCTCCAGCTTAATAAATCTCTTTCAAAACGGAATTGAGTAAAGGTAACTCCTTTTTGGACAAAATCATATCCAGTCGAAACCCCGCCTTTCCATTTTGGTGTAATATCCATATTGGCAGAAATCATGATTGAGTTTCCTGAGATTTTATTTTCACGATTTACGTTCGAATATGTAAGCGAATAGGCCATTGTCATATCCCAAGGGATTTTTGAATTGAAAAATTCGCTGATAACATCCTTGTCATCATCCTTTTCGTTAGCGAATTGACTGTTTCGGCTGTCGGTCAAGTCAGTGTTAGTTCCAAACAAATCATCATTTCGACCTCCATTTCGCTGACTCTGCGAATTGGTCTTTTCTTTTTCGCCTCCTTTGTTAGAGAATGAATAATTCAAAGTAACGTTTGCGCTTGTCATTCTGAACAAACTTCCTCCGTTATCGATGTTGTATTTATCTATTCTTGCTCCAGAATTGTCAATTGCGTAAGGGTCTAATGTAGCTCCGAAATTGACATTCATTTTATTGTCAAAAAATTGCGTTCCTCCAGATACAAGTACCGGTTGCCATGCAAGAGTTTGTTTGCCATCTGCATTGAAATTATAGCTTGTGCTGAAGTTCAAGTTGTTCAACAGCATGATCTTTTTAGGTTCTGTTTTTGTGCTGTCTTTATCTCTTACTTTGGCTTCAAAAGTGTTGCTTAATGCAAAACCTACAATGTTTGAATTCTCTTTTCCTGGCGCGCCATAAACACCGCCTTCAAAACGCGTGTATTGTGATGTAATTCGTCCTGAAGCATCAACAGCATAAGTATCGTAGTATTTTTCAAAACTAGGCGTGTATGCGTACGTAATCGATGGGCGCATGACGTGACGAATAGATTGGATTCTTTTATCGGAGCCAAAATTAAAAGTACCGTAAATTGTAGTTCCTAAATTCGAGCTGAAATTATACGTTCTAAAAGCGTCAAAACCATTTACGGTTGAAGTAACAACTTTGCTTTGTGCATCATCATAATCTTTATGAATGGTTTTGGTTACCCAAGTTTCTTGGTAATTTGTCGCCATTCCGGCACTGAAATATTTGAACAGCTTAAAGTTTGTGCTTAATGGGATTGTATGTTGCATTCCAATTTGAGCATCTTTAAACATTTGCGGTTTAAAGAATAGCGAATCGGTTGTCACGAAACTGTTTTTTCCGCTTAAGTTGTATTGCAAGTTGATGTTCTTTATAAAACCTTTTTTCACGCCATCTTTTCCAACAAAAGGATAAATACGGTCAATACTTGCTTGAAGCGAAGGCAAAGTCATATTGATAACTTCGGTCTGCGTATTTTGCGAATGTGTAGCTGTTAAGGCAATTCGGGCTTGCGGAATTGTATTAAAAGTTTTGTTGTATGAAATAGACGAACTCAAAGTGTTGTTCAGATTTGAGCCAATATTCGCCTGATTAATAGATTGTTTGAAATATTTACTACTACCCATGTTCACCGAAGCAGAAAACGTTGAATTTGGGTTTGATTTTGTGTCTTTAGAGTGCGACCACTGAATGTTGTAGATTTTTTGTTTTGAATAGTCAGGGTAGCCTCTTTCGCTGCTAATTAAATTTTCATAACGAATATTTAGGTTGCCTCGGTATTTGTACCTTTCGGCATACGCTGATTCAAAACGAAGGGCGTAACTTCCATTGGTATAATAATCAGCTAAGACGGTTAAGTCGTAATTGTCGCTCAAGGCAAAATAATATCCCATATTTTGCAAAGAAAATCCTCTCGTGTTTGAATCATTATAACTAGGAATGATAATACCTGAAACACTTTTTTCTTGGCTCATCGGAAAATAAGCGAATGGCAATGCTAGTGGAGTAGGAACGTCTGCAATTACCATGTTTGTTATGCCTGTAACTACTTTTTTTCCTGGAACAAATTTTACTTTGTTGGTTTGAAAATAATATTCCGGATTGTCTACATCTGTCGATGTTGTAAAACGTGCGCCTCTTAAAAAGTAAACTGAATCGTTTTCTTTTTTCGTGACTGCCGCTTTGATCTTAAATTCGCCTTGTTCTGTTCGGGAATTAAAAATTAACGCTTTTTTAGTTTTGAAATTAAATCGAATCGAATCAGGCTGTACTTCGTTTGATCCCTGTTTGAAATTTGGATATTGAATAAGAACTCCAGCAGAGTCCTTTATTCTTCCTGCATAAACTTCATCCTTGCCGTAATCCAAAACAATGATTCCAGATTTTAATTCTACATCCTTATAATATAGTTCTGCCTCATTATAAAGCGTAAGCAGTTTCTTTTTTTTGTCTATTACTGCGTAATCTTTTGCTTTGTAATTTACTTTGCCATCCAGAAAAGTCTTTGCAGGCTTGATACTGTCGATTTTTACCGTATCAACTTTAACAGCTGCAGATTTGTCTGTTGGTTTTGCTGTATCAGTTTTAGCAGTTGTAGCTTTATCTGTTTGTTTTACAGTTGGTAACGATTTTTTTTTCGGTTTTATATCTTGCGAATATACTTTACCACATCCTAAAGTTAGGAGAAATGATAATAAAACGATATTAAATAAGTTTGTGTGCAAAGGTTTAAATGCTATTTTTGTAAAAGTATGGCTTGTTTTTTGACATGTCAAACTTACATATAATTTTTTGGCAAAAATAATCAATTGTGAAAATTATAGGAGTTGCATATTATTAAAATTAACTTTTAGATTTATGAATATATTTAACAAAACTAGGCTATTATTTAGTTTTTTTCTAACTATAATTTCGTTTTGTGCTTACAGTCAGGCAAATGTTTTTAAAGTAACACTTGATGCCGGACACGGTGATCATGACTTCGGAGCTGTTTATAGTGGCCGAATTGAAAAAAATATTGCTTTGGCAATTGTGCTTAAAGTTGGAAAAATATTAGAAGCGAGCCCAAATGTTGATGTGATTTATACGCGTAAAACAGATGTTTTTATTGATTTGGTTGAAAGAGCCAACATCGCAAACAGAGCCAATTCTAATATTTTCGTGTCGATTCACTGTAATGCAAACAAAAATACAGCAGCTGACGGAACAGAAACATATGTAATGGGTTTAAGTAAAGTTGCGTCGAATCTTGAAGCAGCGAAAAAAGAGAACTCGGTAATTACACTAGAAAAAGATTATAAGCGTAAATATGAAGGTTACGACCCAAATTCTCCTGAATCAATGATTGGTATGACATTAATGCAAGAAGAATATTTGGATAACAGCATTTCGTTGGCAACAAAAATCGAAGATAATTTTGACCGACTTGGAAAAAAAATTAGACAAGGTGGTGTAAAACAAGCGCCATTTATGGTACTTCATAAAGCATATATGCCAAGAGTATTAGTGGAAACAGGTTTTGTTTCGAATCCTACAGAAGGAAATATCTTGAACTCAGAAGAAGGGCAAAATGATATTGCAAAAGCAATTGCAGAAGCAATCTTAAGTTATAAGAGTGAATATTTTGGCAATGGAGTTCCTGAAATGTCTGATGTCAGACCTGCAAAAGATACTTCGACACCAAAAAAAACTAAGCCAGCTGAGCCTTCAGCTGCTGCGAAAAGTGCCGTTAAAGGAACTTTTTATAAAGTACAACTTATTGCAAGTATAAAGAAGACTCCATTAGAACCTAAGAATTTTAAAGGTTTGAAAAATGTGACGATGCTTTATGAAAATAATATTTACAAATATTTCTATCAAGAAACATCAGATTACGAAGCAGCGAAAAAATATTTGCAAGAAGCTAAGAGTAAAGGTTATGGCGCGGCTTTTTTAACTGCAACTAAAGATGGAGAGAAAATCAGTATTCAAGACGCTACTAAATAATCGTCACAAGTTCGAATATTTATATTAATTTTGTACAAACACTTAGAATTTTGAAACTAACAAGAGAAATTAAAACGGCTATTTTAGTCATCGCGTCAATTTTATTATTTATTTGGGGCTACAGTTTTTTAAAAGGCAGAGATCTTTTTACAAATTACAAAACATTATTTGTTGAGTATGATAATGTTGAGGATTTGGCACCGTCAGCACCTGTTACCATAAACGGACTTGCAATTGGTAAAGTAAATAAAATTACAATCAATGAAACAACAGGAAAACTATTAGTTGAATTGCAGCTTAAAACAGATTTTCCAATTTCAAAAACAAGTACTGCAACTTTGTATTCTCCAAGTTTGATTGCTGGAAAACAAATTAAAATTGTACCAAATTTTGCAGATAAAACTCCTGCAGAAGACGGACAAACATTAGCAGGAACTGTTGAATTAGGTTTGACAGAATCTTTAGGAGGGAAATTGGAACCAATTCAGGCAAAACTAGAGAAAATGCTTGTGAATATTGATAATCTGGTTACTGGGTTAAACAATACTTTAGATAAAAATACACAGGAAAATTTAAAGAAGACTATTGCTGAATTAAGCCAAACTATGGCGCAGTTTCATAAAGCTGGAGGGAGTCTTAACTCTATTTTAGATACTAATAAAGGTCAGATTAATGGAGTTGTGACAAACTTGAATAAAATGTCAGGCAACTTCAGCAAAATTTCTGATTCTTTAAATAAAGCTGATTTAGGAAAAACAGTTCGTAATTTAAATCAGACTTTGGCTAAAGTTGATTTATTGATGGCGAATTTAAATTCTGGAAAAGGAACTGCTGGAAAAATATTAAATGATGATGCTTTGTATAATAATTTAGCGAAAACTTCAAAAGAGCTTGAATTATTGTTGCAGGATCTTCGCCTTTACCCAACTCGTTATGTGAATGTTTCTCTTTTTGGAAAGAAAAACAAACCATATGTAGCACCAACGGAAGACACTAATTCAACTACTAAAAAATAATCATAAATGAGTTATTTAGATAATATTTTATTCGCCATACTTCTTGTAGTAGGTTTTGGTTTTTTTACAGCGAGCGTAAAAAAAATCATCCGAAACATTAATTTAGGAGTTGACGTAGATAGAAAAGATAATCCTAAAGCTCGTTGGAAAAACATGGCATTGATTGCTCTTGGACAATCAAAAATGGTGAGACGCCCTGTTGCCGGAATCCTTCATGTTTTTGTATATGTTGGTTTCGTTATTATTAATATCGAATTGCTTGAAATTATTATTGATGGGCTTTTTGGAACACATAGAATTTTTGCTCCTTATTTAGGGGTAGTGTATGATGTTTTGATTGCCTCATTTGAAATTTTGGCAATACTTGTAATTATTGCGGTTGTAACTTTTTGGATCAGAAGAAATGTGATTCGTTTAAAACGTTTCGTAAGCAAGGATTTGACTGGTTTTCCAAAAAGCGATGCGAATTATATTTTGTACTTCGAAACAGTTTTGATGATTCTGTTTTTATTAATGAATGCTTCTGATTTGCATTTGCAGAATGTTCCAGGAGGATATTCTCATTTTCATAAAGCAGGAAGCTATCCTATAAGCCAGTTTATCGCACCAATTTTTAATGGTACATCAAATGAATTGGTTGGATTGTTATTCGAAGTATTTTGGTGGTTGCATATCGTGGGTATTTTGGTTTTTATGAATTATTTATACTTCTCAAAACATTTGCATATTCTTTTGGCTTTCCCAAATACGTATTTTGCGAATTTGAAACCAGAGGGTCAGTTTGATAATCTAGAATCAGTTACAAAAGAAGTGAAGTTGATGATGGATCCAAATGCAGATCCGTTTGCGGCAGCGCCAGTTGATGAAAATGCAGCTCCAGCTAAATTTGGAGCAAGCGATGTTCAGGATTTGAACTGGGTGCAACTTTTGAATGCTTATACATGTACAGAATGCGGAAGATGTACTTCATCTTGCCCGGCAAATCAAACTGGAAAAAAATTGTCTCCTCGTAAAATTATGATGGATACAAGAGATCGTTTGACGGAAGTTGGGAAAAATATTGATGCTAATAAGGGTGTTTTCGTTCCAGACAACAAATCACTTTTAAACGATTATATCACTCCAGAAGAACTATGGGCTTGTACTTCATGCAATGCCTGCGTTGAAGAATGTCCTGTAAATATTAGTCCGCTTTCTATTATTATGGACATGCGTCGTTATTTAGTGATGGAACAAAGTGCTGCTCCAATGTCACTAAATGCAATGATGACTAATATTGAAAACAACGGTGCGCCTTGGCAATACAGCCAACAAGACCGTTTGAATTGGAAAAACGAGAATTAATAATATTCTCAGAATAAATTAAGATTTCAGATTTCAGAATAAAACATGAAACTTTGAACTTTAAACTTTAAACAAAAGAGAGAGAAATGTCAGAAAGTTTAGTAGTGCCAACAATGGCTGAAATGCTAGCCCAAGGAACACAACCAGAAGTTTTATTTTGGGTAGGTTGCGCGGGAAGTTTTGATGATAGAGCAAAAAAAATTACCAAAGCATTTGTTCGTATTTTAAATCGTACGAATGTTTCGTTTGCAGTTTTAGGTACTGAAGAGAGTTGTACTGGAGATCCTGCAAAACGTGCCGGAAATGAATTTTTGTTCCAAATGCAAGCCATGATGAATATCGAGGTTTTAAATGCATACGAAGCAAAAAAGATCGTTACGGCTTGTCCGCATTGTTTTAATACTTTGAAAAATGAATATCCTGAATTGGGTGGAAATTACGAAGTGATTCACCATACAGAATTTTTAAAGTCATTAATTGATGAAGGAAGATTGACCGTTGAAGGCGGTCAGTTTAAAGGAAAAAAAATCACTTTCCACGACCCTTGTTATTTGGGAAGAGCAAATAAAGTTTACGAAGCACCGAGAGATTTAATTCAGAAGCTAGATGTTGAATTGGTTGAAATGAAACGTTCTAAAGCAAATGGATTATGCTGTGGAGCTGGTGGTGCACAAATGTTTAAAGATGCTGAGCCAGGAAACAAAGAAGTAAACGTTTTGCGTACGGAAGATGCTTTAGAAACGAAACCGGATATTATCGCAGCTGGTTGCCCTTTCTGTAATACCATGTTGACGGATGGAATTAAACATGCGCATAAGGAAGGTGAAGTAAAAGTAATGGATGTCGCAGAGTTAATTGCAAATGCGCAAGATCTGTAATAATTAAGGTTCTAAGTTTCTAAGATGCTAAGGGGCTAAGGTTTGTTAACTTGAAACTTGAACAAAAACAAACAAAAACAAAATTTAAGATGTATATACCTTTTGAAAATTTGCCAGGTGAATCTAGAGTCTGGATTTACCAATCGAACAGAAAATTTTCTGAGGAAGAGTTTTCTGAAATTGAAACTGATTTAAAAGCTTTTGTGGAACAATGGGCAGCGCATGGAACAAGCTTAGAAGCTTCGTTTTTGCTGAAATACAACCGTTTTATCATATTGGCAGTAAATCAAGATGTGCAGGCGGCAACTGGCTGTTCTATAGATAGCTCGGTTGAATTTATTCAAAGCTTGGAGAAAAAATATAATGTTGATTTGCTTGACAAAATGAATGTTACTTTTAAGCTTGGCGAACATATTGCACACAAACCGTTAATTGATTTTAAAAAGATGGTTAAAGATAAATCGGTTTCTGAGAATACGATTGTTTTTAATAATCTTGTAAATAATATCGAAGAGTTTAATGAATCTTGGGAAGTTCCTGCGGCCGATAGCTGGCACAGCAGATTTTTCTAAGAGAAATTTATAGTATATTTGAAAGGCATGAAATTTAAGTTTCGTGCCTTTTTTTTGTGGTTTCAGGTTTTAAACTGTTGTTTTTAGTTAATCTTTATTGCAAATGAATAATAAAAAATTGAAAATAGTACTATCGCTTTTTGTGTTAACGGTAATTATATTTTTTGTACTGGACTATTTTGTTGGGGAAATGTTTTCGGGTTTGCATCCGTCTGATTAAGCTTTAAAATTGATTTTTTAATAGTCTGGTTTCAAGTTTCATGTCTGAAATTAGAAGTTTGAAACGCGACAGGTTTTTAAAACCTGTCGGGTTTATTGTTTTGATTGAATCTTTGTCAAAGTTTTGAACTTTGACAAAGATGGCGGTTTTGATTGGTTTCTTTTGAAAACAAAACCATCTCATCTAGCCCCGATGGAAGCGGCATCCTTTTATGGTCCCGATAGCTATCGGGACCATAAAAGATATAGCGGACAGCGGGACGATACTTCTCATGAAAACAAATTTTTCTGCTCCTAAAAGAAATTATGATGCATTTTGTCTTTTGAATCGTAAAAGTCTAATACTGTGCAATCTCTGATATTTACAAAAATCTAACAAATGAAACGGCCAATTAAACGTGATTTTTGAGTATTTTCGTAGAATTAAATTTAATACATGAAAATAGCAATAGTTTGTTATCCAACGTTTGGCGGTAGTGGGGTAGTAGCCACTGAGTTAGGTCTTGAATTAGCCAGACGAGGACACGAAATACATTTTATAACTTATAGCCAACCAGTTAGATTGGCCCTTTTGAATCCGAATGTGCATTATCACGAAGTTAATGTTCCGGAATATCCACTTTTTCATTACCAACCTTATGAATTGGCCTTATCGAGTAAGTTGGTCGATATGGTGAAACTGTATAAAATTGAAGTTTTGCACGTGCATTACGCAATTCCGCATGCTTACGCGGGGTATATGGCGAAGCAAATGCTAAAAAATGAAGGAATCAATCTTCCGATGATTACGACGCTTCACGGAACGGATATTACGCTTGTTGGAAATCATCCGTTTTATAAACCTGCGGTAACGTTTAGTATCAATAAGTCGGATTATGTGACTTCAGTTTCGCAGAGTTTGAAAGATGATACTTTGAAGTTGTTCAAAATCAAAAATAAGATTAAGGTGATCCCAAATTTTATCGAATTGGATAAAGTGGTAAAAGATCCTGAAGCGCCTTGTCATCGTTATGTGATGGCGAAAGCAAATGAGCGTATTGTAACTCATATTAGTAACTTTAGAAAGGTAAAACGTATTCCGGATATCATTAAGATTTTCTATAATATCCAGAAAGAAATGCCGGCTAAATTGATGATGGTAGGTGATGGTCCTGAAAAGGAAAAAGCCGAAGTTTTGTGTATGGAGTTAGGGATTTACGACAAGGTGATTTTCTTTGGGAACAGTAACGAAATTGACAAGATTTTGTGCATGACCGATTTGTTTTTGCTTCCGTCTGAAACGGAAAGTTTTGGTTTGGCGGCTTTAGAAGCAATGGCTCTTGGTGTTCCGGTGATTTCTAGTAATTCAGGAGGTTTGCCTGAGGTGAATTTTGATGGAGTTTCTGGATATTTGAGCAATGTTGGAAATGTTGAGGAAATGGCGGCAAATGCAATCAAAATTCTGAAAGACGATGCTACGCTGAAAGAGTTTAAAAAGAATGCGTTGGAAGTGGCTAAGAAATTTGATATTAAAAATATACTTCCAAAATACGAAGCGCTGTATCAAAAAGCAATTGACGATTATAAAGAGTAAGATACCAATCTAAATAATTTACAGCATGAAAAAGGTAATTTCAGTTTTAGCAGTTTTTGTTTTGATTTCCTGTGGTGCAAAGAAAACTTCGGGCTCAACGGCCTTGTATGAAGTTTTGACCGAGCAATCAAATGGAGGAGGAAATATCAAATTTTTTGAAATTTTGACAGAGCCTAACGAAATTAAAATGCTTGAAAATGATCCGCTTTTATCCAGTAAAATGAAGCAGGCTGACATCAACAATTCAAATTATGTTATTTTGAATATGGGTGAAAAAAACACTAGCGGTTATTCTATTGGTGTTGAAAAAGTAGAGGAAACAGATAAGAATATTATTATCACGGTTAAAGAAAATAACCCAGCGCCAGATGCTATGGTAATGCAGGTGGTTTCATATCCTTATACGGTAGTGAAAATTCACTCTAAAAAAGAGATTATTATAAAGTAATAAGTTAGAAGTGAAAAGTTAAATGACCGGCTGCGCGGAGTCGAAGCCTTTCGATTGAAAGCATAAAAAAAACCTGTCGCAATTAAAACGACAGGTTTTTTTCTACAATTATTTTTTATTTTTATTTAGAATTTGAATTTGATTCCTAAACCAACATCAAATCCGAAGTTGTCATCGTCATAGTATCCAGAGCCAATCTCAGGTCTTGCATCTAAAGATAATAGGATTGGCACTTCTTTAAAACCATATTCGATTCCGATATCTCCTGCAGCAAAAACATACGTTCCGCTGTCATTGTATTTTACGTTATTGTTGTAATAATCGTGGTCCCAAGCAGCTAAACCGCCACCAACACCAGCGTACCAGTTAAAACCTCCGTCTATATTCCAAACCCATTGATAAAGAGCAACACCTTTAATGGCATCAACGTCGCTACTGTTTCTCCAGCCTAAATCAAATTCAAGTCTGTTTTTTTGATTTAAACCTCTTTGATAAGATACTTCTCCTCCAAAACCGTTATTGTCACCTAAACGCAAACCTAACGCGTTTTTTGCAATGTCTTGTGAATGAGCCGTAAATGCTAAACCTAATAGCATAAGGGCTGATAAAATGATTTTTTTCATAAAAATGATTCAATTAATTTATTTCAAATGTATAACTACAACTCAATAGAGAACGTATAACATTTTTGAAAATTGTTATATAATTTACATTTTTTTGAAATAAACCTTTGTTTGAAGGGTTTGTAGAGGCTATTTTACTGAAAATTACTTGTTTGAAAGCTATTTTTTTTCCATGATGGAAATCAATAATTGTGAAGTCAAATTGTCTTCCATTTCAAATAAATTTTCTTCTTCTGTAAAATTGCTTTCGGCATAAGAATAAAGTTTCCAACGCTTTTTATGATATTCCAATGCGGTCAGATTTTCGACCCAGTCGCCTGAATTTAAATATAAAGTAGATCCGTGGCGATTTTCCTTAGTGATGATTTTTGGCTCATGTATATGTCCACAGATTACATAATCGTATTTTTTTTCGATTGCTAAATCGGTTGCCGTGGTTTCAAAATCTGAAATAAATTTTACTGCCTTTTTAACACTGGCTTTTATTTTTTTAGAAAAAGAGTAAGGTTCGCGCCCTAATTTTGACAAACACCAATTTGCAAAACGATTGGAAAGAATCAAATAATCGTAGCCTAACCCGCCCAATTTTGCAATCCATTTTGAATGTTGCACCGAAGCATCGAAAACGTCACCATGAAAAATCCAAGCTTTTTTGTCATCTAATTCCAAAACTAATTTATCGACTAATGAAAAATTTCCCATATTCATGTCGGTGAATTTCCGAAGAATTTCATCGTGATTTCCGGTAATGTAATAGACTTTTGTTCCTTTAGAAGCCATTCCGATAATGCGTTGAATAACTCTTAAATGAGACTTAGGAAAGTAGGATTTTCTGAATTGCCAAGCGTCAATTATGTCTCCGTTTAAAACTAATGTTTTAGGTTTTATGCTTGATAAATAGTTGTTTAGTTCCTTGGCGTGACTTCCATAAGTCCCTAAATGAACATCTGAAATAACAACCAGTTCAACATTTCTCTTTTTCAATTTTTCGTGATTTGAAGTTTAACAAATAAAAGAAAGAAATGCTGGATTTATTTTATCAAAAGGTTATCAAATAAAGGTCAATTTTAACAAATTATGATTTTTAAACTCGTTAACCTTAAATTAATAATCACAATTTTATATTTTTTAATTTAATTCATAAAACTTACATTTGCTAAAACTAAAAACATGGCAGGAAATAGCTACGGCACATTATATAGAATTACAACATTTGGCGAGTCGCACGGTGAGGCTTTAGGCGGTATTATTGATGGTTGTCCATCAGGAATTCAATTGGATTTTGAAGCAATTGAAGTTGAAATGGCTCGCAGAAAACCGGGGCAATCGGCAATTGTAACACAACGTAAAGAACCAGATGCAGTTCAGTTTCTATCTGGAATTTTTGAAGGAAAAACTACTGGAACTCCAATTGGGTTTATCATTCCGAATACCAATCAAAAATCTGACGATTATTCTCATATCAAAGATAATTACAGACCAAGCCACGCTGATTACGTATATGACCAAAAATATGGTTTTCGCGATTACAGAGGTGGTGGAAGAAGTTCTGCACGTGAAACTGCAAGTCGTGTAGTTGCAGGAGCAATCGCAAAACAAATGCTTCCTGAAATTAAAATTAATGCTTACGTTTCTTCTGTAGGCCCAATTCATTTGGATACGCCTTATCAAGATTTAGATTTTTCGAAAATAGAAAGTAATCCTGTTCGTTGTCCAGATGAGAAATCGGCGGCGATTATGGAAGAATATATCCGTGATATCCGCAAGCAAGGCGATACAGTTGGTGGCGTTGTTTCATGTGTGATTCAAAATGTTCCTGTTGGGTTAGGAGAGCCAGTTTTTGATAAATTGCATGCCGAATTAGGAAAAGCAATGCTTTCAATAAATGCGGTAAAAGGTTTTGAATACGGAAGTGGTTTTTCTGGATCAGAAATGAAAGGAAGCGAACACAATGATTTGTACAATCCTGACGGAACTACAAAAACAAATCTTTCTGGAGGAATTCAGGGCGGAATCAGCAACGGAATGGATATTTACTTTAGAGTAGCTTTCAAACCTGTTGCGACTATCATGCAGACACAAGATTCATTAGATAATAAAGGAAATATTACACCAATGACGGGCAAAGGACGCCATGATCCTTGTGTTGTACCTCGTGCGGTGCCAATTGTTGAGGCAATGGCCGCAATTGTTTTGGCTGATTTTTATTTAATCAACAAAACATATTAATAAAAGTTAAGACAGTGAGGGTCTTAATATTTTAATTTAAAACAAACAAATTAATGCAAGTTACAGAAACTAAAAAAAAATCATTTCTTTCAGGATTAACAGGCCAGATTATAGTTGCAATGGTACTAGGTGCGACTTTGGGAATTATATTGCACGCAACACTTTCTCCTGAAGGAGCGCAATCTTTCAGCAGTAAAATTAAAATGTTGGCAACCATCTTTATTAGATTGGTGCAAATGATTATCTCGCCTTTAGTGTTCACTACATTGGTAGTAGGAATTGCCAAGCTTGGAGATATTAAGACAGTTGGTAGAGTTGGAGGGAAAGCTCTTGGATGGTTTTTTACGGCATCATTTATATCATTGTTGATTGGTTTATTTTATGTAAATGTTCTAGAACCAGGAGTAGGTTTGAAGTTAGACCATGTTGATATGGCGGCTGCGACAGAAGTAACTGGTAAAACAAAAACGCTTTCTGTTGAGAATTTTGTTGAGCATATTGTTCCAAAAAGTCTTTTTGAGGCAATGGCAACAAATGAAATCCTTCAGATTGTAATATTCTCTATCTTTTTTGGATTAGCGGCGGCTTCTATCGGAAGTCCTGTGAAGCCAGTAATTAATGCGTTAGATAAAGCTTCGCATATTGTTTTGAAAATGGTGAATTATGTAATGAACTTTGCTCCGATTGGAGTGTTTGGTGCCATTGCAGGAGTTTTTGCTATTAGAGACGCTGAAGAATTAGTAATAACGTATTTTAAATTCTTCGGATCATTTTTAGTTGGTATCAGTACTTTGTGGGTTGTCTTGATCGGTGTAGGTTATATTTTCTTAAAAGGAAGAATGACCGAATTGTTAAGACGTATTATTGGACCATTAGCGATTGCTTTTGGAACAACAAGTAGTGAAGCAGTATTTCCAAAATTGACTGAAGAATTGGAGGATTTTGGTGTAAAAGATAAAATTGTTTCTTTCATGTTGCCGCTTGGATATTCATTCAACTTAGACGGAAGTATGATGTATATGACATTCGCCAGCATCTTCATTGCTCAGTTTTATGGAGTTCATTTGGATATTCCAACACAAATGGTAATGCTTTTAGTTTTAATGCTTACAAGTAAAGGAATTGCAGGTGTGCCGAGGGCAAGTTTAGTGGTTGTTGCTGCTACATGTGGTATGTTTGATATCCCTGTTGAAGGAATTGCATTGATTTTGCCTATTGATCATTTCTGTGATATGTTCAGAAGCGCTACAAACGTTTTAGGAAATGCATTGGCAACTTCTGTTGTTGGACAATGGGAAAGCAATAAAGAAGAGCGTTTAAATATCGAATAAAGCGTTATTTAGAAAAAAAATAAAAGCCGAGAAAATTATTTTTCTCGGCTTTTTCATTTTATTCGCTTCTTTGAGTGAAGGAAAATAAAAGCAAAAAGAATTTATTTTGCTGCTACTTTTCCTTTTCTGCTTTCGTCGCTTTCCTGATCTGGGGCGTCGCCACCTGTTATTGCTTTTTGTTGCGCTTTTGTCAATCTTTCTGTTTCTGCGAATTTTTCAAAGTTTTCTAACATAATTTTGATTTTAATGCTCCAATCTCTTAAAACACTTGGGGCTTGTGTCTTTAATTTTGTTAAAAATAGTATTATTTTTTATTTCTTGTAATATTTTGCTGAAAATTTTTAAAAAAAATCTTAATAATGAGATGTGCTACCCATTCTATTTTATAAATAAATGAATCATTGCGAGCTTTTTTAAAGACTTTCGAAAAATTATATGGCATAAAATATAAAAAACTGATTATGGAATCTTTAGCAATTAAGTAATACTTTTATTTCGTATTATTGTAATGATAAATATTCGAAATAAAGATTCCCCAAATTATGCTTTATCATAGATTTTGTTCTATTTTTTTAATTTTCCTAAATATATTTTGCTATGAGTTGACGGCTCAGAGCAATGCTGCATCAATGGTGAAAATTACTGATTTAACAAAACAGGCCTGTGACTACTTAGATAATGCCAACTACGAAAAATCTTTAGAGAAATCTGGAATGGCCTTGAAATATTCATTTGATCTCAAAAATGACACTTTAATTTCAAGAAATTACAATATAATCGCTATCAATTTTCATGAATTAGGAGAAATTGATAAAGCAGCCTTCTTTTATAAAAAAGCCTTATTCTACGCAAAACGTTCTAATATTATTAGTATGAGAATGATGGTTACCAGCAATCTAGGTAATTTGTACTTTTTTGAAAAGAAAATGTATACTGATGGAATTAAGTATTATAAAGAATCATTGAAATTTGGCAAGGATAAAAAATATGCTAAAGAAGTTGCTATTACAAATCTGAATATAGTTTGGTCTTATTTCAAGATTGGAAATTATAGTGAAGGTTTGCCTTATCTGAATTACATTAATGAACATCAAAATGATTTAAAAGGAAAGTCAGATGATATTGCGCTAAATTTTCTTAACGGAATGTATTGGGGCCATGAAAAGAATAACGAAAGGGCAAATAGATTCTTTTTAAAAGCGATTTCCTCTTACGATAAATCGAGTGATGAAATTACAGATTTGCTCTATGCGCACCAAGAGTATTCAAAATTTTTAAATAGTATAGGCGAATTTGAAAATGCGTATAAAAACCTTGTTATTTACAACCGAATTAAAGATGAAATAACAAATAAAGAAAAAGTAAAAAAAGCGTCTACTGCAGGTTTTAATCGCGAATTAGATGAGTATAAAAGACAAATAGATAAAATTGAAAGCGAAAAAATAGAACAATATCACAGTTTAAAAAAATCGAGAATAATTGTAGTATTGTTTATCATTATTTCTTTGATTTTGTTATTGTTAATCATTACTTTAATTAAAAATATCCGTTTAAAGAAAAAGGCAAATATCGAGCTTTTGCAAGCCAAAGAAATTGCGGAAGAAGCCTCGTTGCTTAAAACACAGTTTATTTCAACGATAAGCCATGAATTACGCACACCATTGTATGGAGTGGTCGGAATTACAAACATGCTTTTAGAAGAGCATAAGGAGTTGTCTAGAAGCCAGCACTTAAGTTCGCTTAAATTTTCGGCCAGATATTTATTGTCGCTGGTAAATGATATTTTACAGATTAATAAAATTGAAGAAAACAAAGTTGTTCTTGAAAATTTGACTTTTAATATTTCAGACGAAATAACAGTAATCAAAAATTCTCTTTCTTTTTTATCTCAAAAAAACAACAATAAAATTAATGTGTACGTTGATCCAGATATACCTGAATATTTAATTGGAGATAAATTACGATTGGCACAAATTTTAATGAACTTAGTAAGCAACGCTTTAAAGTTTACAAAAGATGGAGAAGTAGAAGTTAAGGTCGATCTTGCTAAAATTGAAGGCAAAAATTATTTCTTAGACTTTTTGATCAAAGATAACGGAGTTGGAATTGCGACTGTGGATCAAGGCAAAATTTTTGAGAAGTTTGTTCAAGTCGGTAGAAAAGAAGAAGATTATCAAGGAACGGGCTTAGGATTGAGTATTGTAAAACGATTACTAGGGCTTTTTGGCAGTAGTATCACGCTGGAAAGTGATATTGGGCAAGGAACATCTTTTTCATTTATAATTCCGTTTGAGCATGATCCACAGCGAACTAAAGAGATTATAGATGATATTGAGGTTGATTTGACCTCAAATGATATCTTTAAAATTTTGGTTGTCGAAGATAATTTGATCAATCAGATGGTTACAAAAAAGATCATTGAAAAAAATAATTACACCTGTAAAGTAGTTGATGATGGCTTCGGTGCTTTGGAGATATTAGAAAAAGAAGATTTTGATCTTATTCTAATGGATATAAACATGCCTTTAATGAATGGTTTTGAAACTACAAAAAGAATTCGTTTAAAAGGCATAAAAACGCCTATTGTGGCGTTGACTGCTTTTGATAAGGATGAAATAACAGATGAAGCACTTTCGTCAGGAATGAATGATATTATTATCAAGCCTTTTGAGCCGGTAAAACTCTTTAAGATTGTAAATTACTTAATACATGAAACAATAAACGCTGGTTAATACCAGCGTTTTTTATTTTTCTTAGAAGTATTTGATTTTCTCGATTTGTGAGCGCCACCGCTTCTATTAGAGTTTTTAGGTTTTTCTCCCGGTTCAGGACTTCCAGAATGCCATTGATATGGGTGATCTGTAATTGTTTTTACATCTACTTTTATCAATTTTTGAATATCTTTCCAGTAAGGATGTTCGTCTTTGCCACAAAATGAAATTGCAATTCCGCCATTTCCGGCACGTCCAGTACGGCCAATTCGGTGAACATATGTTTCAGGGATATTTGGCAAGTCAAAATTGATTACATAAGGAAGTTGTTCAATGTCGATTCCGCGCGCCGCAATATCTGTAGCAACTAAAACGCCGACTTCTTTATTTTTAAAGGCATCCAAAACGCGTTGTCTCGCATTTTGCGATTTATCTCCGTGGATAGCTTCTGCTGGAATATCTTTTTTGCGAAGTGCTTTTACAACATTGTCAGCGCCATGTTTTGTTCTTGAAAAAACCAGCACATTTGATAAATTCTCTTCTTTAATCAAATGATAAAGCAAATTTCTTTTTTCGGTTTTGTCAACAAAATAAATGCGTTGTTCTACATTTTCTGCTGTTGATGACACAGGCGAAACTTCCACTTTTTCAGGATCTTTTAAAAACATTTCAGCCAATTCACGAATAGCAATAGGCATCGTTGCAGAGAATAATAAAGTCTGACGGTTTTTTGGCGTAAGCTTTACAATTTTTTTGACATCGTTTATAAAGCCCATATCCAGCATTTGATCGGCTTCGTCCAGAACTAAAGTATGCAAGTGGTCAAAATCAAGAAATCCTTGTTTATGCAAATCAAGCAATCTTCCTGGAGTGGCAACTAAAATATCGACACCTTTTTTTAAGGTTTCAACTTGTGGATTTTGCGAAACGCCTCCAAAGATTGTTAATTGTGTTAAATTGGTGTATTTGCCATAAGTGTCAAAACTTTCGCCAATTTGCACTGCAAGTTCACGTGTTGGCGTCACGACAAGTGCGCGAATTTGTTTGGCTTTTTTTGATGAACCTACAATTCGGTGTAATTGATGTATGATAGGGATTGCAAATGCTGCTGTTTTTCCTGTACCTGTTTGTGCGCAACCAATCAAATCTCTTCCTGACAAAATGATCGGAATAGATTGTTCCTGAATAGGAGTAGGATTTAGGTAGCCTTCTTCAAATACGGCTTTTTGTATACTTTTTGAAAGTGGTAAATCTTCGAATAACATATCTTAAGTGTTAAGAATTTAGTCAAAATGACTAAAAATTCAGTGCAAAGATAGGTTTATTCGGTCAATCCTTTATTTGATTCTTGTATTATTTGGGAAATGTGTGGTTTTAAGCCCGTTGAAGTTCAGTTTGATCTTTCTTTTTCGTTGTTTGCTTTGATGAAATCGGTGATGAGATAACCGATTAATTTTCCAATCAAATTGTTGTTTGGAGAATCGGCTAAATCGGGTGCTCCTTCACAAATATGCAAGTAAGTGGCATTTTTATGTTGTCCAAAGAAAGAAACAAACTGGCGCAATTCTTCTACAGAAAAACCACTGATCGTCATAGCGCTGCTGGCGATATTCGGAATAGCGTCTAAATCAATCTCAATTCCGAAAGAATCATTTTGGATAAATCCTAAAGCCAAAGCCATTTCGCGGTTGAAATCTTTTTCCTTTCTGATATTGACACTATCATACGTATTATAACGAACGCGATCTTCTAGTTTTTTGATGATATCCAAAACGCTTTTTGAAGTATAATTTTCGTGCAGTCCGAAAATGAAGTATTTTTTCAGGAAGCCTTCTTCATACGCATATGAAAATCCGTTTCCGCTATGACGTCCTTCTAAAATTCTAAAATCAGAGTGTGCGTCAAAGTTTATCGCATTGATTGGTTTTCCTTTGGCAAGAGCCGAACCTTTAATATTTCCGTAAGCATTATTATGGCCTCCGCCAATGATGATCGGAGTTTTTCCTGCTTTTATGATTGTAAAAATAATATGAGAAACTTCTTTGTCAATTTTTTCAACAAGCTGGCTTAGTTTTGATCGATCGTCGATATCATTAAAATCAAGATTTTCGACATCGCGCATTTCTTGTGCCACATTGATTTGTCCTAAAACAATGATTTGGCTTCCTTTTGAAAAACGATTGTGTTGGATATTGGCAATGCTTTTTATAGCATTTTCCCATGCTGATGCAGTTCCTGGTCGACCGTAGTTTGCGCGCACACCAATATCTTCAGGAATTCCTAATAGTACATATTTAGCTTCACTTTCAGTCATAAATTTTACTATGTCAGCCTCTTTCGGGATGACAATCATTTTCTCGCCGAATTTAATTTCGCCGCTTCGGTGATTTGTGACTTTTGCTAAATCATTAACAGTAAAAGGAATTAATTTCTCCATATAAAAAAAATATTGTCCAAAAATAATATAATTGTCCCAACTTACGTTATTACGATATATTAATTCTTAAATTTGTTAATAAAGAAAATTATTAAATATGGAAAACCCAAAGAACAACAACTCAAGTCTAAAAGCGGTAATAGCGGTTTTAGCAGTCCTACTGATTGGTAGTTTAGTGTATATTTTTAAATTATCTTCTGATACAGAAGTGGTTAAAACTGAACTTACCACTACAATGACAGAAAAAGAATCTGTTATGAAGGATTTACAAGAATTAAAAGCAACTTATGATGCTGCAATCGCTGAGAATACTTCAATGTCTGATGAATTGATTCAGGAAAGAGATAAAGTAGTAGCTCTTATGGATGATTTGAATAAATCAAAAGGAGATGTTTCTAAATATAAATCTCAAGTTCAGGCGATGCAGGCTAAAATGAAAACTTTAGTTGCTGAAAATGATGAGCTGAAAAAACAAAATGGTGTTTTGACTACTCAAAGAGATAGTACTATTGTAGTTTTAGGAGAATCTAAAAAATACAATGAAGTATTAGTTGGTCAAAACGAAGAGCTTGCTAAAACTGTTGAAAAAGGTTCTAAATTATCTATTTTGAACACAAAAACTGCAGCTTACAAATTGAAAAGTTCTGGAAAACAAATCGAAACAGACAAAGCAAGCCGTGCAGACATTTTGAAAGTTAGCTTTACGATCGCTGAAAACCAAATCGCTAAATCTGGAGATAAAACATATTATATTCAGGTTATCGATGCTAAAAACAATGTTTTAGGTGAAAAGAAAACAGAAAGTTTTGGTGATAACTCTTTAACTTACAGCTTCAAAACTACAGTAAAATATGAAAATAAAACTGTACAGGTTAGTGAAGATCTTCCAGGTAAAGATTTTGCAAAAGGAACTTACTTTATCAATGTTTTTGATAATGATGAATTAGTTTCTAAAACTAGTTTCAGCTTAAGATAATTGCCGTCAGGGATAATAATACCACTTTGATATTAAAGGTCTGTGAGTTTTCACAGACCTTTTTTTATGGATTTTTTATTCTAAAATTTTTCCTTCTAAGAAAACGCTTTCAATCAAATTGCTTCCAAAAGCGTATGGGATTTGGTAGTACGAAGAAATTGGTTTCGTGAGGATTAAATTTGCTTTTTTTCCTTTGGTAATACTTCCGTGCGTTTCTGAAAGTCCCATTGCATAAGCGCCATTGATTGTTGCTGCGTTGATGGCTTCTTCTGGCGTCATTTTCATTTTGATGCAAGCTGTAGCCACAACAAAATTCATATTTCCAGATGGAGTAGAGCCAGGATTAAAATCTGTGGCTAATGCCAATGGAAGGCCTGCTTTTATCATTTCGCGCGCTGGCGTATATGGAATGCTTAGGAAATAAGAACAAGAAGGCAAGGCTACAGGCATTGTTTCTGAGTCTTTTAAAGCCTCAATATCTTCTGGGTTCATTACTTCAAGATGGTCTACTGAAAGTGCTTTAAATTTAATACCAGACTGAATGCCACCAATTGAATTGAATTGATTGACATGAATTTTTGGCTTTAAGCCGAAATCAATTCCCGCTTGCATGATTTTTTCTGTTTCTTCAACTGAAAAATAACCGCTTTCGCAGAATATGTCAATATATTCGGCTAAATTGTTTTTAGCAATTTCCGGAAGCATTTTAGTAATGATTTCGTCAATATATCCAGCTTTGTTTTCTTTGTAATGTGCAGGAAAAGCGTGGGCGCCTAAAAATGTAGCTTTAATTGTAATGGGATATTTTTCTGCTAATTTTTTAATAACACGAAGCATTTTTAGTTCACCTTCAATTGTTAGTCCATAGCCTGATTTTATCTCAACGGCCCCGGTTCCTAAATGCATTACTTCTTCTAAACGAATTTTTGATTGCTCATAGATTTCTTCTTCTGAAGTTTCATTCAGCTTTTTAGCCGAATTTAAAATACCGCCACCACGATTTGCAATTTCTTCATACGTAAGTCCGTTAATGCGATCCACAAATTCTTGTTCGCGGTTTCCGGCATATACAATATGAGTGTGGCTGTCGCACCAAGTAGGAAGAATAACTTTTCCAGTTGCATCGATAATTTTATCGGCATTGATTTTTGGCAGGTTTTCCATTGCTCCAAAATCTTCTATAAGATTGTCTTTTAGAATTAAAAAAGCATTTTTTATTGATGGAAGTATTGCCATTTCAGAACCAGAAACTTTGTAGATTGAAGTTTCGCGAACCTGTAATAACTCTTGTATGTTTGTTATTAATGTAATCATTATTAGATAGTGTTGTAAAACACAAATTTCACAAATTTTCATTTATGAAGAGATGAAAACTTGTGAAATTCGTAAAATATTTGTGCTTGATTTATTCTGAAACCGTTATTTCAAACATTTTGGTCCAGTTTTTACCGGTTACAAAAATGGTTTTCGTTTTAGGATTATATGCGATTCCGTTTAAAACATCATCTTTTGTGATTTCGGGCATAAATTTTCTTAGACCTGACATGTCGAGAATTCCTTCAACTGAACCAGATTCAGGATTTACTACTGCAATAGCATCTTTTAACCAAACATTTGTGTAGATTTTGCCATCAATCCATTCTAATTCATTAATCGCTTTGATTTTATCTGCTCCAGAATACACATTGATATAATCTAGCATTTTTTGTGTTGCGGGATCCATTTTCCAGATTTTTTCTGTTTTATCAGTTTGGTAGATGTATTTCCCATCATTTGTCATTCCCCAACCTTCAATATCTTTATCATATGTAAAGGTTTTTTCTAGTTTCAAAGTATTCGCATCATATATAAAACCAGTTTTTTCCTGCCAAGTCAGTTGGTACAATTTACCATTGATGAAAGTGATTCCTTCCCCGAAGTATTTTTGGTCAAGATCAATTTGTTTGAAAACTTTTCCAGTTTTGTAATCGTATTTTCTTAGGTAAGAAGTTCCGTTTTGTCCCGTGCTCTCGTAAAGAGTGTCTTTGTAAAACTCCAATCCTTCTGTAAAAGATTTTTTATCGTGAGGATAAGTATTTATGATTTTGTATTTTAATAATTTAGGTGTGATGTCCGAAACTAATTCGATTCTCTTAGTAGCGTCAGAAGAATCTCCTCCAAAATAAACAGTAGCTTTCAGATATTGGTAGCCCAATTTTTGACCTTTTAATTCAAATTTGAATTTTTCTGCACCTTTTGTACTTCCCACTCTTTTGTCGTTAACAAAGTAGGCAATACTGTCAATTTCTTTTGATTTTGGGTTCAAAACTCCAATTGAAACTGCTTCTTTTGGGGTAAAATGAGCCGGAAAAGCAGCATCATCAATATTAAATAAAGAATTTTCACCTTTATTTTTTTCTCCACATCCAATAAATGTGATTCCTAATAAAATGACAGCTAGGAAGTTATATTTTTTCATAGTTTAAATTTTGAATAAGCCAATATACGACGATATTTTTATAGCAACAAAGCTCTTGCAAAAATATAAAAAGATTGTATATTTGCACCGGCAAGTCCTACACGACCAGCTCCTGCAGACTCCCCCAGGATGGGAACATAGCAAGGGTACGTGGTTGAGCGGTGCGATGTAGGTCGCTTGCCTTTTTTTTTTTTTTTTTCGTTATAAAAATTCTTTTTTTAGAATTCATATAAATCTAATCTTCCTTCGGGAAGATTTTTTTTTATTTTTGGTCCTGTGTAAAGTAAGAAGTTACAAGTGAGAAGTTAGATGAATTTGACTTTTTTATTTTCTTTTTGCTGACAGAATGCGTTTAACTTATAACATTTAACATCTAACATAGAAAAATGAATAAAGTCGTTTTAATTACCGGAGGATCTTCAGGGATTGGTAAATCAATAGGTGAGTTTTTGCATAAAAAAGGCTATGTCGTTTATGGAACAAGCCGAAATCCAGAAAAAGTACTTAATTCTATTTTTCCGCTTGTAGCTTTAGATGTTAGAAATTCGGATTCTATAAAAAGTGCAGTAGCTAAAGTTTTAGAAATTTCTGGAAGATTGGATATTGTGATCAACAATGCTGGAGTTGGAATTACGGGACCTTTGGAGGAAATTCCGATGGAGGAAATCAAAAATAATTTTGAAACCAATTTTTTTGGTCCAATCGAGGTTATGAAAGCTGTTTTGCCGCAAATGCGCGAACAGAAATCGGGACTTATTATTAATATTACTTCAATCGCGGCTTATATGGGATTGCCTTACAGAAGCGTTTATTCGGCTTCAAAAGGTGCTTTGGAATTGATTACCGAAGGATTGAGAATGGAGGTAAAGCAATTTGGAATTGAAATTACAAATGTTGCTCCTGGTGATTTTGCTACCAACATCGCAGCAGGTCGCTTTCATGCTCCAGTAATAAAAGGTTCGGCTTACGAGAAAGTTTACGGTGATACATTGGCGACAATGAACGAGCATGTTGATGCGGGAAGCAATCCAAATGAAATGGCTGAAGCAATTTATAAAATCATACAAACCAAAAAGCCCAACGTGCATTATAAAGTTGGCGTTTTTATGCAGAAGTTTTCGATTGTTTTGAAACGTGCTCTGCCAGACAAGGTTTACGAAAAAATGTTAATGAATCACTATAAATTATAAAATACCCCTAAATGAAATATCTTTTACTTTTTGTATCTATTGCTTTTTGTTCTTGTTCTCCAAAAATTAGGACTTCTGTCAGTGAAAAACATGAAAAATTAAGCGAAGAGAATAAAGTTGTTGTTTATAATGATAAATCCGAGCTTCCGGCGAATTTTGATAAAATTGGAACTACTAATATTGGAGATACTGGTTTTACAACTAATTGTGATTTTGATACTATGCTTGAAAAAGCAAAAATTGAGGCAAGAAAAAATGGTGCTAATGCAATATTGATTACGGAACATTTATTTCCACATATGATGGGAAGTACTTGCCACAGAATTAAGGCAGACCTCTTAAGAATCGATGAGAATACATTTTTAGATAAAACTGTAATCACTATAGATTCTGCTCGTGTGGATTCTGCTTCAAAAATTTCCCAAAACGAGTCTGTTTATGCTAATTCGGCTAATTATAAAAGTCCTCAAAAATCAGGTTTTTTGTTGACGGCAAATGTAGGTCCGAGTTTTAGAGTTGCCTCGTCACCTGATGGATTAACTTCGGAACAAAAGGATTATTTTAAAAAATTAAAATCTGGTTTAAGTTATGACGTAACTGCTTATTATGTTAAAGATGGGAAAGCTGGATATGGAGTGAAATATAATGTGTACAAATCGTCAGGAACAATTTATGATCAGAAAATTACTTTGGGCGATGGATCAACCACTATTCAAGGAGACTTTAGTGATGATATTACAATTTCGTTTATTGGACCTTCTTTTTTGCTTACCGAAGATCAGCATGCGAGAGTGGGTGAAGCTAATCTGGAGATTGCATTAGGATATATGGGGTATCAAAATAAATCTGGTGTAGCAGGCTTTCCGGTGAAAATTACAGGTGGAAATTTAGGAATGATTGGCGGAATGGGATATCATTTTAGAATAACGCCTCATTTTCTAGTTGGACCGCAAGTTAGCTTTGTAGGAGGGGTCTTGAAAAAACTAAAGTATGAATATGCAGATGGTAGCACGTGGACCGATAATCTAGGTAAAGATGATTATGAAAATCTATGGCGAATTGATTTGGCAATTGGAGCTAAATATAGATTCTAAATATTCAATTGCTATTGGGAAATATTTTCTTATTGACACATATAATCATTTTGAACCATAAAAATTCAGTCAAATAGCAAGATTTCAAACATAATTGTTAAATTGATTTAAATTTTAAAACTGTTATTGGCATTGATTTCGTAATTTTGCACCGAATTTTTCAACACACAATTATAAATATATAGATTATGAAATTTTTTATTGATACAGCTAACTTAGCTCAAATTAAAGAAGCGCAGGCTTTAGGTGTTTTAGATGGTGTAACCACTAATCCATCATTGATGGCAAAAGAAGGAATTACCGGAAAAAACAACATTTTGAAGCATTATGTTGATATCTGTAATCTTGTTGAAGGTGATGTGAGTGCAGAGGTAAATGCATTAGATTACGATGGAATGATCAAAGAAGGTGAAGAATTAGCTGAATTACACGATCAAATCGTAGTGAAATTGCCTATGACAAAAGAAGGTGTTATGGCTGCAAAATATTTTTCTGATAAAGGAATCAAAACAAATGTAACTCTTGTATTTTCTGCAGGACAAGCTTTATTAGCTGCTAAAGCAGGTGCAACTTATGTTTCTCCTTTTATTGGACGTTTAGATGATGTTTCTACGGATGGTTTGAACTTGATTCAAGAAATTAGAGAAATCTACGATAACTACGGTTATGAGACTCAAATTTTGGCTGCTTCAGTACGTCACACTATGCATATTGTAAACTGTGCAAAAATTGGTGCTGATGTTATGACTGGACCATTATCTGCAATTGCTGGATTATTGAAACATCCTTTGACAGATATCGGATTAGCGCAGTTTGTTGCTGACTTCGAAAAAGGAAATAAGTAATAATCAGTCTTTTATAAATATTAAATCGTCTTTTTCTGTTGAAAAAGGCGATTTTTTTTTTATTTTTATCTAAACATATAAATAAAAAAGCTTATGAAAATTATTCTGGTTCTGGTTTCGTTTTTTGCTGCTAGTTTATCAATAAATGCTCAAGCAGCTAAGGTTTTGACAAGTGTTAATGATGCAGGCGATGTGGCTACTTATGAGCTGGATTGTACGGTAAAATTTCCGGTTTTGGCAAAAGGACTGCGTTATAATATTACACGCCATGAATTTAAAGGGCCGGAAATGAAAAATTCATACCGATTAATGCTGGTTATGGATGGTTTTTATTCAAAGACTTTAAATAAAGAAATGAAAATTTCGGCAGTATTGACAGATGGAACTGTTATAGAAGCTAGAAAAATAATTGAAGATGACGGCTTTTTTGATGGGGCCTGTACTTTGAAAATAAAAGATCCCAATGGTCTTTTAGCGGCTAATATTGATAAGGTTATCGTTTATGCTGATAAAGAGGTTGTTTATAAGATCTCTGAGCAAAATAGAGCGATTTTCAAGAAGAATTTGAGTAATATTATTAATGCTAAATAAAGTTGCAAAGGTTCAGAGGTTCAAAGACTCAAAGATTTATATATAAAAAAACTCCCATTTTATTCAAATGGGAGTTTTTTTATATTGATATTTTTAAATATTAGTGTCCGCCACCGCCACCTTCAACGTGGCTGATGCCTTGTTTTTTCAAGATTTTCGGGCAATAGAAACCATAAAACGCTAAGTAAGCAAAACCAATAAGTGGTACTACATATGAGAAGTGTGTATATGACATTCCGAAAATTCCATTTGGATTTGTAGCGTCTAAGTCACAAATACTTCCTTGGATTAATGGAATAACTCCTCCTCCAAGAATCATCATAATCAAGAAAGATGAAGCTTTTCCAGTGTTTTTTCCTAAACCTGCAATCGCTAAATCGAAGATTGATGGCCACATAATAGATAAGAATAAACCTCCAGAGATAAAGAAGAATTTAGCTATTGAAGGATCTGGCCAAACTAATCCAGCAATCATCATTGTGATTCCTGATAATCCGAAAAGCATCAATGTTTTTCCAGCATTTTTACCTCCTACAAAACTTACTGCGATAAACAATAAGATCCAAAGTGGGTAAATATAGAATGAAGAAACGTCATGTGCAGCAAAAATATTAGCGCCAATGATTACTCCAAATGCTAAAGCAGGAACGATGAATTTTAAAGCTGTATTTACAAGATTAGAAGTGTTGAAAACATTTACACCACCATTCCAGCGTCCAATCATTAAACTTCCCCAGTATAATGCTATAAAAGGCGCAATAGCATCCTCAAGGACACTTCCGAATTCGCTAGTTTTTAATAAAGCTGGAAGATTACTAATGATGGTAACTTCAGTTCCAACATAAATAAAGATTCCTAACATTCCAAGGTATAATTGAGGATAGTCAAAAATGCTGAATTTACTGTGTTTACTTTCTACTACTTCGTCTTCTGCAATTTTAGCAGGATCTTCGATTTTAGAGAAATACATAAAAATTGCAACAATAATGAATGCAAATCCTAAGATTGTAAAAGGGAATTTTACTAAATGTAATTTAGATTTTACAACTTCAAGTGGCAATTTGATTTTTGCAACATCTTTTTCAATTACTTCGTATTGTGCAACATAAGGTTTTACAGAAACTGAAGAATTGTTTAAGTTTTTTGAAATTTCAGCTAATTGAGCGTCAACTTTGTTTACTTGTTCGGTCAATGCAAGAGCAGCGGCTTGTGTCTCTTCTTTTGAATCGATGTTGTCGTTTGAAATTTCTTTTATGTTTTCAGCTATTTCATTTTTTAATTTAGTGAAATCATTTTGTACGATTTCAATTGATTGAAGGTCTTTTTTCTTGCCTTCGTTATTTCCCATTCCAAATAAAGCGATTCCAAGTAAAATAGCACCAATTGTTGTTCCAAATGAGTTGATACCTCCTGCTAAAGTCAAACGGTGCGCTCCAGTTGCTGGATCTCCCATTTTAATAGCTAATGGATTAGCAACAATTTGCTGAATTGAAAAGCCAAGCCCCACGATAAACAATGCTGTTAAGAAGAAAGGGAAGCTACCAAATGAAGCTGCAGGAATAAACAAAAATGAACCAACTGCAGAAAGAAGCAATCCGGCAGCTAATGTTTTTTTGTATCCAAATTGTTGTAAAACATCTCTTTTTAGAGATACTATGAAAAAGATTACTGCACCAACAAAGTAGGCTGCGTAAAAAGCCCAAGCCACTAATTGTGACTGTACTTGCGATAAAGTAAATACTTTTTTGAAAACTGGTATCAGGATGTCATTGGCAGAACCAACAAAACCCCAAAAGAAGAACACGATTATCAATGAGATAAATTGTCCCCACTTGGTCTGTACATTTTCTGAACTCATAATTGTAATAAGGTTAATTTTTTATTATAGTGTTTTTTGAAGACCGTAAATATATTTGTTACGAATAGCAAAAAAAAATAAAAAGGCACAAATAATGTTAAATTTAAACAAACAACATCATTTTTTCAACAATGTGTTAGTTTTAACTTAGTTAGAAAATGTAAAATGCGATAAGATTTATTCCAGAATTTTGTTTTTGACGTCCTTGCTGTAATTTCTGCCGATGGGAATAGTGTAGGATTGTATTTGAATACGGTTTCCTTCAATAGATTTTACCTTGTTTAGTGCAATTACATACGATTTATGTATGCGCAAAAAGCGATCAGCAGGCAATTCTTCTGATAACGATGTTAACGATTTGTGTGTAATATAGGTTTTGTCAGGAGTAACCACTTTTATATATTCTTTCATTCCTTCGACAAAAAGAATTTCTTCAATATTAATTTTCATCATCTTTTTATCGACCTTGATAAAAATATGAGAATCGCCTTTTGTGGCTTCTACTTTAATATTGTTTTTAAGATTATATTCGGTTGTGATTTTATTGATGCACTTTATGAATCGTGGCAACGGAATTGGTTTCACTAAATAATCCAAAACATCTAAGTCATAGCTTTCGGCTGCAAATTCTCTAAAAGCAGTTGTAATAATTACTTTGGTTTTGTTTTCAATGAGGCTAATCAATTCAAATCCAGTCATCATTGGCATGTTGATGTCTAAAAAAACAGCGTCAACAGGCGTGCTGTTTAAAAAATCAAGTGCCTCAAGTGAATTATTGAATGTAGCAACAACTTCAAAATCTGGAAAATTAGTAAAATAATTTTGCAGAACTTTGATAGCTAATGGTTCATCGTCGATCAAAACGCATTTAATCTTCATTACGAATAGGTATTTGCAAACGGATTATATAGTAATTCAGTTTTGTAGCCTGTTTTAAACTGAAATTATTCTTGTAAATTAATTTCAATCTCTTTTTTGTATTGATTAATCCAATTCCTCCTTTTAGATTTAGATTTTGTGAAATTACAAAATTATTTAGGATTTCAAAATCTAACAATTTATTGTCAATAACTTTACAATTGATCTTAATTTTGAGGTTTGGATTGTTTAAACCACCATGCTTAAAGGCGTTTTCGACTAATGAAATGAAGATTAGCGGTGGCACAACAACATCTTCAACATTTGATTCCAGATTTATCGTAACTTCCACATTTTCAAATCGGAGCTTCTCGATTTCGATGTAATTTTGGATATAATCGATTTCTTTAATTAAAGGAACAAACTTGGTTCCTTTTACATCATATAAAACATATTCCATCAAGTTAGATAATTTGATAATAACATCTGGAACCTTGTCTGAAGATTCTAGAGATAATGCATATAAATTATTCAAGGTGTTGAAGAAAAAATGCGGTTGTATTTGATTTTCAAGATATTTTAATTTGATCTTGAATTGATTTTCTCTTAAGGATCTGTTTCGTTCACGTTCGCGAAGCCAAGTTAAAGTCAGATATACTGAAGATGCCATAGCTAAAACGTATAATTCTCCAATACAAACTGCTACAATGTGATTGAGTTCAAACGGATGGTATTCTCTATTGGCTTCAGGCCAGATATTTTCAGATATTATATAATAGGTAAGCGCAGTTTTGCACAAATACATTACAAACAAACTTGCCAAAAGCAAAAGTGTATAGAGAATGTATTTTTGTTTTAGTACAAATCTTGGCACCAAAACAAATAGATTAAAATATACTAAAGGAATAACTAATGCAAATTCAATCGAATTTGATTTGAAAGCATAAGGATAATCATTGAAGTAAGCTCCCCATCTTAAAAAGTTTAAAGTAAAATAGATGCCCCAAAACCAAATATGATTTTGAATTTTAATATTAAACTTTAATTTCTGAATTTCCTTCAACTTGTTTTATTGGGGTTTAGCTTTTCTTGGGCAATTGTTTAAATATAGTGCAACTTTAAACAATTGGCGGATAAAACGCAATTCTTTTGAATAAAAAATTGCAAAAAAAGTGAAATGATGTTTTATTTTTTGAGAATAACGTTTTCGTAAAACATAATGTTGAATGATTTGTGTCGTTTGTTTAAAGTTTTTTGCTGTTTGTATAAAATGTTTTATTTATGTTAAAATTAACAATAAATTTATCGCATAACTAAAAAAAACCATGAAAAAATGAAACAATTTGTATTAATCTTTGTGATTTTTCTCGCCTCGCAATTCGCAAGTGCACAGGCGAAAACTATCAAAGGTTTGGTAAGCGATGAAAACGGATTACCGTTGCCAGGAGTTAGTGTAATAATTCAAGGTACAAAAACGGCAACCCAATCAGATTTTGACGGAGTCTATACGATTCAAGCATCTCCAGGCGATGTGCTTGTTTTTTCGTATATTGGAATTAAGACTAAAGCTGTAACAGTGGCAGGATCAACAACTCTAAACGTTGTATTATCGCCAGATACTCAAAACTTGCAGGAAGTTGTGGTTACAGCATTAGGTATCAAGAGACAAAAGAAAGAATTGGGTTATGCAGTTCAGGATGTCAAAGGAGAACAATTAAACAAAGCTATCACTACTAATGTTACAACAGCGCTTTCTGGTAGAGTTGCCGGTGTTGATGTATCGATTCCTGCAACAGGTGTGGGCGGAAGTACAAGGGTTATTATTAGAGGTATATCAAGTATAGGTGAGAGTAACCAGCCACTTTATATTGTTGATGGTGTGCCGATTGATAATACAGGTTTGTCAAATGATCAAGCTGCAACAAGCAAATGGTTTGATGGCAGAGATAGCGGAGATGGTATTTCAAGCATCAATCCTAATGATATTGAAAGTTTGACAGTTCTTAAAGGTGCAGCTGCTGCAGCGCTTTATGGTTCTAGAGCGTTAAATGGTGTAATTTTAATTACTACTAAAAAAGGAAGCAAAGGAAAACTGCAAGTAGAATTGACAAGTGGTGTTAGTTTTGACCGCGTAAACGCTAAATATAGTGATTATCAAAGTGAGTATGGTTCAGGCTCAAACGGAATTTTGCCAGATCCAAACAAAGCTCCAACTGAAGTTTATCAATATACTACAAGTGCATGGGGGCCTAAATTTTCAAATGCTGTGGGACAACAAGTCAAAATATTTGACGGTTCTATGAGACCATATGCTAAAGTTGACAACAATATTCAGGATTTCTTTAAAACAGGAGTTACAACATCAAACGGGATTGCGCTTTCTGGAGGAAGTGATAATGCTACGGTTCGTTTTGGATTCAACAATCTTAAAAACGATGACGTAATTCCGGAATCTGGTTTGGAAAGAAATAATGCAAGTTTGAATGCTACTATGAAATCAGAGAAATTTACTTTGGATGCAAATGTAAATTACATGGTTGAAAATACAAATAATAGACCAGGTTTAGGAGATTCTCCAAACAACGTTGGGTATTCTTTAAGTGGGTTAGCGCCAAACATTGATCAGGCTTGGCTTGCAAATTCAATGAATCCAAAGGATAACTCAATGTATCCATGGAACAATAATGTGTATTCATTGAATCCGTATTGGGTTGTAAATGAAAATCACAATTCAACTAGAAAAAATCGTTTCACTGGTAATGTTACTGGAACGTATCAATTCAACAAATGGGCAGCTTTAACCCTTAGAACAGGTTTGGATACGTATGATTTTGGTTCAAAAGACTTTATGGCTTGGGGAAATACTTGGCCAGGAAGAGATGCAGGTTATCTTGGACTTGAAGATATCAAGGTTTCAGAAATGAATACCGACTTGATTGCGACTTTTTCAGATATAAAATTAGCGGAAGATTTAACCCTTTCAGGAATTTTAGGAACAGGTAGAAGAGATTTTAGAAGAGAGCAAAGTTCTAGATTCGGAACAAATATTATTGAGCCAGGAACTGAGTACATCAGTAATTTCTCTAATCAAACTGAAAATGCACCACAAGATACTAGAACAAGAACAAATTCAATTTATGGTTCTGCTAAATTTGATTATAAAGGATATTTGTATGCTGAGTTTACCGGAAGAAATGACTGGTTTAGTGTAATCAATAAAGATGCTTTTTATCCGGGTGCTTCATTAGGTTTTATCTTCTCTGATGCATTTGATATTAAAAGCGATGCCTTTTCTTATGGAAAATTCAGAGCATCTTGGGCACAAGTTTCAAATGCGCCGGGAGCTTATAAAAATGCTTTAAATTATACAACATATTCGTCTTATAACGGAGGAAGTGTTGTGAACATCAAAAATACATCTGCACCAAATCCTAATTTGACATATCAATCAAAAACTGGAGTTGAGTTTGGACTTGAAACAGCTTTCTTCAAAAACAGATTAAAAGCTGATATTACAGTTTACCGTGAAGATACTTCAGATCAAACTATTGATTTGCCATCTTCTGCAACTTCTGGTTATGAGTATATTTCTGTAAATGCGGGTAAATTACGTAATGAGGGTATCGAGATCTTTTTATCAGGAACACCAATCAAAAACAAAGATTTTGAATGGGGAATTGATTTGAACTTTTCAAAAAACAAAAACTCAATAATCTCTTTGCATCCAGATATTGATACTTACACTATTTCTGAAGCACGTTGGGCTGGTGCCGCAATCGTTGCGCAAGTAGGAGGGCAATACGGAACTATTATTGGTAAAGATTTCAAAAAAACGGCTTCGGGAGAAATGATTGTTGGTGCAAATGGACTTCCAGAATATACAGATACTAAAGTTGCTTTAGGAAAAGGACTTCCTGACTGGGCAGCAGGTTTAACAAACCGTTTTTCTTATAAAGGAATTACACTTCAATTTTTAATTGATATGAAATTCGGAATGGATGTTTACTCAATGACAAACTCACTTGCGGCACAAAAAGGACTTCTTGATGTTACTACAGAAGGAAGAGATGCTTACAACGCAGCAAGAGCACAAGCAGTTGCAAATGATCCAAACTTTAGCCAAGCAACTTGGATTCCTACAGCAGGTTATGTTGCAAACGGAGTAGTAAACACTGGAACAGAAGCTAATCCTGTTTATGTAAAAAATACCACTCCTGTAAATCCACAAGATTACTGGAATTCGGTTTTCAATAATACACCAGCGCCATTTATTTATGATGCTTCTTATGTGAAATTAAGAGAGGTAAGTTTAGGGTATCAAATCCCAAGAAGTGTTTTTGGCGGAGCAAAAATCAACTCAATTTATGTTTCGGCTTTCGCAAGAAATTTATTCACTTTCAATAAAGACTTGCCAAACATTGATCCAGAATCTATGTACACTTCAGGAAATGGACAAGGTTTTGAATATGGTTCATTGCCATTCAGAAGATCGTATGGTTTTAATCTTAAAATTACATTCTAAAAAAAGAAATTATGAAATTTAAACAAATAATAGCCCTACTGGCAATATTTACGCTGGTTGGCTGTACGGAAAACTTTGACGAACTGGAAAAAGATCCGGTTGCGTTATCTGCAAATCCTGCAGGACAGCTTACATTTACTCAATTGTGTTTGTCTGGTGATGGATATTATCAATGGAGAGCCAACTTAATATATTCTGGAGGATTTGTGCAGCATTATGCAGGAGCATGGAACGTAACTGAGTTTGGAAGCAAATTCAAGAAAAATGATGATTACGCAACGGCTTTGTGGAGAAATGGTTATGCTAACGAATTGAAAAGTGCAGTTGATATTATTGATAAAACTTCAAATGATCCAACTCTTGTAAACATGAATGCCGTTGCAAAAATTATGAAAGTAATGATTGCACAACGTATCACAGATTTATATGGAGATGCTCCTTATTCAGAAGCAGGTTTAGGATTCTCTAAAGGAATTGTGACTCCTAAATATGATAAGCAACAAGATATTTATAATGCCTTCTTTAAAGAATTAGAAGAAGCATTTGTACAATTGAATGATGCAGGTGGTGCCATAAAAGGCGATCAATTTTATAATGGAGATGTGTCGAAATGGAAAAAATTAGCTAATACATTGCGTTTGCGTTTGGCTATGAGAATTTCAGAAGTAAGTCCAGCAGAAGCTGAAAAACAAGCAAAAGCGGCATTTCAAAATGGTGTTTTCCAAAGCAATGCTGATAACTGTTTCATGAAATGTTTGGATTATCCTTTTAATGATACTCCGGGTGCGCTTGACTTTAGAGGAAACGGACTTTCATATGCTTTTATCGGAAATGAAAATGGAGATCACTTTAGTTCATTAATGATCGATTTTTTAAGAAACAATGGCGACCCAAGGTTAACGATGCTTGCAACACCTAAAACTGGAGGTGTAGCGGGAGGTGCTCCGGCTCCGGGCGAAGAACTTTATGTTGGTAATACTCCAGGTGTTTTTCAATGGGACATGCCAGGTGGATCTACAGCAATTTCAGGAATTCAGCCTTATTTAAAATTAAAAACAACTCCTTTTTTGCATGTTAGTTATTCAGAATCACAGTTGTTATTGGCCGAAGCCGCTTATAGAGGTTGGGTGTCAGGTGCTGCTTCTGATTATTATAGAAAAGGAGTTGAGGCTGGTATCAGACATCTTGTAATGTACGGTGCTGCACTGCCAACTCAATCTGCAATAGATACTTATTTGAATAATAAGCCTTTGGTTGCAGGAAAAGAAAAAGAGCAAATTGCAACACAGCTTTGGGTAACTTATTTGTTGAATAGTATTGAAGCGTATTCAAACTGGAGAAGAACTGGATTCCCTAAATTGTTGCCAATCACAAATCCAGATTCTGAAACAGGAGGAGTTGTTCCAACACGTTTATACTATCCTAATGATGAAGCACAAAAAAATGGTGCGAATTTCCAAGAGGCTCTGTCAAGAATGGGAGGCAAAAATGAATGGACAAACAAAGTTTGGTGGGATGTAAACTAAAATTAAAATCCTAAATACTATAGAGTTATGCCTAATAAGGTATTATTTCAATCTAATTAAAATTAAAAACAATCTGTTTAAATTAAGAATTATGATCAAAAATAAGGCCTTATTAGGCATTCTTTTCTTTATAACCTCACTAGCGTCAGTTTACAGTTGTAGTTCACAAAAAGAATCTGATTTTGATGAACTAAAGCCAAAAACAGCTAGAGTAGTGGGGTATTTATCTTCGGATAATATTAGCAAAATGACTTCGATTCAGTTTTGCAAATTAACACATCTCAATGTTGCCTTTGGAAATCCTGATCGAGACGGAAATATCATTTTTACAGGTGATATTGATGCTCTTATTAATTATGCTAAATCTGTTAATCCTAATATTTTAATTAGCATTTCTTTGGGTGGCGGTGTAATTTCGGCAGAACAAGCGTCAAATTGGTCTTCATTAATTGATAAGCCAGAAAACAGACCAGCTTTAATTCAGAATATAATAAACTTCGTAGAACTGCACCATTTAGATGGTGTTGATGTTGATCTCGAATGGGATGCTGTAACAACTGGCTACAGTGGTTTTGTTATAGAATTAAAAAAGAGTCTGGCTGAGCACAAAAAACTAATGACAGCCGCTTTGCCAAATAATACTCGTTTTGAGAATATCAGCGCAACAGCTTTGAATGCATTTGATTTTTTAAATATTATGGCCTATGACAGTACTGGGCCTTGGACGCCAAATAACCCGGGTCAGCACAGTTCTTTTGATTTTGCTAAAAATGGCATTGATTTTTGGCATAAACAACAAAATGTTCCGAGCGAAAAATTGACTCTCGGAGTACCTTTTTATGGCTATAATTTTACATTTCCCAATGTTACAAGTTCGACGTACGCACAAATTGTTGAAGCAGGAAAACAATTTGCTGATCTTGATGAATTAGGAAAAATATATTATAACGGAAAACCGACGATTTCAAAAAAGGTTGAATATGCAGTTGAGAACACTGGTGGGATTATGATTTGGGAACTTGCACAAGATTCTTTTGATGACTATTCACTTCTAGAAGTTATTCATAAAAAGTTAACGGCACTGAAAATTAAAACCACAGGTTTGTGTGGTAACTAAATTATATTGTTTTTTACTACTATTCAATTATAAATAATAAGAACAAATTCTAATGTTTTGTTAAAACAAAATCATTTGGGCTGATGTATTTTGGTTAAAGTGTTGTTTTATAGGTGATTAATAAATTTTATAATAATCAGTAAATCTGCTTATTTGTTGAATATAATACCGAATAATACTTAAAAAGTAGAAAAATATTGGATTGAAAACGTTTTCGCAAAACGTATTATTGAATGTTTTATGTCGTTTGTTTAAAGTTTTTGGCTGTTTGTATAATTTATTTTTTTTAACAATGCCTTAAGAATAATTTTACGTCATAACTAACAAAATAAATAAACATGAAAAAAATTTTCTTAATCTTTATGATTGTTTTTACGGCGCAAGTTTCGCTTGCTCAGGTAAAAAATGTTAAAGGTGTGATTACAGATTCTAACGGAATGCCGTTGCCTGGGGCATCTGTTTTGGTACAAGGAAGTCAAAAAGGAGCTACTACCGATTTTGATGGATTGTACACAATCGAAGCTCAAAAAGGACAGACTTTAGTTTTTAGCTATGTAGGTCTTGAATCACAAAGCGTTGTTGTTGGAGATGCAGCTACAATCAATGTGAAAATGGTGACAGCATCTACAAATGCGTTAAGTGAGGTTGTTGTAACTTCATTAGGTCTTAAAAGATCAAAAAAGACACTTACTTATGCAGCGCAAGAGGTAAAAGGTGAAGAGGTAACAAGAGTTAAAGATGCCAACTTAATGAACAGCTTATCTGGAAAAGTTGCAGGTTTAATTGTTGGAAAAAGCTCTGCTGGTGCTGGTGGTGCTGTTAAAGTAACAATTCGTGGTAATTCATCTGCAACAAATAACCAGCCGTTATATGTTATTGATGGAATTCCTATGTTGAACTCTAATTCAGCTCAAGCAAATCAAGTTTTTGGTGATACAGCTGGAGGTAACAGAGATGGTGGTGATGCAATTTCAATGATGAACCCAGATGATATTGAGTCTATGACAGTTCTTAAAGGAGCTTCTGCTGCTGCTTTATATGGTTCACAAGGAGCAAATGGTGTTATCTTGGTAACAACTAAAAAAGGAAAAGAAGGAAAAGTAACAGCAAATTATAACGCGAGTGTATTTGTTGATAACGTGGTTTCATTACCTGACTTTCAAACTAACTATGGAGCGGCTCCATCATCTGACAAAACTTGGGGTGATCCTAAAAAATCTCCTGATCATGTAAAAGATTTTTACAACACAGGTTTGACTATGATCAACTCTATATCTGTAAACGGTGGATCTGATAAAATGTCAACTAGTCTTACTTATGCAAATACTAAAGTTGATGGAATTATCCCAACAAATGAGTTTAAGAAAAATAACATTGCACTTCGTCAAAGCGTTAAATTATTTGATAATAAAGTAACTGTTGACGGTTCGATATCTTATGCTGAGCAAAAAATTATAAATAAACCAACAAACGGATTATATTTCAACCCATTAACTGGTGTTTATTTATTCCCAAGAGGAAATGATTTCAATGATTACTACAAGAATTTTGAAGTATTTGATCCTGCGAGAAACTTAATGACTCAAAGATGGCCTTCTCAAACATCTGATATTATTCAAAATCCAGGATGGATTTTAAATAGAAATCAATCAATTGATAAAAATCAATCATTAATTAGTTCTGCTGCTATTACTTATAAAGCAAATGAGTGGTTAAGTATTAAAGCAAGAGGAGGTTATAATAAATTTGACAACATTTTTGATAAAAGAATGTACGCTGGAACAAATGAAACTTTGGCTCCATCTACAGGAAGATACATTTACTCAGATAGTGAAAGTTCTCAATTATATGGTGATTTGATTGCTACAATCAATACAAAATTTAGTGATGATTTCTCATTCAGCGCTAACCTTGGTACAAGTATTACAAAATCTACAATTAATGATGCTTACATCAGTGATTCTGGTCAAAAAAATGGATTAATCAATGCGAACTGGTTTAATACAGGTAACTTTGTATCAGCTGAAAAAAATGCTCATACTATTGGAGGTAAAAAAGAAGTTCAGTCAGTTTTTGCAAGTGCTACTATTGGTTACAAAGACATGATTTACCTTGATTTGACAGGAAGAAACGACTGGTCATCAACTTTAGTTAATACAGATAATTTAAGTTTCTTTTATCCTTCAGTAGGTTTATCAGCTATCTTAAGTCAAATGGTATCATTCCCTGAAGCAATTAGTTATGCAAAAGTTAGAGGTTCATTTGCTCAAGTTGGTAATGATATTTCTCCTTTCTTAACTTCACCAGTAAATACTTTAGTAGGTGGCCAAGTTACACCTCCAATTGTTGGACCACAACCTGGAACTTCATTAAAGCCTGAAATGCAAAATTCTTATGAATTTGGTACAGAATGGAGATTCTTGAACAACAGAATTGGATTTGATTTTACTTATTACCATAATGAAACTAAAAATCAATTAATCACTGCTCCAGCTCCAATCCCAAATACTACAGGATATACTAACTACGCATTTAATGCAGGAAGTATTCAAAATAAAGGTTTTGAGATCACATTAACTGGTAAAGCAGTTCAAACAGATACATTCTCTTGGGATCTTGGATTGAATTATGCTTCAAACAAAAATACAGTACTTGACTTAGGTTCAGGTGCAAATGGAGAAGTGAATACAGTTATCTTGACTAATGGAGATCCAAATAGTTACAGATATGTGATGAAAGAAGGACAACCATTTGGAACAATTCAAGGAAAAGATATTGTAAGAAACGCACAAGGTCAAATTTTACTTGATGACGCTGGACGTATCCAAAAAACGGACTGGGTTGACATGGGAAGTTCAAATCCTGATTTTATGTTAGGTTTCTCAAACTCATTCAAATACAAAAAAGTATTCTTAAATATACTTATTGATGGAAGATTTGGTGGTAATGTAATGAGTATGACAGAAGCAATGCTTGATTCTTATGGAGTTTCTAAAGCTAGTGGTGATGCAAGAGATGCTGGTGGTGTTAAAGTAAATGCTGTAAAACCTGACGGAACAGCTGTAACTACAATGAATGCTCAAGATTACTATAGCCAAGTTGGAGATAGAGCTGGTGCAACTGGAGAGTATATGTACAAAGCTACAAATATCAAACTAGGAGAGCTTTCTTTAGGATATACATTTGATTTCAGCAAAAGCACAATTTTTAATGCAGTGAATGTTTCTCTTGTTGGTAAAAACTTATTTTTCTTCTACAAAGATGCTCCGTTTGATCCAAACGTAACATTAAGCTCTGGAGAAGGATTACAAGGTGTTGATATTTTCGGAATGCCTTCAACAAGAAGTATAGGTGTTAATTTGAATTTAACTTTCTAAAATAATTATAATAAAAGGACAAAACCTTTTGGTTGTTATAAGATTCTTGTTTGTTGATTGAATGAAGAAATAATGAAAAATAGCAAACAATTAAGCCCAGAAAAGGCAAACTTATAAATCAATAAAAATGATTTTAATTAACGATAAAAATTCACAGATGAAAAATAAATTATTAATATTAGGTTCGGTTTTAGCGCTTGCATTAAGTAGCTGTACAGGTGACTTTGAAGATATAAATACCAACGATAGTGGTTTTAGCAACGAACAATTAGAGCAAGATTTTAATCAGGTAAAAGCACCTCTTAAAACGATGCAAAGAGGAATGTATATCTTGGTTGCTGATGATTGGCAGGGAGATATTCAATTTAACTTGAATGCCGATATCTTTTCAGGATACATGGGAACTCCACACGATTTTGAAGGAAACGCAAACAACTCAACATACGCTCTTTTAGATGGATGGAATGGTGCTGAATGGGTTCAGAAGTATCAAAAAGAGATGGTTAATGCTTATAACCTTGAGAAATTAACTAAAGATAAATATCCTCAATTCTATGCTTGGTCACTTATCTTGAAAGTTTATGCAATGCATAAAACTACAGATTATTACGGACCAATCGTATATTCAGGTTTTGGAAACGCTGATGGATCAACTCCTTACGATTCTCAAAAAGCAGTTTACGATCAGTTTTTTGCGGAGTTAAAAACTGCAATTGATATCTTAACTCCAAAAGCGGCAGACGCAAGTGCAACATTTTTTGCTGGAGGCGATGCTACAGACGGAACTACAGCAGGTGGAAATATTCAGAAATGGGTGAAATTTGCTAACTCTTTAAGATTACGTTTAGCATTACGTATTTCTAACATTGATCCTGTAAAAGCAAAAGCTGAAGGAGAAGCAGCTTTGACTGGTTTAGGCGTAATCACTTCGAATGCTGATAACATGGCTTATCTTGCTGAGCACCCAGTTAAAACGTACACAGGTCCTTGGGCAGATATTAATGCAGGAGGAGCAATCACTTCAATCATGAATGGTTACAATGACCCAAGAAGAGCTACTTTCTTCCACACTGGTACTGGAGGAGTTTATCAAGGTATCAGAATGGGAACTATCGTAGATGCTAACTATAGAACTGCAAAAGCAGATTTATTCTCTAAAGTTGGACCAATCGTAGAAAACAATATGATTCCTTGGTTTACTGCAACTGAATCTTATTTCTTGAAAGCGGAAGCTGCATTAAAAGGATGGAATGTTGGTGGATCAGCTAAATCATTCTACGAAGCTGGAATTGCAGTTTCATTTGCTCAATTAGGTGCTGGTGATGCTTCTGCTTATATTGCTGATGATACGGCAATGCCTGCAAACTTTACAGATCCATTAAATGCAGCTAACAATATTGCAGCTCAAAATTTAGTAACAGTAAAATGGTCTGATGCAGCTACAAATGAAGTTAAATTACAAAAAATTATCACTCAAAAATGGATCGCAATCTTCCCTGACGGACAAGAAGCTTGGGCTGAAACAAGAAGAACTGGATATCCAAAATTATTCTTGCCAGCAAACAACTTCTCAGGAGGAAAAATTCCTGCTGGAACATTTGTAAGAAGATTGAATTTCTATGTAAATGAGAAAACTTCTAACCCAACTGGTTATGCACAAGGGGTTCAACTTTTAGGAGGGCCTGATACTGGAGCAACAAGACTTTGGTGGGATACTGGAGTTAATAAATTCTAAGAAAACATAAAAAACGAAAAGAATTTAAGTTTGGTTAGTAATTGAAAAGTGGTATAAGTAACGAGAGTTGCTTATACCATTTTAAAAGCCAAAATTGTACATACCAAAAAAAGAAAAAAATGAAAAGTGCTTTAGAAATAAAACCTGATATCAGTTATAAAAGCGCCGGTAAATTTGAAGAGACAAGATTTGAAAAAATTCACAACGAGATCTTCAAAAGCTCTGCCGAAGCGTCCATCATTGTAGCGCAGGAAATTGCTCAGTTAATCAGATCGAAGCAGGAAAAAAACAAATCTTGCGTACTAGGTCTGGCAACGGGTTCTTCGCCAATAAAAGTGTATGAGGAATTAGTAAGAATGCACAGAGAAGAAGGGCTAAGTTTCAGTAATGTAATCACTTTTAATTTGGATGAGTATTATCCAATGTCAAAAGAAAACAATCAGAGCTATCATTATTTCATGCATCAGCATCTTTTTAATCATATTGATATCAAACCTGAAAATGTCAATATTCCAGATGGTACAGTTGCAATCGATGAATTGAATCAATACTGTATTGATTATGAAATGAATATCAAACAGGCTGGAGGTCTTGATTTTCAATTATTGGGAATTGGACGTACAGGTCACGTTGGTTTTAATGAGCCGGGTTCACACGTTAATTCGGGAACACGTATTATTACTTTGGACCATATCACTAGAGTCGATGCATCATCAGATTTTAATGGTATAGACAATGTTCCAAAACGTGCAATCACTATGGGAGTTTCAACCATCATGAGATCAAAACGTATTGTATTGATGGCATGGGGGCAAAACAAGGCCGATATTATTAAAAGAACTGTTCAAGGTGATATTAGCTCAGAAGTTCCTGCTACATTTTTACAGAATCATCCAAACGCTACTTTTGTTTTAGATCAATCAGCAGCGTCTGAATTGACTCGTTTCAAAACGCCTTGGCTTGTTGGTGAATGTATTTGGACACAAGAATTAAAAAGCAAGGCGATTGTTTGGTTATGCCAAAAAACAAAACAATCGATATTAAAATTGACAGACCGCGATTACAACAATAACGGAATGTCAGATCTTTTGGCACAAGAAGGTTCTGCTTATGATTTGAATATCAATATGTTCAATGTGTTACAGCACACCATTACAGGATGGCCTGGAGGGAAGCCTAATACAGATGATTCACATCGTCCGGAAAGAGCAAATCCTGCTAAAAAGAGAGTTATTCTTTTCAGCCCACATCCAGATGATGACGTGATTTCTATGGGAGGAACTTTTTCAAAATTGATAAAACAGGGCCATGATGTTCATGTTGTTTACCAAACTTCTGGCAACATTGCCGTTACAGATGATGAAGCGCTGAAATTTGCTGAAGTAGCTAGCGATTTTGTTGGAGAAGGTAAAACAGATATCAATTTCAAAGCAGTAATAGATTTTCTAAACAATAAATCAGAAAACCAAATTGATTCTCTTGAAGTTCGAAAATTGAAAGGGCTTATTAGAAGAAGAGAATCTTATGGAGCAACAAGATATATTGGTTTAAAAGATGAAAATACGCATTTCTTAGATCTTCCTTTTTATGAAACAGGACAGGTAAAAAAGAATCCGCTTGGTCAAGTTGATATTGATATCGTAAAAGATATTATTGCCAAAATAAAACCGCACCAAGTATTTGCAGCGGGAGATCTTGCTGATCCGCACGGAACACATGAGGTTTGCTTGAATGCAATTTTCGCCGCAATGAAAGAGCTGAAGCCAGAAAAATATATGGATGATTGCTGGTTATGGCTTTACAGAGGAGCTTGGCACGAATGGGATATTCATGAAATTGACATGGCAGTTCCGCTAAGCCCATCAGAAGTATTGTTGAAACGTCATGCTATTTTATATCACCAGTCTCAAAAAGACCGTGTTATGTTTCAAGGAAATGACTCGAGAGAATTCTGGGTGAGAGCAGAAGACCGAAATAAAAATACAGCAGTTTTGTATGATGAATTAGGTTTGGCAGAATACGAAGCGATTGAAGCTTTTAAACGCTTTGATTATTAGGATTTAGATTCGGTGACCGAATCAATTACAGAATTCAGAATGATTTTATAGCGATTAGTGAGGTTCAATAGAAATCACTCTGAGTTTTGTTTTTATTATCAATTTATTGTTATCCTTGCGATAACATTTTCCAAAAACAATAAAATGAAATATTTATTAGTCTTACTATTTGCAGGTTTAACATCTAGTGCTCAAGTTCAAAAAGAGCAACTAAATTTAATGCCTTGGCCTCAAAGTGTTGTTTTAAACGAAGGCAATTTTACTTTAAACAAAAACTTTAAAGTAAATATTACTGGAAACCCAAATCCAAGAATTTTTGGAGGAGTTACTCGTTTTTTGCGTCGTTTAGATGGACGGACTGGTATGTTTTTCTCTCAAGGTTTTATTACAAAGTTAAATGAGGTTCCGTCAGCAGAACTTCAAATCAATTGTACTAAAAGCGGAAAAATTGGTTTGTATGAAGATGAAAGTTATCATTTAGATATCAAACCAAACAAAATTACAATCAACGCAACAAGCGATTTAGGTGCATTGCATGGCCTTGAAACTTTATTGCAAATGTTGCAAAACAATAATACATCATTTTATTTTCCGAATTCACAGATTTCTGACTTTCCTCGTTTTACTTGGAGAGGATTAATGATTGATGCTTCAAGACATTTTCAGCCAATTGATGTGATCAAAAGAAACATCGATGGATTGGCAGCAATGAAAATGAATGTTTTTCACTGGCATTTAGTTGATGACCAAGGATGGAGAATTGAAATGAAAAAACACCCGAAACTGATTGACAAAGCATCAGACGGATTGTATTACACACAAGAGGAAATTAGAAATATCGTAAAATATGCTGATGAACGCGGTATTTTAATAGTTCCAGAAATAGATGTTCCGGGTCATGGATCGTCAATACTTACTGCTTATCCAGAAATTGGCAGCAAAGTGATTACAGTGACTGGTGGAACTTCCGAAAAAAATATTCAAGGTACGGCAATTAGTACCTATGGAATTGAAAGAAATGCAGGTATTTTTTCACCAACATTAGATCCTTCAAATCCTAAAACATATCAATTATTAAGTGAGATTTTTGACGAGGTTTGCCCATTATTCCCAGGCGCTTATTTTCATATTGGGGGAGATGAAAATGAAGGGAAAGACTGGGATGCAAACCCAAAAATTCAAGAATTCAAAAAGAAGCACAATCTTGCAACAAATCATGAATTGCAGACCTATTTTACCATGCAGTTGGTGCCAATGTTGAAAAAACACGGCAAGCAATTAATGGGATGGGAAGAAATTTTGACAAAAAATATGTCAAAAGAAGCCATTATACATTCGTGGAGAGGAGCCAATGAAGGAATGGCTGCCGGACAATCTTTAATCGATGCGGTTAAAAAAGGATATAAAACAGTATTATCAAACGGCTATTATATCGATTTGATGTATCCAGTTGAAAGCCACTATTTGAATGATCCGATGCCAAAAGGAGCTAATTTGACTGCCGAAGAAAAAGCAAGAATCTTAGGTGGTGAAGCAACAATGTGGACAGAACTTGTATCGCCAGAAACGATTGATTCAAGAGTTTGGCCAAGAACAGCCGCAATTGCTGAAAGACTTTGGTCTGCAGAAGATATTGTTGATGTTGCAAACATGCGCAAACGCTTAGATGTTGTTTCATTCAGACTTGAGGAAGTGGGGCTGACGCATATTCGTAATAAAGCAGTAATCTTAAGAAATATTGCAAACAATCAAGATATCAGTGTTTTAAATGAATTCACGAATGTTTGTGAACCATTAAAGGGATATACAAGAAACAAAGGAGGAACAGAATATCAAATGTATTCTCCATTGACACTTTTTGCAGATGCATGTACAGCCGATGCTAAAGATGCAGTTGCTTTTAATGAAGCTGCAACACAATATGCAACAAATAAAACTCCAGAAAACAAAGCGAAAGTTACCGCATTTTTGACAAAATGGATTGCCTTAAATCAAGGATTAAATCAACTGAGTGCAAACGCGCCTTTAGTACAGCCGATTCTTCCTTTGGCAAAAAAATTAAGCGATGCTTCAGAGCAGGTTTTATTGTCTCTTGACAACAAATCGACTTTGAAAGCAGAAGATTTGAAAAAGTTAATTGAAGATTGCAACACAAAAGATTTCGCCGATGTTGAGTTGGCAGTGTATGCAGGTTTAAAGAAATTAATATGAAAATTTGGTTTGAATTAGTAGTGTTTGTTTAGTGCTTTATTTATTTATCTCTGCCAGCAATTTTCTGGCAGAGATAATTATGACTGTAATTCCAAAGTGCGACTACATAACAAAATCAAATTGTAAAATATAAGCCATGAAAATAATTATTAACCTTTAAAAACCAAATAAAAGAATACAATAAAACATGACAAAACTAGAGTATAGATTGATGATTAGTCCCAAATTTATCATTTGTATTTAAGATTAATTTTTTTTAAAAATTATAAATAAATATCAATCACTGCTATTTACTAATGATTATGAATGAATCAGAAATAGTAATATTTATCTATAGAATGTAATTTGAGTTTATTTCCAATCGACCGCGGGGCTCCAATCTGCAGTTGAGCGAAACCCAGAAGAGTATCTTCTGTGGCCCAATTATTTATTTTCTATTAACTAATATTAATTAACTATGAAACATTATTACAGATTACTCTTTTTGTTATTGTTTCCCTTACTAGCGTTGGCTCAACCAGCCCACGGAAAAAAGGTAGTGGGGTATTATGCGCAATGGTCTATCTATGCACGGGATTTCAACGTTCCGAAAATTGATGGAAGCAAAATTACGCATTTGAATTATTCTTTTTATGGGACAACCTATGATCCTGCCCATCCAGAGAATACAAAGTTAAAATGTTTAGATACGTATGCTGATTTTGAGCATATGGAAGGAGGTATTCCATGGGATGCTCCAGTAAAAGGAAACTTTTATGATTTGATGAAATTAAAAGAAAAGTATCCGCATTTAAAAATTTTAATTTCTGTTGGAGGCTGGACAAAAGGACAAGATCTTTCTCCAATTGCTGCAAGTCCTGTAGCAAGAGCGGCTTTAGCAGCAGATATGGCAAACTTCATTACTACATACCCTTTTATTGACGGTTTTGATATCGATTGGGAATATCCTCTTTCGGGCGGAACCGACGGTACAGAAATAGTAAACGGTGCGCCTGTTCCTCCGCAAAAGTACAGTCCTGATGACAACAAAAACTTGGTGTACTTATTAAAAGCCATGCGTCAGGCAATGCCAAATAAACTTATTACTATTGCCGCAGGAAACAATGTTAGAAACGTTTCTAAACAGTATTTAGGACCAAACAATAGATCGCAATACGGTATGACAGAAGATATTTCGACTTACTGTGATTATATTACCTATTTCGGATATGATTTTGGCGGAAACTGGTATGATAAAACCTGTTACAATGCTCCTTTGTATGCAAGCGGAAATCCAAATGATCCGTTGTATGGCGCAACGCAATCAGAATCATTAGACGAATTAACCAATCAATATTTAAACGTAGTTGGTTTCCCTGCAAATAAATTAATCATGGGATTGCCTTTCTATGGGAAAAAATTTGATAACGTTGCCGCAAATTCAACAAACGGATTATTTGTTTCCGCACCTAGATACGTTGTTGGAGGCTGTACAAATCCGCAAAATCCAACAGGGACTTGGGATGGTTCTGGAGCTTGTGAAAAATCAGGAAGTATCGAAATTTGTGATTTAGTTGGAAATCCTGTTACAAATTCACATGCTTATTTAGATCCAAATACAATGATGGTAACAGCATCTGCAGTATCTGCAGGATGGGTTCGTTATTTTGATAATACGACTAAAGTACCTTATTTATATAACGCTACTACAAAAGAGTTTATCTCTTATGAAGATAAACAATCAATGGATTTAAAAGTACAATACATAAAATCTAAAAACTTAGCTGGAGGTATGATCTGGGAATTATCTCAAGATACGAGAGGTGCAATTCCAAATTCATTATTAACTCAGGTTGATGCTTCTTTTGGAAGTGTTGTTCCGGGAACAGTAAGCATTGCGGGTTCTGTAAAAAATGGAGCCAATTTGGTTACGGATGTTACAGTTGAATTGCGTAATGCTTCTAATGTAGTGATTCAAACAGTAGTTTCTCAAACAGGAAACTTTACATTCAACAACTTAACTTCTGGACAAAATTATTCACTAACAGCGGCAAAAGTTTCTTATACTTTTGTGCCGGTTAGTTTAACAAATGTTACAGTTAATCAGACAGGAGTAACAATTCAAGGATCACAGCCAACTTATACTGTAAGCGGAACAGTCCTTAACGGAACAACTCCAGTTTCTGGCGTAACAGTTTCTGCAGTTTCTGGAAGTACAACTTTAACAGCAGTTTCAAATACAAGCGGAGTTTATAGCGTTGCAGGTTTAACTGCAGGATTAAACTTTACAGTTTCAGCTGCAAAATCTGGATTTTCGTATACACCAGCTTCAACGGTTTACAATGCAATTGATGCCAACAAAACGTTGAATTTCACTCAAGGAACAGCAGTTGTAAATTACACAGTAAGCGGAACAGTGCTAAACGGAACAACTCCAGTTTCTGGCGTAACCATTACAGCAGCTTCTACAGCAGGAAATGTTACGGCAACAACTAATTCAACGGGCGCTTATTCACTAACTTTAGCTTCTGGCGGAAATTATACGGTAACTGCAGCTTTAACAGGACAAACATTTACTCCAGCTTCAACGGTTTATTCGAATTTGAACGCTAATAAAACATTGAATTTTACACAAGATGTTGTAACAACGACAAGTAAAATTAGCGGAACTGTAAAGAATGGAACAACTCCTGTTGCAGGAGCAAAAGTAGAATTAGTTTTACCTTGGACAGATAATACACACAACTGGAAAAGCGTTATCGCAACGACAGATGCACAAGGAAAATACAGTTTTGATAATTCTGTTACAGATGGTTATACAACAGTTACCAGTTTAAAGTTAAATACATGGTCAAATGGAGAGGTAAATTATTACCCAAACAATTTGGCAAACTTTCCAGTTCCAACAACTCCAACTGTTTACAATTTCAATACAAGCTCAACGGCAAAAATGGCATTGGCAGCAGCCACAAACTTAATAAGCGGAACAGTTAAAAACGGAACAACTCCAGTTTCTGGTGCAAAAGTGGAAATTGTTTTACCATGGACAGATAATACACATAATTGGAAAAGTGTTCTGGCAACAACAGATGCATCAGGAAATTACGCTTTTGATAACTCAGTTGTAGCAGGTTATACGCAAATTTTAAGTTTAAAATTAAATTCATGGGAAAATGGTGATGTGACTTATTATCCAAATAACTTAGCCAATTTTGCAGTTCCAACAACGCCAACGATTTATAATTTTAATAGACAAGCGGTAGTTGCAACTAAGCCAGTGGTTACCATTACGGCACCAACAGCTTCGGCGATTGCTATAAATTTAGGATCAGCAATTAATTTTGTTGCGAGTGTGGGATTAAGTGCTTCGGATGCTACTACAATTTCATCTGTGGTATTTAGTTTAGATGGACAAAGCTTGAGTGCTACCAATTCTTCAGGAACTTATACAGCGGTTTGGACACCAGTAGGAAATCAGTTTTCGCTTTCTCATACTTTAACAGTTACAGCTACCGCATCAAATGGAACAACAGATTCAAAAACATACAGTTTTACATTAAATTGTTCAGGTGCAAACTGCCCAAATACATTACCTGTAATTACTTGGAATGCACCTTCAAATACTACCGTGTATCAAAATTCTTTCCAAGTTGTGCCAATTTCGGTTACAGCTACTGATAGTGACGGATCAGTTTCAGGTGTTACGATTACAATAAATGGCGGTACATTTAATATGACAGCAGGTACAAATAATACCTATACTTATAATTTTACGCCATCTGCTTATCAGGATTATCCAGTTGTAATCAAAGCAACCGATAATAGAGCTGCTGTAACAACATTAAACAATACCATTAAAATCGCTACGATAGGCACTAATAGATTCATTCCGCTTCCTTCTAAAATTATTTTAGGATATGCACATTCTTGGGAAAATACGTCTGCTCCATTTTTATATTTTTCTCAAATGGTAGGAAGCAAGTTTAACGTAGTTGATTATTCTTTCGTAGAAACAGTTAATCGTGATGGTTATACACCAATATTAACTACAAATGACAATAGATATTTGACCAATGGTGTTTTCAATAAACAATTGCTGAAAAATGATATTAAAGCTTTAAGGGATAGCGGAGTTCCTGTTATCGTTTCGATTGGAGGTCAAAATGGTCATGTTGTTTTAGACAATGTATCGCAGAAAAATATTTTTGTAAATGGTCTAAAAGCAATTATTGATGAATATCAATTTGATGGAGTTGATTTAGATTTCGAAGGTGGATCGATGAATTTTAACGCAGGAAATTTAAGAGATATTTCATACGCAGGTATTTCTGCTTATCCAAGATTAAAAAACATAGTTGATGCTTGTAAAGAGTTAAAAGCATATTATGGTCCTGGATTCTTATTAACTGCAGCGCCAGAAACACAATATGTACAAGGAGGATACACTACTTATACAGATACTTTTGGTTCATTCCTTCCAATTATTCAAAACTTGCGCAATGAATTGGATTTGTTAGCTGTACAATTGTATAATACAGGAGGAGAAAACGGATTAGACGGCCAATATTATGGTACAGCTAAAAAAGCAAACATGGTAACAGCCTTAACCGACATGGTAATAAAAGGATACAACATTGCTTCAACAGGAATGCATTTTGACGGTTTACCAGCTTCAAAAGTTCTTATTGCGTTACCAGCTTGTCCAAGTGCAGCAGGTAGTGGTTATCTAACGCCAACAGAAGGAATTAGTGCTATGAATTATTTAAGAACAGGAACTACTTTTTCAGGAAGAACATATACTATGCAACCAGGCGGACCATATCCTTCTTTAAGAGGTTTGATGACTTGGTCTGTAAACTGGGATGCATCTTCTTGTGGTAATTCATCTGAATTGTCAAATGCATATGCTGCTTATTTTGCTTCGCAGTCAGCGGCAAAAACATTAGCAGTTGAAGATATTTCTGTAAAAAGCACGACAACGATAGCATGTTTTAAAAACAATGCATTATCTGTTGCAAGCGAAAACGAAGAAATCGCTCAGGTGGATGTATTCAACGTTTTCGGGCAAAATGTAGTAAGTCACAGAAATAGTCAAAATTATAAAGAGATACTGCTTTATAATCAAAGTTTCTCATCAAAACAATTGTTTTTAGTTGTGGTAACTGATAAAGCAGGAAACAAAAAATCATTCAAAGTAATGAACTTTTTAAACTAAAGAATGATTGAAAATATAGAAATAAAAAGAAGGGACGGTTAAAATTGAGTTTGGTTATTTATTTTTTAGCTAATTTTTATTTCGAATAAATGCGACTTTAGGTAATTTGTTATTTGGTTTTTGCCTAAAGAAACGCATTATGAACCTGGTGATTTTATCGCCAGTTTTTTTTATTTCTTCTTTTTGAAATTTTGATTAATCCATTTATAAATAGGAATTCTATGTTTTAAAATGATTTTTAAAAGTGAAAAACGAAAGAAAGAGCAATCATATAGTATTCAAAAATACTATTAATGTCATTAGAATTTTGAGTAATTTTGGATTCAAATTATTACTCATTTCATGAAGAAGGTACTTACGATTGCATTTTTATTTTTATTTTTTGTTTCAGGCTTCAGCCAAAATAAATTCGGAAATTCGGAAGTTGATCCCATCCAAATTCAAAAAACGTTCACAGATTGGTCCGTTTATCAAAGCAGAAAAATAATGCTTTCTAGAGATTTTACCGCTTTAGATTCATCTTCAAAAGAAATTTCAAAAGAAGCTTTTTTGGATCAATTGGCAAATGGTAATTTCATTCCAATTCGATTGAAATCAGAAGCGAATATTTACGTTTATAAGCTATTCAAAATTCAGCCAAAAACCGATACAAGCATAAAAGCAACGATCAATCAAATTGGTTTTGATGCGTATAAAAACTTCAAGATGGAAGGAACTGCTTTTCCGCAATTTTCATTTAAAGATTTAAACGGAAATTTGGTTACCAATGAATCGATGAAAGGAAAAATCATCGTAATAAAATGCTGGTACATTCACTGCACGCCATGCATAAGAGAATTTCCTCAAGTAAACAAATTAGTGGAAGATTACAAAGACAGAAAAGACATTATTTTCATGAGTCTAGCCGAAGATTCTCCAGAACAATTAAAAACGTTTTTAGCGAGAAAACCACTGTCGTATTCTGTAATTCCAGACATGAAAGAATACATGAATAATGCTTTACAGCTGAATTCTTTCCCAACACATTTTATCATCAACAAAGAAGGAATTATTTCAAAAGTGCTTCCAAATTTTGAAAGTTTAGAAGTCGCTTTAGTGAAAGAAAGTAGATTGTAAAATTTTAAACCATATAAGTTCATATAAGAGATTATAAGTTTAGTCTTTGAAGGTGTAAATTGCAATTTTGAGTAATTTTTAAGAGCATTTAAATTGTAAGTTTAGTTTTAAATGAACTTATATTACTTATATGGTTAAAATAAAAACCTTAGCACCTTAGCATCTTTGCAACTTAGAACCTTTTTCACTACTTTTGCACCAAATTAATTAAAAAGACATTCATGTTAACAGTCAATAATTTATCAGTTCAATTTGGTAAAAGAGTTTTATTTGATGAAGTAAATACAACTTTCACTCACGGAAACATCTACGGAGTTATTGGAGCCAATGGTGCTGGAAAATCTACTTTTCTAAAAATCATTTCAGGTGATATGGACCCAACTTCAGGTCATATTCATTTAGAGCCAGGAAAACGTATGTCGGTTTTAAACCAGAACCACAACATGTTCGACGAACATACAGTTTTGGAAACCGTTTTAATGGGAAATAAAGTTTTGTATGCTGTTAAAAAAGAAATGGATGAGCTTTATTTAGATTATAATGATGCCAATGCGGATCGAATTGGAGAACTTCAAGTTCAGTTTGAAGAAATGAACGGATGGAATGCCGATTCTGATGCAGCGTCGATGTTATCTAACTTAGGGATCACAGAAGCAGATCATTATACTTTAATGAGCGATATGGAAGGAAAAATGAAAGTACGTGTGCTTTTGGCGCAGGCACTTTTTGGAAATCCTGATGTATTGATTATGGATGAGCCTACCAACGATTTGGATTTCGAGACAATCGCTTGGTTAGAAAACTTCTTAGCAAACTACGAAAATACTGTAATCGTTGTATCTCACGACCGTCACTTTTTAGATGCGGTTTGTACACATATTTCTGATATTGATTTCGGAAAAATCAATCACTATTCAGGAAACTATACGTTCTGGTACGAGTCTAGCCAATTAGCGGCAAAACAACGTGCACAGCAAAACAAAAAAGCAGAAGAGAAGAAACAAGAGTTGGAAGAATTTATTCGTCGTTTTAGTGCAAACGTGGCGAAATCGAAACAAGCTACTTCTCGTAAAAAAATGATTTCGAAATTAAACATTGCTGAAATCAAACCTTCAAGCCGTCGTTACCCTGCGATTATCTTCGATCAGGATCGTGAGGCTGGAGATCAGATTTTGAATGTTCAAAACTTATCTGCTTCTGTAGATGGTGAAGTATTATTCAAAGATGTTGATTTGAATATGGCGAAAGGCGATAAAATCGTTCTTTTCTCTAAAGATTCACGTGCAACAACTGCTTTCTACGAAATCTTAAACGGAGAACAAAAAGCAGATTCTGGAACTTTCGATTGGGGAATTACAACAAACCAAGCGTATTTGCCAGCTGAAAACCACAAATACTTCGAAAATGATTTAACTTTAGTTGACTGGTTACGTCAGTACGCTAAAACAGAAGAAGAGCGTGATGAGGTTTTCATTAGAGGTTTCTTAGGGAAAATGATTTTCTCTGGAGAAGAAGCTTTAAAAACATCTAGAGTTTTATCAGGAGGAGAAAAAGTACGTTGTATGCTTTCTAGAATGATGATGGAGCGTGCTAACGTTTTAATGCTTGATGAACCAACAAACCACTTAGATTTGGAGTCTATTACAGCTTTCAACAACTCTCTGAAAAACTTTAAAGGTTCTGTAATTTTCACAACGCATGACCACGAGTTTGCGCAAACTGTTGGTAACCGAATTGTAGAATTGACACCAAACGGAGTGATCGATCGTTACATGACATTTGACGAATATCTTGATGATGAAAAAATTCAAGAGCAAAGAAAAAAGATGTACAATCTTTAATATTTTAAATTCCAATATTGGAAATTCCAAATTCCAAACTTTGACAAAGTTCTACAACCATAAAAAAAATCCCAATTTCCAGATTAAACTTGGAATTTGGGATTTTTTTTATTGTTTATTGATCACTATTTACTGCCGAACATTTTGGCAAAAATCCAGATAATTATCGCGGCAATAAAAATGACGATAAAAATCCCGAATCCCATTCCGGCTTTAAAAATGTCTCCTATAACTTCACAACTTGTAAATGAAAACAGTATTACAAATACCATTAACAATTTTAGTACTTTATTTTGCATGATTCTGATGTTTAAAAGTTTGTAATTAAAATTACTTCAAGAATCAGGAAACAGTGTTATAGAATTTTTGAGAAATGTTTTAGGATTTGGATTTCAACTCTTGTATTAAATTCATTTTTATTCTCCAATAGTTCCGGTCTTTACATCTCCCGCGCGTTTATAACTTACAGCAATTATCCCACTTGGTGTAACGGTACTTTCTGTCAAGGTAAATCCTGAAGGAGTTGCACTATCGTTAAATAGTTTTTTCCCTTTGCCAAGAATAATCGGGTAAATTAGGAGTGCAATTTCATCAACTAAATCATGCTCAAGCAAAAGCTGGACAAGCGTGGCGCTTCCCCAAACTTTAATAGCTCCGCCTTCTGAATTTTTAAGTTTTTTGATGTCCTCTACAGAAGATAGAAATTCCGAGTTTTCCCAATCTGAGTTTTTTCTGGTGGAGGATAAAGCGTATTTAGTAACTTCATTAATTCCCGGCCAGTTTTCTGCATGTTTGGGCCAATAGTCTTCAAAAATATCAAATGTTTTTCTGCCTAAAAGAATATCAGCTGGCTTCATTTGTTCCTGAACAACATTGCCATATTCTTCATCTCCAAATGGCGCTGCCCAACCTCCATATTCAAAACCGCCCGAAGTATCTTCTCCAGGACCACCAGGTGCTTGCATGACGCCATCGATGGTAATCATAGTTATGACGATTATTTTTCTCATGATTTTGAGTTTTTTAATTCGACTTAAAATTACTTAAAAATCAGAGGAATGTTTTATAGAATTTTTAGGGGAATGTTTTAGGATTTAAGGATTATGTGATTTGATTTTTTGATATAATGAATTTGTAAATTTTATTAGTATTGTCTATCCATACATCTTCAATTTTTTCAGTCAGGATTTCAACTATATCATTTATTGAATCTTTACAAAGATTGTAAATTTCCATTTGTTCCTTTGCGCTATTATTTATTGCTTTAGTAGCAGCAATGATAGTCTCGTCATTAAAGTCAGATAGTTTTAAATATTTTTCTATAGATTCCTTGTTGGCAGTAATCGTTTGATAATTTTTAGAAGCTTCTTTCACGCTTTTAGTAGAATTAGCATCAAGTACAAAAACTTCAGTTTTTATACTTTGAAAGCTTTCGATATCAATTTCCCATTTGAGTTCAGATTTGTTAATCAAATCATTTTGGTCTATAATTATACTTCCAGAATTATCTGTTTTAAAATAGGATGTTGTGTAATAATTATCTTCACTTTCAAAAATTTTAAAACCGAAAAGTATGTTTTCGATCGGATTATTGTTCCCTAGTTCATCAGTGATTTGAATTTTTATTTGCTTAGGAATTTTCATAATTGTGATGATCTTTAAAGTTTCTTTTTTTTAGATATCAATTTAATCTCTAAAGATACAATTCCTGCAATAATAATGATTTCACCTAGAAAATAAGAAATACCCAATACAGAAATGTTTCGGCAATAATAAATCATAATCCCAATTGTCAAAACACAATAAATAATATTAGCAGTACAGATTACTTTTAAAAACGATTTCCAATTTTGTTTGACTAAAAAATAACAGCTAATCGAGTAAATGAAAAAAATCAAAGCAAGCAATGAAAGATATTCGAAAACGTCTTTAGATAAGCCGAAAAATTCGATGAAATTTCTGAGGACAAAATAGAGTAGGATAGTGGTAAGCAAAGCTCCAAAGCTATCTAGTAGAAATATGTTTTTTGGTTTTAGGAACATTTTGAAGCTTTTTTATATAATTTGTTTAAAGTTTTTTTTTATTTAAACAAAAGTGTTTGTTTTATTTCAGCTTCAGTAAAGTTGTTTTTTAAGTTTCTATAAATATTTTCTTTTGAACTCTGTACTTCTTCAGCAGGATGATTTTTATATAAATTAATCAAGATTTTTGAGTTAAGTAATTTCAATGTATAGTCTTTATTAAGAGTTCTACTAGTTTCTATAGAATTAAGATATATAGCTGACTTTTGATTTTCTTTCATTACATTATAAATGATTTCTTCAAACGTATCGTAATCAATTTTATTAAATGAAAAATACTGAATTGCTAAATTTTCATTTGCATTATTTTGACTCGCTAATTCTTCTTTGAAAAATTCTGTTGACAATTCTGATTTTTGAAATAATAATATTGCTTTTACCGAGGCTTTATAATCATCTTCAATCGATTTTGTGGCATTAATGATTTTTTGAATCTGATTGTTTGTTAATTTAATTTGTCGACTAGTCAATAAGTAGTTAATTGCTAGAATAAATTTGCTTTTGTCTAAACTTTCTATATCATTAACTGCTTCATTTATTATTTCTTTTTCATTTTGACTAAGTCTTTTATCAACTAAATTAACAATTTGTGGTTCCATTCTTTCTTTTGCAATCTTTGCTACAAAATCATCAAAATTTTTATTACTGAATACTTCATTAATTTTGTTTCTAGCTTCCAGTCTAGCTTCATTAGTTGATGAGATTTTTACACTGGCAATTTCTGATATAGCATCTTGTTTTGCAGATTTAACTTGATTGTCAATTTGTGAGGAAAGTTTTATCCAATCTTCTCGCATGATTTTCTCTTTTTGAACCAAGTCAGATTTCATATCAGCAACACTTGCTTCTAGTTCTTTTTTTCTGTCTTTTAATTCTTGCCTCATTTCTTTTCCGTCACTGTAAACTAGATAACCAATTGCTACACCAAAAAAGGAAAATAAACCGAGGGAAAATTTAAATAATGAAATTAAGCTTTCATAATGTTGCTTGGAATCATTTGCTTCTGACATGTTTTTTGTTTAAAATTGATAAATCTAATAGTTGTTTCAAATATAAAAATTTAAAGGAAAATTATTTTATGGAAAAACATAATGACTTTTTTTTCAATCTTAACTTTATTATTTAGGAAATAATATTTCCAACCCCAACATCCCAACAAATAAAATCTGATTTCGTATATTTGCCCGACCAATCATTACAATTAATTATGAGCCAGAAAGTATTACTTAATTCAAAAGAAGTTACTATCATACTTCACCGTTTGGCTTGTCAGTTAATCGAAAAACATCTTGATTTTTCAAATACTATTTTAGTGGGAATTCAGCCAAGAGGCGTTTTTTTAGCTGAACGTTTAAAACAAATACTAGAAAATGAATACCAAGTTCCTGAAATTTCTTTGGGTTATTTGGATATCACTTTTTTTAGAGATGATTTTCGTCGTACCGAAAAACCACTTGAAGCCAACAAAACTCAAATCAATTTTATAGTCGAAGACAAAAAAGTCATTTTTATAGATGATGTTTTGTTTACTGGCCGAAGCATTCGTTCTGCATTAACAGCCATTCAATCTTTTGGAAGACCTTCAGAAATCGAATTACTGGTTTTAATCGACAGACGTTTCAGCCGTCATTTGCCAATTCAGCCCGATTATCGCGGTCGTCAGGTAGATGCAATTAATGGCGAAAAAGTGATTGTGAGCTGGAAAGAAAATGATGGTGAAGATGTTGTTCACTTGGTGACAAATTAGTTTAATCGGTTAACCGGTTAATTGTTTAATCGGAAAAACCAACGATTAACTATTTAACAAATAAACAGATTAAACAAACATATATAAACACACACAATGAAAGAATTAAGCGTAAATCATTTATTAGGAATCAAATATATCAACGAGAATGATATTAACCTGATTTTTGAAACGGCAGATCATTTTAAAGAAGTCATTAATCGACCAATTAAAAAAGTTCCTTCATTACGAGATATTACCATTGCCAATATTTTCTTCGAAAACAGTACCAGAACCAAACTCTCTTTTGAATTAGCGCAGAAACGTTTATCTGCTGATGTGATCAGTTTTTCTGCAGCGCAGTCATCGGTTAAAAAAGGGGAGACCTTGATTGATACTGTAAATAATATCCTTTCGATGAAAGTGGATATGGTTGTAATGCGCCACTCCAATCCCGGAGCGGCTTATTTTTTATCTAAAAATGTCAAAGCAAGTATCGTAAATGCAGGCGACGGTGCGCACGAACACCCAACGCAAGCTTTATTGGACAGTTATTCGATCAGAGAAAAACTGGGTGATGTAGCAGGTAAAAAAGTGGTGATTGTAGGTGATATTCTGCATTCGAGAGTTGCTTTATCAAATATATACGCTTTGCAAATGCAAGGTGCTGAGGTTAAAGTTTGCGGTCCAAAAACGCTGATTCCGAGATATATTGAATCATTAGGAGTTACGGTTGAACCAAATTTGCGCAAAGCGTTAGAATGGTGTGATGTTGCCAATATGCTTCGTGTACAAAATGAGCGTATGGATGTGAATTTCTTCCCATCAACACGTGAATACGCACAACAATACGGAGTGGACAAACCGCTTTTGGATTCGTTAAGCAAAGAAATCGTAATCATGCACCCAGGACCAATCAATAGAGGAGTAGAAATTACTTCTGAAGTTGCTGATTCTGAGCATTCAGTGATTTTGAATCAGGTTGAAAATGGTGTGGCGATTAGAATGGCGGTTATTTATCTTTTGGCTTCTAAAATACAGTAACATTTTATTTTGAGAAATACGCTGAAAATAGCATTCTTACTCTTTAGTTTTATATGTAAAGCTCAGGATCTAGATAAAATAAAAATCGATACAGTCTACAATAATTTAATAAATCGAACACCTAAGAATTTTAAAGCTGACGAAAGTTCGAAACCAGAAAATAGATTTTTCAAATTAAATGTGAATAGTATTGGTTGGTTACAAAGTGTTTATCAGTTTAGAGAGGAATTAAAATTTAATGAAACTGAAATTAACTGGCTCAATAAACAAATCGATCAAATAGCTTTAGCATTTTATTTAGAAGGAAATCCAATCTTGATTAGAAAAGTTGGTGGTTATGATGGATGTCCAGAAAAAGACGTTTATAAAGAGATTATAAATAAAAAAGAGGTAACAATTTTAAACTATTGCTTTACTTGTTCTGGTGCAGGAAGATTAGAAGATTTTATTAAAATTTTTAATAATAGAACAAATTCGATGTTGAGATAATTTAATGGAAACAAAGACTTCGACTTCGCTCAGCCTGACAAACGTTTAACCTGAAACTTGAAACTTTGAACAAATAAAAAAACTTCGTACATTAGCTTTATAAATTATAAGCCCCACAAATTATAAAATGAAAGTAGATCAAAAAGGACATACCGTTACGATTAAAGATACACAAGGAGATGTAAACGCTTTCTTGGAAAAAGTAACGCAACAAATTAAAACCTTTGAAAAACATAATATAATCATCGATTTATCTTCAAATTCAGAGATAACAGAGAATGATCTAAAACTTTTTCTTCCGCTTTCAAAAACTCAAAAAAAATCAAAAAAGTCATTTGTAATTGTGGCTTCCGATCTTGATTTTAATGCTATTTCAGATAAATTAGTTGTTGTTCCGTCACTTTTGGAAGCACACGATATTATCGAAATGGAAGAAATAGAAAGAGACCTCGGATTTTAATTTTAGATTTATGATTTTAGATTTTAGATTTCGGAATGCTAAATCTAAAATGTTTTGTCAATCTAAAATCTGCAATCTAAAATCTAAAATCAGTAAATGAAATTAACGATACTTGGCTGTTATGCCGCAACTCCCAGAACTATTACAAATCCGACCGCGCAGGTTTTAGAAATTAAAAACAGATTGTTTTTGATTGACTGTGGTGAAGGAACTCAAGTGCAGCTTCGAAAGAATAAGATTAAATTCTCAAAGATTAATCACATTTTTATTTCGCATCTTCATGGCGATCATCTTTATGGATTGATAGGCACGATTTCGACTTTTTCTCTTTTGGGAAGAACCACCGATTTACATGTTTACGGCCCGAAAGGAATTAAGGAATTAATTCTGCTTCAGTTGAAATTGACGGAATCATGGACCACTTATAATTTGTTTTTCCACGAATTAGAATCGAAGGAAAGTGAAGTGGTTTTTGAAGATAAGAAAGTTATTGTGAAAACAATTCCGCTAAAACATCGAGTTTATACAAATGGTTATCTTTTTCAAGAAAAGCCAGACGAACGAAAACTGAATGTTGAAGCGGTTCAGAAATATGATATTCACGTTGCTTATTATCAGAAAATAAAAAACGGAGGCGATATTACATTGGATAACGGAACTATTGTCAAAAATGAAAAATTGACTTTTGATCCGGCTCCGCCAAAAAGTTATGCTTTTTGTTCTGATACGGTTTATCATGAAGCCGTAATTCCAATAATTGAAAATGTTGATGTTTTGTATCATGAATCTACCTTTTTAGAATCGGAGGCTTCATTGGCACAAAAGACATTGCATTCAACAGCAAAAGAAGCAGCAAGAATTGCCCTAAGAGCAAATGTAAAACAATTGGTTTTAGGTCATTATTCTACACGCTATGATGGTTTGGAACGTTTTAAACAAGAAGCCGAAGAAATATTTCCGAATGTGCTTTTGGCAGATGACGGAGTGAGTTTTGAGTTGTAAATTATGATCTTAATGAATTTATTTTACAGAAAAATGAAAAATTAGATTTATGAAAAAAATTATCTCATTATTGTCGATTATTTTTTTTTCCTATTTAATTAGAGATTTTTCATCCTTGACTCCATTAGTACTTTTAACTATTTTACCTGGTTTTTTGTTTGGAATTTCAATAACAATTCCAAGATTAGCACCAAAACAATTTCAGGATTATAAAAAACTATTGTTGAGTTTGGTATATATATTATTATGGATTTTTTCTCTCAATGTGATTTCAGCCATGCAAATGTTGACATATTCGATAAATGATATTACTCCATATTTAATATTAGGTGTAATTAGCGGTTTTTTAATATCGTTTTTGTTCAATTTTCAATTTGGTTTTGCTAAGAAGAAAATTGCATTTACAAGTATTATAACATTAAGTATATTGGCATGCTTGATTTTTAATTTCTACTATCCTAATCTTGATGATAAAGCATTAAATATCGGAAAACAGATTTTTATCTGGAACGTTTTGGTTGGAATTGGATTGACATTAAATAAAGAAAAAGAAATGAATGAAAAGAAGGATTTGTAATGTAATCTTACTAAAACCGAATTATATTTTTTGAAAAATTGCAAAGCAGAGACTTTAACTAAAAAAGTTTTAAAAATGAATGATTTAAGTAATTATAGAAGGTCATACGAGAAAAGTGAATTACTAGAAAGTAATATTCCAGAAGATCCGATTAATCTTTTTAATCGTTGGTTTCATGAAGTGGAAGATTTTGGCGGAAGCGGAGAAGTCAATGCGATGACCGTTTCGACAATTGGGTTGGATGGTTTTCCGAAATCTCGCGTGGTTTTATTGAAGAAATTCTCTGAAGAAGGATTTGTATTTTATACCAATTATAATTCGGAAAAAGGAAAAGCGATAGAAGCAAATCCAAATGTCTGCTTGTCTTTCTTTTGGCAGGAAATGGAACGCCAAGTTATTATTAAAGGAATTGCGCAAAAGACTTCTGAAAATATTTCCGATGGCTATTTTGATTCACGACCAGACGGAAGCAAGCTTGGCGCCATAGTTTCAAATCAAAGTGAGGTTATTCCTTCGAGAGCTTTTTTAGAAGAAAACTTGAAAAAACTGGAAGCTGAATTTGAAGGAAAAGAAATTCCGCGACCTGAAAATTGGGGTGGTTATTTAGTAACTCCCTTACAAGTAGAATTTTGGCAAGGAAGACCAAATAGGCTTCATGACAGAATTCGTTATACAAGTCAATCTGATTTTTCATGGAAAATTGAGCGATTATCGTCTTAATTGTAAGAAATTTATATGTTAAAATAAAATTTAAGTGTATTTCGTCGATTAATTTTGTAGTTTACCGATAATTTGAATACGTTTGGCGTAAGAAAAGTGAAACAATTTATTCAAATATAAAAATTTAAAGGATTTGCCCCAACATTTACCTTTAAGCATTAAACTACTGTATGATTATGAAGAAGATAATGCGCATCATGACGTTCATTGCAATACTACTTGCAATGAACGCATGTTCTGCTGATACTGCAGAGGGAACAGAAAACACTACTTCAACAGAAGTTCTGATTACGAACTACACGTACAATGATTCAGAACTAGAAACCATGAAATTGATTAACGATTACCGCGTTAGTATTGGTCTAAATGCTTTAGAGCCAATCAATCATATTTCTGCAAAATGCGAAGAACACAACAATTACATGATCGAAAAAAACGTGGTTGACCATAATGATTTTGTGGCGCGTTCTGAAAATATTACAAAAGTTTTAGGTGCAACAAAAGTAGGTGAGAATGTTGCTTACAACTATAAAACTTCTGAAGCGGTTTTAAAAGCTTGGTTGGAAAGCCCAGGACATAAGGAAAATATCGAAGGAAATTATACTCATTTTGGCCTCGCAGTTACTATTGATGCTAAAACAGGTAAAAAATATTACACTAACATTTTCGTTAGAATATAAGGATTTAATTTAAAGACTGGTTGGTTTTTAGTGATCGTTGCAGGTTTTTAATCTGTGACGATTTTTTTTTGCATAAAAAAAGCTGCCTGAAATAGACAGCTTTTTTTTTCCAAAAAAATTATATGATAATCTTAACTAATAACTAAAGTGCCGTAATAATAAATTCGCTTCGTCTGTTCATTTGGTGTTCTTCCTCTGTACAAGGAACGCCATCAGAACATTTGTTTACAAGTTGCGTTTCTCCATATCCTTTTCCAGTTAAACGATCGGCTTTGATGCCGTTTTTGATCAACCATTGAATTGTAGATTTTGCTCTTCGGTCAGACAAACCTTCATTGTATTGGTGTGACGCACGGCTGTCTGTATGTGAACGAATATCAAGTTTCATGGCTGGATAGTCGTTTAATACTGCTAGGATTTTTTCTAGATCCAATGCTGCTTCAGGTCTGATGTTTGATTTGTCCAAATCAAAATAAATCATTTTGATACCGAAACATTTTCCTAAATCATCACCAACTGTTACACGACACATGCGTTTGGTTAAGGCAATTGGCAAGTCGGTTTTTCCGCTAACCTTGTCGATTGTTACGCTGACTTCTTTTGTTTCATAATCTTGGTTTTCAGCACGAACATTATAGGTTTTTTTGCAATCAACTGGAAATTTATATAATCCTGTTGCATCTGCTATTGTCGTGTTTTTGATTACTTGATTTTCGTATAACGTAACTTTTGCTCCAGGCAAAATTTCATTGGTTGCAATATCCGTTATTAAACCGCTCAATTCTTGAATACATTTCAGCCTTCGGGTTTCTAAGAATTTATAGATATCGTCTGAGCCGAGTCCGCCATCTTTATTGGAACTAAAGTAACCAAGTCTGCTTTTCGAATCTATAAAATAGGCAAAATCATCTTTGGGCGAATTGACGTCGGCACCCAAATTCTGAATATTGCTAATACTACCATCGCTATCGATATCCCCAACAAAAACATCTAAACCTCCCAATCCGGGATGACCATCTGAAGCAAAATAGATTTCGTTGTCATCCGTTACAAACGGAAACGTTTCTTTTCCTTCTGTATTGATGGTTTTTCCTAAATTTTCAGGATTGCCAAAACTTCCGTCTCCATTGATGCTCACTTTGTAAATGTCTGATTGTCCAATACTGCCGGGCATATCGGAAGCAAAATAAAGTGTTTTCCCATCTGGGCTTAACGCTGGATGCGCAGTACTATAATTGTCACTGGTAAAAGACAGCGGTGCTATATTAGTCCATTGTCCCTTACTGTCAAGATTGGCTTTGTATAATTTTACTAAAGTAATTTTATTTGCATCTTTACCTTTTTTTCCGTCTACAAAATTGTTTCTTGTGAAGTAAGCCGTTTTTCCATCTTTTGAAAATACTGGAGTCGCCTCGTTGAATTTACTGTTTAAAGCATTTTTGAATTTGTTTACTTTAGAGGCGGTATAAGTCGCTGGGTCTACATCGGCATCATAAATATTGGTAAAGTATTCGCCTGTCCATTTGTGTTTTCTTTGCGAAAAATTTCCGGTATCTCTTGCTGATGCAAAATATAATTTGTTGTTGTAAACAAATGATCCATAGTCGGAATATTTACTGTTTATACCAGCATTTTCGATATTATATCGGCCTGAGTTGGCTTTGATTTGATCCAGATAGTTTACATCTTCTTTATACAGTCTTGCTCTATTGTCGTTTTTGTTTTTGGCATCAAATTCATCAAGAATTTTATTTGCTTTTGAAGTTTCTCCTATTGATTTTAATGACTGAGCATATCTGTAGTAGTATTCAGGTTCTATGTTCGAATTCATTGCAAACAACTCACCATACCATTTAGCAGCACCTGCAAAATCTGAATTGAAGTAATAAGAATTTCCAAGTTTCTTGAACATTTCTTCAGACTTATATCCTTTATCTGCTACTTTTTCATACGTCTTTATTGCATCAATATATGCGTAATTATTGTATTTTTTATCACCAGAGTTTACTTTTGACTGCTGTGAATAACTGTCCAATGAAAAAACGCTTACAAATGTTAGGCAAAGGAAAATATAATTTTTCATAGTACTTATTTTTAGAAGAAACGAGGAGTTGTGATTTTACCATTTTTAGTAAAGAATTCATAACGCAGGAATATCTCATGCGATCCTGAATTGTAATTATTCAAGTTTGTGGTTTCGCGATCGTAACCGTAACCTAAATAAAGACCGTCTGTGATTTGGAACCCTACCATAGCGCTTAATGAAGCGCTCCATCTATAAGCAACACCGGCAACAAATCGATCCATGAACATGAAATTCGCAGAAAGATCTACTTGAAGTGGTGCACCTTCGACCATTTTAGTAAGTATTGCGGGTTTGAATCTGATATATTGATATTTATCCAAATCAAATACATAACCTGCCATTAAATAATAATTGATTTTGTCTTTGAAAATGGCAATATCATTATCATCATAGCGATTGGTTTCGATAAAATTTGGAATCGAAAATCCAACATATGCTTTATCAGAGTGCCAATAAACTCCGGCTCCTACATTTGGAGTGAATTTATTATCCAAATCCTGAAATTGTGGATCTCCAGAAATTTCTGGATTTAGTTTGCTGACATCCAGATTGAATATATTGGCTGTTCCTTTGATACCAAATGATAGCTTAAAGTTAGCAGATGTTTGAACTGTATACGAAACATCAACTGAGATATTGTTTTCATTTGTTGGACCAATTTTATCATTAACAAGCGAACCTCCAATTCCTAAATTACTATTGTTTATAGGAGTATTTACTGAGAAACTGCTTGTTTCTGGCGCACCATCAAGACCAACCCATTGCGTACGATATAGTCCAAAAATGCTTAAGGCTCCACGAGAACCTGCGTAGGCAGGATTTATGTTTATTGTGTTGTACATGTATTGCGTATATTGAGCATCTTGCTGCGCGTGACCTGCAATAGTTACAAACAGAATGACGAAGTAAAATAATTTTGTTCTCATAGTAGATATTTATTATTTCAATTTTACTATTGAATTATTAATCAAATCCTCTAAAAAAATCCACGATATTATTCTTTCAATTCCCGGATTTTTAATATTTGCTGCTGTATCGGGCTGATATAATATGTATATCAGCCCTTAGCAGTCTGGGTTTATCTTGAAAGATAGAGGTATCCGTCTTTTTTGTTATATTGAATTACATTATTACCGTCTAAAGATTTGTAAGTCACAATGTAGAAGTAAGTTCCTGTTGGCAATCCTTCAGATTTGTTAACAGTAGTTCTTCCTCGTGAAGTTCCATCAAACGCATTCGTTGTATTATTATAGTCAGTGGTTTCAAAGACTAATATTCCCCAACGATTATAGATCTCGACTGTGTTTCCTGGATAACAGGTCAATTCGTCAATACTGTCAATTACAAACACATCATTTATGCCATCTCCGTTTGGAGAGAATGCGTTATGTACTACCACATCGCCACAAGCCAGTACTTTACAATCATCATTAACTTCCATGTTTAGCATTACGCTTCGTGGGCAGTTGGCATCTCTTACTTTGTATTCAAATACATAGTTGCCAAGTGCTAAGCCAAATGGATTTAAAATATTTCCTTGCAGTGCATTTGTTCCGTTTGTGTCAACCCAAGTTCCATCTCTTGGAGTATCAGAAGGTAGGAGTGCAAGCAAGTCAACAAGAGTTGAGTCATCTGTACAAGCTGAACTTGACAAATTCACTACGGCACTTGGAGCAACTGTTATAGTAATTGTACCAGTGTCGCAATTGTCTGGATTTAGTTTTTCACAAATTTGATACGTATAAGTATATGTTCCAGGTACTGTTGAGCTTGTTACATTTAAGTTACCAGAGGCATCTACTGTAATATTTGGATCACTTTTTACATCAGTGGCTTGTGGTAGCAAACTAAAGTTTACTAATTGAAGCGCTAATGGAGACTGATTCAATAAATCATTGCTCAATACATTACCAATTAATCCAAATCGGCCACAACCAATATTTGTAAAACTATCGTCGTTTGCTACAATTGGAGTTTTGCCTACTGTAACGGTTACGATTGCTGTATCGCAGTTTCCAAAGTCAGCATTTTCACAAATTTGATAGGTCAATGTGTAAATTCCTGCTGGCGTATTTGGCGCTACAGTTATTGAGCCGTCAGGATTTAGTGTCAGAGCTCCTTTAGGATCTGGCGTTACCGTTGTCAAAGTAACATCACTTGGATTTACTGGTGAGCCATTTAAAGTATCATTAGTGTAAACGTTGATCACATTTGTTCCACCGGTTACTCCGTTTATTGGTCCTGCAGTATCGTCATTGGCAACAATTGCAAATGTTGGTCTTGAAGTACAATAAGGATCAGCTGGCGGATAATTTACCGTAATTGTCTCGCTAGGGTTTACAGAGATCGTAATGTTAACTGTTGGACGAAGTTTTTCAAATCCGTCTGGAGCCTCAATCCATTTATTATCTTGGAAAACCCATCCCGGCCAATCAACACCATTTCCGTTTTGATCTACTATAGCTCCTGGCCATAATACTCTTCCGCTTAATGGCAAGTCTGTCATTGTAGTAACAACATTGTTATTGCTGTCTGCCCATGCAATCGTTACACCATTTATTGGAGTAAAGTTTAGATTCGTTACAGTATAATCAAGATACGGAACATCGTTCACACAAATTGAAGTTGCGGTAACAGTCATCACTGGAGCTTCGATTGTAATAGTTACTGTTGCAGTATCACAATTTGAAGTTTGGTCAGCTTCACAAATTTGATATACCATTGTTAATGTACCTGCTGGTGCATTTGGCAGAATATCTACAGAACCATCAGGATTCAATTGTAAAAATTCATTTGGAGTTACTGTTGTAATCACTACTTCTGAAGCAGTTATTGGCTGACCTTCAAGTGTGTCGTTTGTCAACACGTTTATTACATTTGGCGTAGTGTGATTCACTCCTGGGAATGGTCCTGCATTGTCATCATTTGCAACAATATCTTGCAATTCTTTACAATTAACTCCAAAGTCAAGATCTAAATGAACTAAATCTTCTGGTGTTACATTTACTATGTATCCATCGGCACTTGTTGTGGTACAAACGGTGTGCATTTGAATTTTGCCAGTTTTAGATGTTGCTTTTTTGTTCGTATTTGCACTTGGCAACACTTTTACTAATCCAGTTGCTCCTAAAGCAGCTGCAACAGCATCTAAGTTCGCATCTTTAACAAGTTTAACTTTGTATTCTCCGTAAGGATTTTCGCTGTCTGGTCTGTTTCTCCAGAAACCTTGAATTCCAACAATTACTTCATCGTGATATCCATTCGGACCATCCACAATAACATTGGCACTCTTATCGTTTCCAAATCCGCCAGCATTTAATTCACCAGCATTTTGCGGACCAACATAGCTTCCGTCGCCATTCAAATCAAGCCATTCCCATTGGCTGTAGTCAATAGCGCCGTTGCTGTCAGGAATATTTTTAGTTACAACGCCGTCATTGTTGGCATCATACCATTCATCTTGAATTCCGTTGCTATTGGTATCATACCAAACATAATCTCCTAAAACTGGAAGTTTTGATTTTCCGTATAAGAAGTCATGTACTTGGAATTTACATTCTTCAAGTGTCGTAAAGAACAAGCTTGAATTTACAGGATATAATTGATAAGCACTATTTAAATTAGCATCTTGAACTTGAACCAAATAACTTCCTGCAACCATGCCAGAGAATGAATACTCTCCATTAACATTAGTAATGCGAATTAAAATTGGACCAGGTGTAGTGCCTTGAGGAATCAATGTAACCGGAACATTCGCAATTGGAGTGTTTGTGTCAACATTGATAACCTGTCCAGATACTTTAACTTTGTAATTTGGTTGTGTAATTGTAACCGTTGCTGTTGCTGTACAAACTTGGCCTTCACCATTTACAGGTGCAGTTGCAGTAAGTGTATAAGTTCCAGCAGGTAAATTAGTATTTCCAACCACTTCGTTATTTGCGTTTGTAATTACAACTGTTGCGCCTGGACTGCTAGTTACAGCAATCGAACCATCAGTTCCATCAAGACAACTTACATTTGTTGGTACACCTGACACAGATACTTTATTGTCAACAGTAAAGGTTTGTACCAATTCTGTTTTGTTTCCAGCACAATCAGTAAGGGTGTAAGTTCTAGTTAGGATATAAGCGTTTCCATCGCAGCCGTTGGCTCCATTGTTAGAATCGCTTACTGTGATTGTTACATTTCCACTGCAATTATCTTTCGCGTCAGTTATATCGCTAGGGCTTCCAGTTGGAATTTCAGCAGTGCTTTGTAATCCTGCTACATCTGCTGGAGCAGTTCCTGTTGGTGGAGTTGTATCTCTAACCGTGATGATTTGAGTAAATGAAGCGGTGTTTCCACTGCAGTCACTTGTTGTCCATTTGCGAGCTAGCGTATATTCAGTTCCACATTCATTTTTGATATCACTTTTAGTTTCAGACAATACAATTGGTAAGTCCCCACCGCCACAGTTGTCAGTTGCCTGAATGTTGGCTGGTTCTGGAACAGCATCGCAAGAAACAGTAATATCAGAAGGAAGTTCACCGTTAAATACAGGTTTAGTAGTATCTTGGATTGTGATTACTTGAGTGAAAGTTTCAGAAGTATTGCCACAATCGTCTTTTACAGTCCATGTATTTGTGTAAGTTCCTGCATTTGAGCATCCTTCAGAAGCTACAAACTGACCGCTTACTTTTACAATGTTTGAAACATCGGTATCACATGCGTCAGTTGCTGTTGGGAATAAGGCTTGCGCCGATGCCAAAGCTTCTGTATTGCTGCATTCTATAGTTGTGTTTAAAGAAGCAGTTTGTGTTGTCCAAGTAGGAGCAGTAGTATCCTGGATGATAATCACCTGAGTGAAAGGTAGTGATATATTGCCACAATCATCTTTCACAGTCCAAGTATTAGTATAAGTTCCAGAATTTCCGCATCCTTCAGAAGCTACAAACTGACCACTAACTTTAATGATATTAGAAACATCAGTATCGCATAAGTCAGAAGCTGTTGGGAACTGCGCTTGAGCTGCCGCAAGTCCTACCGTGTCGCTACATTCTAAAGTTACGTTTAGAGTGCCAGCAACAGTATTCCAAATTGGAGCAGTTTTATCCTCAATGGTAATTATTTGAGTGAAAGTAGCTGATGTGTTTCCACAATCGTCTTTCACGGTCCAAGTATTAGTATAAGTTCCAGAATTTCCGCATCCTTCAGAAGCTACAAATTGACCGCTTACTTTAATGATATTAGAAACATCAGCATCGCATAAGTCAGAAGCCGTTGGGAACATTGCTTGAGCATTAGCAAGTCCAGCTGTATCACTACATTCTAGAGTCGCATTCAATGCTTCTGGAGCAGTTGTCCAAGTTGGAGCTGTTGTGTCTTCAATTGTAATTACTTGAGTAAAAGTTTCAGAAGTGTTGCCACATTCATCTTTCACGGTCCAAGTGTTAGTGTAAGTTCCTGCATTTGTGCATCCTTCGGAAGCAACAAACTGACCACTTACTTTTACAATATTAGATACATCGCTATCACATGCATCAGTAGCAGTAGGGAATAAGGCTTGAGCCGAAGCTAAAGCTGCTGTATCGCTACATTCTACTTTTCTATTTAAAGAAGCTGCTTGCGTTGTCCAAGTTGGCGCTGTAATATCTTGTACAATTATTGTTTGACTAACTGGTAGTGAAATATTTCCACAAGCATCTTTGGCAGTCCAAGTTCTTGTTTTAGTGTATGATCCAGGACAATTTCCAGGAGTAACTGTATCTTCATAAGTTAAAGAAGAAATCGTACCATTCAAATCTGATGCCGTAGCCTGTGCAAATACAGGTTCTTCAGGACAATTGATTGTTGAGGTTGCTGGTAGCGGATCAATTACTGGCAAGATAGAATCGCCATCAATAATTTCAAATGATTCGCTGTGTTTACAGCCTTTAGCATCAGTAATTATCACAGTATAACTTCCAGAAGCTAGATTGCTAGCTGTTGCTGTAGTTTGTTCTGGATTTGTATTCCAGGAGTAGGTATATGGAGCAGTTCCACCAGAAGCAACAACTGTCGCTGATCCTGTAGCAGCACCGCCACAACCAGGATTTATTTGAGATTTTGTTGCAGTTAGAGGATTTGCTGGCTCACCGATTGTCACTGTTTCAGTATCAGTACATCCTTTTGAATCCGTTACTGTTACGATATAAGTTCCGGCAACAAGATTAGTTGCAGTAGCAGTATTTTGAACAGGAACAGTGTTCCAAGAGTAAGAGTATCCAGCAGTTCCGCCAGTAGCCGAAGCCGTTGCAGAACCAGTAGCATCGCCTTTGCAGCTTACGTCTACATGAGAATCAATTGCGGCAAGCAAAGCATTTTCCGGCTCTTTAATTGTCACTGTTTCGGTATCAGTACATCCTTTAGAATCAGTCACTGTCACGATATAAGTTCCCGAAACAAGATTAGTTGCAGTAGCAGTATTTTGAACAGGAACAGTATTCCAAGAATAAGAGTATCCAGCAGTTCCACCAGTAGCAGAAGCTGTTGCAGAACCAGTAGCATCGCCTTTACAGCTTACATCTACATGAGAGTCTATTGCAGCAAGCAAAGCATTTTCAGGTTCTTTAATTGTCACTGTTTCAGTGTCAGTACATCCTTTGGCGTCAGTCACTGTCACGATGTAAGTTCCTGCAACAAGGTTTGATGCAGTAGCAGTATTTTGAACAGGAACCGTATTCCAAGAATAAGAGTAGTTTCCATTTCCTCCTGTTGCAGAAGCTGTTGCAGAACCGGTAGCGTCCCCTTTACAGCTTACGTCTACATGAGAGTCGATTGCGGCAGTCAGAGCCGCTTGTGGCTGGCCGATCTCAACTGAGCATTTTGTTGTGTAGCCCAATTTGTCGGTAACAGTCACTTGATGAGTGCCAGCTGTCAATCCAATAGCCTGAGCTGTAGTTTCGCCGTTGTCCCATAAGTAGGTATATTCTCCATTTCCGCCTACAGCTACTACAGTCGCTTTACCATTGCTGTCTCCGTAGCATTTAGCAGGATCGTCCTGAGTGATGCTGCATGACAAAACATTTGGCTCAGTGATGGTCACTGTACAAGTTGTTTTACATCCTTTAGAATCTGTTACGGTTACAGAATGAGAACCTGCGCTTAATGCAAGAGCTTTTTGAGTAGTCTCGTTGTTGTCCCATAAGTAAGTGTAGCCTCCGTTTCCTCCAAGCGGCGTAACAGTCGCTTCTCCATCACTTAGTCCGTTAGATGAAACGGCTTTGTTCTGTACAACTGAACAGATCAAGACTGCAGTTGGCTCACCGATTGTTACTGTTTCAGTATCAGTACATCCTTTTGAATCAGTAACTGTCACGATATAAGTTCCTGCAGCAAGATTAGATGCAGTAGCAGTATTTTGAACAGGAACAGTGTTCCAAGAGTAAGAGTATCCAGCAGTTCCGCCAGTAGCTGAAGCTGTTGCAGAACCAGTAGCATCGCCTTTGCAGCTTACGTCTACATGAGAGTCGATTGCGGCAGTCAAGGCATTTGTTGGTTCTCCGATTGTCACTGTTTCAGTATCAGTACATCCTTTAGAATCAGTCACTGTCACGATATAAGTTCCAGCAACAAGATTAGTTGCAGTAGCAGTATTTTGAACAGGAACAGTATTCCAAGAATAAGAGTATCCAGCAGTTCCGCCAGTAGCAGAAGCTGTTGCAGAACCAGTAGCATCGCCTTTGCAGCTTACATCCACATGAGAGTCGATTGCGGCAAGCAAAGCATTTTCCGGCTCTTTAATTGTCACTGTTTCAGTGTCGGTACATCCTTTAGAATCAGTCACTGTCACGATATAGGTTCCTGCAACAAGATTAGATGCAGTAGCAGTATTTTGAACAGGAACAGTATTCCAAGAATAAGAATATCCTGCTGTTCCGCCAGAAGCCGAAGCTGTTGCAGAACCAGTAGCATCGCCTTTGCAGCTTACATCCACATGAGAGTCGATTGTGGCAAGCAAAGCATTTTCCGGCTCTTTAATTGTCACTGTTTCAGTATCAGTACATCCTTTGGCGTCAGTCACTGTTACGATATAAGTTCCTGCAGCAAGATTTGATGCAGTAGCAGTATTTTGAGTAGGAACAGTATTCCAAGAATAAGAATATCCTGCTGTTCCGCCAGTAGCCGAAGCCGTTGCAGAACCAGTAGCATCACCTTTGCAGCTTACATCTACATGAGAGTCGATTGCGGCAAGCAAAGCATTTTCCGGCTCTTTAATTGTCACTGTTTCAGTATCAGTACATCCTTTGGCGTCAGTCACTGTCACGATATAAGTTCCTGCAGGAAGATTAGATGCAGTAGCAGTATTTTGAGCAGGAACAGTATTCCAAGAATAAGAGTATCCAGCAGTTCCGCCAGTAGCCGAAGCTGTTGCAGAACCAGTAGCATCGCCTTTGCAGCTTACATCTACATGAGAGTCGATTGCGGCAGTCAAGGCATTTGTTGGTTCTCCGATTGTCACTGTTTCAGTATCAGTGCAACCTTTTGAATCAGTAACTGTCACGATATAAGTTCCTGCAGGAAGATTTGATGCAGTAGCAGTATTTTGAACAGGAACAGTATTCCAAGAATAAGAATATCCAGCAGTTCCGCCAGTAGCCGAAGCTGTTGCAGAACCAGTAGCATCGCCTTTGCAGCTTACGTCTACATGAGAGTCGATTGCGGCAGTCAAGGCATTTGTTGGTTCTCCGATTGTTACTGTTTCAGTATCGGTACATCCTTTAGAATCCGTTACTGTCACGATATAAGTTCCAGCAGGAAGATTTGATGCAGTAGCAGTATTTTGAACAGGAACAGTATTCCAAGAATAAGAGTATCCAGCAGTTCCGCCAGAAGCTGAAGCTGTTGCAGAACCAGTAGCATCGCCTTTGCAGCTTACGTCTACATGAGAATCGATTGCGGCAGTCAAGGCATTTGTTGGTTCTCCGATTGTCACTGTTTCAGTATCAGTACATCCTTTAGAATCAGTCACTGTCACGATGTAAGTTCCAGCAGGAAGATTTGATGCAGTAGCAGTATTTTGAACAGGAACAGTATTCCAAGAGTAAGAATATCCAGCAGTTCCGCCAGTAGCCGAAGCTGTTGCAGAACCAGTAGCATCGCCTTTGCAGCTTACGTCTACATGAGAGTCAATTGCGGCAAGCAAAGCATTTTCAGGTTCTTTAATTGTCACTGTTTCAGTATCAGTACATCCTTTGGCGTCAGTCACTGTCACGATGTAAGTTCCTGCAACAAGATTTGATGCAGTAGCAGTATTTTGAACAGGAACAGTGTTCCAAGAGTAAGAGTATCCAGCAGTTCCACCGGTAGCCGAAGCTGTTGCAGAACCAGTTGCATCGCCTTTGCAGCTAACATCCACATGAGAGTCGATTGCAGCAAGCAAAGCATTTTCCGGCTCTTTAATTGTCACTGTTTCAGTATCAGTACATCCTTTAGAATCAGTCACTGTTACGATATAAGTTCCTGCAGGAAGATTTGATGCAGTAGCAGTATTTTGAACAGGAACAGTATTCCAAGAGTAAGAGTATCCAGCAGTTCCGCCAGTAGCTGAAGCTGTTGCAGAACCAGTAGCATCGCCTTTGCAGCTAACATCCACATGAGAGTCGATTGCAGCAAGCAAAGCATTTTCAGGTTCTTTAATTGTTACTGTTTCAGTATCAGTGCAACCTTTAGAATCTGTCACTGTCACGATATAAGTTCCTGCAGGAAGGTTTGATGCAGTAGCAGTATTTTGAGAAGGAACAGTATTCCAAGAATAAGAGTATCCAGCAGTTCCGCCAGTAGCCGAAGCTGTTGCAGAACCCGTAGCATCGCCTTTGCAGCTAACATCCACATGAGAATCGATTGCAGCAAGCAAAGCATTTTCAGGTTCTTTAATTGTTACTGTTTCAGTATCAGTACATCCTTTAGAATCAGTTACTGTTACGATATAAGTTCCTGCAATAAGATTTGATGCAGTAGCAGTATTTTGAACAGGAATAGTATTCCAAGAATAAGAGTATCCAGCAGTTCCGCCGGTAGCAGAAGCTGTTGCAGAACCAGTAGCATCTCCTTTGCAGCTAACATCCACATGAGAATCGATTGTAGCAAGCAAAGCATTTTCAGGTTCTTTAATTGTCACTGTTTCAGTATCAGTACATCCTTTAGAATCAGTTACTGTCACGATATAAGTTCCTGCAATAAGATTTGATGCAGTAGCTCCAGTCTGAACAGGAACAGTATTCCAAGAATAAGAGTATCCAGCAGTTCCACCAGTAGCCGAAGCTGTTGCAGAACCAGTAGCATCTCCTTTACAGCTTACGTCTATATGAGAGTCGATTGCGGCAGTCAAGGCATTTGTTGGCTCTCCGATTGTCACTGTTTCTGTATCAGTACATCCTTTAGAATCCGTTACTGTCACGATATAAGTTCCTGCAGCAAGATTTGATGCAGTAGCAGTATTTTGAACAGGAACAGTATTCCAAGAGTAAGAATATCCAGCAGTTCCGCCAGAAGCCGAAGCTGTTGCAGAACCAGTAGCATCGCCTTTACAGCTTACGTCTACATGAGAGTCGATTGCGGCAGTCAAGGCATTTGTTGGTTCTCCAATTGTCACTGTTTCAGTATCAGTACATCCTTTTGAATCCGTTACTGTTACGATATAAGTTCCTGAAGCAAGGTTTGATGCAGTAGCAGTATTTTGAACAGGAACAGTATTCCAAGAATAAGAGTATCCAGCAGTTCCGCCAGTAGCCGAAGCTGTTGCAGAACCAGTAGCATCACCTTTACAATTAACATCTACATGAGAATCAATTGCGGCAGTCAAGACATTTGTTGGTTCCTCGATTGTAACTGTTTCAGTGTCTGTACATCCTTTAGAGTCAGTTACAGTTACAGTATATGTTCCAACTTTAAGTCCGCTTGCAATAGCTGTATTTTGAGCAGGAACAGTATTCCAAGAATAAGAGTATCCAGCAGTTCCACCAGAAGCCGAAGCCGTTGCAGAACCAGTTGCATCGCCTTTACAGCTTACATCTACATGAGAATCTATTGCGGCAACTAAAGCATTTGTTGGTTCGTCAATGATTACCTGTTCTGTATCCGTACAAAGATTTGCATCAGTTACTGTTACGATGTATGTTCCAGCTTTAAGTCCAGTTGCAGTTGCTCCAGTTTGAACAGGCACAGTATTCCAAGAATAGGAATAAGCTCCAGTTCCGCCAGTTGCTGAGGCAGTAGCCGAACCTGTGGTGTCGCCTTTGCAGTTTACATCGACTTTTGTATTTACGGCAGCAGTTAACGCAGCTACTGGTTGTCCAATAGTTACAGTATCTGTTTTACTAGAACAAGAATCTGTGATTGTTACAGTATAAGATCCAGCAGGCAGATTTGATACTGTAGGAGTTGTGCCAACTTCAGCGTTGGATGAATTTTTCCAAGAATAAGTCACTGTTCCAATTGCGTTTGATATTGTGCCGGCCGTTACACTTCCAGTACTAGCGCCGTAGCAAAGAACATCTGTTTTAGATGATCCAACAATGGCTAAAGCTCCAGCAGGTTGTGTTATTTCGATAGTTAAAATGCCAGTTGCACAATTATTATTATCTGTAGCGCTAACTTTGTATGTTCCAGCACTCAAATTGGATATGTTTTGTGTTGTAGCAAAGTCGGAACCGTTTTTTGTCCATTTGAAAGTGTATGGACCTTGTCCGCCGGTTGGGTTATTTATTGTGATTGCTCCATCATTTCCTCCAAAGCATTTTACATTTGTTTGCGATGCAACCGTAATAATTGGGCATGGAACATCGGTCATTGGTGAAACAATATCTTGCGATGAATTAGCACAGACAGCATTTTGGAAGAAAAGTTTAGATGTGCTCACTTGTTGACTGCCACACGTATTTGGTTTTGGAGTCAATCGGTATTTTAAAGTAATGGTTTCAACATTTAAGAAATCAATGTTCCAAGCAATTTCTTGTCCTGTAATTGTTGTAGTCCCTTTGGTTACTGAAACTGATCCAATTGTAAAATTAGCCCCTATGGTTTCTTTTTCAAAAGGAGTTCCAGTTATTGCTTTCGCAACCCAAGATAATTGAGTGAAAATTTGAGTATAAATTCCTGTCAAATCAGCACCGGTTTCTGTAAAGAAAGAACCTCCTGACTGAACTGTATTAAGCACATTTTCAGCATTTGTTTGATCACTTCCGCTGATAGCGCCAAAAAGTCCAACAGAAAAAATCTGATTGTTATAAGTCGTTCCTGAAACAGTAACCGTTTTGATATTATTTGCGGCTGTTTGAATAGCTGGCAAGCAAGAACCGCTACAGCTATTTCCGCCAGTTCCTGTTACATTTGGAACTCCATCGGTTAATAAAACCACACTTCTTGCAGTGGCGCAATCGTATGTGGCTCTAGTAGGATCTAACACTTCTCTGGCTTTTACCAAACCATCTTGGATATTGGTACTTCCATTAGCGCTTAATCCGTTTATTACTGATATTAAATCGGCTTGGCCTGAACTGTTAGTCAAATATCTTCTAATTGTAGCAGTTGTACTGTATGTCACAATCCCTACTTTGTTTTTTCCTGTCGGGTTATTGGCGGCAGTAAACATTTTATTGATAAAATCAATAGCAGCATCTTGCGCATACGCTAGAGGTTTAGGGTTATTTCCATCTCCCATACTTCCTGATACGTCAATAACTAAAACAACTTCCAAAGGTCTTGCGACCGGATTAGAACCTTGAATTTTTAATTCAACATCCAATGCTCCGCAAACTCCTGGTGCCACGGTAACTGTTTTTGTCGGCGTGATCGTCTGTGCAAAACCGATGGCTGATGAAAATAAAAAAAGTAACATACAAAACGTTATGCTGGCTTTTTTTATTAAGTGGATAAAGTGTAATGTTTTTTTCATTTTATAGGAATTTAAATTGAAAAACAACTAAATATTTTTGCAGCGAATATTTAATTTTCAGAAGGATTATTTACGATCGTATGTACAACAGTGCTTACTGTGTAATTAGCGCAATTCGATGATGCAGCAGTTATTTGCATGCAATTCCATTTGTTGTATGCCGTACCTTGCGGCACCGTTAAATGAATTGAAAAAGTAGCAGTTTGATTTGCCGAAAGTGAGATAGATGTGATTGGTACATTGCTGTTGTCCAGAAAACTGGCAACCAAATTCACATTTTGAGATGTACTGCTTCCGTCATTATTCGCGCAGTTCGAGTTTATGTTTAAAGCACTTAAATTATAAACATCATCGGAATTTCCCGTATTGGTCAATACCAGTGTAAAATAAGCCCCATTATCACCTGCATTGCTGTAGTATCTGTCTTTTTCAACTCCAAGAGTTGCCTTGCAAGACCCAGATTGCGCAAATGAAACGGTTGTGATTAAACAAAGCAGTAATGAAAATAAGTTTTTTTGAAAGATATTTTTTCTCAGAGAAAAAATTGACTTACAATTTGCTACAAATTTCACCGCTTTTTCAAGAGTAGATTTACTTTTCATAACTTAAGATTTAGTTTTGTGGTATTTATGAAATTTTAACAGAATCAAAATTATATTAGAGTTTTTGTATTTAAATTTTTTTCTCTGTGACTAACCTAAAAACTCGTTTAACTACCTTTTTTTGACTAAAAATTGCTCAAAAAAAAACTTTTTTTTGCCGATTTTAACAATTTTAAATCTTCAATTTTCTTCCTTTTTTGATTAAAAAAGTACTTTTTGAAATTATGTAAATTGCTAATAATCAATTATTTAGTTAAAATTTTACAAATTTGCAAAATATCGATGAAGTGACAGTTTTAATAGATGAAGTACACTTTTTTGTTAAAATAAAAAAGTCAATTTTTTCAATTGTTAAAGTTTTGAGGATTCTGCATTCTTGTTAAAATTTTCTTAGAATGTTAACAGAAATAAAAAATAGAGGAGTATTAAAATTTCTTTTGTAAATTAGAACTTAGAAAGTAGTTTTCTCGTTATGTATTTATTTTTTTAAATATTGTCTTTTATGAAAAACTTAATTTTAATACGACACGCAAAATCAAGCTGGGAAGCGCCTCTAAAAGATTTTGACAGGCCCTTAATGAAAAGAGGAATTTTAGATGCGCATGAAGTGTCTTCAAATATTTCAAAATACTTACCGAAAACTTATATTATATGGAGCAGTACTGCTGCACGCGCTTCGGAAACGGCTCTTATTTTTGCTCAAAATATTTCTTACCCCATCGAAAGCATTGTTTACAAAGACGATCTTTATACTTTTGATGACAAGCAACTCGAAAAAGTTATCAAATCGTGTGATAATAGTTTAGAAAGCGTTATTCTTTTTGGACATAACGAGGCTATTACAAATTTTGTTAATAAATTTGGGGATGTTTTTATAGATAATGTCCCAACTTCAGGTTTTGTCTCTCTTCAGTTTGACACAGAGAGCTGGGATACTCTCAATAAAGGCAAGACACATAAAACAATTTTCCCCAAAGATTTAAAATAAAAAAAGTGTACGAACAGAAATATATCGATAGAGAAAAAAGTTGGTTAGCGTTTAATGCGAGAGTGCTTCAAGAAGCTGCAGACAACACGGTTCCACTTTTAGACAGACTGCGTTTTGTTGGAATTTTTTCAAACAATTTAGATGAGTTTTTCAGAGTTCGGTACGCAGCCATTCGAAGATTAAGCCTCTCTGGTATTTCTGGCGAAAAATATTTAGGCGGAATTTCTGCCCATCAATTAATTAAAGATATTACCGAAATCGTAATTCAGCAACAGTCTGAAAGCTTACGTATTCTTGGAAATATTGAAGCCGAACTAGAAGCTGAAAACATCTTTATCATTAATGAAAGTCAAATTACAAAAAAGCAGGAATGTTTTTTAAAGGACTTTTATATGCAAAAGTTGAGTCCGGAATTGGTAACCATCATTTTGAATGATTTAGCGGTTTTTCCAGTTTTGAAAGACACTTTAGGTTATTTGGCTGTTCGTTTAGAATTGGCAAATGATGAAATTCGATACGCTTTAATCGAAATCCCAAAAAACATCAATCGTTTTGTTGTTCTTCCTTCAGAAGATGATAAACAATATGTAATCTTAATTGATGATGTAATTCGTTATAAACTAAAAAGCATCTTCAATATATTTGATTTTAAAAGTGTTTCGGCACATATGATCAAAATTACTCGTGATGCACAGTTAGATATTGACAGCGACTTGAGTAAAAGTATGTTGGAAAAAATTTCTTCTTCTGTTAAAGACCGTCGAATTGGTGAACCAGTTCGTTTTATTTATGATAATTTAATCGAAGAAGATACACTACAATTCTTTTTGGAAAAAATGAAAATTGTAGAAACAGATAGTATAATTCCGGGTGGAAGATATCACAACCGCCGCGATTATATGGATTTCCCAAATTTAGGACGCTACGATTTATTATATAAACCAAATGAGCCTTTGCCAGTTCCAGGTTTAAGTTTAGATGGAAGTATTTTAGAGAAAATCAGCAAAAAAGATTATTTGGTGCATGCGCCTTATCAATCATTTTCATATTTGACCAAATTTTTGCGTGAAGCTGCTTTAGATCCAAAAGTTACGAGCATCAAAATTACTTTGTATCGTTTAGCTAAAAATTCACAGATTATTAGTTCGTTGATCAACGCGGCTAAAAACGGAAAAAAAGTTGTAGTTCAAATCGAACTTCAGGCACGTTTTGATGAGGCTTCGAATATTTCTTATGCAGAACAAATGCAGACGGAAGGAATTGAACTTATCTTCGGAATTAAAGGCTTGAAAGTCCACAGTAAAATTTGTGTAATCGAAAGAGCAGAAGAAGGAAAAACACGCCGCTACGGCTTTATTTCTACTGGGAATTTCAACGAATCGACTGCGAAAATTTATACTGATGTTACGCTTTTTACCTGTCATCAAGGAATTTTAAAGGATACATCTAAAATATTTGAATTCTTCGACATCAATTATAGAGTGCACAGATACAAACATTTAATTGTGTCGCCACATTATACAAGAACCAAGTTCATCAAATTAATTGATCGTGAAATTTTGCACGCACTTGCAGGCAGAAAAACACACATCAAATTAAAAATGAATAGCTTGTCTGATTTTAAAATGATCGATAAACTTTATGAAGCCAGCAATGCAGGAGTGAAAATTCAGCTTCAAGTAAGAGGAATTTGTTCTTTGATTCCAGGTATTCCAGGAATGAGCGAAAATATTGAAGCAATAAGTATTGTAGATAATTATTTAGAGCATTCGAGAGTTTATATTTTTGGAAATGCAGGTTTAACGGAAGTTTATATTTCATCAGCTGATTTTATGACTCGAAATCTTGATGGAAGAGTTGAAGTTACCTGTCCAATTTATGATCTGGAAATCAAAAAAGAATTGATTGATAATTTTAATATTGCATGGAAAGGGAATGTTAAAGTGAGATATCATTCCTATAAATTAGATAACAAATACAAGCCTCGAAATCATCATGCCCCATTTAGAGCGCAATTTGAAACCTATAAGTATTACCAAAACAAAATTGAGGTAGCAGAAGCAGTTCCTCAAAAAATAAATTAATTAAAACCAATTTTTTCAAATCATAAGTGAGCATGATTAATATTAGAAAATTTGCAGCAATAGATATCGGTTCAAATGCCATGAGGCTCCTGATATCGAATGTTGTAGAACAAGAAGGCAAAGAACCGCAGTTTAATAAAAGTTCGCTTGTCCGTGTGCCAATTCGTTTGGGACAAGATGCCTTTACCGTTGGAGAAATATCACAAGAAAATACAGATCGAATGGTTGATGCCATGAAAGCATTCAATCTTTTGATGAAAGTACATAAAGTGGAGCGCTATATGGCGTTTGCTACTTCGGCAATGCGTGAGGCGTACAATGCCAAAGAGGTTGTGGCCTTGATTAAAAAGAAAGCCGACATTAAAATCGAAATTATTGATGGAAAAAAAGAAGCAGCAATTATCGCTTCTACAGATTTACACCATTTACTAAAAACAGATGAAACCTATCTTTTTGTAGATGTTGGTGGTGGAAGTACTGAGTTTACGCTGTTTTCTGATGGAAAAATGATCAATTCAAGATCATTCAAAGCAGGAACAGTGCGTTTGTTGAATAATATGGTTTGCGATGTAGTTTGGGACGAAATCGAAAAATGGATTAAGACCAATACCGCAGATTATGATGAAGTAACGTTGATTGGATCTGGAGGAAACATCAATAAATTGTTTAAAATGTCTGGAAAACAACAGGAAAAACCGCTTTCATACATTTATATCAATTCACAATATGCGTTCTTAAATTCATTAACTTATGAGCAAAGAATTGCTGAGTTAGGTTTGAACTCTGACCGTGCCGACGTTATCATCCACGCAACGCGCATTTATTTGAATGCCATGAAATGGAGTGGAGCGCGCCAGATTTATGTTCCAAAAATTGGACTTTCTGACGGAATTGTAAAAGCCATGTATTACGGTAAAATCTAAAATTTTTAAGCCACAAATTACACGAATCTACACCAATTGTTTTTTAGTTATTAAGGAAAATTAGTGTGGATTCGTGAAATTCGTGGCATTTTTTTAATAATATATTTATAGCAACATAAATGAATAAAACGAGACTTGAAGCCTTTAGTGATGGTGTTTTGGCGATTATTATCACAATTATGATTTTGGAAATAAAAGTTCCCGAAGGTCATGAGTTTGCCGATTTAAAACCGCTTATTCCTAAATTTCTGAGTTATATTTTGAGTTTTATTTATGTTGGAATTTACTGGAACAATCACCATTATTTGCTTCATGGTTTATCCAAAGTAAACGGAAAAGTGCTTTGGAGCAATCTGCATTTGTTGTTTTGGCTTTCATTGATTCCGGTTTCAACTGGTTGGATGGGCGAGCATAATTTTGAAAAAGCATCAATGGCCTTTTACGGAATTATTTTGCTTCTTTGTGCCATTGCTTATGTTATTTTGCAATATGTAATCATGTGCAATGAAGGTGAGGATTCACCTTTGAGAAAAGCACTAGGCAAAGATTTAAAAGGAAAAGCTTCGGCAGTTTTGTACGTCATCGGCATTATTTCTTCTTTTTATAATGAATGGATCTCTGGTGCTGCTTATTTTACTGTGGCGCTTTTATGGCTGATTCCAGATAAAAGAATTGAACGTGTTTTTAATTCTAACGATTAATTCATGAAAGCTGTTTTTCAGTCTATTCAAGATTTTTCTTCGGAGGAATTAGATCTCTTAGACAGTCTAATTACATTTCGTACACTTAAAAAAGGCGAATTTTTATTGGCTGAAAATCAAGTTTGCAATGAAGTTGTCTTCATTAAAAAAGGAATTTTGAGATCTTTTTTTGTCAATCATAGAGGAGACGAGATCACTAATTGTTTTGCTTTTGAAAATGAATTCATGGCTTCGTTCGCCAGTTTTATTACCCAAGAAAAAGCGGAGGAAAATATTCAAGCTTTAGCCGAAACCGAACTGCAAATTTTAGATCGAAAAGCTTTAGAAAAGCTGTATCAGTCTAGTTTTAATTGGCAAGAAACGGGAAGAAAATTAACCGAATTAGAGTTTGTCAATCTTCATAAAAGAATGGTTTCTTTTCAGAAATTATCTGGCGCTCAACGTTACGAGGAATTGTATCAAAATCATCAAAAATACATACAACTTATTCCGCTTCAATATTTAGCTTCCTATTTAGGAATTACACCAAGACATTTAAGCCGAATTAGAAAAGCTGTTGTTTGAATTTTTATTCTCTCGCAGATTTGACAGATTGAGCTGATTTTATTTATGCTCGCTTGTCATCGCGATGTAGGGAAAACCAACGTTAGTTAATAGAAGACGCAAGTTGTACTATTTTTTCTGTAAAGTGTTTTGCGTATAAAATCTGTGTAAATCTATTGTTATTTTCTAAATCTGCATTGTCTGCTAAATCTGCGAGAGATAAAAAATTAGCGCAATGAAGATTTTGATTTATAGACATTTGTCCTGTAAAAGAAAAACCGCGAATAGTATTTTTGATAAAAACTTAGATATGAAAAAAATACTGATTATAAATGGACATCCAAATGCTGAAAGTTTCAATTTCGGAATTGCCGAATCTTATAAAAAGGGTGCAATAGCTTCGGGCGCACAAGTAGAAACCATTACAATAGCCGATTTAAAGTTCAACCCAAACCTGCAATTTGGTTACCAAAAAAGAACCGAATTAGAACCAGATTTACTCGAATCGTGGGAAAAAATCAAAAGAGCCGATCATTTGGTGTGGATTCATCCTGTTTGGTGGGGCGGGCTTCCAGCAATCACAAAAGGATTTATCGACAGATTATTTTTGCCGGGAATGGCTTTTCAATATAGAGAAAATTCGATTTGGTGGGATAAATTGTTGAAAGGCAAAACAGCGCATATCATCACAACTTTAGATCAGCCAGGCTGGTTTTACCGACTGTCTTTCGGAAGACCAAGCGTAAATCAGCTGAAAAAATCAACCTTGCAATTCTGCGGCATAAAACCAGTAAAAGTAAGTTACATCGGAATTATAAAAGGTTCGGATGAAAACAAAAGAAAAAAATGGCTAGATAAAGTTTATAATTTCGGACTTAAAAATAGGTAAAGAGTTGCCATGAATGACACAAATTTACATGAATTGCTAAAGTTTCTACATCAATAAAAATTAGTGAAAATTAGTGTAATTCGTGGCGATCAAAAAAAATTAATCTTTTAAATCCAATCCAAATGTTGAACGCAAAAGCTCAATATTTGGGTTGATTTCTACAAAACGATTATATCGATCTTGATTGTTGTAAGTTCGTTTGGTTTGTGCTTCTTCATTTACAATTACTTCAATTGTAATATCATGATTGTGCAAATGACCTTTTAAATGTCCTAATAAGGCATTCATCTGGCTCTCAAATTCCAATTTTGAACCTTCGTTTGGCAATTCATAAGTGATTCTAGTTCCTTCTAAAACAGGATCATTGATTAGCAAGATAGATTCCATGATCTTCAAGCCTTTTTGTCCTAAACGTTCTGCATATTTGTTCCAATGCAAGCGCATATCGGTCTCGTTAAATTCTTCTGTAGGCAATACAGAAGTAGGCTTAACATACGATTTGCCGCTTTGTTCCATTTCCTTTTTCTTGCGGATACTAGCAAGAGAAAAAGCAGAAACTTTTGGAGGAGCGCTTAAATCTACTCTAGGTGTTTCTGGAGTTTGAACTTTTGGAGGTTCAGGAGAAACTGGAGCTGTATTTGGAGTATTTGCAACAACGGTATTTGCATTGTCATTTGGATTGACATTGCTATTTGTTTCCGAACTTGGAATTTGGGATTTTGTATTTGGAGTTTCTTTAGTTATAACTTCAACTATAGAAAAGCTTCCGTTTTTATAATAAGTGGGCGGAATTATGAATTGCTCAACTTTTTTTTTTCTCCATCAAAGTTGATAGAGGCTAATTGCATCAAACATAATTCAACTAAAAGTCGCTGATTTTGACTCAATTTATATTTTAAATCACAGTCGTTTGCAATATCGATTCCTTTTAGTAAAAAGTCTTGTGAACATTTTTGCGATTGAACGCCATACATTTGTTGTGCTTGCTCTCCAACTTCAAGCAATGCAATAGTTGAAGGGGTTTTGCTTACCAATAAATCTCTAAAGTGAGAAGCCAAACCAGCAATAAAATGATGTCCGTCAAAACCTTTTGCTAGAATATCGTTGTATGCAATCAATAACTCTGGAATTTTGTTTTCCAGAATCAAATCGGTTACGGTAATGTACGTTTCGTAATCTAAAACGTTTAGGTTTTCAGTTACGGCTTGACGCGTCAAGTTTGTGCCACAATACGAAACCACACGGTCAAAAATAGACAATGCATCACGCATAGCACCATCAGCTTTTTGAGCGATAATGTGCAGTGCATCGTCTTCAAAAACGATTCCTTGACTTTCAGCAACATCAGCTAAATGTTCTTTAGCATCTTTTACGGTGATTCTTTTGAAATCAAAAATTTGACAACGTGATAAAATCGTTGGAAGGATTTTGTGTTTTTCTGTTGTTGCTAAAATAAAAATAGCATGTTTTGGCGGTTCTTCTAATGTTTTCAGAAAAGCATTAAAAGCGGCCGAAGACAACATATGAACCTCGTCAATGATATATACTTTATATTGTCCAGTTTGTGGCGGGATACGAACTTGATCGATAAGATTACGAATATCATCAACCGAGTTGTTTGAAGCAGCATCTAGCTCAAAAACGTTAAAAGCAAAATCTTCAGTAGGATCGTCATATCCAGGCTGATTTATTTTTCGAGCCAAGATACGAGCGCAAGTCGTTTTACCAACTCCACGTGGTCCTGTGAATAAAAGAGCAGAAGCCAAGTGATTGGTTTCAATAGCATTCAACAAAGTGTTGGTAATGGCTTTTTGCCCCACAACATCCTTAAAGGTCTGCGGGCGATATTTACGTGCCGATACTACAAATTGCTCCATATTCTTTTTTATTCGATAGCAAATATAGAGTATAATTTAATGATTTAAAAATTTAAAAATTGAAAGATTTTTAAGTGGTTGAATTGTAGAAAGAAAAAATAATTTTTGTTTGAAATGAGAAAAAAAGTAATATTTTTATTGCAAAGCAAAAGAACATTTTTAAAAATATAACTTAGAGAAAATGAACGCAAAGCAGATCGTTAGATTAAGCAATGTTATTGGGATTACTTCAATTCTATTATTAGTGTATTGGGTATTTACTTTTATCACAATTCAGGTTTTTGGATTGAAAGTGTTTAGAGAAAATTTGACCGATACATTTTATTTAAGCATTTTAGGGATTCTTGCTATGATGGTGGGGTCTCTAATTATTAATTTGATGTTTAATTTGACTAGAATTGCCGAGAAACATAATTTGGATCCTGTAAATACTAAATCTAGCAAATTGAAATTTTTGACTTTGATTTTAATATTTCCGTTAATAGCCATAATTCTTTTTGGAGGCGATTATTTAACAACTGCTAAAAAAGAAAAATTGCTAATCAATTCGGCTGAATCAATTATTGCCGCTAATAAAGTGAATAGCGATAAATTGGTTAATTACAATTTTTCTGAAAGTTATATAAAAGAAACGGCTGATATCTTGCGTGTCTTGTCACGAACCGATACAAATTTCCCTAACGTCACAGTAATCGTAAAAGATTCATTGAAAGGTTCATCGGTTTATTTAGGGTTCAATGATTATTTCGAAGGAAGTTTAAAAGATACCATAAAACCTCAGAAAAGAGAATTTATTCATAAGACCACTAAAGAGGAAAGAGATTATTTGAAAAGTGTTTTCGAAAAAGACAATGATGAATTACGCTATCGTTCGAATGATGGTAATTATGAATTGTTTTATCCTTATAAGAAAAACGGAAAGAAAATAGTTCTTTATTTTTCGGATTATCAGCGTTATGGGAAGCTTGGTAGTTAAGGGTTTATAATAAATTATAAAATCATTTTACATGAAAAAATATTTAATACTTACTGCAATCGTTTTTTGTTCCGTTAAAATTCAAGCACAAACCGCTCAAGATACTTTAGAAATTAAAAAAGTAGCATTGGCCTACATTGAAGCACAACATACTCCAAATCCGAAGTTGATGGAAAGTGCACTGCATCCTAGAATGGTGAAACGTTCGGTTTTTAGAAATAAAACGGCACAGAAAGATTATATCTCAGAATTCTTCGCTGAAAATATGATTATTTTGGCGGAGACGTATAATGTAAAAGGCGATAAATTTCCAAAGAATCCAAGAAAAGAGGTTAAACTTTTGGATGTTTCTGCTAAAACAGCATCGGTTAAATTACTCGCTGACACATGGATTGATTATATGCACATTGTAAAGACAAATGGAGAATGGAAAATTATAAATGTACTTTGGCAATATAATGATGTTTCACAGCATGAGTAATAACTTTAGAAATATCAAATTTTAATGTTTTTTTATTATAAGAAAAAGGATTCCGTAAGATTGTGAATATTAATTACGAAATAAAAAATAAGAGCAATATGAATTTAAAAAATATATTTTTAGGAATGACCACTCTTTTGTTAGTTGCTTGTGGTCGTTCGGACGCAGAAATTAAGAACGATATTACTGAAGAATTTAAACTTTACAAAGGTGTAAATTTTGATGTAAAAGAGGGCGTAGTTACAATTTCAAGCAAACCTACTGATGAAGATTTTAAACAATACATACAGCGCAAAGTTGAAAAAATTAAAGGAGTCAAATCTGTTGTAAACAACTGCCAAATTTTTCATCCAAAAGAAGAGAAAGAGAATAAAGAATCACACATTCCTTTACCGCCAGCTCCACCTTCTCAAAAAAGTAATCCTAAACCTGTTGATACTAAATTTGATTATGAATTAAATGTAGCAATAGGCAATGTAGTAATGGATTATGCTGGGGTTAATGCTACAGTTTATGATTATACAGTTGAGCTTACTGGGCCTATTAAGAAAGAGCAATTGCCTGAGTTGATTAAAAGAATAAAGGATTTGACAAAAAAAAAAATTGTAAACAAATTAATTGTTAGATAGTAAAGTCGGAATTGGCTTTTTGCTGGAAAACATATAAATCCCGCACCAACATCATATAATCTTTTGAATTGTAATCTGTTTAATTTTAGATAGTTAATTGTTAAATGAAACTATTATGAAATTTAAATCAGTTTTACTAGGGATAAGTCTTTGCGTGGCTTTGGCATCTTGCAAGCCAAGCGACGGAGATATTGAAAAAGCGATAGCAGAAAAACTTAATGACACTCCAAATATACACGTCGCAGTACATGATGGCGTAGCCACGATTACTGGAACTTGCGAGGACGAAATTTTCAAAAAAAATATTGAAAAAAGTGTAAAAGCTACAAAAGGAGTTAAATCAGTTGTAAACACTTGCCAGATTGCCAGTGCCAATGAAGAACCAGCTGCAGCGACTGTTATCATTAATTCAGATACCGATTTGGATAAATCAGTCAGTAAAGTAGTAGATGCTTATGATGGCGTGAGCGCTACTGTTGTTGGGGGTGTTGTGACGCTTTCGGGAGAAATTGAAAAAGGCAAATTACAGCCTTTGATGCAAAGCATTCAAGAATTGAAGCCTAAAAAAGTAGATAATAAGTTAATTGTTAAATAAGGAAGTCATGAGTTTACAAGACAAATACCAAGCAGTAACAGATTTGGCTTCTGAATTAGGAATTACAAATCTACAAGTTAGAGAGCAAGATCATGTTTTATATATTGATGGTAAAGCAAATTCTGCTGCAGATAAAGAAAAATTGTGGAATGCCTATGAAAAAATCGATCCAGAATATAGATCGGCAGATGTTGTTCTGAATATTGAAGTTGAAGAAGGTGTTTCAAGAGAATATACAGTTGAAATTGGTGATTCCCTTTCCAAAATAGGAAAAGCATACGGAGTTTCCTGGCAAGATATCTTCGAAGCAAATAAAGATATTATTTCAAATCCCGATTTGATTCAGCCGGGTTGGAAGTTGAAAATACCAACGGTTTAAAATTTGAAAAGATTCCAATAAAAAATTCCAAATTCCAATTGTATAGCTTTATAATTGGAATTTGGAATTTTTATTTTAAAGTTTCAGGATTGGATTTTAAATTTATCTTCCCCTAATACTTAAATCAAATAAAAACTTTGCGGTTTCTTGATCTGAATCGGCTGAAAAGCCAGCAACATAAACTCCTTTTTTTCCAGAAGTAGATTTAATTCCGTATACAACTGCCTCATCGCCCGGGTCTGATTCCCCCTCGTATCGATACACATGAACAATTTCAAATTTCTCAGGATTTTTTTTAATCACGTCAGCATTTCGATTAAAATCACATGTAAATCCTTTCTCATTCAATTGATCTAAAGCTTTTGAAACAGTTGCGTAATGATACATTCTTTTCATGATAAACTGAATTTAAAAATTATGGAATTTTAAAGATAACTATTTTAAAATTAAAATGTTATGATAAAATTCATAAATTGAAAAATTTAAAATTTTTATTGTTCATTCATAAATCGCTACTTTTGCACCGCAGACCGCCTTATCGTCGTCCCGATTTATCGGGAGGGAGGAAAGTCCGGACACCATAGAGAAGCATAGCGGGTAACACCCGTCGGTCTTAGAAATAAGGCAAGGACAAGTGCAACAGAAAGTATGTACAGGTAATGCTGTAGTGAAACCAGGTAAACTCTATGCGGTGAAATACCAAGTATATCAGCATTTAAGGGCTTCTCGTCCGTTGTTGAAGGGTAGGTAGCTTGAGTTGTGCAGTAATGTACAATCTAGATAAATGATAAGGTATTGTTTTGTTGCAAAATAAGACAAGAACAGAATCCGGCTTACAGGTCTGCTTTTTTTATATATTTGTGAAACTATCTAATTGAATTTCATGAATATTTCTGCTCCAAATTCGACACCTAAAATCAAAAAAAGTCTTTTTCAGACTGTAATTACAAACCTTACTTTCTGGGTTTTGATAGCGATTATTGCTGGAATTTTACTCGGGCATTTTTCGCCTGAAAATGGTGTGAAAATGAAAAAAATCGGGGAAGGTTTTATTGATATCATCAAACTTTTTATCGGTCCAATTATTTTCCTGACAATTGTTTTGGGGATTTCTGGAATGGGAAATCTTAAAAAAGTGGGCCGAATTGGAATTAAAGCTTTAGGCTATTTTGAAGTCGTTTCGACAGTTGCATTGGCAATTGGTGTTGCAGTTGCCTATTTGTTCAAGCCTGGAAAAATTAATAAAGCTGGTTTGCAAATTGGAGATGCGAGTCAATACACTTCTGGAACTGCAGAACATTTTTCGTGGTTGAAATTCTTCCTTTCCAATTTCACTTTACAGGTTTTAGTTGCAGCGATCGTGTGTGGCATCGCGCTGAATTTTTATCAAAAAAGAGAACAAACGATTTTGGTTTTAGAACGATTTTCGAATGTTGTTTTCACGGGTTTAAAATATGTGATGTATTTGGCACCAATTGGAGCTTTTGGAGGAATGGCTTATACGATTGGTAAATTTGGTTTAGCCACTTTGATTCCGTTAGGGAAATTGATGCTTTGCGTTTATTTGACAATGGCTTTGTTTGTTTTTCTGGTTTTAGGAAGCATTCTGAGATATTATAAAATCAGTATTCTTTCGATTCTAAAATATATTAAAGAGGAACTTTTATTAGTTCTTGGAACTTCATCTTCAGAAGCGGCTTTGCCTAGTATTATGGTAAAATTGGAAAAAATGGGGTGTAGTAAATCGGTTGTAGGATTGGTGATTCCTACGGGTTATTCTTTTAATCTGGACGGAACTTCGATTTACCTTTCGATGTCGGTGATCTTTTTAGCACAATTATACGATGTGCACCTAAGTTTCTTCGAAATTTTATCCGTAATCGGAATTTTGATGATTACGTCAAAAGGTGCCGCAGGTGTAACCGGAAGCGGATTTATTGTTTTGGCATCAACATTGACAGCACTTCATAAAATCCCCGTTGAAGGTTTGGCATTCTTGCTTGGCGTAGACAAATTCATGAGCGAAGCGAGAGCGATTACCAACTTGATTGGAAATACAGTAGCAACGATTATAATCTCTAAAACCGAAAGAGATTTTACAGAACTAAATTTAAATACTGTTTCTCAGGAATAAGTAACACAGTAACAAAGTAACAAAGCGACAAAGTAACAAAGCGACAAAGAATTTAAAACTTTGAACCTTTGTCACTTTGTAACTTTGTCCCTTTTTATCTTATGATTCATCCTTCGTAGTTCGCACCAAGCTAATTCCTGATGTAAAAAATACAATTCCCAAGATGCCATAAATGATTAGCGATTTAATATCTCTAGTTCCGCCGCTTGTATCTGCAAAGATCATTGCTGTATAAATAAGTCCTATTATTCCAAGGACTGTAAGTAATCCTCCGAAAAATCTTTTTAGGTTCATGATTAATAGTTTTTAAAGTTCTTTAACAAATTTATTATTGAAACTCTTAAATATTGTTATACAATTACTTAGCGGAATTATATGATTTTAACCATTGTTTTTGTAAGAAAATAATTTTCTTTTTAACAGTATCGTATGCTTTAAAGAGTATTTTTGTTTCAACTAATCAAAAACTTATATGAAGAAAAATTACTTTTTGCTGTTACTATTTTTTGCTGTAATTCCGGCAATTCATGCGCAAGACGAAGCCGCGGTTTCGGTTGCAAAAAATCAATTTAAAATCAATATTTTGTTTCCGGGTTTTGTTTACGAGCACGGTTTTTCAGATAAAAACACGTTATATTCTGAAGCAAGTTTAGGGTTAGGTTATCGCTACAATAGCTATTATGACGAATCAAATTTTTATTTTGTACCAATGATTAATGAGCAATTTCGTCATTATTACAATTTAGAAAAAAGAGCAGCAAAAGGAAAAAGAACAGCTTTTAACTCAGGGAATTTTATTGCCGGAAATGCAGTCTATAATTTTAAGTCAATTTCAACTAATGAGAAATATGGAGAATATGTCCCTTCTTTTACATTAGGCGCGCTTTGGGGATTGCAACGTACTTACAAAGGGAAATTCAATCTTGAATTTAGCGTTGGACCAGGAGTGAATTTTGATAAATTTGATACTGTATTAGTGCCAATAGGTAACTTTACTTTAGGTTGGGTTATTGGAAAATAGTTCTCAAATAAAAATAGAAAAACCTTGAGTAATCAAGGTTTTTCTATCTTAAATTCTAATCCGATATTTCGAACGCTTTCAATCTTGATTTTCGGATCTGAATTGAAATATTTTCGCAATCTGCTGATAAAAACATCCATACTTCTTCCAGAAAAATAATCGTCTTTTTTCCAAACCGACATCAAAATTTGATCTCGTTTTAATAATTGATTATGGTTGAGATACAAATACTCAATAAGTGCCGCTTCTTTCTCTGTAAGTTGTTGCACGTGGTTTTTATTGTTGAGTGTTAATCGTTCATTGTCAAAAATATAGGAACCAATTTCGATTATATTATTTCCTTCGAGACTTCTTTTTTGTTCAATTCTTTTCAAGATATTTTGCAAACGCAAAACCAGTTCATCAACTTCAAAAGGTTTTACAATATAGTCGTCGGCTCCAAGTTTTAGCCCGATGATTTTGTCTTCTTTTAATTTTCTTGCTGTTAGAAAAATAAATGGCGTTTCAGGATTGATAGTGATTATTTTTTCGGCCAATGAAAATCCGTCCAATTTTGGCATCATAACATCAAAAACACAAATGTCAAAAGTTTGGGTTTTAAAATAATCCAAAGCTATTTCGCCATTTTCGGCCCAAACCACTTCAAATTGGTTCAATTCAAGATATTGTTTTAAAATCGCTGCAAAATCAAAATCGTCTTCGGCTAAAAGTAATCTTTTCAAAATAAGGGAATTAAACGTTTAATAAAATAGTAAACTGAGTTCCTTTTCCTAAATCGCTGCTAACGTTTACAGAACCCTGATGCGCTTTTACGATTTGATCTACATAATACAATCCTAAACCTAAACCTTTTGTATTATGCAGATTTCCCTGTTCTACGCGATAAAATTTTTCAAAAAGAAATGCTTGTTTGTTTTTGGCAATGCCAATTCCATCGTCTTCAAAACTTATAGAAAATTGTTTTTCAATTATTCTTGTTTTGACCGTAATTGTGCTTGAACCGTATTTTACAGCATTTTCTAAAACATTCAAAAAAGCAGTGGTCAAATGGAATTTATCCAAAGCCAAAATTGTTTTTTGAGTCTGAAAATCAGTTTTTAGATTGATTTTTGGAAACGCGATTTTAAAGTCATTTACAATAGAAAGCAGAAAACCTTCTGCTTCAATTTTTTCTTTTTGAAGTTCAATTTCATTTTCTGCCAAAGAGTTTGCCATAACCTGATCGATTAAACTTTGCAGACGATTGTTTTGGCGTGAAATTGTACTTAAAATAGAATTGAAATTTTCATCGTTTTCACGAATATGTTTCTGCTCCAAAATTTTTGTAGAAATGCCTAAAGTTGCTAATGGCGTTTTGAGTTCGTGCGTAATATTATTGATGAAATCGGTTTTTACATCGCTTACTTTTTTCTGTTTTATCAAAGCTTTGATTGCAATAACAAATAGTGAAATCAAGGTAAGAATCGAAAACAGGGACAAAATCAAAATAAAAGTCATTCGTCTTAAAATAATCATTTCCCAATCGATTACCGAAACGTACATCGAATCTTCCGTCAACAATTGATATTCTTGGTTTTCAAATGTTCCGTTTGTTGTGCCAACATAATTCCGAACCAAAAAAGCATGATTAAGCGAGGCCAGATTTCCGTATAATTTGTTTTCGATAAAAGGTTTTTCAGAGAAAATGGTATCGGCTTTTTGCGCGTTTTTGTACACAATAAATTTATTAAGGACAATCGCAAAATCAATTTTGAAATACGGAAGATCTCGTTCAAATTTTCGCTGAATTTGATTGGTCAAAGCACTTTGATATTGCTTTTCTAAAACAGCATTTTTAACATCCAAACGACTGTTTTTTCCCTTAATATAATTTTCTGATAGACTTTTGTAAAGCGCTTCTTTTTTAGCAACCAAAACCGAATCGATATCACTATAATTATGGGTTATTTGAGCAATTTCATTTTTTATCTGCGTATGAAACTCGGCCACTTTATAGTCGTAAGCTGTTTTTACCAAATAGCATTGCACAGTCGTCAAAACAATAAGTGCGACAACTGAAAATGCGATTAATAAATTGATTCTTTGTTTCATGTTTTTTTTGAAATTATGGCTCACAGATAACGCGGACTGAACGGGGTAAAACGGATTTTTTTTAATACTAGAAATAAAAAACCAGTGCGTATCAGTTTTACCCGTAAAATCATTGGGCAATTTTCTAGATTCAAAAATACTGCTTTTGAGATACAAAATGGAGATTAACCTAGCATTAACCTCCAATTAACTTTCGGAACTGGTTTTTCAAAGCACTTTTGCTGCATTGTCAAACTGTTTTAAATATCATTTACATGCCGTGGAAACTAATTCTAGCTCTTTTGCTTTTTCTTTTTTCGTTTTTTGCCAAAGCTCAAAATGAAACACCAAAAGATTCTATTTCTCAAAAGTTGAGTGAAGTTGTTGTAACTCAAAACAAAAAGACTTTTACGAATTCAAACGGAAATATAAAAGTTGATGTTGCCAATTCGATTTACAATACGATTCCAAATCCAGTTGATTTGCTTTCAAAATTGCCGACAGTTTTAGTTAGTTCAAATAGAGAAAACATTTCGATTGTAGGTAAAGGAAATCCGTTGATTTATATTGACAATCAAAAAGTGGGAATGAACGAGTTGAATGCTTTGACTGTCGCCGATATTAAAACAATCGAAATTATTCAGAATCCATCTTCAAAATATGAAGCCGAAGGTCGCGCTGTAATTTTGATTACTCGAAAATTTAGCAAAAAAGACAGTTTTAGAACTGAAATATCAGAAGTGGCTTCTTTCAAAAAACATTTCAATAATTACCTCGGATTCAATTCAAGTTTTAAAAAAGGAAAATTAGAATGGAAAGCTAATTTTAATTATAATCGCCGAAATCCTTGGGAAAACCACAGTATTGCTTATGAAATTCCGCAAGCGTCGATTGTTTCCGATTATGATGTAACGGCAAATTCGCATGTAAAGGAATATGTTTTTGGCGGCGGTTTGTTTTATAAAATAAATAACGAAGATTACTTTTCTGTGAATGTAAACGGCAAACTGAGAGATGATAATTTCGACATCAATACTTTTACTTTTAATAAAAATCAGAATGTTGAAAACCATGTTTTTACTTGGAGTAATAACTCGAGTAATAAAAATTTTGTCAATGCATTTATGAATTATTCCAAGAAATTAAAATTTATTGATACGCGACTTTTTGCTGGTTTTCAATATTCTAATTTCAATCAGCATTTATGGAGTTTGGTGGAGAATGATTTTAATGAAACCGAATTTGAATTGTCGCAAAACAGAGATCAAAAGTTTAATGTCGATGTTTTCTCGGGTCGAATTGACTTGGAGAAAAAGTTCAAAAATGAAATGAATTTAGAATACGGCGGTTTGTATTTAAAGGCAAAATCGAATTCAGATTCTGATATTTTTGATTATGAAAAAAATGAAAGTGAAGTGTTGAATTATAATTTCAAAGAAGAAAATTTAGCGGCCTATGTTCAGTTTTCAGGAAAGATTAAAAAAGTTGATTTTTCGGTTGGATTGCGAGCAGAAAATACAAATGTTTATGCAAAATACAAATCAGATTTACTGCCTTCAATTGATCGAAATTACACGAATTTATTTCCGAAAGCACAGTTTTCATTTGCAATTGACAGTACAAAAAGCGTCAGTTTAAATTATGCGAAAAATATTGTGCGACCAAAATATTCGTCATTGAGCCAAATTGCAACATATATAAACCCGTATTTTTTATATGGAAGCAGCATTAAGTTGGGCCCAGCATTTACAGATGAAATTGCGAGCACTTTTCAATATCAAGACAAATCGATTAAGTTGAGTTTTTATCAAACCAAAAACGCCGTAAATCCCAGTTTTATATTTAATGATGAAACCAATGTTTTGACGATTACTGATATTAACTTTAAAAGAGAAACCGGTTTTACAATCGATTTTACACTTCCGTTTACGTATAAACTCTGGACAGCGACAAATTCTTTGATTTTTGTAAAAAGCAAAGTTGAAGACCATTCGGCATTAATGCATTCGTCAAAACCGTATTTGTATTATTATTCAAATCATTCCTTTAAACTGCCTAAGAACTTTACATATGTTTTTTCTTTTTGGGGAACAACAGCGCAAAATGATGGCGTTTTTGAAAGAAAAGCCAATTTTGTTTTCGATATGTCACTTGTCAAAAGTTTGGGCAAAAATTGGAATTGCACTTTGAATTTTAATGATGTTTTAAAACAAACGATTTATAGTGAAAGTTTTTCCATCAACAATATAAGTTCAAAATCCAGATATTTGGTTGATGCACACGAGATTTCGATTGCTGTTCGTTATTCTTTCGGAAAAATAAAAGATTCGAAATACAAGGAAAAATCGGTTGATGAAAATGAAAACCGAATTCGATAAAAATAGAAAATCCCAAGTTCCAATTTTGGAATTTGGGATTTTAAAAGTTTGAAATTTAAAAAAGACTATCCTTCGTCTTCTTCTGTAATTTTTATTGGAGAATCTCCAGGAAGTTCTTCATCATCATCAGTTGAGTTTAATTCGAAGAAACTGAAATAAGAACCTCCATAACTTTTCTGAAAAGAAAAATTACTCAAATGATCCAATTTAGTATATTTTGAATGTTCGATAATCATCATTCCGTCTTCATGAAGCAAATCTCTTTCAAAAACTGTGGTTACAATTTTTTCAAAAGTGGCTTGATCTAATCCGTAAGGAGGATCTGCAAAAACTATATCATAAGACGTTTTGCAGTTCTCAAGAAACTTGAAAACATCGCTTTTTGTTGCAGCAATATCAAAATCATATTCTGATGAAACTTGTTTGATGAATTTCACGCATCCAAAATCGCCGTCAACAGACGTTATTGGCGCACTGCCACGCGACGCAAATTCATAACTGATGTTTCCGGTACCTGAAAATAAATCCAAAACCTTTAAGCTATCAAAACTAAAATGATTATTTAAGACATTGAATAATGCCTCTTTGCTCATATCAGTTGTGGGTCTTACAGGAAGGTTTTTTGGGGGAGAAATTCGACGTCCTTTGTGTTTTCCTGAAATGATTCTCATGATTGGAATAAAATATAATGTTTTTGATTTTCTGTTAAAGAGAAGCTGTTTTTTTGCTGTAAAGTGCTTACATCCATAAAGGATATATTACGAATGTATTTATACGCAATGGCATAAAACGGATCGTTTTTGTCTATCGTGCCCAATAATTCGAGTGGAAAAATTTCCGGATTTAAATTCGATTGTTCGGCAGTAAATAGTAGGTAATATATGAAATCTTCAGGGGTTTGGTATTCAAATGAATTGAAAAACAGAAGCTTTTGGTTTTGAACCACAATAACTTCAAAATGGCCAGGATTAAAATTGACCACCATTTTCTTTTCGTCGTTATTTCTTGAATTGTCTAATATTTTTTCGACCAAAATACTATTCGCATGTTTGTAGTCAAAAGATCCAACATTATCAATCAAAAAGTTGTTGATATTCACGTACGGAATGTAAACCGAATTCATTTGATAATTTGAAATCTCATCAAATGTAAAAAAATCTGTTGCAAAAACTTTTGTCGTGTATTGCAAATAACTTCCAAGATAGTCTTCATCAAACAAAGCTGTCGGAACAAAAGTTGAAAGATTGTTGTTGTGAATTACCATCACTTCATCATAAATGTCCTTCAATTCAGCATTGTTTCTGAAAGCTTCCGTGAATAAATCTTCAATTTTTGTGCTTTTGTTTGAAATGTCAAACTTGATTTCTTTATATGAAGTAATGACATTATTTAAAGTATCGAAACAGCAATATGAAAATCCAGTCAGAGAAACCTGAATAGAAAGTTTTTTGTAATTTTTAGAAGTAATGTTAGTGTTTTGTAATGACATATCTGATTTACAATTCGTTACCTGTTTTTGAATCAAGAAAGAATTTAAGCGACCACAAACTTACAAATTAAAAAGCAACAATTATAATTGCAATTTCAAAAAACAATTTTAAAGAAAAGTTAGGTACACGTTATCTTAGTATTAATTATTTTATTGAATGAACCATATAAGTGATATAAGCAAATTTAAGCAGGCTGTTTATTTTAAATGAACTTATATCACTTATATGGTTTAATTTAATTTGGCTATTGGTTTTTTGACATTGCCATTGCCATTGATTTTTGAAATTGATTTTTTGAAATTGCCATTAAAAAAGCCGAACTTTGTATGACAATTTTACTCTATGAATTCAACATTGTTTTACAGCGTTTTACAAAAAAGATTTCCTTTTGCGCCTACCTACAAACAAGATATTTTTTTTCAGAAAATCGCAATTTTCCTAACCGAGCCTAAAAACGATACCATTTTTGTACTGAAAGGATACGCCGGAACAGGAAAAACAACGGTGATTTCAACCATTGTAAATAATCTTGCAGAAATCAATAAAAAAGTTGTTTTGCTTGCGCCAACGGGTCGCGCAGCAAAAGTGATTTCGAATTATTCAAATACATCGGCTTTTACGATTCATAAAAAAATATATTTCCCAAAGAAATCATCGGGTGGAGGAGTGGCTTTTACCAAACAAGTCAACAAACATAAAAACACTGTTTTTATCGTCGATGAGGCTTCGATGATTTCAGACAGTACACTCGACAGCGGCTCGCTTCTGGATGATTTGATCAATTATGTCTATTCTGGAAGCAATTGTAAAATGATTCTTTTAGGAGATACCGCGCAGTTGCCACCAGTAAATTTAGATATTAGTCCGGCACTTGATATTCAGACTTTGGGTGTTCATTATGATAAAGAAATTGAACATATTGAATTAGACGAAGTAATGCGTCAGGAAGAGAATTCAGGAATTTTATTCAATGCGACCGAATTGCGAGAATTGCTGAAAGAAAGTTTTATAACCGAATTTAGATTCAACGTAAAAAAGTTCAAAGATATCGTTCGTTTGACCGATGGTTATGATATTCAAGATGCCATAAATACAGCATACAGCAACTGGAGTATTGAAGACACTGCTTTTATTGTACGATCAAACAAAAGAGCAAATCAGTATAACGAACAAATCAGAAGCCGAATTTTATTCAAGGAAAGCGAACTTTCGGTTGGTGATTTTTTGATGGTGGTCAAAAACAATTATTTCTGGCTAAAGGAAACTGATGAAGCTGGTTTTATTGCCAATGGCGATATAATTGAAGTTTTGGAAATGTTTGGAATCAAAGAATTATACGGATTTACTTTTGCGAAAGTGAAAATCAGAATGGTCGATTATCCAAACCAAATTCCTTTTGAGACGGTTTTGATTTTGGATACTATTAAAAGCGAATCGCCGTCATTAACTTACGAAGAATCGAATCGTTTGTACGAAGAAGTAATGAAGGATTATGAAGATGAGCCAACGAAATACAAAAGATTCCAAAAGGTTAAGGAAAACGAATATTTCAACGGATTACAAGTGAAATTCTCTTATGCAATTACGTGTCACAAATCGCAAGGAGGGCAGTGGAATACGGTTTTTATTGAACAGCCGTATTTGCCAGACGGAATTGATCGCGATTACATCAGATGGCTTTATACCGCTATGACACGTGCTAAAAATAAGCTATATTTGATAGGATTTAAAGACGAGAGCTTTGAAGAATAAATTTTAGTCACAGATATTTACGATTTTTATTTAAAAGCGAAAATGAAAAGAATTTTATTACTCATTTTATTATTTAGTTTTAGTTTTTGTAAAAAACATGAAGAAAGTAAAGTTGTTCTAAGTGAAAAAACGGTCGATTTTTTTGATCCAATTTCTTTGGGTGCTTCCGGAGTAAAATCTAATTTAAAAATTAGATCTCATTTTAGCGAATGTGGAGAATGGGGTGGTCATCAGGAAGACTTGGAGATATTTGCTAAAGAAGGTAATTATAAAGATTATTTTTTGAATTATACTAAAACAGATATTGATTGTGACAATCAAGACTCAAAAGGGAGAAACATTGAAAAAGTAACTGTTCAGAAAACAATCAAACTTACAGATTTGGATAAAAAATCTATAATTTCATACATGAAAAGAATGATTGATTCTAAAGTTAAAGAAAGATTTCCGGGGCATTCAGGAGATGAATTCTGGATAATAAATTCTGATTCAACATTTGTAATTAAAGTTTACGATAGAGATTCTATTAATTTGAAAAGTTATGATCAATTACTAAGTGATTTAAAACTTAAACAATGACAACATTAAACGACTTACATTCGATTTCATCAACGTTTTCGAATACCGATAAAATGCCAGTTCTTTTTTTAGGACACGGCAGTCCGATGAATGCCATTGAAGAAAATCAGTTTGTGACTGGTTTTCGCAATCTGGCTAAAACTTTGCCACAGCCAAATGCCATTTTATGCGTTTCGGCGCATTGGTTTACTAAAGGAACAAAAGTCACTTCAATGGAAATGCCGAGAACCATTCATGATTTTGGAGGTTTTCCACAAGCGCTTTTTGATGTGCAATATCCTGCAAAAGGAAGTCCGGAATTGGCTGTAGAAACACAGAAAATTTTAGATCCGGTAATGGTCGAATTAGACGAGCATTGGGGATTGGATCATGGCGCATGGAGCGTAATAAAGCATTTATATCCAAATGCAGATGTTCCGGTAATTCAGTTGAGTATCGATTACACAAAATCAGGGCAATATCATTTTGAATTAGCTCAAAAATTACAAGTCTTGCGTTACAAAGGCGTTTTAATTATTGGAAGCGGCAACATCGTACACAACCTTCGAATGGTTGATTTCAGAAATTTTGATAAAGACAATTACGGCTACGATTGGGCAATTGAAGCTCGAGAAACGGTGAATAATTATTTATTAGATGGAAATTTTCAGCCTTTGATTGATTTTGAAAAACTAAATAAAGCCGTCCAATTGGCAGTTCCAACTCCGGATCATTATTTGCCATTGCTTTATACTCTTGGCTTAAAAGATAAAACAGATGAATTAGATCTGTTTAATGACAAACTTTTGGCAGGTTCGTTGAGCATGACTTCAGTGAAAATAATGTAATAGTATTTGTTTTCCAATCAAAAAATAAATTTGGTGAGATACTAAAATGTTTCATCTAAATTTGTTTATTTTTGTGTAAGTAATTGTTTATCAGTTGATTGTTTGATTTGTGTCTTCTTTTTAAGTAGTTTTTTAAATGCCTTTTGTGATTAACTGGTGATAAATTAAAAAACGATAGAAGATGTTTACAAATTAGGTAAGAGTGCGGCATCAGCACTATAATCACTGATAAAACAAAGATGAATCCAAACAAAGCATTATGGGAAAAAGGCGATTTTACACGCATTGCAGAATCTATGAGAGAAAGTGGTGCGGAATTGGTTGCCAAAATTGGAATTAAGGAAAATATTAATGTTTTAGATCTCGGCTGTGGTGATGGTACTACCGCTATACCTTCGGCAAAATTAGGGGCCAATGTTTTAGGTGTTGATATAGCAAGAAATTTAGTTGAAGCGGGTAATCTTCGAGCAAAAAAAGAAGGACTGGATAATATTGTATTTCAAGAAGGCGACGCAACCGATTTGAATGAATTGAAAAATCAATCTTACGATGTTACGATGAGCATTTTTGGAGCAATGTTTGCTCCAAAACCTTTTGATGTTGCTAAAGAAATGGTTCGTGTCACGCGACCTGGAGGTAAAGTTATTATGGGTAATTGGATACCGGGAGATCCAACGTTGGTTGCACAAATCTTGAAAATTAGTTCTGAATTTACACCTCCGCCTCCTGAGGGTTTTGTAAGTCCTATGCTTTGGGGAATTGAGGATAATGTAATCGAAAGATTTACAAATGCGGGTGTTCCTAAAGAAAATATTTCCTTTGAGAGAGATACCTTTACGTTTAAAGCGGCATTCCCACCTTCGGAGTGGCTAGATCGATTAAAAAATTACTATGGCCCAACGATGAATGCTTTTGAGGCCGCTGAACAAAACGGAAAAACTTCAGATTTGTATGCTAAGCTTGAAGGATTAGTTAACAGCCAAAACAAAAGTAATGACAACAATTCTACATCAATTCCCGCAACTTATCTGCGTGTTACAGTTTTGGTTTAGCTTTTTGCCTCAGTAAAAATAGTGTAATTATAGCTTAGCGAATCTCTGTGAAAATCTTTGCGACTTTGTATAATAATTTTTCCACAGAGATTTATTGAGATTTTCGCAGAGATTCGCTAAATACTTTTATTTCTCTTTTAAATTATAAGCATACAAATAGCCATCTGCACTTCCAAAATAAATGGTGTTATTGCTTATGAAAGGTGATGAAACAATTGGCCCTAATTTGTAAATTTCATCCATTACTTTTTTGTTGTTTTCATAAATGTACAAATCGGCATTTTTTGCTGTGAAGCTAAAGTCCACTACATTATTGTTCAGAATTTCGGGAGCGTATTTTTTTCTGCTTTCCGTGCCCACAAAAGCTGATTCTTTTCCATTTGAAAGTAAGTTTAAGGCAAAAAAGTTACCACTAAAATCGCCAAAATAAGCCGTATTCCCTGAAATAGCTGGCGAAGAATAGATATATCCATTTCCTTTAAATCGGTATTTTTCTTGCCCGGTTTTCGCGTCAAGCGCCAATAACGCATACGTGTCAGAAGTTCCAACATAAATTGTATTATCTTTTATAACTGCAGAACTTAAAATCCATGAATTTTCGGCATTGTATTTCCAAACCAATTTTCCTGTTTCAGCATTTAAAGCAAATAAATAAGGATCTCTCGCTCCAAAATAAACGATTCCATTTGAAACCGTAGCCGAGGCTTCGATCCCTGTAAATCCCATTTTAATTTCCGTTGCAAATCGCCATTTTTCTTTTCCGGTCTCACAATCTAAAGCGTAGAAAATTCCATCCCAACCTCCAAAAAATAAAGTTTCCTTTTCTATGACTGGACTGCTGTGAATTGGTTTTTTGGTTTTAAAAGACCATTTTAAAGTTCCATTTTTTGAATCAACTGCGTACATATTTCCATCACTGCTTCCGAAAATTGTTAAAGAAGTGTTTTTGTCTTTGTAAATAACCGGAGTTGATAAGTAAAAATCCCATAAATCACTCATGAGCATATCGCTTGGTTTCATTCCCCACATTCCAATTTCTTGATACCAATGTTCACCATTGGTTTTGAATTTCCAAATCTCCTTTCCATTTGTAGCGTTTGCAGCATAATAATAGCCATCAAAACTTCCAAAATAGATTATGTTGTTAAAGAAAGTCGGTGAACTGTGAATTGCGCCATTTGTTTTAAATTTCCATTTTAAATTTCCGTTTTCATTTAATGCATACAAATAACCGTCTTCACTGCCAATATAAATTGTTTTATTTTGGACAATTGGAGAAGAAAAAATCTTGCCTTCTGTTTTGAATTTCCACTTCAATTCTTGCAAAGGATTATAACCTTCGCCTTCAAAAACTCGGTTTGAAAAAGCATTGACCGCATTTGTATTGTTTTGGCTTAAAGCAGAATTTATAAAAGCGAAATTCAAAATGAAGAAGATCAGAAGTAATGGTTTTTGCATGGTGGTTTTTTCTTATAAATATAATATCTTTTTTAAAATACTGCCAATCAGTTTTATAACGATCTGTTTCGATTATGTTTTTTATCTAAGTTTTGAATACTTACATTTGTTTTACTTAAAGAGACTTAAAAATGAAAATAATAGCGGTAATTCCGGCGCGATATGCTTCAACACGCTTTCCTGCAAAGTTGATGCAGGATTTGGGAGGTAAAACAGTAATTCTGCGAACTTACGAAGCGGCAGTTTCAACAAAATTGTTCGACGATGTTTTTGTAGTAACTGATTCTGATTTGATTTTTGACGAAATTGTTTCCAATGGCGGAAAAGCAATTATGAGCATGAAAGAGCACGAATCCGGAAGTGACAGAATTGCCGAAGCAGTTGCGAATCTTGATGTTGATATTGTGGTGAATGTTCAGGGTGACGAGCCTTTTACAGAAGCTGGACCTTTAGAACAGGTTATATCTGTTTTTAAAAGTGATTACGAGAAAAAGATAGATTTGGCTTCGCTGATGCGTGAAATCACAGATGAAGATGAAATCAACAATCCGAATAATGTGAAAGTTGTGGTGGATCAATCGCAGTTTGCTTTGTATTTTTCTCGTTCTGTAATTCCGTATCCAAGAGAAAAAAATGTTGGAGTAAGATATTTTCAGCACATCGGAATTTATGCTTTCAGAAAACAAGCTTTATTGGATTTTTACAGTCTTCCAATGAAATCTTTGGAAGCATCTGAGAAATTGGAGCAATTACGTTATTTGGAATTCGGAAAACGTATTAAAATGGTTGAAACGACACATGTTGGAATCGGAATTGATACGGCTGAGGACTTGGAGAAGGCCAGGGCTATGTTGAAAGATATTTAATTAATTGATTAAATTGACGATTGATAATTGACAATTGATAAAGAATGAATTCCACAATCTTGTCATCCCGAGGAACGAGGGATCTCCACAAGTAGCTCTACAATGATTGGCGATTTACGTTGCGGAGTTTCTTGAGATTTCTCCTTCGTCGAAATGACAAACTTGATAGTAAAAAAAAAGCTCCCTTTTGGGAGCTTTTTTAGTATCTAAAAAAATCTGAATCTTAGTATAAAGCAGGATATTTAGAAGGATTAACTTCATTCATCATGCTGTAAACTTTCTCAAAAATATCTTCTGCAGATGGTTTAGAGAAATAATCACCATCAGTTCCGTATGCTGGTCTGTGGGCTTTTGCAGCAAGTGTTTGTGGTTTGCTGTCCAAATATTTGTAAGCATCTTGCTCTTCCAAGATTTGCTGTAAAATGAATGCTGAAGCTCCTCCAGGAACATCTTCGTCAATTACTAACAAACGATTGGTTTTCGCTATACTTTTAACAATATCTTTATTCACATCAAAAGGAAGTAATGATTGAATATCGATCACTTCACAATCAATTCCTAAATCTAATAATTCTACTGCTGCTTGCTGCACTAATCTTAAAGTTGAACCGTAAGAAACTAAGGTAATATCTGAACCTTCTTTCATAGTTTCAACAACACCAATTGGCGTTTTGAATTCACCAAAATTCAATGGCGCTTTTTCTTTTAATCTATATCCGTTCAAACATTCGATTACTAAAGCAGGTTCGTCACATTCTAAAAGGGTATTGTAAAATCCAGCCGCTTGCGTCATGTCTCTTGGAACCAAAACGTGAATTCCGCGAATTGCATTGATAATCATTCCCATTGGAGAACCAGAATGCCAGATACCTTCTAAACGGTGTCCACGAGTTCTAATGATTAGTGGTGCTTTTTGTTTTCCAACAGTTCGATATTGTAATGTAGCCAAATCATCGCTCATGATTTGGATAGCATATAATAAGTAATCTAAATATTGAATTTCAGCAATTGGGCGCAAGCCTCTTAAAGCCATTCCAATTCCTTGGCCAATAATTGTAGCTTCACGAATTCCGACATCGGCAACACGAAGTTCTCCGTATTTTTCTTGCATGCCTTCTAAACCTTGGTTTACGTCGCCAATGTTTCCAACATCTTCCCCAAAAATTAAAGTTTCTGGATATTTGGCAAACAAAGCATCAAAGTTATCGCGCAAAAGCATTCTTCCATCAATATCCGCTTTAGCATTTTCTCCATATTCAGGAAGCACTTTTTCAACTGAAAAAACATTTTTATTTGAATCAGAATGTAAATTACTGCTGAATTTTTCCTGAGTCTCATTAATGAATCGAGTAATCCAGCTTGATAAAAGCATTTTGCTGTTTGGAACTTCAATAAAACGAAGAATCTTTCTGGCATAAACCAAAATTTCCTTTTTAAGCGGTGCTTTTATAGCTTTTAATTCTGAAATATATTTTCTGATTTTGTCCTTATGGTTTACGCTTGCTTCAGCAATTTGTTCCAATAAAGCCAAAAGGTCATTTTGCTCATCAATAATCGGATTAATGAATGAATTCCAAGCATCTTTTTTAGCTTGTAAAACTTCATTTTTCAACTGGAAATCAATTTCAGAAAGTTCTTCAGGCGATGCTATGTTGATGGCAATCATCCATAAACGCATTTGACGTATACAGTCAAAATCTCTTTCCCACGCTAATCTTTCTCCGCTTTTGTAACGCTCATGAGAACCAGAAGTAGAGTGTCCTTGAGGTTGTGTCAATTCGTTTACGTGAATCAAAACCGGAATATGTTCTTCGCGAGCAATTTTTCCAGCTCTTTCATATGTTGAAACTAATTCAGCATAATCCCAACCTTTTACTCTGAAAATATCATAACCTTTAGAATCTTCGTCGCGTTGATATCCTTTTAAAATTTCAGAAATATTCTCTTTTGTAGTTTGGTGTTTAGCGTGAACCGAAATTCCGTATTCATCATCCCAAACACTCATTACCATTGGAACTTGTAAAACTCCAGCAGCGTTGATTGTTTCAAAAAACAAACCTTCAGAAGTACTTGCGTTTCCAATAGTTCCCCAAGCTACTTCATTTCCATTTACTGTAAATTTATCTTTGATGGTAATTCCGTCAACATTTCTGTAAATTTTAGAAGCTTGAGCTAAACCTAACAATCTCGGCATTTGTCCGGCTGTAGGTGATATATCTGAACTTGAATTTTTTTGTTTTGTTAAATCTTTCCAAGATCCGTCTTCGTTTAAACTGTGCGTTACAAAGTGTCCGCCCATTTGTCTTCCTGCAGACATTGGATCAAAATCTAAATCGGTGTGACCGTATAAACCAGCAAAGAATTGTTTAGGAGTCAATTCGCCAATCGCCATCATAAAAGTTTGATCGCGGTAGTATCCAGAACGAAAATCACCGTTTTTGAAGGCTTTTGCCATCGCAAGTTGCGGTACTTCTTTTCCGTCTCCAAATATCCCAAATTTGGCTTTTCCTGTTAATACTTCTTTACGACCTAAAAGACTACATTCACGGCTAGTTACTGCAACTTTGTAGTCGTTCAATACCTCAGTTTTGAAATCTTCAAATGTCAATGTAGTATTGTTCATTTCTTTTATCATAATCTTTAATGGTCATGTTGAGACTGCGAAATTACTTAAAAACAATCAATAATCATAATTCTTTAAAGTAAATATAATTTAATTATTTGTATTTAAAATCAAAAAACTACGTATTTTATTTATGTAATTTGCAATAAAAAATCAATTTATGTAAAAATAATTCAACATTTTGTTTAAAATTTATTCGATTAGAACCATTTTCTAGTGAAAAGTGTGACTAATGTTTTTGGTGAAAATGTGATAACAAATCGTATTTTTTCGTTGTATTTACTTTGAGAAATTTCCCATCCATTGTTCGAATAGACTGGAAAATAGAGTTCAAAATAATCTGGAACCAAATTTAAACGGATCCCACTATCGTAAGCGAAGAACTCTTTTTGATGTTTATTTTTCAAGAAACCGATATCGCCATATACTTCAACCCAATTCCAAATCGCATAACTTGCATTCATAGTGGTCATCCATTGGTTGGCGTAAGATGGTTCTAATTGCGATTTAAATCCACCTTCAGCCATTACAAACTGCTGACTGAAAAATCCAGTAGATTCAGATCTACCAAAAAGGTTGTAATCAAACAAGTAATCCGTAGGTCTGTCCAAACCAAAACTGAAATAATCTGAATTTGTTGTATTGTAAAGAAATGCTCCTGCGTATAAGCGTAAATTTAATTTATGATTATTTTCAAATAAACGTCTGTATTCTACTTCTCCAGATAGTTTTCCGAAATCTCCAGAAAACTGAATGTCATTCATGTAGCTAAAATGATTTACAAGCTCTGTTTTGGTGTTTGAATATCGGGCATTGAAAACCGAATAATTTGGTTTTGAATTATCGGTAATATATTCGCTTGCTTCGCGATTTACAATTACTTGGCGAAACATTATAAGTTGCTTTCTATTGTCTCTAAAGTTTTCTTCGCGGATGCGAAATTGCACCATTGGGTTTAATCGTAAATAAGTCGCATCTGGCGCGTAATGAAAGTAATTCTGGCTGATGGAATAGCGTACATTATATAAAGTGCTGTTTCGATAATATTGATTATAAGAAAATGCCGAAGAACCTGATATAGTTTGCGCTTTTATCGAATAAGCCGGATTGATATCAAATAAGAATGGCTTGTCTAATATGGTTTTGTTATGAAAGCGAATCCCAGGCGTTATACCATCATAATAATTATAAGTTAAAGTCGGAATGTATAAAATCTGATTATAGTAAGGATCCTCCAAATCTTTTGCAAAATTGAACTTGATTGGACGATTTGTTATAGCTATGTTTTTCAAATTTTTCCAGTTGTTTCGCTGGTTGTATTCTGGAACTTCGTTGTCGTAATTCAATACTATTTTATCAGCATTTTTTCGATCAAAATGGTAAACAGAATCATTGCTTTTTGGTTCAATCCATTCTTTGAAAACAACTTCGTTTTTCTTGATTCCGTAAACCGGAATAGGAGCAAACACTCCCGTTTTGTTTTTTATGGAAAACTGAACACTGTCTTTTGTTCTTGAAACATCAGTGAATTTATAATCGATAATATCTCGTGATTCGATAATAGTCCTAAAAAACCAGTCAATTTTTTTGGTACTGTTTTTGGTTAGAATTTTTTCAAAATCATAGCGATTTGTTTGTTGTGTTTTATTCAAAGTATAAAATTCCTGTACACTTTCTGGTACAATATTGTGATTCAGATAATCATCTAAATAACTTAAACTTAAGCCTGCACGGTATTTGCTCGCAATTTGTTCGTTGAATTTGATCAATGTATTTTTTGGATCTCCCAATGGCTGGTCTAGATTTTTTCGAGCCATCAGCATATAATAATAACTGTACTGCTCGTTAAAAGTCAGATTGGTGATATTATAGCTATTAAAGAGTTTCATGTCTGAAAGCCTTCCCAGCATTTTTTGATCTAAATGATGCTCTTCCATGTATTTCATCATGGTGTAAATCTGAATTCCGTCGTATATCCAATTGTCTTTTCTTGGATCCAGTTTAAGAGAGTTTTTCAAATAGTTGCTCAGATAGGTTTTCAAAAAAGTGATTTCGAAGATGAATTCATCTGAAAACGGACTGATAAATGAAGGCAATTGATTTAGTCCGTAAAACGGATTTCGGTCATAATCTGCCTGCGAAACTGCGATTTTTGAATGCGGATATTTCCCGATGAATTCATTGGCAAAAGTCGCAACTCTGTTGATGATTATTGCTCTTTGAATTTCGTTCAATTTTTTCGTTTTCAAATCTGAAACTATTTCTAAATCATTATTTGTATAGCTTCTAAACGTGTTTTGTTTTTCGATAAAAACATTAAAATCAGTTCTGCTGTTTCCAGAAAAAACATAATTTGTATACGATGAATTTGAATCGTCTTTTGAAACCGAATCCAAATCAGTACTAATGAAATAATTGGCAGGAAGTTTTATTTCCACTTGATAATCAACCACAGCATTTGCAATATCATCAAGATTGAAATTATTATTTTTTACAAAATCGTGATTTTCAAATCGAGCAGGGCTTAAAAACCAGTTTTTTAAAATCATTCCGCCATTTTGATCAAAGCCATAATGTGTAAATTTCGCACTCGGAATTTTGGAAATATAAATTAGGTGCAAATCAATTTTTTCGCCAGGATAAAGTTTTCGATTTAGTTTTACGATAATAAAATCTGGGTTTTTATCCGTTCTTTGCCATTCAAGCGCTAAATCATTAGAATCTGTCAGATTCAAAATAGTGGTATTTCCTCTTTCTTCGGGTTTGGCGACATGAAAGCCTCTATAAAATTCATCTGAAAAACGTCGAGCCAAAGGTGTGTTTTTGTCCGAAAAAGCATTGTTCCAATCATTTAGTACAATTGAATCCAAAGAATCATTTGAAGTGTTGTAATACGTAATATCTTGTCTGATATTAAGTGTTTTAAGGTCGAGATTAACCGCCACTTCCATCTTAGATTGATGTTGTGCATATTGTTTTACTGAGCTCAATAAAACAAATAATAGGATTATAATTTTATAAAATCGTTTCAAATATTGGCGTAAAATTATAGATATGCCTTAAGTTATGTGCATAAAAATGTTTCGGATTTTTGTAAAAATAGCATAAAAAAAGCTGTTTTAAAAAACAGCTCTTAAAAATTAATCATATTATAAGCAAATTAAGTTGGCAATAAGGCGGTTGCTTAAATTGTTTATATGATTTATATGTTGCGGAAAATTAGAAATTCGGACTTAAATCGTATTTCTTGTAGAATTTGTCCAAAGCCTCGACAACTTCATCTTCAGTGTCAACAATTTTAAACAAGTTCAAATCTTCAGGACTAACAGTGTGCATTTTTTCGACCAAAACAGTCTTTACCCAGTCAATCAATCCTGACCAGAATTCAACTCCAACCAATATAATTGGGAATTTTCCAATTTTTTTAGTCTGAATCAATGTGATTGCTTCAAACATTTCGTCCAAGGTTCCAAAACCTCCTGGCATAACCACAAAACCTTGCGAATATTTAACGAACATTACTTTTCTCACAAAGAAATAATCGAAATTCAGGTTTTTGTCATGATCAATATAAGGGTTGAAATGTTGTTCAAAAGGCAATTCGATGTTTAAACCTACTGAAGTTCCACCACCTAAATGTGCACCTTTATTTCCAGCTTCCATAATTCCCGGGCCTCCTCCCGTAATTACGCCGTAGCCAGCTTTACTGATTTTAAAAGCGATTTTTTCGGCCAATTGATAATATTTATCATCCGGTTTTGTTCGCGCCGATCCAAAAATAGAAACACACGGGCCAATACGTCCCATGCTCTCGTATCCGTTTACAAACTCAGACATAATTTTAAAAATTGCCCAGCTGTCATTGGTTTTAATTTCATTCCAAGTTTTTTGTTTTAAACTGTCTTGGATTACTTTATCTTCATCATTATCAAAATCTTCTAATCTCATTTTAGGTATTTTAATTTGTTATTTTATTTAAGCTGATGTTTTTGTGTATTAAAAAGAAGGAGCTTGTTCCTGCTATCCGTTGCAATCTTTTCCGCCGAACTCCGGCGCAAAAGGATTTCCACTTCTATCAGGGCTAGACACCCGGTTTCAAATAAACATTCGGTTTAATTGAAAGATTTTTTTGTTTTAAACTTTGAATTTTTCAAAAAAAGCGGATACTAAATTAACACTTTTTTCGACAATTGTTATAGAAAACACGAATTATAATCCAAAAGTAATCTTATGATAATAATCAAATAGAGGTTTTTGATTCATTATCAGATAGGTAGTTTGTAAAAAAAAGATTGAGGTTAAATTTAATCTTTGTCAAAGTTTTAAACTTTGACAAAGATGTATTTTTTATTCCAATTCTTTTTTCAAAAACTTAGCAGTATAACTTTTTTTGTTTTGTGCAACTTCTTCAGGAGTTCCTTTGGCAACGAGTTGTCCACCGCCTTTTCCTCCTTCAGGACCAATATCGATAATATAATCAGCAAGTTTGATTACATCCATATTGTGTTCAATTATTAGAATCGTATTTCCTTTATCTACTAATTTATTGATTACGTCCATTAACACACGAATGTCTTCAAAATGCAGTCCGGTTGTTGGTTCATCCAGAATATAAAATGTATTTCCGGTATCTTTTTTAGACAATTCTCCCGCTAGTTTAATACGTTGCGCTTCACCGCCAGAAAGTGTTGTGCTTTGCTGACCAAGCGTAATATATCCTAAACCAACATCTTGAATCGTTTTGATTTTTCTGTAAATCTTCGGGATATTTTCAAAGAAAGGAACCGCTTCATCAACCGTCATATCCAAAACATCCGAAATAGATTTTCCTTTGTATCGAATTTCTAAAGTTTCTCTGTTGAAACGTTTACCTTGACACGTTTCGCATTCTACATAAACGTCTGGCAAAAAGTTCATTTCGATGGTTCTTACACCCGAACCTTCGCAGGTTTCGCAACGTCCTCCTTTTACATTAAAGCTGAAACGTCCTGCTTTGTAACCACGAATCATACTTTCAGAAGTCATCGTAAATAGATTTCTGATTTCGGTGAAAACTTCTGTATACGTTGCTGGGTTTGAACGTGGCGTTCTACCAATCGGACTTTGGTCAATATCAATTACTTTGTCTATATGCTCTAAACCTTCAATCTTTTTATAAGGTTGTGGTTTTTTCACGCCATTAAAATAATACGCATTTAAAATTGGATAAAGCGTTTCATTGATCAAAGTTGATTTTCCACTTCCTGAAACTCCCGTTACACAAGTCATTTGACCTAACGGAATTTCAATCGAAACATTTTTAAGGTTATTTCCTGTTGCTCCTGTAAGTTTCAAGAATTTGCCATTTCCTTTTCTTCTTTCTTTCGGAATGTCAAATTTCATTTTACCATTCAAATATTGAGCGGTAATAGTATCAGATGCCAAAGTTTCTTTTGGAGTTCCAATACTGATGATTTCACCTCCGTATTTTCCAGCTTTTGGCCCAATGTCAATTACATAATCAGCAGTTTCGATCATGTCTTTGTCGTGCTCAACAACAATTACTGAGTTTCCGATGTCACGCAATTGCTCCAAAGACTGAATAAGTTTCTCATTATCTCTTTGATGCAAACCAATACTTGGCTCATCCAAAATGTATAAAACGCCAACCAATTGCGAACCAATTTGAGTAGCCAAACGAATACGTTGCGCTTCACCACCAGAAAGCGATTTTGAACTTCGGCTTAAAGCCAAATAATTCAAACCGACATTCATCAAGAAGTTCAAACGGTCTTTGATCTCTTTTACGACTTCAGAAGCAATTAAAAGCTGTTTATCAGTCAAATGATTTTCTAAATCTAAAAACCAAGCTGTCAAGTCTGAAATATCCATATCACATAATTCAGTGATATTTTTTTCATTCACTCTAAAAAACAAAGCTTCTTTTTTAAGGCGTGATCCTTCGCAAACAGGACAATTAACTTCGTCCATGAAATCTTTTGCCCAACGTTTTAAAGTTGTTGAAGAACTTTCGTCATATTGATTTTTGATGAAATTCGAAATTCCTTCAAAATCAATTTTATATTCTCTCGTTACACCAAGATCTTTTGAATTGATTGAAAATTTGTCTTTTCCACCATGCAAAATCATGGTCATGGCTTCTTCAGGAATTTTTTCAATTGGATCAGTGATTTTAAATCCGAATTTTTCTCCAATGGTTTCTAATTGCTTGAAAATCCATGAAGATTTATATTCCCCAAGAGGTGCAAAACCACCCGCTTTAATCGATAATTTTGGATTCGGAATAATCTTTTTGACATTGATTTCGTGTACCGTTCCCAATCCGTTGCAATGAGGGCACGCTCCTTTCGGGGAGTTGAACGAAAACAAATTCGGTTCTGGGTTTTGGTAAGAAATCCCAGTTGTCGGACACATTAAATTCCTACTGAAATAACGTACTTCATTAGAATCTTGATCTAAAATTATCAAGACATCTTCACCATGATGCATTGCGGTATTAATGCTTTCAGATAATCTTTTTTGCGTATCAGGATTATCTTCAATTACCATTCTATCAACAACAATCTCAATATCGTGTGTTTTATAACGGTCCAGTTTCATCCCCGCAACCAAATCCTGAACTTCGCCGTTTACGCGAACTTTCAAAAATCCTTGTTTGGTAATTTGCTGGAATAATTCGGCATAATGACCTTTTCGGGCTTTAATAACAGGAGCTAGAATATTGATTCTTTTCCCATTATAATCCTGAATAATCAAATCTTTGATTTGCTCATCAGAATACGAAACCATTTTTTCGCCTGTATTATAACTGTATGCATCAGCGCCACGCGCGTATAGTAGTCTAAGGAAATCGTAAATTTCAGTAATTGTTCCAACAGTAGAACGTGGACTTTTGCTGGTTGTCTTTTGTTCAATCGCAATAACAGGAGAAAGTCCGTCGATTTTATCAACGTCTGGACGTTCTAAACCTCCAAGGAATTGTCTAGCATAGGCTGAAAAAGTCTCTACATAACGACGTTGTCCTTCGGCATAAATGGTATCAAATGCCAAAGAAGATTTTCCCGAACCTGATAAACCCGTAATAACCACCAGTTTTTCACGCGGAATAGATATGTCGATATTTTTTAGATTATGAACTCTTGCACCAAGAACTTCAATAGTATTGTCTTTGTCTAACATAATTTTGAGCAAAAACGCAAAGTTACCACTTTGATTTGTTCTTTTAGTGCTCGATAGCAAAAGTTTATGTTACAAATAGTAACAAAAAACGCTAGTATGAACTAGCGTTTTTTATTTGAGACTGTTTCTTTAAAAATGATTTAAGTTATTTTGAGCTAATATTATTTGCAGCTAATATTTTTTCAAAATCAGCTTCTTTACCGTCTTTTTTCATTTGAGCATAAATCATTTGAATTATTTTTTCGGCATCAGTTCTGTAAGCAGATTTTTCCTTAGTATAGATATTATAAGCTTTGCACATGTTATCTAAACCTTGTTCAGGGTCATTTAAATGAAAAGCATACATTTGTCCAATCCCGTAAAAAACTTCTGGATTGTTTGGTTCAATTTTAGCCAATCTCTCATATGCTTTTACTGCTTTTTTGTATTCTTTTTTATAAGAGTAAGCAACTGCAATATTTTGCAATGGCATTAATCCGTTTGGATCTATTTTAAGAGATTTTTCGTAAGCATCTATAGCTTGGTCATATTGTTCTAATCTTCTGTAGCAAATTCCCATATTGTCGTATGCAAAAGAAAAATTAGGATCAATTTTTACTGCTTTTTTATAGTATTCGATTGCGCCTTTAAAGTTTTCCTTTTTAGACTCATCAATTCCTAACTCATAGTATTTAAGGGCTTCTTCATTCTTTGAAACAGAATTGTCATTTTCTTTGTCATTTGAAGCAATTTTGGTTTTCAAAGCAGGGCAGTTGCCCATTAAGTAGCGCTCAATTTTATAATAAACTTCTTTAAATTCTTTTGAATCTTGATTGTAATTTACTGTAATGTTGATATTCTTTTTTCCATCGGAACCCTCTGTTGTTTTTGAAAGGTCTAAGTTGGCTAGTTTTTGGCCTAATTGATAAGCTCCAACTCGCACATTAATACAATCAGTAATATCTGCATTAATATCATTTTTAGGACGATTGTAAGTAGAAATAGAGTCAATGCATTTGCAGGTTTGATCGGCTAATTCTTCAAAAAGCTTTTTAGCATTAAGTTCAGCTTCTTGTGCTTTAACGTTAGTAAATCCGATAAGAAAAAGGAAAAGAATAAAAAGGTTTTTCATTTTTAGTGGTTTTGGTTTTGTTTTGGTTGTTTTTTGGTCGCAAAATGAAAACCAAATATAACATATATTCTATATGAATATAGCTACTAATTTAAAGCCACTAAAAAAAAACTTATTCAATCGTCATAGAACGCAATTTCATTCTATACGCTTCAAGAGCGATTGATTTTGAAATGATACCGTAGTATTTTTCATTTCGTAATACGGGCAAAAATGCCGATTTCGAATTTTCGAATTTCGTCATAACGATTTCCATGCTGTCATACGAAGATATGGTTGCCGCTGGAATTTTCATTACATCTTTAATTTGTGTGTATTTTACGCGATAGGAATTAAAAATAATCTCACGAATGTCATTAAAATGTACAACTCCAACTAAATCTTTTTCGTTGTTGACAACAGGAAAAACAACCTGATTTGAATGTGAAATTAAATCAACCAGCTTGGTTAGATTTTCGTCGGGATGAACGGTAAGATAATCGCATTGAATAATCGCATCAATATCTAATGTCGATAAAATATTAGAATCTTTATTGCTGGTAAATGCGTGACCTTTTTTGGCTAGATTTTTTACGTCAAGCGAATATTTTTCAAATCGTTTTGATATAGCAAAACTGATTGACGAAACAATCATCAGCGGAATCATCAGTCCGTAACCTCCTGTAATTTCGGCAATAAGGAATATCGCAGTCAATGGCGCGTGAAATAAGCCGCTCAAAATACCAGCCATTCCAACCATAGTAAAGTTGCTGATTGGCAAATTTGATAAACCTGTTAGGCTTATTAGTTTGGAGAAAAAATAACCTAAATAAGATCCTAAAAATAGAGAAGGAGCAAAATTACCTCCATTTCCGCCACTTCCCAATGTAAGCCCCGAAGCGAAGACTTTTACCATCATTGTGCATCCGACAAACAAAAGCAAAACCCATTGGCTATTTCTGAAATCTGCAAATAAGGTATTGTCTAATAATTTTCCTGGATCGCTTTCAGATAAAGTTTTGATGCTTTCATATCCCTCACCAAATAGGGTTGGGAATACGAAAATAAGCAGAGCTAAAAGCGATGAACCAATCAGAGCCTTTTTGTATGGGCCGATTTCCATTTTAGCAAAATAATGCTCCACACGCTGAAAATTACGGGCATAATATACCGCCGCAAAACCGGTTAAAACACCTAAAAAGACATAAAATGGAATATTATGATAATTGAATAGTTCCTGTTTTTTAAAAGAGAGAAGAATCGTTTCGTCTAAAACAATCGCAGAAACTAACGCACCTGTAGCAGCAGAAATCATGATAGGCGTAAAAGCAGAAATACTTACATCGACTAACAAAACTTCGATGGCAAAAAGAACTCCCGCAATTGGAGCATTAAAAGCGGCGGCAATTCCGGCGGCAACACCGCAACCAATTAATAAAGTTCGGTCTTTGTATGCTAGTTTGTAATTTTGGGCATAATTTGATCCAAAAGCGGCTCCAGTAATTACAATTGGGCTTTCTAATCCGGCAGAACCTCCTAAACCTACGGTTAAAGAGCTTGTGACAATCTGCGCATACATTTGTTTTTTCGGAATTATACTTGCTTTTTTGGCAACTGCATATAAAATCTGTGAGGTTCCTTTTTGAATCGTTCCGTTTAAAACCTTTTTAATAACAAAAACAGTCAATACAATACCAATTATGGGCAAGATACTGTTGATGAAACTCAATTTTAGAATCCCGTTGATATAAGTTGCAAATGAAAAAACACTGTGCGCAAATGTCTTTAAAACAATTACAGCAAATGCACATGAAATACCGACTAATACACTCGACAAAAAAATGAACTGCTTTGGCGTCAATAAAGATTGGGCTAAGGCAATAATGCTTTCTAATTTTCGAAAAAGTCGTTTTATCATAATTTTGCTACAAAGTTACGGGGGATTGCAAATTTAGCTCTAAACATTCAATTTTGTATTATTTTTTAATGTAAATATTTTGTGTTTAAAATCCAGCGGCCTTGTCATCGCCACGAAAATCGGCACCTCCTTCGAGCGTATTGTTAGGAAGAACCAAAATCGCATCCACTTTTCCAATTACAGGAGTTGTATTTTCACTAATCAAATATCCCTTTGCTTTTAAATTTGATAATGTTTTGTCACTAAAAGCTTTAGGTTCAAAAGTAATTAAGTCTGGCAGCCATTGATGGTGAAAACGCGGTGCATTTACAGCTTCTTGCATGCTCAAATTATACTCGTAAACATTTAAAATAGTTTGTAAAACTGATGTTATAATTGTAGAACCACCTGGTGAACCAACAACCATATAAAGTTTTCCGTTTTTTTCGACTATAGTTGGCGTCATCGAACTTAGCATTCTTTTTTGTGGTGCAATGCTGTTCGCTTCATTTCCAACTAGTCCAAACATATTTGGAGATCCCGGTTTTGCACTAAAATCGTCCATTTCATTGTTTAAGAAAAAGCCCAATTCATCACAATAATATTTTGATCCAAATCCGTCATTTATAGTGGTTGTTGCAGCAACCGCATTTCCTTGCGCATCCACGATGGAGTAGTGAGTGGTTTCGGTACTTTCACTATAAGTCACTTTTCCTTCTTTTATATCTGATGATAAAGTTGCTTTCTGAGAATCAAAATTTGACATTCTTTCTTTTAAATAGCTATCAGCCAAAAGTCCATTAATCGGAATTTTTACAAAATCAGGATCGCCTAAGAATTGGCTTCTATCAGCATAAGCTCTTCTTTCGGCTTCTACAATAACCTGAATGGATTGTTCGGAATTATGTCCCATTTTTGAAAGATAAAACGGTGCAACCATTTTCATGATTTGTGCCAAACATATTCCGCCACTGCTGGGTGGTGCCATTGAGGTTATTTTTAAATCTTTATAATCAAACTGAAGTGGTTTTCTCCATTTTGCTTCATAAAGCGCCAAATCTTTTAGTGTTACAATTCCGCCTTTTTCCTTTAAATAATCAACAAGAATTTGAGCTGTTTTGCCTTTGTAAAATTCATCTCTTCCATTTTTCAGGATTCTTTTCAAAGTATTGGCAAGGGCAGGATATTTTATGGTATCATTTTCTTTGAATGCTTTGGCCATTAGTGTATTCGGACCATTGGCTTTCACAATGGCATCATGATAGTTTTCAAGTTGTTTTTGTTGTTTTTTGGTGACAATAACACCTCTTTCAGCAAGTGCAATTACAGGTTTTAGAATTTCAGACATTGGCAATGAACCTAGTTTTTTATGCACTGCAAAAACACCAGCAATAGTTCCTGGAACGCCAATTGCCAAAGCTGTTTCCGTACTTTTTCCTTTTATTACATTCCCATCTTTATCCAGAAACATATTTTTTGAAGCAGCCAGAGGCGCTTTTTCACGATAATCCAGACTTCCTACTTCGCCATTTGCTTTTCGATATACCATAAATCCGCCTCCGCCAAGATTTCCTGCATATGGATAAGCAACGGCCAAGGCAAGCTCAGTAGCAACCATAGCATCAAATGCGTTTCCACCTTTTTTCATGATTTCGGCACCAATTTTTGATGCTTCTTCTCGAGCAGAAACAACCATAGCTTTTGAAGCTGTAAATCCTGTTGGATGAACTGCTTGCTGACTAAAACCGTAAATGGATATAAAAAAGAATAAAAACGAAATTTTTTTCATAATTGGAGTGTCGTATTAAAACGGTTTGGTTTTATAGTGAGATTAATTTTTGATGTGCATTTAAACGAAGATCTTCAAAAAACAAAGTGAATTCTTCTTCAAATTCGTTATAAAATTCTTTTAGTTCTTCGCTTGCGTATTGCATTTTGGAAACGTTTTTAGATCTGCGGTCCATTTGTGTCAGTATTTGATGGATTCCTTCGACAGTCCTATAACTTAAGAGCCAATTTCGTTCAATCATATACGGCATCAAACCTTGTGTTTTTTCAGTTAAAATGGAATAATTATCGCCTAAAGATTTATAGAATCTATTGATAAAGCTTTCCAGATTTTCATCAGAATATTTTGTCCAGTTTTTGGCTAAAAAATGATCGTAAACAATATCAACAATCACACCCGCATAATGATGGTATTTTTCGTGCAAACGCTTTGTGCTTTGCCTGAAAATATCATGCGAATCGGTATAAGTGTCTATAAAGCGATGCAAAAGAATTCCTTTTTGGACATCTTCGGGAAAAATTTCAAATTGCTTTCCACGGATTCCATCGGCCATAAAATTGCCAATTTTTATTAAATCATTATCACCTGAAAGATATATATGGGCAAGGAAATTCATTTTTTTTAAGATGCTAAGGTTCTAAGTTGCTTAGAAACTAAGTTATTTAGTAAATGTATAAAAACTTTTTTAAATCAATTTGTTATAAAATTTAAGAAATGCGAATGCACGTTATTTTAGGGTTATTTAAAAATCTTAGCAACTTAGTGCCTCAGAAGCTTAGTAACTTTTTTATATTTGTAAAAAATAACCTTAACTCGCAAAAATGACTTTAATAAAATCGATATCCGGAATTCGCGGAACAATTGGAGGGAAAGTTGGTGATAACTTGACTCCTGTTGATGCTGTGAAATTTGCATCGGCATACGGAACATTTCTAAAAAATAATACCTCAAAAGAAAAATTAACTGTTGTAATTGGCCGTGATGCTAGAATTTCTGGGCCAATGATTCATAATCTAGTAGTAAATACTTTAATTGGATTAGGAATCGATGTAATTGATCTTGGGCTTTCAACAACGCCAACTGTAGAAGTTGCTGTTCCTCTTGAAAAGGCTGATGGTGGAATAATTTTAACGGCTTCTCACAATCCAAAACAATGGAATGCCTTAAAATTATTGAATGAAAAAGGCGAATTTTTAAGTGGTGCCGATGGTGCAAAAATTCTTGAAATTGCAGAAGCAGAGGCTTTTGATTTTTCTGATGTAGATAGTTTAGGCGAAATTATTTCAAATGACGCTTATATGGATATTCACATCGATGAAGTTTTAAATCTGCCTTTAGTTGATGCTGAAGCGGTTAAAGAAGCTAAGTTTAAAGTGGTTGTTGATGGTGTGAATTCTTCAGGCGGAATTATTATTCCGAAACTTCTAAAATTAATGGGCGTTGAAGTAATAGAATTGTACTGCGAGCCAAACGGACATTTTCCTCACAATCCAGAACCTTTAAAAGAACATTTAACTGATATTTCAGAATTGGTTGTAAAAGAAAAAGCTGATTTTGGAATTGTGGTTGACCCAGATGTGGATCGTCTAGCTTTTATTAGCGAAGATGGTGAAATGTTTGGTGAAGAATATACTTTAGTTGCTTGCGCAGATTATGTTTTGAGCAAAACTCCAGGAAACACGGTTTCGAATATGTCATCTTCTCGTGCTTTGCGTGATGTTACTAAAGCGCACGGTGGAAGTTATGAGGCAAGCGCAGTAGGAGAGGTGAATGTAGTTGAATTAATGAAGAAAAATAATGCCGTTATTGGTGGAGAAGGAAACGGTGGAATTATCTACCCAGAATTGCATTATGGAAGAGATAGTTTGGTTGGAGTTGCTTTGTTTTTAACGCATTTAGCAAATAAAAAAATGCCAGTTTCTGCATTGAGAGCTTCTTATCCAGAATATTACATGAGTAAAAACAAAATTGAATTGACGCCACAAATTGATGTTGATGCAATTTTGACTCAAATGACAGAGAAGTATAAAAACGAAGATATTTCGACAATTGATGGCGTGAAAATTGATTTTGCCGAAGAATGGGTTCATTTAAGAAAATCTAACACTGAGCCAATTATTCGTATTTATACTGAATCAGCTTCGCAAGAAGCAGCTGATAAATTAGCGCTTCGAATTATTGATGAAATAAAAGTAATTGCAGGATTGTAAGCTGTCAATTTTAATACAAAAAAGCCTCTTTTGAAATTTCAAGAGAGGCTTTTTTTGGGTTAATTTTATTTAGTTTTTGATGATTTTAACTGATTTTTGAATATTTCCGTAAGAAGCATTTACGATATAAACTCCCGTAGCAAGTTTTTCGCCAATTTTAATGTCTTCATTCGTAAAGTAATCTTTAGATTCGAAACATACTTTTCCGTTCATATCAATTATTTTTAAAGTCAATGATTCTGTAGTAGTCGATTTGATATGAAGCGTAGATTGATTTTTAACTGGATTCGGGTAAATCGTAAAGAAATCTTTTTCAGCAATAGGATCGTTTACACCAAGATTCGCCAATGAAAAATTCATATAATTGAAATTCATTCCATCCGATTTGAATTTGATTTTCATATAAACTTCGCCTTTTGGCAAATAAACTCCATTTACATCTTTATTGGTAAAAGTTTGCCAGTCGCCTGTTGCAGGAAAAGTTTCATCTGTTTTTACGACAGCTTCATTTACAAGAATATCGAATTTTCCATTATTGACAGGTGCAGCTACTCTAAAGGTTATATTGTAAGTTCCAGCATCTGCAACATTTAATAGAAATTCGTTCCAGTCGCCCACTTGAATAGACGATACATGTTCTCCGCCACCAACGTCACCTGAAGCCTGTAGTCCGGTTCCTTTTCTTCGGTAATGTTTGTTTGCAGGGACTTTTCCCGGAACGTCCATTTTTTTTGTGGTATAACTTTCGTTGATATATGCCGTACCAATTGGTTTTAAAACACCACTCGTCGGGCTTAATAATTGTCCTTCTTGCATATCAGTCCAATCTTGAGGAACACGGCCTGTAAACCAAGAATATCTATAGATGTCAGGATCATTTTCAAAACTGCTCACTACATTTCGCATAAAAGTGATTTTATCAGCTTCGCTTTGAATCACTCGGTTTGCGAATTCGGTAACCCAAATCGGGCGGTTAAATGTTTTCAGATTCCCTGTAACTCCAACTACTGAACTTGCCGTGGCGTCATAAGTATGGAACGCGATATAATCAACTTTGCAATCTGGACATAAAAGGAAAAATTGATTGTGCCAAGCAACCGGATCGCTGTATCCTCCATAATTGTTTGGACCATTGTATGCAGGAGACGCACTCACAATTTCTAGGTTTTTTGCTGCAGCAATTTTTTCTACGTTTGCCCATGCATTAACAGCTTCTTGAGGCGTTAAACGAGCACCATCAGTAAAATTGGGCTCATTAAATGCAAGCAAGTATTTTGCACCTGGTTTTATATTGTCAATAAAAGTTTGTACTTCACTGTCGCTTAATTTTCCCCAAGCCATTGGCACGTATTCTATACCAATAGAGGCATAATTTGCATTTGTATCATTTTCTGGAACCCTTCCCCAATTGTACCACCATGAAATTCCCGGTTTTAGAGCCATTAAATCAGCGGTACTATTTTGTCCGTAGGCAATACCTCGTTTAGGACTTTTTTGTGCGAAAACAGATTTCGAAAAACAAATGATTAAAAAGGTAAAAAGTAATTTTTTGATCATGGATATTAATTTTGTAGTGGTTTTTGGATCGTTTTTAGTCAGCTTCAAATGTATATTGTTTGTCTAAATATGCATTTGTTTGAATCCAAGAAAAATCATTACAAAAACACATCAAAAATCTATTTCGATGCCTTAAAATCTAGTTTTTGTGTTTTGCTCAACTTTCAATAAATAAAAAAGTCCAAAAAGTATTTCTTCTTTTTGGACTTTAAAATTTTTATTGAAATTTAGGATTGAACTCGATGTTTCCATCGTTTGTGTGTCCATAAATAATATTCAGGTTTTTCAAGAATTTGTCTTTCAACCTCTTTTAAATACATTTCTGTGATTTTAAAATCAGGATAATCTTTTGGGTTGTCAGCAATCGGAACAAAAGTTGTCTCATAATAGCCTCTTCCCGTTTTCTGAACGTCTGCAAATATGACGCTCAAATTATATTTTTTTGCCAACATTTCGGCTCCTGTGTGTACGGGAACTTCAACGCCCATAAATTTCATCGAATGAAAAATACGGTCTAATTTGGGAGATTGATCACTTGCCAAACCGTACATGCTTAAAGTTCCGTTACGCTGATTTTGCGCCATTGTTGGAATTGCTTTTCTGGTTTCGATCATTTCAGTTTTATATTTCGAACGAATTTTTCGGACTAGTTTGTCAAAATATGGATTTGCTAATTTTTTGTAAACAGCAACTCCTTGAAAACCAATTTTCAGGTTGATTGTCATTAGCCATTCATAACTAGCATAGTGAGAAGTTACTAAAATTACGCTTTTTCCTCTTTTAGCATAATCCAAAACCAAATCAAGATTAGTCACCTGAAATCTTCTTTCCATTTCTTCTGGCGAAATACTCATGGTTTTGATCATTTCCAAAAACATATCACACATATGACTGTAGAATTTTTTCTCAATAACCTTTCTTTCTTGATCATTTAAATGAGGCAAAGCCAAAGCCAGGTTCTCGCGAACTACTTTTCGACGATAGCCAATAACGTGATATACCAGAAAATAGACGAAATCTGAAAACAAGTAAAATAAGCGAAATGGAAGTATAGAGATAAGCCAAAGCAATGGATAGGCTAATATATAGACAAGAAATTGCATGTAATTTTTTTTTACAAATATAAAGTAAAAATGATTAGATGCCGATATTTTGGTTTAAGGCGGAATGACTATATTTACCATTCACAATAAATATTTTTTATGAATACCATTTTAATTGGAATTATAGTTGCTAATGTTCTTATAAGCTATAAAGGTTTTAATGATTATGCCTTTTTCAGAAAATACGAATTTCATATTGGAAGTATTCGTTCAGGAGAACAAATAAGAATGCTCTCATCTGGATTTTTGCATGTTGACATTATGCATTTAGTTCTTAATATGTATACACTTTGGATTTTTGCTCCAGTGGTGACAGATAGTCTTGGAGTTATTTCTTTTGCGATGATTTATTTTGGAAGTTTGATTTTTGGAAACCTGCTTACGATGCTATTTCATAAAAATGATTATAGTTATCGTGCAGTTGGTGCATCTGGCGCTGTGACGGGAATTTTGTATTCGGCTATTTTATTATATCCAGGCATGACATTAGGAATATTCTTTGTAATTCCGATGCCGGCATATCTTTTTGGAATTTTATATTTATTGTATTCAATCTACGGAATGAAAGCCAAAAATGACAATATTGGGCATACAGCACACTTTGGAGGTGCTATAGGCGGTTATTTGATCACTTTAATAAAAATGCCGAGTTTGTTTTCGGATAATACTTTAATGGTTGTTTTATTGGCAATTCCAATTATTATACTTTTTGGAATGGCAAAATTGGGAAAATTGTAAGGTTGGCACAACTTTTGGAATGCCCTTATCAATAATTTAAAATATAACAAAAATGAAAAAACTAGTATTATTTTTAACAATCATGTTTATGACTATGTCTTACGGCCAAGAAATCAAACAAATACCTCTTATCAATGTTAACGGGGAAGGAAAAGTAAAAGTAGCACCTGATCAAGTTTGTGTTTCAGCTACGGTGGAAACAAAAGGGAATAATGCTAAGGACGTCAAAAAACAAAATGACGAAAAAATGGATGCTGTTTTAAAATTCATCAAAAAGATGAATATCCCAACAGCAGATTTCAAAACAAAACAAGTTGCCTTGAATCCTCAGTACGATTATGAGAAAAAGAAAACGAGTTATAATGCTACGCAAACTGTAGAAATCATTGTAAGAGATTTATCTAAATATGATGAGCTAATGGAAGGTTTGGTGCAACAAGGAATCAACAGAATTGATAAAGTAACTTTTGAATCTTCTAAAGAAGCACAATTGCAAATCGAAGCTAGAAAGTTAGCAATGAAAGATGCTAAAGCAAAAGCAGATGATTATGTTTCTGTATTAGGTCAAAAAGTTGGAAAAGCTTTTACAATTACAGATAATTCACAAATTTATCGTCCGCAACCGATGTATGCTGCAATGCGAATGAAAGAATCTGCAGATTCAATGGGAGCTTCAAATGAAACTTTAGCAATCGGAGAAATCGAAATTACAGCTAATGTAAGTGTAAGTTTTGTTTTAGACTAGATTTTTTTAGAATCCAATATTTAAAAATCCAAATTCCGGGAAACTGGGATTTGGATTTTTTTGTTTTGTAAATAGGTTTCATTTTATAAAATGAAACCTATTTAGCTATTCCTGTTGAGCGAGTTATTTTAATTAAAATTTACATTTACTACGGTTTTTTCATTTATTGTTACTTGTACTATAGGCTTCTTGCCAATAAATTTAAGCAACGTCATATTAAGATTTGATAATATTTCTTAAGTGTTTAAAAATCAATACAATGTGTTTTTTATTTAGAAAAAATTAATAGAAAAAATAGTATATTTGTATTGCAATTAATTTTGAACTTAAGAAATTAATATTTAGAATATTTCAAAAAAAATAAATGCTTCAGTACGGTTAGAAATATTGACTTACCTGTTTTTTGAAGTCCCAAATTATAATAGTTAAGCACTGGTGAAATAATGTTTAATCAAATCTATAATAATATGGAAGGAAAAAAGATACTTTTATTTTTATTATTCGTCACCCTCACATTTTACAATAAATAGATTTAGAGCCAAGAAGTGATTATCATTTTGGCAACTCGAATATGTATTGCAGATTTTTACAGATGTTGCAACTATCGCACTTATTTAGTTATACCTATTGATATTAACTGAATACTACCCTCACATACAATCTTAGTAACAAATAAATACAGCAAAATTTTTTATTACTTAAAAACCCTCAGCATGAAAAAATACTATATTTATGTAATAATTGCTTTTTTTCCAATTGCAGCGATTGGACAAGCAAACCCAATGAAGAAGCAGACCAATGAAGGTAATACCGTTAACTTAGATTCGATTACTCCTTTACTTCCAGTTTCAAAACAATCGCTTCTTAAAAATGTTGACGTTATCTTTAACAGTAGAATGGCTTACAATAGTTATTTTACAGATGGAAACCATGACATATCACATTTTAATGTAGATCAACTCCGATTTGAGATTAAAGGGAAAATTCATGACAAAGTGTATTTCAGATTCCGTAACAGATATACAAGAGAGCCAGTACCAGGTAATCTTGATAATATAAGCAGGGCAGTTGATTTGGCTTTTCTTAGAATTGATTTATCCCCACGTACTAATTTTACTTTGGGTAAGTTGTGCGCTGATTGGGGGGGATATGAATTCGACTTTAACCCAATTGATATTTTGACCTATAATGATGTAATTGAATATGCAGACAACTTTTTGGTTGGAGCCGGAATATCGCATACTTTGGAAAACGGTAATCACTCTTTTACTGTTCAAGTTCTGAATTCTAGAACCAAAACTTATGAAGAACAATATGGAGCAAGTGCACCGCCAAATATCAATCCTTCTGAATTTCCTTTGGCTGCAGTAGCAAACTGGAGAGGTAAGTTTTTTGATGGTAAATTTGAAACAACCTACAGTTACAGTTTTTTTAATGAAGCTCAAGGTGCGCACATGAATTATATAGCGCTGGGAAATAAATTTAAGCCAAATGATAAATTAGTTATCTACTATGATTTTCAATATCGAAATGAAGGCTTGGATCGCTTAGGTATTGTATCAAGCATTATTAGCAGTCAATATCCTTACGCGGCACAAAAAGCAATATATCTTGAAAACTGGGTTAGAGCTGAATATTTGGTGACACCAAAAATAAATTTGCTTTTAACAGTAATGAACAGTAATCACGGCTGGAAAGACAATCCAGATCCAAATGCTCCTTCAAAATTATCAACCAGTTATGGTTTGATTCCGACTGTGCAATATATGCCTTTCAAGGATATGAATTTAAAATTCTACTTGGCTTATACGGCAAGAAAATACAATTATACCAATTATGCAGAGTCTACTTTTGGTGTGCAGGACTACACGACAGGGCTTTTGGCAGCTGGTTTTATAGCTCCATTAAACGTTTTATAGCATAAAAACAAAATCTATAGTTGCAGAAAGTAACTCTTTTTGAAATTAAAAATTTAATATTGTGTTTAATTGAAGTAAATTAAGCACATCAACATTTAACCCTGTAAATAGTATAATTTACAGGGTTTATTTATTATTGAGTTTGCCTAAATGTTGATTTGTAAATTTGACCTAATATTTTTGAACGAATAGAATCAATAGGTCTTTCAGAGGTAAAACTATCTTTATTTTTAAAAGTCAAGAAGATAGTGTCGTCAATTTGTTTGTTTTCTTCTCTTTTCTCTTCATGTTTCTCTTTCTTTTTTCTTCAACTAAATGGATACGGAATTCGAAACCAAAAATTTGTGATAGATAAAAAATGCATTCTTATTTTATATCAAAATAATACAATAAATCACTAATTAATTATTTGAGAAACAGAAATTCAAAAATTCAAATTTCAAAAATCATAATTATTGCTTCCATAATTTTTTCCATCATATTTTAGAATAATGTCATTTTTTGGTTACAAAACACTTGTAAAATATGGATCCGAGACTTTAGTATACCCAAAATCGGATTTTATTGCTCCCTGTGAAAACCATTAATTAATCAAATTTGCCTTTGTAAAATCATTTTATCGATTGTGTTGTCGATGCAATGATTTTTTCAAACTAACTAATTAATTAACCAACAAATTACTAACCAAAAATGACAAATTTTATTAGGATTAAAAAAAGTCCTAGTGGTGTATCTGGATTTAATTTGAAAAAGAAAATGTTGATGCTTTGTGTATTGTTTTCTTTATCTCAAGTTCAAGGTTACGCCGTTAGTGCAAAGAATTCAACTGAGTCTCGCGATGTGGTTCCACAAAAAAGCATCAAGGGAATAGTTATTGACGAAAGCGGTATGCCGATGCCGGGAGTTTCGGTTTTAGAAAAAGGGAGTAAAAATGGTACTTCAACAGATTTTGATGGAAAGTTTACTTTAAAGGTTGATAACGACAATGCAGTTATCGTTGTGTCTTATTTAGGCTATGTCACAGCAGAGGTTGCCGTAAAAGGAGAAGCTTCAATTACTGTAAAAATGAAAAAAGCTACTACCTCATTAGAAGAAGTTGTAGTAGTGGGTTATGGTAAAATGAAGAAAAAGGACTTAACGGGAGCAATTGTTCAGGTAACACCTGATAGATTGGCAAATCAAAATCCGCAGACAGTTCAAGATGTATTAAGAGGTACGCCTGGTGTGCGAGTAGGTTACGACCCTTCTGCAAAAGGAGGAGGAAGTATCCAAATTCGAGGACAGACTTCTGTTTATACAGGAGGAAGTCATAATTCACCGCTTATCATTTTAGACGGAATGCAGTTTTATGGTGAGCTATCAGAAATCAATCCTGATGATATTCAACAGCTTGATATTTTAAAAGATGCTTCGGCAGCGTCTGTTTATGGATCGAGAGCGGCTGCAGGGGTTATTCTTATTTCTACTAAAAAAGGAAAAACGGGTAAGCCAATTGTTAGTTTTACTACAAACACAACAATTAGCAACAAGAGCGCTTATCGCGGTGTGTATTCTCCAGAAGGATACTTAAAATATCGTGAAGATTGGGAAACTGCTCAAACTTACGGTGTAAACCCTACTACTAAGCAATACGAAGCTTGGATAGCGGGAACAGTTGCTAATGGCAAACCGGGCTATTTTTCAAATCCAAATGATTTAGCAAAATGGGGTATTACCGAAGCACAATGGTTAGCGTATCAGCCAGCTTCTCAAACAGTAGGAAAAAGCAGTAAAGAAGTATGGGGAACACGTTTAGGATTGAATTTTGATCCTTCGTTAATGGCGAATTTCTTAGCGGACAAAACGCATGATTGGAGCGACAGTTCTTTTAGAACAGGGATTAATCATGACAATAATTTAAGTATTTCAGGAGCAGGCGACAAGGTTAACTATTACATGTCTTTTGGGTATTTAACTTCAGAAGGAGCTATTGTGGGTAATGATTACAAATCAGCTCGTTCTAATATGAAAGTTGATGCTAAAATTACGGATTGGCTTGACTTTGGAGCAAACGTTAATTTTCAAGATCGAACAGATGGAGATGTTACGCCGTCTTTAGGCACAAATGCTGGTGATAATAATATGATGAGAACCAGTCCATTCGGAACTTTTATAGATGCAAATGGTAATTATGAAAGACAACCAATGGGTAAAAACGTTTCTGGGCAGAATTATAATTACTACTACGAGCGTCAATTTATTGAAAAAGAGACAGGATATACAACGTTAAATGCGATTTTCAATACAAAGGTAACATTGCCTTTGGGAATTACGTATTCATTTAACATTGCTCCTCGTTATCAATTTTTCCACGATCGTTATTTCAGATCAACGCAGAATCCAAACTGGCCTGCAGCTACTACAGGAGCAAATAGAAATAGTGCTATAAGATTTGATTACAACTTGAATAATACATTAGCTTGGGATTATACAATTGCAGAAAAACATCATATCGTTGCAACTTTTGTTCAGGAAGCTGAAGAACGTCGTTATTGGTCAGATGGAATGGATGCTTATAACATTCAGCCTTCAGATGCTTTAGGTTTCCATCTTGTGAACACAGCAACAATGGCAAACAGTGCAATTAGATCTTATGACTCACATGAAACTGCAGATGCATTAATGGGAAGACTTTTCTACTCATATGATAACCGTTATATGTTGACAGCAACTGTACGTCGTGATGGATATTCGGCATTTGGAGCTTCAAACCCTTATGCAGTTTTCCCTTCTTTTGGGGTGGCTTGGACCTTTAAAAATGAAAACTGGTTTACATGGGATGCTATGAGTACTGGTAAATTACGTTTGTCTTGGGGTAAAAACGGAAACAGATCACTTGCTGATCCGTACATTTCTTTAGCAAACTTAGTAAATACTGGAACGATGGGGTATTTAGATCCATCAGGAAAAGCACTTGAGCTTAAGTATTTAGCGCTTGATCGTATGGCAAATCCTAATTTGGAATGGGAAAAAACGACATCAAATAATATTGGTCTTGACTTAGGTTTCTTGCATGATCGCATCACTGCTACTTTAGATTTTTACAAAGCATCTACTCATGATATGATTATGAGCCAATCATTACCTGGTTTCACTGGATTTTCATCAATTGCAACCAACCTTGGAGAGGTGCAAAATAAAGGTTTTGAATTGAGCATTAGCACACTGAATATTAAAAAACCAAACTTTGAATGGCGTACTTCATTAGGAGTGTCTTATAACGAAAATAAAATCATTTCATTATATGGCAACATGGTAGATATTAAAGATGCAAATGGTAATGTTATTGGGAAAAAAGAAGGTGATGATTCAGCTAATGGATGGTTTATCGGAAGACCGATTTCTCAAATTTGGGATTATAAAGTAACTGGAATTTGGCAAAAAGATGAGTGGAAAGAAGCTCAAAGATATGGACAACGCCCTGGAGATCCAAAAGTTCAAAACAGCTATACAGCAGATGATATCGATGCAGTAGATGCAGATGGTGTTGCTTACAAAAAAGCGGTTTATAATGAAAAAGATAAACAGTTTTTAGGAAATTCAAATCCTCCGGTTCAATGGTCGATGCGTAATGATTTCAAGATCTACAAAAATTGGGATTTAGGTATCAGTATGTATTCTTATGCAGGAGGAAAATCACTTAGTTCAATTTATATGAACACTTTCAATGATGCCAGTTTGTATAAATTCAACTTCAATCCATATGTAAATCCGTATTGGACACTTGACAACCCAACAAATCAATGGGCGCGTCTTGATGCTAAAGGGCCAGCAGGAACTCCAGTTGCACCAGGAAGATTATATGACCGTAGTTTTGTTCGTTTAGACAACATTTCTATAGCTTATACGCTTCCAAGAGATCTTCTAGATCGTGCACACATTAAGAATATAAAGATTTATGCTTCAGTACAAAATGCTGCAACATGGTCTGCTTCTAAAGAATGGAAATATTTTGGAGATCCAGAAACAGGAGGATTGGCTACAAGACAGTTTAATTTAGGTTTTAATTTCCAACTTTAAAATTATTCAACAATGAAAAAATATATAAAAAATAAAATTACAAGACTGGTGCCTATTGCTGTATTGGCGGTTTTAGCTAGTTCTTGTTCAAAAGATTTTCTAGAATCTGATCCGCTTTCGTTTTATGAGCCAGAAACGACATTTTCTACAGAAGCAGGTTTGCAGGCAACTTTAGCATTATGTGATAAACAGTTGCGTAATAACTATATTCACTACGGTTTTTCAGGTGTAAGTGTGCCTATTGGGACAGAATATCTTTTCTCAGATATGGCGCAATATGGAAAAACAGATACAGGAAGCAATATTGCTGATTATGCGGCTACAATTGTTCCTACTGGAGATTTTAGGAGAGACCCAAGTGGAGAATCGATTTATCTTGGATTCCTTTGGACAGAAGCTTATACAGGTATCAAGAATGCAAATACGGTATTAACGTATATTGGTAGTGTAAAAAGTTTGTCTGAGGAAGTGAAAAACAAATATATCGGTCAAGCTTATTTCCATAGAGCATATCGCTACCTTAATCTGGTTTATGAATTTGGTGACATACCATTGATTACTAAAATTTTGGAAGTTCCAAAGCAGAGTTATTACTCTACTAAAAAAGAAGCCATTATACAAATGATTACAGCAGATATGGAGAAAGCTGTACAATGGGTTCCAGAGCAATCAAAAATTGGATATGTAGGTATGGTGAGCAAAGGAGCATGTCGTCAATTATTGATAAAATGTTATTTGGCATCTGGTAGATTTGCTGATGCTGAGGCACAAGCTAATCTTTTAATTAATGGATCAGGTTACTCTTTGGTACAAGGTAATTTAGGAATTTTTGATCCAGGAGGAAATCCGACTGCATGGCCAATTACAAGAAACGTTATTTGGGATTTACACAGACCAGAAAACAAAGTAATCACGGCTAATACTGAAGCGATTTTAGTAGCACCAAATGGAGGAGCACAGTCATTTTTAGCATTTGCTTCGATGAGAATTTTCGGACCAAACTGGAACGATGCTAACTTAATTACTCCTGATGGTAAAACAGCAGCACCACGTTTCCCATTGAGTGACAAAACGAATTACAATGCAAAATATGATTACCAAAGAGCAATAGGGCGTGGTATCGGAACAATCAGTGGTTCTTATTATTCGCAACATCCTATGTGGGTTGTGAATGGTGTTGAAGACAAACAAGATCTTAGACATAACAGTGCTGTAGGTAACTGGGTTAATATGGAAGATCTTAAATATGCTCCTGGCGCTGGTGGAAGTGCGACATGGGCTGGACAAAATTTCAGAATGAAAGATGCAACAGGAAAACTGTTAGCACAAGATTCTATTCGTGATTGGTTTGATTTTCCACATTATAAAATCTTTTATCATGATGTTGTTGCCGAAGCTAATCCAGCAGCAAATGATTTTCAGGGAGCAACAGCTGGAGCAAGTGCGCATATGTACATTTATCGTTTAGCTGAAACATATTTATTACGTGCCGAAGCTCGTTTTTATCAAGGGAATGTTACTGGAGCAGCTCAAGACGTGAACGTTGTAAGAGCAAGAGCAAAAGCAACACAAATGTATACTACTGTAACAATTGGAGATATTTGCGCAGAAAGAGGAAGAGAGCTTTACATGGAAGAATGGAGAAATGTGGAGTTAAAACGTATTTCGCACTGTTTGGCTATGAGTGGAAAACCTGATGAATGGGGTAATACTTATAGTGTCGCAAATTGGGACAAACAATCTGGGAAAGATGCAACTGGAGGAAGCTATTGGTGGCAACGTATTGTTCATTACACGCTTTACAACAAATATCCAAATGGTATTTCTCTTAAACCAGGTGTAAAATTCTATACTATGGACAAGCGCAACAACTATTGGCCAATTCCATACAGACTTGCAATCGAGCCTAACATTAAAGGACAGTTAAGCCAAAATTACGGTTATGATGGTTACGATGCAGGTGTTAAAGTTTGGGACAAATGGGAAGATGCTGTTGCAGATGAAAGTAAAATTTAAATCTATTTGTCTCAAGGTAAAATTTGAGAAATAAAATGAAAAAGTAGCTTGATGCCCCAAAGAAAGCTAGAAACAGAAACGAGTTGATGTAAAAGTTAACTCGTTTTTGGTTTTTGATTTAACTGATAAATAATGCTGATGAAGTAGTAAAGCGATTTTTTAACTCTAGGGTTTTAATTATGAAAGTAAAAACAATAATTATTTTGATGCTGTTTTTTTGTATGCCCTTAATTGCGCAACAAAAATTTTCGATATCAGGAACAATTTTTTCTCAATATAAAGGAGCAGATATAAGGCTTTCTTCTGATGATTCTTCTTTTGCACCTATTAATGTAAAAGAGAAAAATGGGAAATTTTATTTTCATGGTGAGATAAAAAAAGAATATGAGCCAGTTCATTTAAGTGTTGAAAAAGACAATGTTTATCTAGGAAGTATTTTTCTGTTTATTGGTGCGAAGGATATGAAAATTGATATCTTAAAACTAAATAAAGATGATGATAGCTTAAACGAGTTTCGTTTTTCTAATGTTCTTTTTAGTAAAGAACAAGAAGAATATAAACGTTTGACAAAGCCAAGTAAAGATAGTGCCAAAACTGCCTTTAATATTTATTATGATGTTAAACGTAGTTATACAAAAGGATACAATCAGGATTCACTGTGGACAATTGTTTCAGATTTGAGGAAAAAACTATTGGTTAAAAAAATAAAATTTATTGAATCGTTTCCTAATTCTTATTTTTCATTATACATGTTTAATAAAGAAATAGTAAATGGTTTTCACCCCATTACGATTGAAAACCTTAAAACTATTTACGATAAATTGGACAATAATGTGAAAGAAACTGATTTAGGTAAAACAATCAATGAGTATATTAATAAAAAGATTTCACTTACAGTAGGTCATGTTTTGCCCGATTTCTCTTTTACGACTGATAAAGGAGAGAATTATGAATTATCATCATTTTGTAAAAGTGAAAAATATGTGCTTCTTTGTTTTTGGGGAAGTGGTTGCGCGCCGTGCATAAAAAAATTTCCAACATTAAAAATGCTTAATGAAAAATATAAATCTAGAGGGCTACAGCTGATTTCGATTTCATTAGAAACAAGTATTGAGGGGTGGTCAAATTCTTTGAAAAAATATGAATTACCTTGGTTACAAACTTTGGATTCTCCAATTTACATTCATGGAAATCGAATTCAAGATCTTTTAGAAGTACGTAGTATGCCGCAGTATTTTTTAATTGATACTGCAGGAAAGTTGGTTTATCATAATGAACAATCAAATGATGATGATGAACTTAACATGTTGCAACAATTATTAGAAACACAGTTACAATAAAAGCCATCTTTGAAAAAAAATAAATTCAAATACAAAAGCCTTACTATCTAAACAGTAAGGCTTTTATAATTAACATAAATTGCAATAAAGAGCGATTAATAACCTCCGCCACCGCCACTTCCGCCACCGCTTCCTGCTGGATTATCGGTAATGAGTTGTCCTCTTATTTCGCCTCCTGAAAAAGCTTCAGAGTGTAAGTTTACATAATAATTATTTGAAAGAAGATCCGTTTCCTGAGCAGTTGTCAAAGCTGCACTAGTGTAGCTAATAGGAGATGCTAAACTAGAGAAAGGGAAAATTACAGGACCGTTAGTTCCAGCGGCTCCCATATGAATATGCCCCATAGTTGGTGTTAAACCAGAATACGTTACAGTAACCGTAAAGATTTTTGTAGTTTTATTATAACTCAAAGTAGCTGTTCCTGTTGCCGTTGAAGCATTTGCAGGAACTTCATTTGCACCATTCATAGTAGCATTGAACGTTACAATAATTGGAGCAGGAGGGCTTGAATTGTCATCATTACTAGAGCAGGAAACTCCAATAAATAATAACAGCAAGACTGCTGAATAATTAAATAGAGATTTCATAATTGTATAGTTTTAGGATTAAAAAAAGTTTATTTTTCATCAAGAATAAGGTCCAGAGCAATGTTTACATTTTCTGAAACTTTGCTTTTTACAAGACTTGGTATTTTTATGTTATAGTCTTGTACTTTAACGATAAAATTGTTTGAGAGAGATACTTTTCCTTCTTTTAAGACCACACTGATTTTAGTTTTAATCTTTTTTGTGATACCATGTATGGTCAGATCGCCTTCTACATCATATTTTTTTGAGATGCTTAATTTCGAAGCATCAAAATTTATGATTTTCCCTTTAAAAGTTGCTTTTGGATATACGGATGACTCCATATAATTTTCATTAAAATGTTCTTCCATTAACGGAATTTCAAATTTGAACGCTTTTATCAATGCGAGCACAGCAAATTCTCCAGTTGATTTGTCAAGAATTGCTGAAACCGAATTGTTTGTGGCCGCAACAGGCTCAAAAGAAGGTACTGATGCTTCAAATTTTACTTGTCCGGTTCGGGTCATAACTTTTTGAGAGAAAACGATGTTTCCCACAAAAATAAATACTGCCAAGAATGCTATTTTTTTCATCGTATTAACTTATTCTTTTATAAATCCGTTTGCTGCCCAAAGTTTTATCATATCGATATCACTTTGAGGCAAACTTCCTCCTTGAGGCATTCTTTCGCCACAATTGTTTGATTCTATTCTGCAGATTAAATTGGCATTGGTGCATGCATTTTTTACTCCTTCATAGGTTTCTAGATTAGGGTATTGAGATGCTGTTCCAGAATGACAACTAAGACAATTGTGTTCCATAATATGTTCGATGTTTGCTACATAAGTTGGGTTTCCGGCTGGCGGACTTATTTCACTATACGTATTAGATTCACAAGAGATAATGAAGATGCTGGAAATCACTATCAGACAAATTTTTATTTTTTTCATAGAATTTTGTTTTAGTTTTAAAAAACTCTGTAGAGATTAAATCCGAAGTAAATGCTGCCTCCGTTCCATTTTCCAGTTGCATTAGAAAATACATAAACATCATTCATAGTTTGGCAGTTTGAGAACACCATTTGAAAAATATGCCCTCCAGTATCAATATCCAATCCTAACGAAACCAAGTTATGATAGACATCATTTTCTGGAGCATTTATTCGGGGCGCGTATTCAAGATTCATACTCAATCGTTTTGTGAATTTATATCTTCCACCAAATCCCATTACAAACTGATCTTTTCGTTCAGTAGTTTCATCGTATAGATTTTTATGAATGTAAATCGGGTTTACTTCAAGTGAAATCTTGTCTGAAAACTGTCTTGACACTAGCAACTGGGTTGTAAAGGCCAATCGATTATTGAATTTTAAGTACGGATATTGATCCGTACTTAAATTCGTGTTGATATCCATGGTATTATACCCCACGATTGTCACAGGAAAACCGTCGATTTCCTGTGTTTTCAATCTGTATTTTAATGTCAATTCATAAATTTTATTATTAGTTTGTCTAGATGCTCCAACTGAAAGCCAATCTGTTACACCGTAAATTGCGCCCAGTTTAGTATAAGCATCATCTAAACCAAAGAAATTCTCAAAACCTTGAGTCAAATCGCCAAAACGATGCGAAATCAAAACATACCATTCACCTTTTGCAGTCAGTTTTGTGGATTGCATGTTACAGATTTGCAATCCTTTGAATGCTAGAGTTTCGGTCTGTTTTTCCTTTGGTTTTATAGTATCTAATTCTTTCAGCAAATCATCTTGCGCCGATACATGGCCGATGACCGAAAGAAAAAATGCCAGGGATAAAAATAACTTTACGTTCATTTAATTAATTTTTGATTATAAAACATTGATCTAGTTTTACTTCACCCATCAAATCATCATACCCAATAATTCTTCCTTTTACAGTCACGATTTGTCCCTCTTTAATAGATAAATCTTGATTTTTAAAATTGCAGATAATGGTATTGTCTAGAATTATTTCTTTTGCGTTTATTGCCGTAATTTTTCCTTTTATTGCTACTGCATTTTCAAGGTATTTTTTATTAGCGGCATCTAAATCGTCCATAAATTCGGTTGTAATTGATGCAGAGCTTACAGTGAAATCTGTTTCTTCATTTGCTAAATTCCTTGCGCCACCATGCATAACATAGTTATAACCGAAAAAAGTGATTAGGCCAATTGCTAAAACTATCGAGACAATTATTTTGATTTTTTTATTCATTTCTTGGCGTACTAGTTTATATGGCAAGTGGTATATCTTTTACAGGAACAGGCCAAATTCCTGGGCTTGGAAAACTAATTCCTTTATTAGCGCCTCTCACGCCAGCATCTTGTCCAAAGTAATAAAGAGGCCAGCCGTTATAAGTCAGCTGTACTTTTCCAAAAACAGTGATTGAACTAAATTTTGATTTGTCAAGAATAGAAGGCACAACAATTTTGTCAGTTTCATAAATTGGCCAAACAGCATTATTCGAAAAATCTGCTTTTGTAAAATTATTTTTCTTGAAATTGTCGCTTTTGAAAGTATATAGTGTCAACCCTTTTGCATCTGTAAAATAGGTAGTTGCGCCATCGCCTACAGTATAATCTGGTTTGTAATTTTTTCCGTCATGACCAACAAGTTGGCTTCTTACAATCATGATTGAATAATCTGGTTTTGCAATAAACCATGTTCCATCAACTCCGTCTCCTGTTGTTTTTCCTGCAGCTTCGATTGTATTTACGCCACCACCGCCATAGCCATCACCAGCAGACATTGGTGCGTAATAATATAAAGGCCAGCCTTTATAGGTTAATTGTTTTTTACCCGAAGAAGTAGTTATTGTTGCAAAATCTGATAATGTCAATCCAGCTCCTAATTTCTCAGTGGTTAAATTATCTACAAAAAATACAGGCCAAAAAGCCTCGCATCCTCCTGTACATGAAGATTGTCCGTTTGCATCGGTTGCGAAAAAATACAACGATCTTCCGCTTTTATCTGAAAGATAAGATCCTAACGTAGCACTTGTTGAAAGATTAATTTCTGTTGTTGTTACTGGAGTTGGTGTTGGAGTAGGTGTAGTTGTATCATTACCATTATCACTGCTGCAGCTTAAAAAAAATGCTGAGATTGCCAGAATAGTTGTCGCGAATTTAATTGGTCTTAATTTCATTGCTGTTTTGATTTAAGTTATGTTAAAATGGAAAAATTGTACTTTACTGATTGGTAAAGTTTTTTTGGTTTAAATTTTTGCATCAAGGCTTAGGCTTGATTTTGTAGGACATTTTGTTCAATGGTCTGGAGTTATGAACTGTCGCACGAAAAATAGCCGAGAGGATATAATTTCAAGTTTTTTAAGGGGTTCATGTTTTACTATTTTGATAAGATTCAATAGTAAAACAGCATTGCAGGAAATTACCCTACCTTAAAAATTGATATTTTTTGAAAAAAAAGTAAAAAAATTACAAAGGTTCTAGACAGGCCTTGTAAGAAGAAGATTAAAATGAAACCCTAAAGCTCACATTTGGAGTTCTTTGAAGCGAAAATGTTTCTACTTCTTCAATAGAATTTGTCAACGAACTTATTCTATAATATTCGCTGATTTCATTTTTTCTGTTTAGGACATTTAAAATAGAAACTCCTAATTTGTATTGAATTCCGGAATCGGTTTCCCATTTATAAGTTGAAGAAAAATTAACCTGTGCAAAAGTGTGTAAATTGCTACTATTAGGTTTGTTATAAATCAATACCGGATTTGCGTTGTCAATTTGAGAATCGTCAGGAGAAGTTTTTGGTCGGCCCGAAGTCCATTTTGTTCCTAACGCGATTTTGAAATTGTTTTTTTCATAAATTCCTGCCCAAGTTGCCGTATGCATGACTTCAAAATTATTTGGGAACACAGGATATTCATAATTAATAAAATGATAATTATTATGATTATACGTATAACTTAACCAAGTCAAAAAGTGATTCATTTTTTTCTGAACGAGCATTTCTGCGCCCCAGATTTCATAATCTCCTGTTGTTTTTACGAATTCCAATTGATTCTGAAAACCTTGACTGGAAGTTGTAATTCCTGAAACTCTTTTATAAAAATTTTCGATATCAAACAGCCAGCCTTTTTTTTCGTAAGATAAATTTAAAGATAGCTGTCTGCTTTTTTGGATCGGGATTGTGGAGTCATTTGAAATAATCCAACGTCTTTTTTCAATTCCGAAATAATCTTTTTGCAATTCAATGATTTGTTGCAAATTTTGACTTTTCAATTCGCCCAACAATTCTAAATTTAGATCTTTCGTAATACCATAGCTGAATTGAATACGAGGTTCTGCGATGAATTTTTTGAATTTTTCGATATAATTAAGTCGGGTTCCTGCTTTAAAATAAACTCTAGAAATCGTGTCATTGTATTTTCCTTCCAAAATCAAAGCATGTGTTCTTAAAACATCTTTTACTTTTCGGTAGAAATCAGGATTGGTAACATCTTCAAGATTCGTAACCCCAATCTCGTTAAACTGATAGCCATCATTTAGAATGAATTTAGAATTGATAATGTGGTTGTTTTCTAAATTGATTCCGTTATTGTTGACTTTGTTTTCCTGTATAACAATTTGATTTCCAAAAGTTGTGTTTTGATTTGCTAAAAGTTCGTAGGCCGAATTATAAACATTAATTTTAGTGGTATTAAAACGATTCCAGTTTCGTTTCCAAGCCAAATTTCCGCCATAATTTTGCTGACGCAAAGTGTTGTTTTCTGATCTGAAAATATCATATACGGTAGCGCTTTGATAAACCTCTAAATTATCTTTAATCGTAATTAAATCCAGTATGATTTGATCTTTGTTGCCTATTTTTTGAGCAAATTTTAGTGTTGCATCATAAAAACCAAATTTTTTATCGCTATGATAATCGACGTTTTGTTTATCTGAGAAATCAGTAATGGTAGTGTTTTGAAATACTTTATTGAAATATTCTTTGTAGGTTGGCGTTTCGACAAAATCAGTAATAGATTTGCGTGCTGAAATTTCGATATAGCTTTTTTTCGAAAGATTATATTTGGCATAAATATCAGCATTAATCATATTTATTCCGGCGCTAAAAGAGTTTTTCTCAGCAGTTTCGGGAGTTGAGGAAATAGCTACAACGCTTGAGACACTTTCGCCATAAAAAGCAGAACTTCCGTTTTTATAAATTGAAATCGTATGTGCCAAATTGGGATTAAAAACAGAAATTAATCCAAAAAAATGCCCCGTTTGAAACATTCGGATTCCATTCCACAAGAATAAATTTTGATCATGAGTTCCGCCACGAACATTGATGCTGGAAACACTTTCGTCGATACTGTTTACGCCTGGAATTTGTTGCATGGTCTGCAAAGCATCTGGCTCAATAAGTCCAGGAAGAATTCCAAATTTTTTGGGTTTGATTTCGAATGAGCCATCAACATTTTTCGAAATCCCCGAAGCCAAAATAGCATTGGTTTTAATTTCGTGAAGTTCTGTGATTTCGGGCTCTAAAAAAAGTTTGAGACAATTTTTAGAATCAGCATTTGATGTAGCAATCTTTTTTGTTCCGAAACCAATGTGGCTTATCGTAAATGTATTTGCTTCTTCTTTTTTGAATTCAAAATAACCGTTTGAATCGGTTCTTGTTTGTGTTTTATTGGGTAAATTTATATTGGCGTTTTCGATAGGTTTTTTATCTATACTAGAAAAAACATAACCACAAACCATTCGCGATTCTTCATTTTTCTTGTAAATATTGATGAATTTATTTCCAATATTTTCAAAAGAAAGAGTAGTGTTTTTAGAAAGATATTCCAGTTTTTGTTCTAAAGAAAGTGTTTTTTGTGGAGGCACTAATTCTAGACCTGCAATATTGTCTTCGGTATAATTAAAGCTGACTTGGTGTTGTTGCTCAATTTCGAATATGATTTTTTTAAAGGGCATAACTTTCCCTTGGCCCTGCGCACAAAGAGTGAGGACCAAAAAAAAGTAAAAAAACAAAAAACGAAATTGTTTGGGGAGCACCATTTATTTTTCGTCAAAAATTATTTTATTCGTTGATACTTTTTTAGCCTCTAAGTGATAAGTTGTACTAATAATTTGCAAAGCTATATTTAAGTCTTTTGCCGGTAATTTTCCTGTGAATAATGATGTTGTGTCTTTTGCGTTTAATTCTATATTGATGTTGTATTGTCTTTCAACCTCGTCTAACAAGCTTCGAATATTTTCTTTATAAAAGCACATTTGATTGTCAATCCATTCCGGTTTTAATGCATTTACGCTGATGTTGGTTTGTTTTTGATTTTCAAAACTAACACTTTGTCCATGCGTCAAAACTATTTGAGTATTAGCGTAATTTACTTTTACTCGTCCTTCATAACACACGACATCAAATCTATTTTTTCTGGCTTTGACGTTAAATTGCGTTCCTAAAACCGTAACTTTTCCCAAACGTGTGTGCACTTCGAAGCGTCTTCCTTTAGAAACTCTAAAATAAGCTTCTCCATTTAAGTCAAGGCTTCGATGGCTATCCCAGTTCCATTTTTTATAATTTATTTCAGAACCTGAATTTAGTACCACTTCAGAATTGTCAGGTAATGTAAAAGAAGTTTTCTCTGCAAAACCAGCTGCATGTGTTTCAGGCATGAAAAAATTAAAAGCAAATGTAACTCCTAAGGCTAAAACAAATATAGCGGCTGCTCGAAACGCCCATTTTTTGTACGATGGAACCACTTTCGGAGTTGCTTTTTTCTGTTTCAGAATAGTAGAAAGCATAGCATTTTCATCCAAATCATCCATTGCCAAATGATCTGTATAATCTTTAATTTTTTGATATTTTTCAAAATCGGGACTTGCTTCAAATGCTGCTAACTCGTCCTGAGACAAATCATTGTTAAGCCATTTTGCTAATAAGCGATTCTTTTTCATTTTCTTGTATTCTATAATTAAAACAATTGGAACTAAGTTTACCCTACTTTTATAAATCAATTTCTTTGCGCAAGCTTAATAAAGCTAGATGAATTCGTTTTTCGACAGCCTTCACACTGATGTTTAAATCCTGCGCAATTTCGCTGTATTTTTTTCCATCAATTCGATGCATCAAAAAAGCGATACGCTGTTTTTCATTCAAGTTTTCAATAGCTTTCAAAAGTTTAGATTGAAATTGTTTTTCTTCTAAAAGATATTCTGGACTTTCATTGGTTTTATCTGAACCATTGAAATTTTTCTCATATTTCAAAACCACTTTTTGATGCGCAATTTGATTGAGACTGCTGTTGTTAGCAATGGTATAAATGTATGATTTTGCTTTTTCAAGTGGCACCGATGCGCAATTTTGCCAAAGTTTTACAAATGCTTCCTGCGCTAGATCATCTGCTTGATCGATATTGCCAAATTTGTAAAAAAGAAAATTTCTAAGCGCTTTAATGTGGCTTTTAAAGAAAGACGAGAAAATAATTTCATCGCAAGTGTTTGATTCGTTTTGAGTTGGCATTTAGAATTTCAATTTGGTACAGTACAAAAGTATTTGTTTTTACATTAAGTAGGGTAAAAGAGAAGCTGATTGTTATATAGGTATCAAGAATGTTATTTTCGAGTAATATTTGTGCTTTATAAATGAAAATTGAAAATTGTACTGCCGAATTTATTGAAAAACAGTTTCTTAAATTTTATTACATTTGTAAAAATATGAGTATGTTCCCTTTTAAAAAATATTTATCGATAGTTGCTGTTTTATTCCTAGTGTCATGTCAAAATGAAATGGATGAACAGACTAATACTGCGCAGGGAACAATTACAAATTCATCTCCGCTAACCTCTTATTTGCAAAGAGTTGCAATGGTGCCAACGGTTCAGGATAATGTAATCGATGGGTCAACTTATTGTACCATAAAACCGCCTTACACCGTTACGGTCAATAACACGCAAATTGCTATAAACAGTGCAGCAGATTATCAAAAGGTAATTGATAATATCAATGCAAGCAATTCTGATGCTGATATTGTAAAGATTAATTTTCCAGTGACGATGGTGTATTATAATTACATCGAGAAAAATATTCCCAATGAAGCCGATTTTAATTCTTTAATCGATTATTGGAACCAATATCCAGATCTTTTATCAAAGATTAACGGTTTGAATATCAATTATCCTATCACTATTAATAGCTATAATTCGGCAAACCAGATCGCAAGTTCGACATCAATTATAAGTGACCAGGCTTTTTTTAATTTCATAAAAAATCTGAATGCGAGTCAGTATATTTCTTTAAAATATCCAATTTCTATAGTTGATTATAATAATCAGACAAAAACAATTTCAAATAATCTAGATTTCGAAAATGCAATAAAATATGCAATTGATTATTGTCCCGAGAATAATATTGTAACTCTTGATTTTGTTGCTGCGATAACAAAAGGAACTTGGAAAATACCGTACTTTTTCAGTGATTCAGAAAAAACTTCTTTATATACTGGTTATTCATTTGTTTTTAAAAGTGATCAAACTGTAGTGGCTACAAAAGGATCAACTTCAGAAACAGGTCAATGGGAAACTAGTTTGCAAAATAATGTTAGAGAACTAAAAGTGAATTTTAATTCAGATCCGCTTAAAAAACTGAACGAGAATTGGAAACTGTTTGAATTTAATAATTCACAAGTCCGATTGCGTGATGGCAGTGGTTCCAATTATCTTTATTTTGAAAAACAATAAATTCTACCCCAAAAAAGCTGTTTCTTAATTTTTGGATTATCATTTTTTAAATTAACAAAATAAAAAATGACAGTAATACACTACATATTGATTGATTTCTTAGATTTGTAGTAAGTACCACAAAACTTATTATTATGCCAATAATTGAGCAATCAGAATATAATTCTCCTTCTGTTATTCATCGCAATAGGCATGTTTCGACTATTTATGCCGCTTTGTTTAAAAAATTTGAGGTTCCAGAATATACTAGAGAGAAGCTTGAATTGAAGGATGGCGATTTTATCAATATCGATTTTATTATAAATGATTCAAAAAAGGCAGTGATTTTATGCCATGGTTTAGAAGGCGATTCACGTAGGACTTATAATAATAGTTGCGCGGCTTATTTCCAAAATAAAGGTTTTTCCATTTTTGCATGGAATAATCGAACTTGTGGTGGCGAAATGAACCGATTGCCAAGATTGTATCATCACGGAGCTGTTGACGATCTTGATGAGGTCGTACAATTTGCTTTGAAGAAAGGATTTAAAGAAGTTTATTTGATTGGATATTCAATGGGTGGCGTACAGCTTTTAAATTATTTAGGCTGGACAAAAGTAGATGATCGTATAAAAGCTGGAGTTTCAATTTCAGTGCCAACGCATATTGCAACAAGTGCCGAAGTACTTAAACAAGGTTTTAACCGCGTGTATCTAAAGAATTTCACCATTGATATTAAAAGAAAACTGAAACACAAGGCAGCTCAATTTCCTGATTTTGTAAACCGAGATCAAATTGATAAAATCTCGTCTTTTGATGAAGTCGATCAATATTTTACAGCGCCACTTCATGGTTTTGCTAGCCGTGAGGATTATTATGAGCGTGTTTCTCCAGAATTTTCACTTCCAAATATTACCACTCCGGTTTTAATTATCAATTCGCTTGACGATCCTTTTTTGGGTGAAAGATGTTATCCTAGAGCGATTGCCAAGAATAGTAGATATGTTTATTTGGAAACACCAAAATATGGCGGGCATTGCGCATTTCCGCTTCGTGATTCCACGTATTCCTATGCTGAAAAAAGAGCTTTTAATTTTTTTGAATCTTTATAAAATCTAAATTAGGAAGCTCCTCTATTAAAGCCAATGGTTTCTCTGTAAAGTTGTGGAGAAATATCCGTTTTGCCTTTAAAAACTCTGCTGAAATAATATTCATCATCATAACCAAGTTCATAGGCAATTTCTTTGACTGTTTTATTCGTTAAATACAGTTCTCTTTTGGCTTCAACAATAATTCTTTCTGTTATCAAATCCGAAAGTGTCATGTTGAAATGATTTTTTGCGGCGCGAGCCAAAACAACAGGTGTTACATGCAACATATCAGCATATTCGCTCGCCGAATGCTTTGTTCTAAAATTATCTTCAATTGCATTTCTTAAATTTTGGATCATCAAAAGTTGCTTGTCATTTGCATTTACTAATTTAATGGATTGTTGGTCAAGTTTTATTCGAGTTGCGAGAACTAGGAATATCTTTAGATACGAAACCAAAACTTCATCTTTTCGTAAAGCTTCCATTTTTAATTCGGTAACAATTTCTTTTACGATATTCATCAATATTTCTTTATTGCTTTGGTTAAGAAGAATAAAAGGTTGCTGATAAATATTATTGAATAAAATTCCGTTTGATGCAATTTCTTTATGATGTCTGTATATGCAGAAAAAATCATTATGAAACTGAATCGAAATCCCAGTCAGCGGCCCTTCTGAAGCCAACATAAAAGGTTGATATGGATAAAAAGCAAACATTGTGTTTTCTTTAAACGAATATTCACAAAGATCAACTTTGGCCAATCCTTCTCCCGATGTAATAATGATTAAAGTGAAATAGTTATTTCGCTGAATATGATCAAAATAACTGCTGTTGTCAAATTCAAAAACTTTAAAAGACAAGTTTCCGTTTTGTTGATTAACGAGCGTATATACGGACTGCGATAACATAATTACCTAAAGTTTGCTTAATAATTGTAAAAACTGAGCGTTTAGCTCATCGCATTCTTCAACACACACATCGCCAGTTATTTTTGGTTTATTTCCCCATTTTGGAACATCTTCAGCCAATAAAATAGTATATTTTGAAGTATGACCGCCTACATAAGGAACTGATGTGCCATAAATAATTTCGGAGATTTTATGATGACGAATCATATACGAGCACATTATGCACGGTTCGTGAGTAGTGTACATACGAGCAAGATGCAGTTTGTCTGAATATCCATTTTTTACTGCATCACGTACAGCTAGAATTTCAGCATGATTGGTAATGTCTCCAGTTGATCTGCCCGATTCAATACCAGTGCCAATCACTTTTTCATCTAAAACAATCAACGCTCCTACAGGAGGATTGCCCGCTTTTAGAGCCGTTTTGGCAAGATCCAAACATTGATGCATGTAATATTGAAAATTCTTGTGCATAATTTCTTTTTGATTTATGGAATATTGATGAAGCTAAATTACTCAAAAAAACAAGCATTTTTCAGGACTGTTTTTTCTTGAATAAAATGCAAAAAACTGTCCTCTCCGAAAACAAGAGGACAGTTAAAGATGATTTAGAAGATCAAAATATCGTAACCTTCTTTTCTAAGATTAACAAAACTCGGCAAACCAGGCGTTCCCGGAACTGCATTGTCGTTTAATAAATCATAGCCAGATATTTCGGTACCAAATACAGCAACGCATCCTTTAGAAAGACCATGAACATGATCTTTTACTTCTTTATAAAGTGCATTAACAGGATGCTCAGGTTTTTCAAGTTGTTCTGGCCATCTTATACCTGTTCCTTGAAAAATAATTTTTACATCGTCGCCTTCGTGTTTGAATTCATATGCCGATGCTAAAGCATTAAATACACGTCCAATTGCTTCTTCTGAACCCGCTTTCGGATCAGAAAGAATGATAATAGCTGTTTTTTTCATTTTGAATTGTTTTTATTAACAAAGCAAAGATCTGGCAGTAATGAGCGCTAGAGAATGGATGAAATTTACTTTATAATGGAGAATTTTTTCTTCATATCAATTTCTTCGTCAAATAACAAAACGTCCATCATAAAGTAAAAATCATCCATTTTTCAACAATGATAATCGGAACAACTTTGCATCCAATAATAATTCAAATAAGTAAAATTTAAAAAAATTAAACAAATGGCTGTTTCCGATTTATTTAAACCGCTGACATTGCTTCATGGTCCTGCAATGAGAAACCGTTTTATGCTGGCACCATTAACCAGTCAGCAAAGTGATTTTGATGGCACCGCATCTATATATGACCAATTTTGGATGGAACAACTTGCTCAAGGCGGGTATGGGTTAATTCAAACAAGTGCTGCAACTGTCGAAGCGGGCGGTATAGCGTTTGAACGACAATTGGGTATCCATAGCGACGATCATTTGAATGGTTTAATAAAAATGGCAGATGTTATTCGCGATGGAGGAGCGTTATCAGCAGTACAACTTCATCATGCAGGACATCGTGCAAAACCTTCTATTGGAGGAATGCCGGCTCCGGCATCAAGTAAAACGGTAGAAGGAATTAAAGCAATTACGACCGAAGAAGTAGAGCGAATTCGGGATAGTTTTATTAACGCCGCAAAAAGGGCACAACTGGCAGGATTTAATGGAATTTCAGTACATGGCGCTTTTGGATGGATTCTTTCAGAATTTATGTCTCCAAATTTGAATGATCGAACAGATAAATATGGAGGAAATCTGGAAAATCGTGCTCGCTTTACTATTGAAGTTATTGAAGGTATTCGAAAAGCTTGCGGCCCTGATTTTCAAATTGGCTGGCGATTGTCTATCGAGCGTTATGGATTGCTTTTAGAAGAACTACGAGAAGTTACCGCCGATATTTTTGATAGAGAATTAATTGATTATTTAGATTTGGCCCTTTGGGATTCTGCCCAAATAGTTCGCGAAGGAACTTTTAAAGGAAAAACCATGTTAAGCGTTTTTACTGAACTTCCTCGTAAAGGTGTACGTTTAGGCGCAGCAGGAAAAATTATGAGTGCACAACGCGCAGGAGAACTTCTAGATGAAGGCTGTGATTTTGTGCTTATCGCTCGTGCCGCTATTTTGCAACGAGATTTTCCGTTGCAAGTAAAAGCAAATCCATTATATGATAGTCCACAATTGCCTGTAATGGCAGATTATCTTCGTCAAGGCGGATTAAGCGAACGCTTTATTGATACCATGCGTGGCTGGCAGACTTTTGTGAAAGCGGGTTCTTTGTAAATTCTGAGAATTTTATAGACCTTCAAAAATTTGCTCTTCCACGGTCTTTTGTATAATTTTACATCCTATGTATGAAATATTCCAAAAGTATCTAGAAGAAAAAACGGAACTGACTCAAGCAGAATCAGAACGTATTCAATCATTTGCAATTATTAAAAAACTTCGTAAAAGACAATATCTGCTTCAAGAAGGAGATGTATGGAAATATGATGCTTTTATTACTCAAGGCTGTGTTCGAACTTATACGGTTGACGAAAAAGGAAGCGAACACGTAAACAGTTTTAGCATCGAAAATTGGTGGACAGGAGATCGCGAAAGCTTAATGATGCAACAGCCTTCTCGTTTTAATATTGATGCCATTGAAGATACAGAACTTGTTTTGTTTACTCATGAAAATTTTGAATTGCTGTGCAGAGAAATTCCGGCTTTAAATAATATGGTGAATAATATTCTGCAAAGAAGTTTTATAGCAGCTCAAAACCGAATTCAGGCTTCATTGACTTTAACCGCAGAAGAAAAGTATTTAAACTTTGTAAATAAATATCCGGGATTTGCTTCTCGAATTCCACAGACTATGATTGCCTCATACTTGGGCATGACACCAGAAACACTAAGCCGCATTCGAAAACAGACGGCAAAGAAATAATATATTAAGGAGCTTTTAAAGCTCCTTTTTTTTATGCCTTCTTCAAACTCTTGATCTAGATCAAGTTTTTACTTATTTCTAATCAATGTACAGGTTTTGCATTCGTCGCAACTTTGTAATGTTCAAAAGAAACAAACATTATAAACATTTAAATAGTAGAATCATGTCAAAAACAATTTTTATTACAGGAACAAGTACAGGCTTTGGAAAATTAACAGCAATCACATTAGCAAATGCTGGGCATTCAGTAATTGCAGGAATGCGCAACACAAACGATAAAAATGCCGCTGCAGCGAAAGAGTTAGGAGCAATTGAAAATATTGAAGTAGTTGATATCGATGTTACAGATGATGCATCAGTTAGCAAAGCAATCGAAAAGGTATTAATTAAATACGGAAAAATTGACGTCTTAATTAATAATGCAGCAGTAAGCGGTTTTGGTCTTTTAGAAGGATATTCAATTGATCAGGTTCGTAGAATGTTCGATGTAAACGTTTACAGTGTTCTTCGTATGTATCAAGCGGTGCTTCCTTCAATGAGAAAAGAGAGAAACGGACTTGTAATTAACATTACAACGGGAGCAAGCGGCCACACATTGCCTTTTATGGTTCCGTATATCGCATCAAAATTAGTGGTAGAAAGTTTTACAGAAGGCTTACAAGATGAACTTGCAGATTACGGAATTGAAAACGTAAGTATTCAGCCAGGAGTTTATCCAACAGAAATGAACAATGGTTCTAAAGCTGGTATTCATGCTGATAAAACAGCAATTATTGAAGAATACGGCGAAGGAGCAACAGAAAAATTCAATGCTTTAGGAACTGCATTATTTGGTAAAATGGCTCAGTTCGATATGAACCCGCAAACTATTGCTGATGGTATTCTAGAATTGGTAAGTATGAAAAAAGGGGAAAGACCACTTCGTTTTCCGCTTGATGCCATTGCTCAAGGAACTGATAAAGAATTTATTGAAGCTCGCGCAAATATTAAAGCTAAATGGGTAGCAGCTTACACTAATTAATTTTAAACAATAACAATAACAATAACAATAATAAATATAGTCATGAAAACAACTCATAAAAAATCAAATAAAAAAGTTCAAACTTCAGCGGCAGCGATGCTTAATTTATTAATACTTTTTTCTGCTTCAGAAAAAACAATTGCACAAAATAGTGTAGGAATCGTGGGAATTGATCATGTCGGAATCAATGTTCCTAATCTCAATAAAGCGGTAACATTTTTTAATGATGTACTTGGTTTTACACCAGTAACACAGTTAGGGCCAATTCCGCTTGACGCTGATTGGAAAAAATTAAATCATATAAATCCTAATACCGGAGCTGTTACTATAAAAATGATCAATGCTGGAAATGGAGCAAGTATTGAAGTATTCGAATATGCAGATAACAAAGGAAGTAAAACACATCCTAATACTGATGATATTGGAGCATCGCACATCGCTTTTTATGTAAATGATATAAATGCTTCAGTAGAATATTTAAAAAGTAAAGGTGTCAAAATTTTAGGAGAACCTTTTACAATGCCTTCTGGTGATACAGCGGGAGAAACTTGGGTTTATTTTGAAACGCCTTGGGGTTCTAAAATGGAATTGGTTTCATATCCAAATGGAAAAGGATATGAAAAGTCAAATCCTAAAACAATATTATGGTCTCCAAAAAATGCAACAGTTAAAAAAGCTTCTGCCGATGATTTAGATTCTAAAAAGAATACAGCTATAGTAGATAATCATCTTAAAATTTGGAATGAAAAAGATGAGGCAAAACGTAAAGCTTTATTGAATCAAGTTTATGCACCTAATATAGAAATGGTAGACCGTCATTTTATCGCAAATGGAATTGAGGATATCAGTAAATTTATTGTAGAGCTTCAGACAAAAAATCCTGATTTCAGGTTTACAGCAAAATCTGTTGAAACTAATCATAATATAGTTCGATTGTTTTGGCAGTTTGGTTCAAAAGAAAATCCGGCTGTTGTTAGCGGTATGGATTTATTCGTGATTGAAAACGGTAAAGTTCAGAAACTTTATGTTTTCGTAGATCAAAAAGAATAAGTTTTAAAATTCATTTAGAAGTTAAAAAAGCCAGAAATTATTTTTCTGGCTTTTTTAATGGTATAAAATAGTTTTTTCGCTCCAAAGGATAACTCTATCACAAGAATTCTTTTATTGTCTAGAACTTTTATTTATCATAAAAGTAAATGCTTTTATATATCTGTGTATCATCTTATAAAATAAACTAGTAATTATTAATGCTTATAATGTTTTGAAAATTAACGCTTTGTGTTTAAAAATGATTTATGCCTTAATCTATAAGTTTTAAAACTTTTACGGGCAAAAAAAAATCTACTTTCAGAGGAACTTTGCACTTTCAAATCTAGGTGTTTGAATTTTAAGACCTTATAAAATAATTAAATACATAATAATTATAGTTATGAAAAATAGATTACTTCCTTTATTTGTTGTTTTAGGATCTATTTCAGCTTATTCGCAAGTTGGTGTTGGAACTTTGACTCCAAATAAATCACGATAATAAAGGGGTCTTTTTAAAAATGTTCAAAAGGCAATTCAAGAATAAATTTGATTTTTCGGAAGAATCGTTCTTGCTTAAAAATGAAAATGAATTAAAAAAATACGACCGTTCCATTTTTGTTGTTTATGAAAAAAAAGAATTATTGGATTTTTTAAAATTGGATAAAAAAGGGAGAAATGTTTTAGTTTGTCTCTTCAATAAACAATTATACAGTAGTCTGTCCTTTTTGGATGAAGTTAGCAACTTGATTGTATTAGATAATTCAAAAACAAGGCCTGAAATTATAAATGAGTTAAATCAACATCTCACAGGCAATTCGGAACAAAATCAAGAAAAGAGCTTTGCAAACAGTGCTATTTTTCAAACTCAATTTCAGAATTTTTATAAAGGGCTGTTTTTTTTAATGTAGAAAAAACTAATTAAAATCTTTTTGACGCAGTCTTTAATTCATTTAGTAACAACGTCAATATTTAGAAAACGAATTATAATTAAGTAGAGATATTAAAAAGCAAAAAAATGTTTTTTTTGATATCTCTTTTTTTTCGTGTAAATCTTTGATTTTGGAACACTTCAAATAAGCGCTTTTAGTGCGACAAGATTAGATTGAAATAAACGTAATGCTATAAATAATAAAGTTTTTGAGCGTAGTCTTTAATTATGTATTTTATTTAAAATATAATATATACTTTTATTAATTGATTCTTATGAATTGACTAATAAACAAAAAGATATGAATTCTCAAAACCAAAAAAATGAAATCAACCGACGCAGATTTTTACAAACCACTGTAAAATTTGCGGCAGCCGGAATTTATTTAGGCGCGTTTGGTATGCCTGAATTATTCGCAAATGATGTTATCGATAAAAATGATTCAAATATTCCAGATGTTAAGCTGAATAACGGTCTAAAAATGCCAATGCTAGGATTTGGCACATATGGACTTAGTGGCGAAGTATGTCAGCGATCAGTCGCAGATGCTTTAGCTTCTGGGTATCGTCTTGTTGACACTGCAAAAGTGTATGGAAATGAAGAAGCGGTAGGCAAGGGAATAAAACAAAGCGGAATTGACAGAAAAAAACTTTTTGTAACTTCAAAACTATGGGTTGACGATGCTGGTTATGAAAACGCTAAAAAAGGCTTTGAAGAGACTTTGAGAAAGCTAGGGCTTGATTATCTTGATTTATACTTGATACATCGCCCAAGAGGCGATGTGAAAGGATCTTGGAAAGCAATGGAAGAACTTTATAAAGCCGGAAAAATTAAAGCTATTGGAATAAGTAACTTCGATCCTGCTCAAGTGGCAGATTTGCTGTCTTATGCTCAGATAAAACCTGTGATAAATCAAATTGAGACACATGCTTATTTTCAACAAACAAATGATTATAGTGTATTAAAACAGCATAATATACAAATGCAAGCATGGGCGCCTTTTGCAGAAGGTCGCAACGGTCTTTTTACAAATGAAGTATTGACTCAAATTGCTAAAAAACACGGCAAGACTACTGCGCAAATAAGTCTGAGATGGCATTTTCAACGTGGTATTGTTGCTATTCCGAGATCTTCGCAAAAAGCACATATTGTAGAAAATCTAGATATATTTGATTTCAAGCTTGACAATGCTGATATGAAAGAAATTGAAAAGCTTGACTTAAATAAAACGCAATTTCCAGAGTGGAGCTAGAGTTAGTTTGAATATAAAATCCTTTTCGTTAGAAATGGATTGCTATTAAATAAAAAAACCTGCTAAAATTAGATTAGCAGGTTTTTTTAATATCATTAAGTTTTAAAAAAAATCCTAATCGCAAAATCAATGGTTTGCTCAGTTCTGTTTTCTCTTAAAAAAACACAGCCCTAAATAATAAATAATTTTTCCAGACATTGCTGTTCCATAAGCGTCTTGATATTACTTGGTTTCAATAATGTTTCCCGACTCAGCCAAGCCAGATTTTACTTTTTGAAATGTTTTTCCAATTACTAGATTAATATTCGAAAAATAGGATGGAAGGCCTTCAGCGGCATTAGTTATATCAGTTCTAATCTCAAAATGAAGATGTGGAAAAAAAGAGCTGCCCGAAACACCAATTTGTGCAATTTCCTGTCCAGCTTTTACCAAATCGCCCTTTTTGCACTTTAAACTATTTTCTTTTAAATGTCCATAAATACTAACTGAACCATCTTTATGCTCAATTGCAATGCAGTTTCCGTATAGTTCCAAAGGGTTTTCTTTAAGCTTAGGGATGTTAAAGTTTTTATCGTCTTTGTGATCGCCTGTCGCATATATTATTTTTCCATCAGCAGTTGCATAGACTAAATTTCCATAACCAAAATAATCAGAATTGTTTTCTCCGTTGTTTTTAAATTGATTGTTGCTAGAATCAAGTATTACAAAATCATAAGCATAACGCATGAAATTTGATTTTAAATCCAGCAATTTGATAGGCTCGAAATTATAGTCGAATCTTCTATGATGTGAATTATAATCATGCGCATCATGCACAAGCACTCGACCTTTTAATGGCAATTTATAATTTATTTTTTGTTGATATTTTTTAGGTATAATAATAGTTTTTACAATAGTTTCATTCTCTTTCGGATCACTGAAAATCCATTCGAATTCTAATTTCGCCAAAGTCAATGAATTATCAAATTATGAAAAAGGATTAAATACCAAATGGCTTTCCTTGCCATTCCAGTTACGAGTAGGTAGCAATAAAATACTGGGAGCAGTTCCATTATTATCAAGAAATTTTGTGTGAATCAAATGATTTTGATTATCAAAAACCAAAACTTTAATACGTTCTAAAGTCAGTGTATCTGTTGATTGATTTGAAAGTAAAAAATCAAAATTTAGGATTTGTTTAGTGTCACTTTGCTCAATAAAAATTGTAGATGGTTTTGAATCAATCAAAATTTTATTTTGAGCATAAATCGGAATTCCGAAAAAAAATAATAGAAATGCGATGTAATAAACTGTTCTCATCTTTTGATAGTTTTGATGGTTGTCTAATTTGAGACGATTGTTTTTTTTTAAGGTTACATGAGATCGTGTATTTTAAAAAGAAATAAATTAAATCACTGCGGTATTATCGCTATTCCGAGATCTTCGCAAAAAGCACATATTGTAGAAAATCTAGATATATTTAATTTCAAGCTTGACAATCCCGATATGAAAGAAATTGAAAAGCTTGACTTAAATCGAATTCAGTTTCCAGAATGGAGCTAGAGTTAACTTGCTTGAATATAAAACCTGCTAAATTGTATAAGCAGGTTTTTTTATGATCATTGAATTTAGTGCAGAAAAAATCCTAATCATTTGATTAGGATTTTTGTGGGGGAGCAGCATTAGAAAAGGTTTTAAACCGCATATTTCCTGCATTTTTAATTTTCAAAAACGGGAGTGCCACGATTTACAATCGATCTTCAACGTGTGGAATTATCTGTTCAGCCAACCTTTAAATTCAGCGGCTTTATTTTTACTGATAATAATGTCAATTGCAGATTTAGGTTCAACTTCAATTTTCAGCTGATTATTGCCATATTTTAAAATCTTCGTAATGGCTTTGATGGATAAAATAAATTGTCTGTTTGCTCTGAAAAAAACAGTACTGTCTAATTCGCTAAAAAGTTCTTCCAAACTGCTGTTGCTGGTTGAAGTTTTGCCATTTATGTCTTTTACATAGGTAATGGTATTTTCCATGTAGATATAGGCAATTTGCTCAATCTCCAGCGTCACAATTTCGCTTTTCAAATGCGTCAAGATCCTCTTTTTGCCTGTTGAAGAAGTTTCATTTTCCTGAGTTTTAAAAGTTGAATCAGATTCTAATTTCGATTTGTAATTCGTTAACTCATAATTTAGTTTGGACAAGCTTACCACTTTATTAAAAAGATCTTCATTTTTAGTTTCCAGTTTTCTTTCATAACGGCTTCCGAAAAGGCGAATCATAAAAAAGGACAATAAAATAATCAGTGTTCCGGTTGCGATATAAACGAGAATAAAATAAAGCTTCAGATTATTGACCTGCTCATTGATGTTCTTTAGGTTGGCATGCGAAGCAATAATCCATTCGGTATTTTTTACAGGATATAAATAAATGATTTCGGATTCTCGCTTTGGATCGTTAAAGTTTCGGATGCCACCGCCTTCTGTTTTGTTTTTTAAATAAGAGTAAAAATCCTTAGGATCGATTTCATTATTTGTTTTAGAAATATAGGATTCGTCGGGGCCGGCCATTCTGCCAATTTTTTCCGGATTTGGATGACACACTTCTTTTCCCATATGGTCAAACATGCATATAAATCCAGTTTGCATATCTGTTTTTTCAATGCTTTTCTGAACATTATCAATAATTACTTTCGGATTATTAATTTGCTGTGCTTGATAAGAAACCAGATTGGCCATTTCTTTGGCTTCTCTTTTACTGGATTCAATCTGGATTTTCAGAAACTGTTCGGTACTTAAATCGACCAAATAATTCATGCTGAAATAACCACAGATGTATACAATTAGAACTAATGATAAAAATGTAAAAAGATAAAGCTTGTCTTTTTTCATGGGAAATTTTTGAATAGGCAAGTCAAATTTAAGTAATAATCTGATTTGAAAAGGGTGATTCTACAGAAGATATTTTTTAAAATTAAAAAGAATTGATTCATTAGACTTTTTTAAGATGTGTCGATATTCGTTCAACTATTTTTTATTCCCTTTTAAGTTCTTTTTTTCCCTTTCGCACTTTTTTCTTTAATCTTAATAGCCCTGCAGGCTTTCCTTTGTGTTAGAAAATTTCAGAACACCACAATTTATATTTTTTAGTTCCTGATTTTCTTAAGTAGAAATGAAGTTCATTTTTAGAAAAAGATAAAATTGATTTAAAAAAAGCAGTATGGAAAAACAAAAAAAGAACAGGAAAAAAACATTTTTAATTTTGCTTGTAATTGTACTCGCATTATTAATTGGAATGCAATTCGTACGTCCGGAAATTACAAATCCACCTGTAACAGGAGAGCTAAAAGTGCCGCATGAAGTCCAGACGATTCTTAAAAATTCTTGTTACGATTGCCATTCCAACGAAACCCAATTGACCTGGTATGATAAAATTGCTCCAGCTTATTGGCTCGTGGCACAGCACGTCAAAGATGGAAGGCAAGGGCTTAATTTTTCAGAATGGGACAAATTAGCTCCTGCAGACCAGAAAGCAAAACTTTGGGAATCTGTCAATCAAATTGCACAAGGAGCAATGCCGTTGAGCAGTTATACGATGGTGCATCTAAAAGCGAAAATATCTCAGGAAGATCTGAATGTACTTAAAAAATACATTTGGAGTTTAAGAGTGAATAATATTCCTCAAGATACTGCAAAAATTAATGCTCTAAAAGATCAAACTAATGCATTAAAGGAAAAGCAAAGCGTAACAAAAAATCCACAAACAATTAACGGAATTGGTTATATCGATGATTATAAAAAATGGGCTGTAGTAAGTACAACCCAGCGCCTCGACAACGGAACAATGCGTATTATTTATGGGAATGACATTGCAGTTAAAGCCATAAAAGATAAAAAAACAAATCCGTGGCCAAACGGAACTATTTTAGCAAAAGCGGCGTATGATGAAATTGAGGATGTAGATGGGAATATTTCCCAGGGAGCTTTTAAGCAAGTTGAATATATGATTAAAGACGATCAGAAGTATGAGAAAACCTATGGCTGGGGATTTGCACGATTCAAAACCACAGAATTAATTCCGTATGGGAAAAGGGCTGATTTTGTAATAGAATGCATGAACTGCCACCAGCCCATGAAAAAAAATGATTACGTATTTACTCTTCCAATACAACAATAACATGAAAGCAATATATTATTTTACAACACTTATTTCTTTGTTTTTCCTTTTAGGATGTTCCGATAAAACAAATCAAAATGTTCATAACGAAGAGGCTTCTTTACCAGATCAATTAAAAGATAAGGTAGCCGGTTTGATGGTTATTAATTCTTCGATCAATACTAAAAAACAGACCACATCTGTGCTGTACGGAAATCAAAAAGCCATTGAAAGAATTACGGATAATGATTCTGTTATGAGGATAGGCGAGAAGCTTATACGAATAACATGGAACCAAAAGCCAGACCCAAATTGGATTGGTGCTGTTATTCCAGGAAAATTAATCTCATTTGAAACATTGGAATTACTTTCGAAAAAAGAACGCTTGCTTTATCAGAAAATAGAAGGCAATCCACTGGAGGTTAAAAAAGATACTTTGGGAAATCTGAAAAGCATCAAATTCATGCTGAATCAGAAAATGGCCATTCTTCCATGAAAAAGTACTAATTAAAAATTAAGAGATAAACCAAAGTTTATCGTTAGGTGAAAAACAAACAAAAAGTTCTTTCATAATTTTTTGTGCAGTTTTAAAAAAAGAAAAGTGTAGTAAAACAAAAAAGCCTGCGAATCTTACGATTTGCAGGCTTTACCTTTTTTGTGGGGAGAGCAGGATTCGAACCTGCGAAGTTCACACAGCAGATTTACAGTCTGCCCTCGTTGGCCGCTTGAGTATCTCCCCGATCTCAGCATTGTTGTGCTTTGTTGTTCTAAGCGGTGGCAAAGATAGGAACTCTTTCTACATTTCCAAACAAAAAAAGCAGGAAATTTTAAGTTATTTTAAAGTTATTTTTTAATTCATTGGAATTGAATAAAATAAAAAACATCTATTTTGAAGTTTTTTTTATTTATTTCAAAAAATAAGAATATTCTTTCGTTGAATTTGTGAATTTCAGCTCTGATTTGCGATTTGAAAAAGTCGTCAACCACTGCTTTTATTGATGAAAAAATAAATCTTTTGAAGAAATTATATCCAATTTTTTTTTAGCTTAAAAAATGTTGGATTTAAAATTTAGATGTTGTGCAAAAAAAAATCTCCACTAGGGAGATTTTTTTATTCTAAGTATTTGGAATTATTTAGCCAAAAGCTCTATAATTTTTGCTCTCAATTCTGGACCTCTTAAATCCTGAGCTACTACTTTTCCTGATGCATCAAGAATAAAAGTTGCAGGAATTGATTCAACATGATATTGCGCTGCAATTGGTTCGTCCCAAAATTTCAAGTTTGAAACATGTGTCCAAGTTAATCCATCTTTTGCGATAGCTTCTTTCCACTTGCTCGCTTCTTTATCTAATGATACACCAACAATGTTTAATCCTTTTGAATGCAATTCTTTGTAAATCGCAACTACATTTGGATTTTCTTTGCGGCATGGTCCGCACCATGAAGCCCAAAAATCAACGATGGTCACTTTGCCTAAACTTTCTTTAAGCGAAACCATTTTTCCTTCTGGATTAGGAGCCGAAAAATCTGCTCTTCATTTAGCGCTACCTACTGGAGATGCTGATGCACCTACAGTTGGTAATTTTGCTTGACCAATTTTTGTTTTTGCTTCTTTTCCAGGAGTAGTATTTTTTACTGACTCATCTAAAGAGTTATAAATGCTTTCCACTTTTTTAGCATCAGCAGTTGGGTCTTCAGACATTCCTTTTACGATTAACGCAGAAATGAATGATTTTGGGTGAGATTCAGCATAAGTAACATATTTCTTTTTTGTGTCATTTTGAACCTCAGTTTGAATTTCCATATATTGTTTCATCAAGCTGTTGATAGTTGCTGTATCTTGAGCTTGTTGAGCTTGTTGCATTTTAGCAGTGTTGTTTTTTTGGAAATCCATTAATCTCTTAGAAGTTTTGTTAAGTTCTTCTTGGAATTTTACAAACTCTTCGTTGTTGTAAGTTCCAGAGATTTTAGATTTGTGGATGCTGTCTTTATCGATTGCAATTGCAATTTCTCCAGTTTCTAAGATAAATGGAATTGGAGCATTAGCATCTTGAAGAATTAAAGTATGGAAAGCTGGTTCAGCTACTTTTCCTTTTATTTCAAATTTTCCGTTTTCAACTTTTACTGTATCTAGAGCAACAGTCATTTTTGTAACTGGATCTTGACCTTGAAGAATGATTGTTTTTCCGTTTGCAATTCCTGTTGCAGTTCCTGTAATTAGATACTCTCCGTCTTTAACTTTGCTGCATGAAATAATTGCTACAGAAGCTGTAAGTAAAAAAAATATTTTTTTCATTATAAAAATTAATTAGTTAATTGATTTGTGCAACAAAAGTATTTAAAAATATAGAACATCAAGAATTTTGTAACCTAAAATTTTGTTATAGTTTTTTAGGTCTTAAAGCCCCTAAAATCAAGTGTTTTGGTGGTTTTATATGATTTGAAACTATTAATTGTCTCTTTATTTTGAATGAAAATAAACAATTTAGCATTTTTTGGGCATAAAAAAAGCACTCTGTTGTAAGAGTGCTTCTAGGTATATTTTTGATGTAAAAACTATTCTTGGTTTGTTTTCTTTCTCCAAGTAAAAGCGTTCAAGATATGTCTTTTTGCAAATCTAGCTGGAGAATCTGCATTTACCATTTTCACATAAGTTGCTTTTGGTACACTGATGTATTCGTAAACACTTCCGTTTGAGAAATCAATAATTAAACGGCCTTCAACAAATTTGAAATCTGTGATAGAGCAAGTTGAAATTGTTTCTGTGTATTCAGGTAAATTAAGTTTGATAGTATCAGGGTGAATACTTACTAAAAAGTGGTAAGCTTCAATGATCGTTTTGCTTTTTTCTTCTGCCTCTTTTAAACCAGCTTCGTTTCCAACAAATTTATCAGGATGAGATTCTTTCATCGCATTACGATAAATTGTTTTTAAATCTTTTAACTCTGCAGTTTTCTCTACGTTTAGTAACTTACGGTATTCAACTATTTTTTTCATAAATAAAAGGTAACTACTTGTCTATTAGTTTGAAATCGATATTAATTAGTTCAAATCGACAAATTTTTTGCAAAGGTACACTTTTTTTTAAGTTTTCCGTTTTCATCCAAAAAATATTCAGAAAAGTTACTTTATTAAAACGTTAACTGGGATGTTTTTTTACCGCAAAGCACGCAAAGACTTTTTAATTGGAAGTCTAAGAATGCTAAATAAAAAGTTCGCAAAGCTTTGTGTTTATACAGCTTTGCGAACTTTTGCATTTTTATTAAGTTTATTGCAGAAAAATATTTGCGTGCTTTGTGTAAACCTTTGCGCACTTTGCGGTTAAAAAACAGCCCAAAAAGCAACGTGAAACAAACTAAATTATTCTGGTTTATGATTCGCCTTATCGAAGTTTCTTGATTTTTTAGGATATTGCTTGAAGCTGATGTCGCTTGGGTTTTCGATTACAGATTTAATCGTAACCCAATCACCAACCTTAAAATTGCTCTGAACCATTTTATAGTCTAAAAGATATTCTCCGCAGAAATAATTGTTGTTTTCATCTTTTTCGATAATACCGGTAAAAACTCCTTTTTGCGGCATTTTTTGTTGTGAATCTTTAGACATGATTTTTTATTTAATAATTAAAGTGCAAAGGTAAGCAATTTAGGTCTGGTTTAGGGAGTTCGCGGTAATCTGAGTATATTTGCACATGCAGAAAAATTTTAAACCACATCCAAATTCTTTTAAAAATACATTTTGTGCTTTTCATGAAGTGCTTTCAGATAAAATTGAAGGTTTGAAAAAGCAATTCGAAAGCAAAGCTGGAAGCGCTTATTATTATACAGAAGAGGGAATGTACCGAGTTTCGAACCATTGGGGAAGATTGGCAAACAGCAAATGGCGCTTGATTGCACTTGATCCGGAAACCGAATCGAAAACGAAAATTGGTTTTGCAAAATGGAACGAATTTTATCCTGATAACGCCGAAGAGAAACTCTATTATATTGAGGCTTATTTTGATAAAAATTTAGCGAATTACCAGCATAAAAATAATCCGGAATATGATGGAAAAGCGATTTTAAGAACGAGTTTTGAAACCCAAAAAAGATTAAAACAAGTTCGGAATCTGCAACAACTTACCTCTTGGGCAAAACATTTCGATTATGATGATATTGATGATTTAAGAAAGCAAATCATAACCGAATTGATTTTTACAGAAAAAAGTTTAGAAGAAATTAAAAGAGAAATATATGGGACGCAATAACGAAAGGAACATCAAAAAGCACAATGATAAATTGCACAAAGCCCAAGCAAAAGCAAAACAAGCTGAGCTTTCGCGCAAAGAAAAGCTTAAAGAAATAATGAAAAAGTTCAACGAAAGTAAAAACGAAGAGTAAAATATAGTTTCAAGTTTCAGGTTGCAAGTTGACGCGACGAACGTGAAACGTGAAACTTGAAACCTGAAACCTGAAACAAAAAAAACAAATGAATAGTAAATTCGAAGAATTAAAACCAAGAGTGCAAGAAATCATTGATTTAATTGCGGCAAAAAACGACAGAGAAGCAAATAACAAATTGCTTGAAGTTAGCGAAACTTTAGACGAAATGATTGATTTTGCTGAAGAAGATGAAGAAGTAAGGGAAATCAGCAGATATCAAGTATTGCTGAATCAGCTTCATGTAAAAATAAATGGAGAAGAAGCAGTCGATGACGAGTCATAGATGTTTTTGCGACACAGGATTGCTTTTTGAAAATTGTTGCGGATTGTATCTTCAGCATAATCAAAAAGCACCATCAGCATTGGCTTTGATGCGTTCGCGATATTCGGCATACGCGACGCATAATGCTGACTATCTTTTGGAAACCACTTATATTTCTGAAAGAAAATATTACTCAAAAGCTGAAATTCTGAAATGGGCGACGGCAAATAAATGGCAGAAATTAGAAATTTTGAGTTTTGCTGAAAATACAGTAGAATTCAAAGCTTATTTTTTAGACGCCAATCAAAAACCGCAAACGCATTACGAATTTTCGACTTTTAAATTTGAAAATGATGCATGGTATTACGTTGACGGAAAGTTTGAATAATTATTATATCTAACACTGTTAGCCCTTGATTTTGGTTGAATATTTTAACTAAAAATTAATAAACGATTCGTTTTTCGTAATTCTAAAAAACCGTAATTTTAAAATTATGAAAAACGAATTTAAAAAAGGTTTTTATTTTAAGTCGTACGAAGCCCCATTTCAGTCTCCGTTTGAGAAACTATTTGGCATTTTTAAAGAGCTGATCACCCATACTTCGGGGGATTTTGATGAAGCAATCAGCTGGCTTCGTGAGTTGGACAAAGAATATAAACTGACCGACGAGAACTACACTATCGATGATTTTATCGAAGATTTAAAAAAGAAAGGTTACATAAAAGACGAAGTTAAAGAAGACGGCTCAAATGGTTTTGGCATCACGGCAAAAACAGAAAGAGCGATTCGTCAGCAAGCTTTAGACCAAATTTTCGGAAATTTAAAACGTTCCGGAAACGGAAACCACAAAACAAAACATGCCGGAAATGGCGATGAACATACGGGGGAATTCCGTGAGTTTAATTTTGGCGATGGTTTAGAAAGAATTTCATTGACAGAAAGCCTTCGAAATGCTCAAATCAATAATGGCGTTGAGAGTTTTATGCTTACCGAAAATGATTTGGTTGTTGAAGAAACGCAATACAAAGCGCAGATGAGTACGGTTTTGATGATCGACATAAGCCACAGTATGATTTTGTATGGTGAGGACCGAATCACTCCGGCCAAAAAAGTCGCAATGGCTTTGGCAGAATTAATAACAACGCGTTATCCAAAAGATACGCTTGATATCTTGGTTTTCGGAAATGATGCTTGGACGATTCCAATTAAAGATTTGCCTTATTTGCAAGTTGGCCCATATCACACCAATACGGTTGCCGGACTTCAACTTGCAATGGATATTTTACGCAGAAAACGGAATACCAACAAGCAAATTTTTATGATTACCGATGGAAAACCAAGTTGCGTGCGCGAGCGTGACGGTTCCTATTATATGAACAGTAATGGCCTTGATCAATATATTGTAGACAAATGTTATACGCAAGCGCAACAAGCCAGAAAACTCCATATCCCGATTACGACTTTTATGATTGCTAATGATCCTTATTTACAACGTTTTGTGAATCATTTTACAGAAGCAAATCAAGGAAAAGCATTTTATACAGGATTGAAAGGTCTTGGTGAAATGATTTTTGAGGATTATGAAACGAATAGGAAGAAACGAGTTCGTTAAAAAAAGGTTCTAAGTTGCTAAGGTTCCAAGATGCTAAGGTTTCTTTGCGCCTGAATAAACGCAACGCATATCGTAGAGACGCACTGCTGTGCGTCTAACACACAGAGATGACACAATATTGGTATCAACATCAAAAACAAAATCAATTCAAAATTATATATTTCAATAAAATGGAAATAAACAATATAAAAACATTAGGTCAGTTAAAAGCCTCTGGATATAAAAGTACAAGCATTAAAGACGAATTACGTAACAATCTTCGTGAGAAAATCAAATCTGGAAAACCGGTTTTTGAAGGTGTCCACGGATTTGAAAATACGGTAATTCCAGAATTAGAACGCGCCATTCTTTCTCGTCATAACATTAATTTACTAGGACTTCGCGGACAGGCAAAAACGCGTTTGGCGCGTAAAATGGTTGAATTGCTGGATGAATATATTCCGTTTGTGGCGGGGTCAGAAATTAATGATGATCCCTTGAATCCGATTTCGCGTTTTGCTAAAGATTTAATCGCTGAAAAAGGCGATGAAACACCCATTTCTTGGTTGCATAGAAATGAACGCTTCTTCGAAAAATTAGCCACTCCAGATGTTACGGTTGCCGATTTAATTGGAGATGTTGACCCTATAAAAGCAGCAAATTTGAAATTATCGTATGCTGATGATCGCGTAATTCACTTCGGAATGATTCCGAGAGCAAACCGTTGCATTTTCGTAATCAATGAATTGCCAGATTTACAAGCTAGAATTCAAGTTGCCTTATTTAATATTTTGCAAGAAGGCGACATTCAAATCCGCGGATTTAAATTGAGAATGCCATTGGATATGCAATTCGTTTTTACAGCAAATCCAGAAGATTATACAAATCGTGGAAGTATTGTAACACCTTTAAAAGACAGAATTGGTTCTCAGATTTTGACGCATTATCCTGAAAATGTTGAAATTGCAAGAACAATTACAGAACAAGAAGCAAAATTAGACGAAAGTCAAAGCGAAGTGGTTTATGTGCCAAGTTTGGCAAGAGATATTTTAGAACAAATTAGTTTTGAAGCTCGTGAAAGTGAATATATCGACAACAAAAGTGGTGTAAGTGCCAGAATGAGTATCACGGCTTTTGAGAACTTGATAAGTACCGCAGAACGTCGCGCTTTAAAATCAGGAGCTGATAAAACAGTTTTACGTTTGTCTGACTTTATGGGAATTATTCCAGCAATCACAGGTAAAGTAGAGTTGGTTTACGAAGGAGAGCAAGAGGGAGCAGCTGTTGTGGCGCAATATTTAATTGGCTCAGCAATCCGAACTTTATTTCCAAATTATTTCCCTAAAATTGAGAAATTAGAAAAGCCAGGAGAAAAAACGCCATATTCTGATTTGATCGAATGGTTTTTTGCAGAAAGCGGATTTGAATTACTTGATGATGCATCAGACAAAGAATATAAAGCGATTTTAGATGAAGTTGCACCTTTGGATGTTTTATTGAAAAAGTATCAGCCACAATTAGATAAAAAAGATCTTTACTTCGTAAAAGAATTTGTCTTATGGGCATTGGTAGAATATAAAAAATTAAGCAAAGATCGATTTGCAACTGGACATCAATTTAAAGATATGTACGGAAGTTATATTAGTAAATTATAGTTTTTAAAGATTTTAAACTTTAAACCCGACAGGTTTCAAAAACGTGTCGGGTTTCTTTTTTTAATCGTATTTTTGTTTTCCAAATTTATCTCTATGCTATTTCTTATTTTAAGTATTTTGTGCAGTGTCACTGTTGGAGTAATCTTCAAAATAACACGCAATTATAAAGCTAATGCAATTCAGATTATTACATTCAATTATGTAACAGCATTATTGCTTTGTTACTTAACTTTTAGTCCGGATTTAACTGTTGTTCATACAGATGCGCCTTGGGGTATTTACGCAGCGGTTGGCGTTTTGTTGCCAATTGTTTTTTTGTTTCTATTTTCGTCAATTAAGCACATGGGAATCGTAAAGACCGATGCTGCACAACGTTTGTCGCTTTTTATTCCTATAATCGCTGCTTGGCTTATTTTTAAAGAAGAATTTAATTCTTATAAAGTCATTGGATTGATAATCGGGTTTATAGCACTATTGTTGATTTTGAAAAAGCAAACTTCAAATGATCAAAACAAATGGATTTATCCTGTGGCAGTATTTCTAGGTTTCGGAATTATCGATATTCTTTTTAAGCAAATTGCGCTTTTTACCGCTTTACCATACACAACTTCTTTATTTATGGTTTTTGATATTTCTTTGGCCGTTTCTTTGATGATTGTTGTTTATGATGTGGTGCTGAAAAAGGTAAAACTTCAATCAAAAAATATTCTTTTTGGAGCTTTGGTTGGGATATTTAATTTCGGAAACATCTTATTTTATTTAAAAGCGCATAAAGCTTTCGCCGAAAATCCATCGACAGTTTTTGCCGGAATGAATATGGGGGTAATAGTATTAGGAAGTGTCGTTGGTCTACTTTTTTTCAAAGAAAAATTATCAAAAATCAACTTTCTGGGTATTGCTTTGGCTTTAATCGCGATTATTTTTATTGTTTTATCGCAATTAAGCTAATTTTTTTTAATCCGTAAATCCTTAATTTACAAGTGTTTTAAAAATAATTTCAAAATTTTTTGAAATTAACTCTACTAATTCGATAGAATTTATAAAATATATTTATAAATTTGCTTCAACAATGAAAAACTATAGTCTAAATATCATCGCTTTTATGTGCAGCTTGACGATGTGCTGCATGTCAAACTATGCGATGAAATGGCGTTAATAGAGAAAGTACTTGTTAGTTATTTTTTTTTTTTAGCCTTTCATGCACCAATGAAAGGCTTTTTTTTAGAACTGTTAATAACCATAAATATGAGATCAAATCGAAACACTAATATTATGATGCCTTGTTGCTTGATGAAAATTCCGTGTTGTACCTGCAGCTACTGCCGATTTTATTTCACGAGAATTTAATTTGATGCCCCAAATCAAAAACTAACATTTTAAAACTTAAAAAGATGAGTTCAGAAATTATAAAACAGAATCCGTTTCAATCGATGATTGATCGTTTTAATATAGCAGCCGATATTTTAAATTTAGAAGAATCTATAAGGCTGAAACTGCAGCGTCCTGAAAAACAAATTGTGGTGAATTTTTCAATAACATTAGACAATGGAAAACAACAAAATTTTGAAGGATATCGCGTAATTCATAACACGGCATTAGGACCTTCAAAAGGAGGAATTCGATACGATACCGCCGTAAATCTTGACGAAGTGAAAGCTTTAGCGGCGTGGATGACTTGGAAATCGGCTGTGACGGGAATTCCCTTTGGAGGAGCAAAAGGCGGTATTATTTGTGACCCAAAAACACTTTCTAAAACCGAATTAGAAAGAATAACAAGAGCTTACACAAAAGCATTATCCGATATTTTTGGTCCTGAAAAAGATGTTCCGGCTCCAGATATGGGAACTGGTCCAGATGAAATGGGCTGGTTGATGGATGAATTTTCAATAGTTCATGGCAAAACAATTCATGCCGTAGTTACCGGAAAGCATTTGCATTCTGGCGGATCATTAGGCAGAGTAGAAGCAACAGGGAGAGGCGTGAGCATCATCACTTTATTGGCGCTTCAAAAATTAAAATTGAGACCTGCCAGATCAACGGTTGCGATTCAAGGTTTTGGAAATGTTGGCCTGCATTCGGCTTTGTTTTTATTTGAAAAAGGATTAAAAATTGTGGCTGTAAGTGATGTTAATGAAGCTTTTTATAATCCTGAAGGGCTGAATATTCCTGAATTGATTTTGTATTATAATTTAAATAACAAAAGCATAAAAGGATATCCAAATTCGGTTGCCATAAAACATGAAGAATTATTGCTTTTGGATGTTGATGTTTTGATTCCGGCTGCAAAAGAAGATGTTATTACGCAACAAAATGCGGCAGCTATTCGTGCCAAAATTATTGTGGAAGGTGCCAATGGCCCAGTTTCATCTGATGCGGATACAATTCTGCATGAAAACAATGTTTTGGTTGTTCCGGATATTTTAGCAAATGCAGGTGGTGTGACGGTTTCGTATTTTGAATGGCTTCAGAATTCACTTTTAGAATCTTGGAGAATTCACCAGATCAATACGCGTTTGGAAGATATTTTAGAAAAAGGTTTTGAAACGGTTTTCAGGACAGCAATAAAACATAATGTTACGCCAAGAATTGCGGCTTATATTCTTGCGTTGCAAAAAGTTGCCGAAACACAATCTGTAAAAGAAGTAGCGTTAGAAGCTCCAAAATTTAAACAAAATTAAAGATTTGGTTGTAAAGATAAAGGTCGTTTTCAATAGTTGATATCATTTAGAAAAGTGGATCGACAGAAGAAAACGTCTTTATCTTTTAGTTTTATAATGAATTGTAGTTTAGTTTTTTAGAATAAAAAGAAATTTCAAACAATGGAACACATTAATTTTCTTGCTTTTGCAATGCCTGCTTTTTTTCTGTTTTTGTTTTTAGAGTACAAATTGGCACAGCGCAAAAAAAAGCCAGATATTTTCAATTATGAAAGTTCGGTTTCAAATATCAGTATTGGTATTGCAGAGCGTTTAATTAATTTATTTATTGCGGCGAGTTTTTACCAGCTGTATTATTTCATTTATAATAATTATAGGCTTTTTGATATTCCAAGCAATGTTTTTGTTTGGTTGGCGCTTATTCTTGCAACCGATTTTGTTTGGTATTGGTATCACAGATTAGGGCACGAAGTCAATTTTTTCTGGGCTGCACATATTGTGCATCATCATAGCGAGGAATTCAATTTTACCGCCGCAGCCAGAATCACTACTTTTCAAGCCATAATAAGAACAGGGTTTTGGTGTATTCTTCCTTTTATTGGTTTTCATCCTACAATGGTAATTACAATGCTCGTTGTTCATGGCGCCTATTCTTTTTTCACGCATACGCAGGTAATTGGCAGAATAAAATGGCTGGAATATGTTTTTGTAACACCTTCTGTTCATGGGGTTCATCATGCATCTGATGAAAAGTATTTGGACAAAAATTATGGCGATATGTTCACGTTTTGGGATCGGCTTTTTGGAACTTTTCAGGAAGAAGAAGAGAAACCGAAATATGGCTTGACGCATCCATTAAAAAGCTACAGTTTTCTTTGGCAACATTTTCATTATTATTTTGAGATTTATGAATTATGGAAACGCTCAAAAGGATTTAAAGCAAGATGGAAAGCTGTTTTTGGAAGTCCTGCCAATATGGATCAAGACATTCGCCCGATATTAGAAAAGCGTTTTCTGCAAGACAAAAGCAACCCGAATCAGCGTTTGCGATTCCGTAATTATCTTTATATTCAGCTAGGAATCTGCACTTTAATCTTAACCGCTTTTACCTATTATTTTGATTTGCTAAATGTATTAGATAAGATTTTTGTTTTGTCTGTCATCATAATCACTTTAATCAATTGCGGGGCTTTGCTAGAACAGCGCAAATGGATTTATTATCTCGAATATGCCCGAATTCTCATGATTACGACTTTCTTTTTATATGAAGAAAATTTGACGGTATTTTTCTTTATTCCGCTTGCGATAATGATTTTTGCCGAGCAATTGTTTTCGCTTAGTAAGTATTATCAAAATATGATTTTGCAGTTGGAAACTGTGGAGTGAAGATATTTTTTCACATTAGTTTGCCATTTCGACGAAGGAGAAATCGCACTAGAAATTCCGCAAAAAATTGTTGCTAATCTCTGTCGATGCACGCGTGCGATTTCTCCTTCGTCGAAATGACAAAATTGCCTAATAAACTTAGCACCTTAGCATCTCAGTATCTTAGAACCTTAAAACTAAATAGTTTTAATCGCCATAATTTTTTCTTCAAAAGTATCTTTAAAATCAGATTTACTTTTGATTCTGGTTTTGTACGTGTAAATGGTAGCTACAGAAAGTTCTAGGAATTCCGCCATTTGATTGCTATCTTGAATTCCTAATCGGTAGAGCGCAAAAATCCTTAGTTCGGTGTTCAAAAGTTCGCCTTTTTTGACAATACATTTATGATCATTCGGGAACAAATTATTGAAATCGGTCACAAAAGTTGGGAACAATTTCAAGAAAATTTCGTCAAATTGATGGAACAAGTTTTCGCGTTCTTCTTTCACATTATAGCGTTTTAAACTCGCAATAACTTCATCTGTTTTCTTGGTAATGATTTTATGCAAAGTACTTTTCTGAATGTGGTCAATTTTGTTGATGAACGCCGAAGTTGCTTTGATAAAATACGTAATATATTCCTCCTTGATAGCATTTGCTTCGCTTAAGCTAATATTCATTTCCTGAAGTTGCGCATACGATGAAGCCATTATTTTACGCGCTTTATTTCTCTCTTTTAATTGTTTGAAAATAATAACAGAGAACAAAACAATAATAAAAGTCAAAATCGTAAGCAGAATTATAATTCGCTCCAGCTTGTCATTTTTCTCCTTTACATTATTTAGTTGCGCTTTTTCTATAATAGGCAAAATCGACGAAATCTCAATTTTTCGATGTCTAGCATTATAGAAAGTTGCATCGTCCATTGCAATGTTGATGTATTCATTTGCTTTGTCCAAATACCCCATTTTAAAAAGCTCATTGGCTAAATTTCGAAGCGCGACGGTTTCTTTTGTGGCATTTTTTACGTCGGCAATTGCTGCTAAAGCTAAGTACTCAATGGCTTTTTTGGTATAACCTCTTTCCGAATAAATATAGCCAAGACTTGAAGTCGCGATTCCGTAATAATCTGGCGGAAGATTGTAATTGTTGATCCAATAACTGAAAGCAAATTCGGCACCGCGCCAATCCTGTTGTTTTAATCTTTTCAAACTTTCGGCAGCCCAATATTCATTGCTGTTGGTTCCAATTAATTCTAAAGCTTTCTTAAGAAAATGATTTCCTTGCTGTACATAATGAATATTAAATCGCTGATCTTTATTATAATCGGCTAAATCGTAATAAGCTCGCGCTTTGATATTGTAATATTCAAACTTGTTTTTGATATCCAATTTTTGGTCGTCGACAACATTCAAAGTGTCAATGGCTTCTTTAAACAATCCAGATGAAAGAAGTACGAAACCTTCTTTAATTCGGCTTTTGGCCAAAAATTTTGGATCTTTCAAAACAATCGCCTTGATTTTGGCTTCTTCTAAATAATAATATGCCGAATCATATTTAAACGATTTGTATTCATCAAATAACGACATATAAGTATTGTAAAGGCCTTCGCTGTTTTGGCTCACCGTATATTTTGAAACGTTTCGTTTTAAAGCCTCAATCTTTCGATACTTCTGCTTCAAATAAACGTCTTTTTTGAGAAGCGTTTTATCTAATTCTTCTAAAACAGGATTTGTCTCTTTCGCAGCGAGAGAAAAACCTGCAATAAGAAAACATAGAATTAAAATTCTTTGCATGGTTTTGTGTTGGTTTAGGGTAAAAAAAAATCTTTTTTGGTTTGTCGAGTTAATTCGTTTTTTAATTCGGAATAAGCTTGAGCGGGCTTATGAAACAACTTTTAGATCTTGAAAACTTTGTTAAAACAAAGCTATAAATTTAGGTTGAGCATCCAAAAATAAGACATAAATGTTAAAAGCTGTCAAATTATTTGCAATTATACAATAAAAACCAATTATATATATGCATACCGAAAAAAATATCCGGTTTAATTTCCATATTGTCATATTTACCATCATTTTTAAGCTCATTTTCTTCTAAACAGCATCTTGATTTTTTGAATCGTCAAAAATAGTTAATTTATTTATTTACAGGTAGTTATGTTTTAAAATCTTTCAATTATATCTTGATTTTTATCAGACATTTTTTTTTAGATTTATTTAACATCTAGTTTCGTCATGTCTTTTACGAGACAGAAAAACTAACAAACAAACCACAAATTTATGAGATGTAAAAGTATTTATTGGTTAGCTGTTGTTATGGGTTTAATGGCCACTGGCTGTGATAATACAGACGACGGAAGCTACGTTGATCCGATTACCCTTTATGAGAAAGTAAATGGAAATTGGGGATTGACAAACTTGAAAATGGTTGATGAAGTTGCGAAAGCAAACAAGATCGATCCAAGCGAAGAAAACTTGAGCACGTATTTTAACTACGAAGATTTTAAAATTAAATTCAACGTAGATGAAAAGAACCAGCCTACAAGTTATGAGGTAACAGGAAATGTACCTCCATTATTTGCGCCAAAAGGATATTGGGCTTTAAGCTCAGATTTCCAGCCTACAAATCTTGGCGTAACAAAAATCTATTTGTTTAGTGATGCGCAAAAAACGCAAAAGACAGATGAATTAAAATTGTCATCAGTTCCAGGAAACAGCGACGAAATGGAGTTTCAATTAACTCGTTTTTCTGGAGGTTCTGCGTTTGTGTCTTATGTGTTTAAATTAAGTGCTATTAAATAAAAAGTAATATGAAAAAATTTATATATACAATTTTACTTGCCCTTTTGATGGCTCCTAATTTTATGCAGGCACAAGAAGCCGCTGGAGCCGTTGGCAGTATGTCATCATTTCCTGTAGTGTACAAATATGATGAAAAAGTGACGTGGTACTTTGATCTTTCGGGAACCACATTTGCAGAGACGGAAGATGTTTATATCTGGATTTGGTCGCCAACTGAGCCGGATGCTGGACATTGGGAAAACTCTTCAGATTTTGCCAAACTTAAATATGAAGGAAATAAAGTTTGGAGTTTTACCTTGACACCAACAGTTTATTTTTCTCAAACTCCAGAACAAATTGCAGCAAGCGCTGGGTTTTGGTTTCGTTTGAAAAACAAAAACGGATCAAAACAAACTGATGTTGCCAATATGCCTTATACTGATTTCTCATCATTTTATACGGCAAATGAGCTTATTAGATCCTATCCAACAAAACCTTTGATTGACAAGCCAGTTAGTATTTTATTCAATTCTAATTTAAAGGATGGTTTTGCAGGAGTTCCGAGTGTTCACTTTCATAGCGGTTTAAACAATTGGGCAGTTTTGCAAGAATATCAAGCTTGGATTCCAGAAGTATCTGAAAAAACAAAATTGAAAGATCTTGGAAATGGTTTCTACAGAATGGATTTGATTCCGCAAGAATATTACAATCCACCAGCTGGTTTTGTGATGGAAAACATCACTTTTTTAATGGTAGCAAAAGATTGGACAACGAATTCGGGTGACCAAATTATTTATGCAGGTGAATTTATTCCGCCACCACCGCCAAGTTTCAGTTATTTTCCGACGGCAATCAGTCAAAAAGATTTCCTTGGAATGTCTAGAAAAAATAATGAGCCGGGTGTAAACAAATTAATCTACACAATTACAGCGGGAAGCAAAGTGATTTCTGGTGAGTTTGCTGGAAACACGGCCGAGATAAAAGGATTTGTCAATTTAGTTTCAGAATTAAATGGTGTACAAGGTTTAAGCGAGATTCATGTTTTGGTAAAAGATAATAAAGACAAAACAATCTCAGATGCCAAAATACCTCTTAAAACTTTAGACAAATAATTCACTATCAAATTAAAACATCAATTCTAATGAATAGTAAAAATAAAAAAATAGTCCTGCATCAAATGTGGACTACTAAAACTGCAGTATTCATGATTTTCATGCTTTTTCTTTCGGCAGGAATGTTTGCTCAAGAAAAAAAGCAGATCTCGGGAACTGTGTATGACAATACAGGCACTGTATTGCCAGGGGCTTCGGTAATTGAGGTGGGAACAAAAAATGCTACCACAACAGATTTTGACGGGAAATTTACTTTGACGGTAGCCGTAGGAGGTTCAATCGAAGTTTCATTTATTGGATCAACAAATCAGAAAATCCAAATCACTTCGGCTACAAAAAACATTGATGTTCGCTTGCAAAATGACGGCTATCAATTGGCTGAAGTTCAAGTTGTAGCGGTTGGTTATGGAACACAAAAAAAATCAGATTTGACAGGGGCAATTTCTACTGTAAAAGCCGATGATTTATTAAAAGGAACCATTTCATCAACAGAGCAGGTTTTGCAAGGAAAAGTTGCTGGATTGACTATTATTCGTCCTTCGGGAGATCCCGCTGCAGGTTCTACATTGCGTTTGCGTGGAGGAACTTCTTTGACAGCAAGCAACAATCCTTTAATTGTTGTTGACGGAATCGCGGGTGTTGATATCAACATCGTTCAACCTTCAGATATTAAAACAGTTGATGTTCTTAAAGATGCTTCAGCAACAGCTATTTATGGTTCTAGAGGAGCAAATGGAGTTATCATTATTACGACAAAATCAGGAACAAAAGGTGTTTCGGTTACGTACAGCGGTTTATCAAGCATTGGTTATGTAAATGACAATTTAGATCTTTTGTCAGCAAATCAATGGAGAAATTATGTTCGTACTTCAGGAAATAAGGATGCAGTTGATTATGGAGCAAACACAAACTGGCAAAAAGCAATTGAGCAAACTGCAATTTCTCAGTCACATACTTTGACAATCAATTCTGGTAAAGCCGACAGCGGTTTTAGAACTTCACTTTCATACTTGAATAATGAAGGCGTTATTAAAAATTCTGGTTTAGAAAGACTTAGCGGAAACGTTACAGCTTATCAATATCTTGGCGACAACAAAGATGTAAAATTTGATACGGGATTGTTTGCAAATATTGACAAATGGCACCCAATTGACTACAGAATTTTTGAAAACGCATACAACTTAAACCCAACAATTCCAGTTTATACACCATCAGGTGAATTTTCTTCTGTCGCAGGTAATCTTTATTACAACCCAGTTGAAATTTTAACTAATAGAACGGTTGACAATGAAAGACACAGACTTTTAGGTTACTTCAAAACTGAAGTTAAATTCTTAAATGATTTCTTGGCTGTAGCTAATATTTCTTTAGAACATAATGCGGTTAAAGGAGGTACTTACAAGCCAAGTTATGCAGTTTTAGAAGGATCAACAGAAGGCGGTTACGCACAAAGAACATACGCAGAATATACAAATGCACAAGGCGAACTTTATGTGAATTACAACAAAGTAATCGATAAACATAATATTAGTGCATTAGCGGGATATTCTTATTTAGAAAATATTTACGAAGGATTTGGAGCGCAAAGAAGCGGTTTTGTAACGGATGCTTTTAGCTACAACAACTTAGGTGCAGGATATAAATATCGTTTAGGAGATGTTTATTCGTATAAAGGAAAATCGAACTTGGTTTCGTTTTATGCTCGTGCAAATTATTCTTATGACGGAAAATATTTGTTGACTGCAACAGTGCGACGAGATGGTTCAAGCCGTTTTGGAGAAAACAATAAATGGGGAACTTTTCCATCGGCTTCTGTGGCTTGGAAAATTTCAAATGAAGATTTCATGAGTTCGACAAAAGGATGGCTTGATAATTTAAAACTTAGAGTGGGTTATGGTGTAACAGGTAACCAAGACGGAATTGGCGAATACAAATCGCTTTCTATTTTAGGAGTTGGAAACGATAGTTATTACGATCCAGTTACAGGAACTTGGAGTTTGGCTTACTCTCCACAACAAAATCCAAATCCGGATTTGAAATGGGAATCTACTGAGCAAGTAAACGTAGGTTTTGATTTTACACTTTTCAATAGAATTACGGGTTCATTTGAGTGGTATTCTAAACAAACAAAAGATTTGTTATACACGTATGAAGTACCGCAACCTCCTTATTTAGTAGGAACAATGCTAGCAAATGTTGGTGAAATGTCAAACAAAGGAGTTGAGCTTACTTTGAATGCTAACATCATGAAAGGATCAAAATTTTCTTGGGATGCTAATTTGACACTTGGACACAACGTTCAAAAAATCGAAAAGCTGTCTAATCCAACGTATAAAACAGATGTTATTTACAGCGGTTCTTTGCATGGTTTAGCCGGTATGTCTGGTCAGTATTCTCAAATTATTGCTGAAGGTTATCCAGTTGGAACTTTCTGGGGTTTCAGAAATGCAGGACTTGATGAAAACGGAAAAATCCAATATTATAATGCAGCAGGAGCTGTAGTGCCAGAAAGTGCTTTAGTAGATGCAGATAAAACGGATTTAGGAAATATTCAACCAGATTTGACTTTAGGAATTGGAATGAATTTTACTTACGGAAATTTTGATCTTGGATTTTCAGGTTATGGAATGTTTGGCCAAAAAGCTTTAAATGCAACAAACATGATGCTTAATGATCCAAACAGATTACCATTTTATAATGTGCCAGATTCTTTCTTAGGAAGCGGAATTACTTCTGCTCCAAAGTATTCTGATTACTGGATTGAAGATGCCTCTTTCTTCAGACTTCAAACGCTTTCTTTTGGTTATACTTTGCCAATCGGTTTAAAAAGTTCAAAACTTAGAATGTATGTAATGGGAGAAAATCTTTTTGTAATTACAGGTTACAAAGGTGTTGATCCAGAAATTGGCTTAAACGCGCAAAATGGAGTAAATGGTGTTGTTGATCAAACAGGTTTAGCATCTCCAGGAATTGATAGATACAATAACTATCCTAGACCAACAACAATTTCTGTTGGATTAAATTTTACGTTCAATAACTAAGCGAATTAACTCAAAAATAGAACAAATGAAAATCAAAATAACAGCAGCAATATTAATAAGCATGCTTTTTACGATATCATGTACCGACCTAAGTGAAGATTTGTACGATAAAGTAGAAGATGGAAATTTTGGAAATACTTCCAAAGAAATTGATGCATTGGTAGGAGGAGCGTATTCTTCTCTAAGAGGATTCGCAGATGGAATATCAAACAATTACCCAACTTGTGAATACGTATTCTTTTTAAATGAAACCGTTTCTGATGAAGCTACAATTCCTACCAGAGGAACAAACTGGTACGATGGCGGACAATATCAGGATGCGCAAAGACATACTTGGAAAGCAGACAATCGTATGATTCTTTCGGCTTGGCGCTACAATTATACTGGAATTGCGAAAATCAACTCAATCATTTATCAAATCGACAAATCGTCTTTGAGTGATACTTCAAAAGCTCCAATTTATGCGGAATTAAAAGCATTAAGAGCCTACTATTACTATAATCTTTTAGATGCTTTCGGGAATGTGCCGATTGTTACCAATTTTGAAGATACTTCATTGCCATCCAATTCAACAAGACAACAAGTTTATGATTTTGTTGAAAAAGAATTGACAGATGCTATTCCGCATTTGAATTCAAACATTGTGTATTCTAAGATGACAAAAAATGTGGCGTATTCTTTATTAGCAAGATTATATCTTAACTCTGAAGCTTTTATTGGAAAAGCACGTTGGCAAGATTGTATCAATATGTGCCAAAAAGTTACGGGTTATTCTTTGGCACCAGATTTCTTTGCCAATTTCGCTACAGAAAATCAAAAATCGCCAGAAATCATTTTCGCAATTCCTTACGATTCAAAAGCTGGAACTGTTGGAAATTACATGAATTCAATGTCTTGTCACTATTTACATAAATTGACAGTTTCTGCAACAGGAGATTATCCATGGAGCGCAAACGGAATGTGTGCACAGCCTGGAGTTTATTCTGCTTTTGCTGATACAGACAAGAGAAAAAAATGTATGGTTGCTGGAGATCAGATCAATTTAGCAACTGGAACTGTAATTATTATGGATAACGGAGAACCGTTGACTTATACTGAAGAAGTAAACAGTGTTTCGGATGCAAAAGACAATCAAGGAGTTCGCTTAGGAAAATACGAAATGAAAGAAGGTGAAACTTGGGAGCGTGATCATGATTTAGTAGTGATTCGTTATGCCGAAATTTTGATGATGCAAGCGGAATGCTATGTTCGTTTAGGCTCTCCAGATTTGGCAAAACCATTTTTACAGCAAGTTACCGCACGTGCCGGAGAGGCAATGCCTACAACAATCGATCTTCATTTTATTGATCAAGAGTTGCTTAAGGAATTTACTTTCGAAGGAAGAAGAAGAACTGACAACATTCGTTTTGGAACATTCTTTTTGCCTTGGTGGGAAAAAGGAACAACTGAAAAATATAGAGCAATTTTCCCTATTCCGAGTACCGTTTTGACTACAAATAAAAACCTGGTACAGAATCCTGGGTATTAGGTTATTGAATGTCAGTCTTCCATGTTGGTTAGTCGTGGAAGGCTGACATATTTAAGTACATATCTGGAAGGCTTCAGTTTTAATAAAATTTTTAGCCACAGATTAAAAGATTTTCACGGATTACTTATTAAAAGAGGAGAAGAAATCTTTTTAATTCTGATAATCTGTGGCTAAAAACTAAAAACAAAATATTTCTCAATATGAAAAGATCTATCACCTTATTGTTTTTTGGGATCGTGAATATTTTAGTCGCCGCCGGATGCAGCAGTGATGACAAAGGTTCAGATAAACCAACAGTGCCAGAAATACTTGCGCCTGTTGCGATTGAAAAAACAAACAGCACCAAAATTTACGTTCATTATATGCCTTGGTTTGAAACCAATGAAAGCAGTGCCGATAAAAAATGGGGATATCACTGGACAATGGCAAACAAAAATCCAAATAATATAGGAGCAAACAACCGCAGAGAAATTGCATCGTATTATTATCCGCTAATCGGGCCATATCATTCGGGCGACAAAAATGTGATTGAAAATCATTTGTTATTGATGAAATATTCAGGAATTGATGGTGTTTTGATCGATTGGTATGGAACATATGACGTAAATGATTACCGAATGGTAAAAGAAAATACAGAGCAATTGATTGCCATGTTGAGCAAAGTTGGTCTTGAATACGCCATTGTTTATGAAGATCGCGTGACTACAAATGTTGTAAATGCAGGAAAAGCAATTTCAGTTACCAGCGCAGCAAAAACCGATTTAAGTTATTTGCAGACGAACTGTTTCAGCAATGCCAATTATATCAAAATTAACGGAAAACCTTTATTGATGAATTTTGGGCCAATTGTACTGCAAACTCCGGCAGAGTGGACAAATGTTTTTGGTTCATTAACAACAAAGCCTACTTTCTTGACGCTTTGGGATCAATCTGTGGAAGCGGGAGATAATGCTTCTGGAGAATATGCATGGGTTTACAAAAACAGTACTTATTTGACTAATTTCTATACCAATACAAAACCAAAACTTTCCGTTGCAATGGGAAGTGCTTATCCTGGTTTTAAAGATTTTTATGCCGAAGGAGGAGGCGGAGCAGCAATTGGTTGGACTATTGAACATAACAATGGAGCAACACTCGACGAAACGCTTACTTTGGCAAAAAATGCAAACCTGAGCTACTTGCAATTGATTACCTGGAATGACTTTGGTGAAGGAACAATGTTTGAGCCAACAGTTGAATTTGGATACAATTATATTGAGAAAGTAAAAACTTTTGCAGGTGTAAAAAACACCGAATCCTATTTTGCAGACATCAGCAAGCTTTATAATCTAAGAATTGAAATGAAGGGAAATGCTGATGCCCAGAAAAAACTGGATCAGGCTTTTAATTATTTTGTTTCCATGCAACCTGCAAAAGCAAAACAGTTACTGAGCGAAATTAAATAAGGAGCTGTAATTAATACAATTAAATAATGAAAAACATAAGATATAGATACTGTCTAATGGCGCTGGCTTCAATGTTGCTCTTCGCCTGCGGTACTAAAAAAACGACATACAAAATCAGTTCTCCTGGAAAAAATACCGAATTAGTTTTTGAATTAACGCCTTCTGGTCAGCCTCAATATAGTTTTACTGCTGATGGAAAATCAGTTATTGAGCCTTCATTGTTAGGTTTTGAATTTCAAGGAATTCAAAAAATGACAGATGGTTTTGAAGTGGTTTCCACTGAAGAAAAAACTTCCGATGAAACTTGGGAGCAACCTTGGGGAGAATTCAAAAAAGTGAGAGATCATCACAATGAATTAATTGTTCATTTGAAGGAAGCAAAAGGTGAGGAGCGTTTAGTTGATATCATTTTCAGAGTTTTTGACGACGGTGTTGGATTTCGTTATTCTTTTCCAAAACAGCCTCATTTAGGCAAGGTGAAAATTTCGAACGAAATTACACAGTTTACTTTTAAATCGAATAATGATGTTTGGTGGATTCCGGTTCACCGTGAAAACAGTTATTACGAAAGTGAATACCGCAAAACGCCAATCAGCCAAACCGATACAATCAACACTCCTGCGACTTTTGAAACGAAGGAGAAATTATATGTTGCGATTCATGAAGCTAATTTGACTGATTTTGCGTCAATGACACTTTTAAAAACAAGCGACAAACAATACAAAAGTGATTTAGTGCCATGGGCTGATGGTGTAAAAGTATATGCTGAAGCTCCTTTTCAAACGCCTTGGAGAACAATTGTTGTGGGTAAAACGCCTGGCGATGTTGCAACTTCAACGATTATGTTGAATTTGAATGAGCCTTCAAAAATTGAAGATTTGTCTTGGATTACGCCATCAAAATACATCGGAATTTGGTGGGGAATGCATTTAGAAAAATTCACTTGGGGGCAAGGACCAAAACATGGCGCAACAACAAAAAACACTAAAGAATATATTGATTTTGCTGCGAAAAACAATTTTGACGGCGTTCTGGTAGAAGGCTGGAACGAAGGTTGGGACGGAGACTGGACAGCAGATGGATCAGCGTTTAGTTTTGTGAAAGCATATCCCGATTTTAATTTAGAAGAGATCACAAAATACGCAGCTATTAAAAATGTTCGTTTGATTGGTCATCATGAAACTGCTGGTGCTTCGAAACATTATGAAAGCCAGCTTGAAGATGCTTTTAAATTGTACCAAAAAATGGGCGTGAACTCGGTTAAAACGGGTTACGTAAACAAATATTTGGACAAAAAAGAATGGCACGACAGTCAATATGGAGCGCGTCATTACAGAAAAGTAATCGAAACAGCAGCGAAATACCATATCATGATTGATAATCACGAGCCAATGAAAGGAACTGGAATTCAACGTACGTATCCAAATTTTATGTCACAAGAAGGCGGAAGAGGTCAGGAATACAACGCTTGGTCTGTTGATGGCGGAAATACGCCACAGCATTTAACAACTTTGCCGTTTACAAGAATGCTTTCTGGACCTTTTGATTACACGCCGGGGAATTTCAATTTTGATTACAAAACACCTTCTGGAGCAAGAGTTCAGACCACTTTAGCAAATCAATTGGCATTGTATGTCATTATTTTCAGTCCGTTGCAAATGGCTTCTGATTTGCCTGAAAATTATGTTGGAAAACCAGAATTTCAATTCATAAAAGATGTTCCGTGCACTTGGTCTTACACTAAAGTTTTAGATTCTAAAATTGGTGAATACACGACCATCGTGCGTAAGGATTGGGATGAGAAAAACTGGTATTTGGGATCTATTACAAATAAAGATGCAAGAGACTTAAAAGTTGATTTGTCATTTTTAGATGCCGGAAAAGAATATGAAGCTACAGTTTACGCAGACGGAGAAGGGGCAAATTACAAAACAAACCCATATCCGGTTGCGATCTCAAAACAAAAAGTAAATAGTAAAAGTGTAATAAATATGAAATTGGCAGCTGGAGGAGGAACAGCTATAAAATTCACTCTGTTAAATTAATTGAATTAGTTTCGTTTATTTTAGTTAAGTTTAAGTTTGAGCAAGCAAGCCCGAAATCTTTAGAAGATATCGGGCTTGTTTTTTATTTAACCGCAAAGCACGCTAGTTTAAATGAAAAGTTCGCAAAGCTCTATCAAGATAAAGCTTTGCGAACTTATTTTTAGATTCTCTTTAGATTCTCAAAAAGTATCTTTGCGTGCTTTGCGGTTTAAAAACTTAGCACCTTAGCATCTCAGTACCTTAGAACCTTATTTTTTTGCATTTGAAACATGTTTTCCAAAAGTATAAACTGCTGTAATTGTTGGTCCGTTATAGCCCCATTTTAGGAAACCGTTTAAACGTTCTTGAACTGTATCTACTCTAAAGTTCAAACCGGTATAACCTGCAGTAAGACTAAAATTATTAACAACGTTATATAAAACCGACAAATTATAGCTTACAATTCGGCCATCTGTATCATTAATTTTTACGGCAAGATAATTTAAGTTAGCATATAAACCCCATTTTCTTCCCAAAACAAATTCTCCCCAAATTCCAACATCAGGCAACGGAGCAGTGAAGTCAAAGCTGTCGTGTTTTTCTATACTTTGTGTGTCTCCTTCTAATCTTAAGCCTAAATCCGCAAAAAGAACGTGTGCACCCACTAATAAACCAGCTTGGTATTTAGGTTTAGATAGAATAGCATAACCATAAGCAACTCGCATGATTTGTACATTAAAGGTACCTTGTACTCGTCCATTAACTTCATAGGTGTTGTCCCCAAAATTAATGTCTCTTTGCAGGGTTTTTGTAGCAGTTCTATCTAATACAAAATATTCAAAACCTAATCGCGATCTTCTAGATATACGCCAGTCAAATGTTCCTAAGAAAGATGCAGATGACTTATTAAATCCTAAATCATTTTCAAGATCGATTTCAGTTCCAGCATTTCCGTTGTTGCCTTCAACTTTAACCACAGTATTATTTACAGGGAAAAAACCACCAGCAGTAAATTTAAATTTTCTATTATGCCAAGGCAAATCTTCCGGATTATAATCTTGAAGATCTTCCTCATTATTACTTTGTACGGCGGTTAGTGTTTTTTCTTCAGGCAATTCGCTTGTTGTAGTTTGTGCATTTGCTGAGAAAAACGAAAGTGGTATTATCAAATAATAAACTAATTTTTTCATGTGGTTGATGTTTAGATTTATTGTTGAATTTTAACACTTAAAGTTAACAAAAAAAATCATTCAATTAAATTTTTCCCGTTTAATATTTATATAATTCAGTTGATTATCAGTTTGATACTGTTTCAAGGTTTGGAAATCTGTGAAATATCTTTTGAAAATGAGTGCCATGTGAGGAAAAGAGAAAGAAATTCCAATATAAAAAAACCCAAATTCCAAAACTCATTTAAATGTTCTCTGAAGGAGACATTAGCAAAATTGGAATTTGGAATTTTAGTATTTGAATTTAAATTTTAAACCCTATTGTAATCTGCTTTCCAGTGTACAATTGCTTTTTTGATAGAATCGCCTGGAAGATTGTTTTTTAGTGCATCTTCTAATAATGGCAAAAATTCATTGTCTGGCGCAAATCGAAGTGCGAAAATCTGATCGTCTGTAAGTTTGTATTCAAATTCCTCTAATCTTTTTCCGGTTAAAGTGAAGTAGCGATAGCGAAGTTCTAATCGAACAATTCGGTTTTGCAATATCAAAGCATAATGCTGGCGAAGCATGAAGGCAAGGCAAAAAAGGAAAATAAAACCAACACTGATAAACGACCAAATCAAAGTGTCATTTGTCGTACAGGCAAAATAAATGCTACAGATTAAAAAAAATATTAAAACGGGATAATATATAAAATGATGCGGAATATAAAAACGAATATGATTGTAATAGGTTTGAACTTTCATAATTATTCTTTTAAGTATTTATAAAAAAAACAAAGCTACCCTAAATAATTAGAATAGCTTTATTTCTCAAAATAAACTAACATAACCAATGTTTCCTTTATACTATAAACTTTTGAAGTTTGTGTAATTCTATTTATTTGAAAAAAGCCTTCATTTCTGTTTTAACTCTTTCTCTTATTTTGGCTTTAATTTCTTGATAGTAAAATTACTACGCGTGGGAATTTTTTTGTTATACTTTAAGTTTAATTTGTTATATGATTTCAACTGCTTCTTACCAAGGTCGCAATAATATTCCATTCAGATAGCTTTGAATCAAATGATTTTCCTGCGTTTGCCGGACTTGTAGATGGAAGCGTGATGAGTTGATATGTTTTTTCTAGATGAACATATTTTTTGAAAAAAGCATGTGCTTTTTGTCCATTAAAAAGAATGGTTTTAATATTAGGATGTTGTCTCAAAAAAACTTCAAAATCATTTGCAATTTCATTTTTAATCGCGCTGTCCAAACTTCCTATTCGGTCGCAATATTGCAGTACATCCCAAAGCGCAATTTTATTTTTTTGCAATAATGCCTTTCGAGCTTCATAATCATTTGAGAAATCCTCTTCTAAAATAAGAAACATAAACTTCCAGAAATTGTTTTGATTGTGTCCATAATATTGATTCAGTTCTAATGATTTTGTGCCTGGCATGGTGCCGAGAATCAGGATTTGGGAATCATTTGTGGAGATTGGAGCGAATGAAAAGCTTTTCATTTTTTTGAATTAAGAAATTTTTTGTTTGAGTTAAAATTTTAATTCCGAAGTAATTATAAAACAAAACAGAAAAATTATATAACATTTTTCGTGATTGCTTGACCGAACTTTGGAATATTGATTTATAAAACAGCAAGACTATGTTTTAGGATTGATAGCTGAATGAAATACCAAATCTAAATATAAGCAAAATGAAAATAGTTACAATACATACAGAACAAATTCAAACCGTTTTTGAGGAATTGAATGCTAATTTTGACGGAAAAATAACTTTTGATTTTGATGAATACAAATTGGAAATCAATAATGATTTTGCTCGCGGAACAATTACCGGAGCATCTTTCAACGATAATATTTCGTATGTCCAGTTTGATATGACATTTTCGACTCCAGTTCGAATGGATTTTTTGAATGTGATGTCAACGCCGGTTTATTTTGCATACTGTTCAAAGGGTGGTTTGTCACATAGTTTTGGGATTGATGGTGAGGAAAAAAAATTTAAAACCTTTCAAACAGCAATTTTAGCTTCTGACCAAAATCAGGATAATATTTTGTTTTTTGAAAAAGAGGTTAATACAAAACTTACTTTAATTATTGTGGGTACACAAACTGAACAAGCTTATTTAATGCCTTCTTTGAACCAAAAAGTAAAAGAAACTTTTTTTGAAAATAATGCTACGCTGAATTTCTTTTACATGGGATCTTACAATTTAAAAATCGCCAATAAAATCGAACAGCTCAATGCCGTAACGCAAACCGGAATTGTGCGAAATTTATTGAAAGAAGGAATTTTAAAAATTATTTTAGCAATGGAAATTCAGCAACACACAGATGATTTGCATGCTTTTTCAAAAGATTCAAATTGTTTGACTTTGAAAGAAATGGAAGAAATCAAAGAACTTTCAGAATTTATTAAATCAAGTCCAGAAGAGCCATTTACGATAAAATCATTGAGCAAAAAATCAGGTTTGTCGCCAAATAAATTGCAAGAAGGATTTAAAATGATTCACGACCGAACAGTGAATGACTACATCACACACATGCGCGTTTTGAAAGCCGAAATTTTAATGCGCACCTCAGACCTAAATATTTCTGAAATCGTATACTGCATCGGATTCACAAGTAGAAGTTATTTCTCAAAAATCTTCAAACAAAAATTCAACTGCAGTCCGAAAGAGTATAAGTTTAATCTAAACTGCTAAGATTCTAAGGAACTAAGGTGCTAAGTTTTTTGTGGCATAAATGCTCAATACCTTAGCATCTTAGTCCCTTAGAACCTTTTTTAACGACCGAAGCGGTAATATTCTAAATCCATATTAGGTTTATTATTAATGGAATCCAAAATCGAATTCATTCCAATGATGCTAAAAGTGATTCCGTTGCCGCCAAAACCTAAGACATAATGTTCATTTTTTTTCGGATCTGGTTTTCCAAAGTAGGGAAGCCCGTCTTTGGTTTCGCCAAAAGTTCCTGCCCAGGAATAATCTAATTTGAAATTAATATTTGGAAATTTTCGTTTAAATGAGCGCATTAAGAATTGCTCTTTTTTAGGCATTAATTTATCACGTTTTTTAGCATCGATAAATTCCTCATCGCCTCCGCCGACAATTAATCGGTTATCTGAAGTTCCTCTAAAATACAGATAAGGATTTGAAGTGTCCCATAAAATGGAGTTTTTGAAAACAGCCGGCAAATCAGGAAGACTTTCAGAGGCAATGACATAAGTGCTTTTCAAATCCACTACTTTTTCTTTTAAAGTTTCAGTGCTTTCATACCCCGAACAATGTATAATATGATTGGCGGTGATCGTATTTCCGCTTTCTGTTTCCGCAATAAATTTTGTGCCCTGGTTTTTTATGGATCCAATATTGGTTCGGTCAAAAATCTCCATGCCCTTATTTTTACAATAAACCAATAGATCTTGCGCTAAATGATAAGGATCTACAACTGCTGCGGTTTTAGACTCTATTCCTGCAATAGCTTTCAAACCCATTGTTTCCAATTCAGATTTTCCAAGCCAGTTGACATCAAAGCCATGTTGTTTTCTGACTTTGAATTCGTTCTTTAAATACGAAATATCTTTTTTAAGCGTGCAGAAATAAATGCTTTTTTTAAATTCAAATCCGCAGTCGCTTTCTATAGTATCGATAATGGTGCGCAGATCAAAAATGGCTTTTTTTCCATTCTTATAACTATTTATAGCACAATCTGCACCGCGAAGTTTCATTAGTTCATGCAAAGAAACATCAATTTCGTATTGAAGTAGAGCAGTACTTGCTGCCGTACTGCCGTTGCAAATGTCGCGTCGGTCAACGAGAACAACTTTTCTTCCGTCATTAATTAATTTATAGGCAATTAGTGCGCCAGTAATGCCTCCGCCAATAATCAAAATTGGCGTTTCGACATCATGATCTAATGACGGATAACTTGCTTTCATTTCGTTTTTTAATGGCCAGAAAGTTTCGGTTGAGCGTAGTTTCATTTTTTATTGGTTTTTGAGATAGTTGTTGAATTTGGTTTTTTGACTGCTTTATTTTTAGGCTTAGTCTCAATTCTATTCTTCGTTCTATTTTTGTCTTTTCGTGCATGTTGCTCGTGTGCTTCAGCAATTGAATGCGATGTTCTAATGGTTTCATCTTTTTTCGCAAGTTCGCTCAGCCTGTGGTAATATTTTTGAATGATTTCCATTTCTTCTTCAGTCATGCTTTCAATATCAACCAAGCTATTGCTGGATAATTCGCTTGATGCCACTAATTCATTTAATTTTAATTGTATCGCCAAGGAATCTTTATTTTGTGCTTTCTGAATCAAAAAAACCATCAAAAAAGTAATGATTGTAGTTCCGGTATTGATGACCAATTGCCACGTTTCTGAGTAATCAAAAAAGGGCCCTGAAACCGCCCAGACTACCACAATTAAAAAAGCGATAATAAATGCCGGAGTACTTCCAGTGGCTTTGCAGACAGCACTTGAAAATCTTTCGAAAGCACTGTTTTTATTTTGAGTTTTTGTTTTCATTTCAATTTATTTTTTGGGTTTGCTGACTTTTTCTTCTCGAATTACTTTGTTGTGTTTTTCGTCATAAACAGCTTCATCAATGGGTTGTCCCGTTTTGCTGAATATTTTTATTTTCGGTGCTTCATGTGTTCCGGTGATGACAATCGGAAAACCGATAATTCCAAAGGGAGGAAGTCCGAGACGCATTCTTAAATCCAATAATCCGTCAAAGCTACTTGTGCCCTTGATCGTTGGTCTGAAACTGGCAACAGAGAAAGTAAAGGGTTCAATGCGAATTAAATTATTGTCAATTGTCGAGTTAATCTCAATTCCTTTCATATCGGGATTATCGAGGCCTTTTTGTCCTGTTTTTGAACTAATTCCGTCAAATAATTTTAAGCCTTTTACTTGGACATCGCTTAAGTTTATTGTACCGCCTCCTTCCAGCGATTCATATATAGGACTCATATTGCCATCAACATCGCCTTTGACTTTATAATCAACAGAAATAATTCCCTGCGCTTTTTCGGCGACGGTTACCATATCATGAAACATCGGAATTTCTTTGTAGGCTCTTTGTACGCTAAAATCTTTAGCTGTAAAATGCGCATCAAAATGTGCCGAAGTTGGTGATTCATCTTTATATGTGGCATCAATTCCAAGAATACAATCGATAATATTGAAAGTGGCATTTTGCAGATAAAAACCTTCTTTCTGAATGCCTACTTTTCCTGAAAGTTTATTCAAAATCAATCCATTGTATTCGACTTTATCAGCATTTGCATTTAACGAAACATTTAAGTTTTTCGGAACAATCACAACACCACTCATTTTTGGATGATCTTCTTTGGCATATTCAACTTCAATATTTCGGTCGTTGTTTTCGCCTTTTTTGAGCGCCATAAATTCATCTACATTAATCAGTTTCGATTTCATATTGAAGTTTCCGCTCAAAGTTCCGTGTGATTCTAGGAAATAATTAATCGTATTTAAAAGATATCCGTCAATGTCAAAATCTGATTTTCCGTAAAAGGCATTGAATTTTTCGAACCACATTTTTTCATTCTGAAAACGAAAATTTCCTTGTTTGATAAAAAACGCTTTTGGAAAAAGTTCTGATGTCGCTTTAATATTTTTCAGCAGGATGGTACCTCGATTATCAAGTTTGTCATACTGTCCAGTTGTGGCATAACTTTGTTTTCCTTTTAGCGAAAGATCGGCTTTTGCGTAGCCAGTCACGTCAACACCTTTTTGAGAAAAAACCTGATAAATTCGGCCAACATTCAATTCGCCTTTGATTTTTGCATTGTAAGCCAAATCATTAAAATCTGAAAGTGTTGCATTTACATACATTGGATTTCCCTCAAAAACAAATGATGCCGGTGCTACAGCCACAATCAAATCCTTGTAGGTTCCGGCTTTATTGAGCACATTGGCCACAAAAGTAATATTGGTAATTGGGTTAGGATAGGAGTCAGTTTTGAGCCAGCCATTATGCAAAGCGATACCGCCAATAGTTTTTGGAAACAATTTTTTTGAAGTACTGAAAATTCCTTTTGCCTGAATATTTGTTTTTAAAATACCTTTTAATTCAAGCGAATTTAGTCCTAATGCGGCATCGACAACCGCAAGATCCAGAGCGCCTTTTACGCTGGCATCGATTGTCATTTCATTAAAGCCTTTGCTGTGCAAATAAGCGTTGAAATAATCTTTTTCACCTACTTTAAATTTGAAGGTTCTAAGATTAACGAGCAACTGTTCCATATCCAATTCCGGCAAAATGGCATTTAAATCCATCTGGAAATCTGTCAAGGGAACAGGGGCATTTTTATAATTGACCGCGCCATTATTGATTTTTAAGTTAAAAGCTAAATTTGGCTTTTGCTTTTTGGAGACATTGTAATCTCCTTTAAAAGTAAAAAGCAGATCGCTTCGGCCTGAAATTTCAGTTTTTTCAAGCCAAGTCAAATATTCTGGAGGCATTACCGAAAGCAAATCTTTTACAGTGGTGTTTTCTGAAGCTGCTTTGATGTTGATTTTGTACCCATCTTTTAAAATCGTAAAAAGCCCTGTAAATTTTAAGGGCAGTTTATTGATATGGAGTTCATTTTTTTGAAGAATAAAGGACAGCGAGTGCGTATTGATTCGGGTTATTAAATCGGCGCTTACATTTTTTCGTCTTAAATATCCCGTCCGATTGTAAAAGAAATCAAGATTGTCAATTTGCGCATTGGTGCTCAAATCAAAAATATCTTCACTCAAATTTCCTTTTCCAATATAATTAAAACCTTTTGCATCGACTAATATTTTTGCCGAACGATCATTGTATTTGACATGGCAGTTTTTAAGATCAATTCGTTCTAACCGAATTGCCGTTCCTTCTTCGGGTGCGTTTGGATCATTTTTTTCTTTATTCCGATCTTCGGGTGCAACATAAATATTGTAATTGGCTTGTCCTTTTTCGTTTACCATGACATTTATCAAAGCATCAGAAACATATAGTTTATTGATTTTTACTTCGTTGTCAAAAATTAATCTTTTTAAATTTATCCCAAATGCGACTTGATCTGCTTTTAGCAAAGTGTCATTTCGAAAGGGAGCTGAACCCGTCATCGATAAATCGTCAAGCGAAACTGTTAGTGATGGAAAATGAGTGAAAAATGAAAGTTTAGATTTCGAAAAATCCAATTTGGTATCCAAACGTTCATTGGCAATTTTTTTAACTTCAGACGCAACTTTTCCTGGGAATAAAAGCGGAATGATAAAAAGTAATAATAAGATTCCTGCAATTGATATTCCGATCCATTTTAAAATTTTAAGGCTTATATTTTTATACGAAGTTTTCATGGCGTAGAATTTTTTATTGTTTTTTTTCAGGTTCTTTTTTTGCGTCTTCGGCTTTTTGTTTGTCCTGTTTTTCTTTCTCTTCTTTAGCTTTTTCTTCTTTGGCCTTGGCTTCTTTTTCTTTAGCCGCTTTTTCGTCTTCTTTTTTCTCTTTTAGCTCTTCCTGCTTTTTCTCTTTTTCTTTCTCTTTTTTCTTGAAGTAGCCTCTAAAAAGAAAGTTGCTTTTTGCAGCTTCCATATTTTCGCTGAAACCTTTTGTACCAGATTCTAAATTTGAAAGTGTATTCGAAACGCTGTTTGCCATTTTATCATCACGGACTAATCGTGCCAAAGCTCCATTTCCATTATTCATGCTGTGGCTGAAAATGGCCAGTTCTTCAGAAATTACCCCCACATTATCCACACTTTTTTTGACACTTTTCATGATGTCGTTCATTTCAATTCCATCAATTGATGCAATAACGCCATTGTCTTCAACTATTTTTTGCGATTTGACTCCTGGAGAAATCGTTAAAACTTTGTCGCCCATTAATCCATCTGAGCCAATGCCGGCACGTGCATCGGTTTTTATGAATTTGCGGACTTCATCTTTGATGACCATCGAAACAATTACCGATGAATCATTAATGATCCTGATTTCTTCGACAGTTCCAATATTGATTCCAGAAAAACGAACATTATTTCCCACTTCTAAACCGCTTACAGTTTTAAATTTTGATGAAATGTGAAAAGTTTGACCAAATAGGTTTTTTTGTTTTCCAATAAAATAAATGGCCATAATGAAAAGCAGCAGTCCAACTGATACAAACATTCCTAATTTCCAAGTATATCCAGATTCCTTTTCCATGATTTCTACAATTTATTTTGCTTAACTAATTAGGCTTTGCTTTAAGTTTTCAACATAGGATCATAGGTTTGAAACTTGAAATAAGGCGTTTTACTTATTTAAATTCACATAGCTATGTGTGGAAACTTGTTTCTTTTTATATTCTCAAAAGCAAAAAATAATCTATGTTTCTATGTGTTAAATATTTTTTTTTAAGCTTTGCTTTATTCAAAAAATGAGCGTACCCATTCGTCTTCATTTTTTTCTAATTCTTCATAGGTTCCTTCGGCATGAATGACGCCATCTTTCAAAACCATAATTCGATCTGCAGTCATTTTGGCGCAAGCCATATCGTGCGTAATAATGATCGATGAGGTTTTTTGTTTGTGTTTGATATCCAAAATCAATTCACTTATTTCTCTTGATGTAATGGTATCCAATCCCGTTGTGGGTTCGTCATACAAAATGATTTCGGGTTTTAAAATCAGTGTTCTTGCCAAACCAATCCTTTTTCGCATTCCGCCAGATAATTCTGCGGGCATTTTATCAATAGCTTCACTTAAGCCAACATTTTCAAGCGCTTCCATAACTTCATTCTCGATTTCATCTGCGCTTAAATCTCTTTTGTGTGCCGCTAGTGTAAAGGCTAGATTTTCTCTAACGGACATTGAATCGTATAAAGCGGCACTTTGGAACAAAAAGCCAATTTTGACTCTTATTTTATTAAGTTCACTTTTACTGAGATTCAGTACATTTTCATCAAAGACTTTTATTTCGCCTTCATCAGGATCAATTAAGCCGACGATACATTTTATTGTAACCGATTTTCCAGAACCAGATCGCCCTAAAATGACCAAATCTTCGCCTTTGTTAACAGTCAGACTTAGGCCTTTCAAGACTTCATTGTCTTTGCCAAAAGTTTTGTGCAGATTCTTGATTTCAATAATTGGAACCTGCTTTTTCTCTTTTGATTTTGGGTCGGTATTTTTCTTCTCTTTAATCATCTTAAAAAAATAAATCGGTTATCTGTACTGCGACCATATCAATAATGAATATGCTTAGAGAAGCGGTAACTACGGCCGAGTTTGCGGCGCGACCGACACTTTCTGTTCCGTTTGAAGCATTAAATCCTTTAAAACAGCCTATCATTCCGATAAAAAAACCAAAAAAGAAAGTTTTAATGGTTGCTGGAATGACATCCAAAAATTCTAATGACTGAATAATTTGATTTAAATACCGAAAAAAGTTCACATGACCGTGAATATTGATTCCGGCATAACCTCCCAAGATTCCAATTGCATCAGCAAAAAAGACTAATATGGGCACCATTAAAGTGCAAGCTAAAATTCGGGTTACAACCAAATATTTATACGGATTTATGGCTGAGACCTCCATTGCATCAATTTGTTCCGTTACTTTCATTGAGCCAAGTTCAGCGCCAATTCCAGATGAAATTTTTCCAGCGCAAATCAAAGCTGTGATTACAGGAGCAATTTCACGAATCAACGAAAGTGCGACCATTCCCGGAAGCCAGCTTTCGGCACCAAAAGTCACGAGTGTTGGGCGCGACTGAATGGTTAAAACCAAGCCCATAATAAACCCCGTTATAGCCACCAGCGGGAACGATTTGTAACCAATGACATAACATTGTCTCAAGAACTCTTTTCCTTCGTATGGAGGAATTAAAAGTTCCTTAAAAAATCGGGATGCAAAGAGAGTTGCACTGCCAATTTGTGAGAATGTATTTTTTAAGGTGAGGATCAAAATAATGTCTTTTAAAGTTGTAAAATTCCTTGCAAATCAGTTTTTTAACAGTTTTATATTGCTTTTCTAAATTATAGATGAAAGTTACCTTAATACTTGTTAAAATCTTTTACAGAACTTTTTTGGAAGCTTATATAATTTTCATTCAAAGCAATAAATGGCTTGTTGTGGCGTTTTGAATTTCCCACAAACAAAAAATCCCTTTCATTTAGAAAGGGATTTCAAGGGTTAAATTGAATTTTGGTCAGCTATGCTGTATTTAAGAGTTTATTGCAATGCCTCTTCGGGTTTTCATTAACGGAATTACTTTGGTTTCTGCATGAACAAAATTTTCCATTAATAAGCGCGCCGTTAAGAAACAAATCGTAGATTCTGCACCTTGGTTGAGGTTTACATTTTCTTTTTCAAGTCCGTCGTAACCGCCACCGCTTATTGGATTGTACATGATTTGGCCCAAATGATTTTTTCCTAAAAACCAATTAAAAGCGGCTTTCATTTTGTGTTTGTATTCCGGAATTTGGAATGCGTTGTAAAAAGCATTTAAAGTCTGAATAGTGTATGAAACATCAATTGGTTGTTCACCATATTGTCTCGGAACTGCATTTTTTTGAAGCCATCCTTGATTCGAAATTACTTTGAATTCTTTGTCGACAAACATTTTTGACATTAAAAAATCTAAAGAATCCATTGCTACTTTTTTGTAAACTGGTTTGTTGGTAATCAGATACGCGTAAAGCATCGATTCTGGCAAAATTCCGTTTGCGTAAGTCAAATAATTTTCAAACCATTGCCAGTTTTCCGAAGCGTGATCTTCATAATTGGCAAGCAATTTTGCATTTAATTTATTGATAATGGCCGCCACATATAAATTAGGAACAGCATTATGATAGTGATACAAGCCTTTTGTTGCAAAACCGATTGAACGAGGCGATTGAATGTTTTCAGCCCATTTCAAAGAATTCAACAAACATTTTTCTGCTTTTTTAGAAATGTTTTCTGGTAGAATATTAGAATTAGAAATCACAATTCCTAAAGCCCAAATCGCTCTCGCATTTGAATCTTCTAAATTTACTTCGGCATTTTGTTCGATATGTTCTCGATTTTCCTGATCGACATAATTAATGAAACTGCCGTTTGGTTTCTGACATCTTTCTATAAAGTCCAAATAAATTAAGATGTATGGCAAATCTGCTTTATCCTGTGTTAATTGATAATGCATGCAAAAAGTAATCAAGGCACGCGCATTATCATCTAAAGTATAACCCGATTCTAAATCTGGAATTGAGATTTTGCTGAACTGGATGATGCCCAAATCCGTGGTTAATTTTTTGATATGTTTCAACTGAATATCTGGATAGCTGAATTTAATTTCTGGCGCATTTTGAAACAATTTTTTATACGTGTTCATGTGCGTAATAGCGCAATTTTCCCATGAAAAAGCTCTGGTTTTTGAAAAAGCCTGAATTCCCATTTCATGTCTTAAATCTTCGTCGGAAATTAATTTTAAAGTCGCTTCTGCAAATTGATCTACATTTCCAATATCAACTAAAATTCCTAATTCAGGAGATAATACTTCCAAAGTGTGTGGGATTTTTGATGCTACCATTGGACAAGCGCAACTCATGGCATAAGAGAATGTGCCGCTAACAGCCTGATTAGGATCTTTTGAGGTGAATAAATAAATATCTGTCGCTTTTAAATAATCTAAAAGCTCATTTGTATCCAGATATTCATTTATAAATCGAACATTATTTTCCAATTTCAGTTCTTTCACAAGAGATTCTAATTTATCTCGATACGCGTCAACACCATCAATAATTAAATTTGGATGTGTTCTGCCAATTATTAAATAGAGAACATTTGGTTCTTTTTCAATAATTTTAGCCAAGGCATGTAAACCAGTTTCAATATTTTTTCCTTCACCTAAAAGACCAAAAGTGGATAATACTAATCGATCCTGAATATTGTATTTTGCTTTTGCTTGATAAGGCGTTTCATAAACCACGATATGAGTTCCGTGATGCATTGTAGTGATTACTTCTTCTTTGATATCGTAATCGTTCATCAGAATTTCTCTTGATTTGTTTGTCATTACAAAAACCGAATTGCTGTAACTCAGAAGCAATTTTACAAATGTTTTTAATTCGTTGTTTGGATTTGGAATAACACTGTGAAAAGTAAAGGTTACAGGTTTTTTTATTGCATTTAAAAAATCAAGTAAATGATCTCCATAATTACCACCAAATAAACCAAATTCATGTTGAATATGAACTAATTTTACGTTTTGATCTCTATTGATTTCCTCCGCTACTTGAGCATATTCTTCTCTGTTTTTAGTATTTAAAGTATAGGCTTGGGTAGGATTTTCTTTTGGTTTGTCAACCAATTCGCAAATTTCACAAGTAATTGATTTGCCAAAAACATTGGTAATTCCTGTAATGGTATCTTGTGTGTAAGTTGCTATTCCGCATTGTGTTGGAGGAAACGTGGAAAGAAAAACTATTTTCGATTTATTTGCTATCGTCTTCATGGGGATTCTGTTTTAATTCAGTTAATAAGTCGTTCAAGTTCAGTGAGGCCACCGCAATTTTGTCATCGGCGGCACCGTAATAAATATAAAGTTGGTCATCAAATAAGGCCGTTCCGGTTGGAAAAACCACATAATTTACATAACCGTGTCGTTCATAATACTCAGATGGTGTGATAATTGGTCTTGATAATCTTGCCAATACTTTTGCTGGATTATTAAGATCCAATAAAGCGGCTGCGGCATGATATACTAAGCCTTTTTCACGTTTTTCGGCGGCATGATAAATCAAGAGCCATCCATCTTTGGTTTCAATTGGTGGGGCACCTGGACCTATATGACTGGTTTCATGGTCAAATTTCGGTTCCAGAATAATATGGTTTGGCAAGTCTTTGATGTAATCCTTCCAGAATTCAACAGTTAGCTCGCTTTTTTTTTCAAAAGAGACAATTTGAATTGAAGGAAACAATCTATGTAAAGCTATGAATTTTCCGTCAATTTTTTTAGGAAAAAGAACTACATTTTTATCCCAAACAAATAAATTTTCTTTGATAGTTTCCGTCAAAGGATAATTTCTTTCCGTGTTGAAAGCCAAAATCCTTGCGATACTTGGTATTTGTAAGTGTTTGCGAATCAGGTTTGTAAATTCATTTAATATAAATTTTGGAGTTATAATGCCTTTCTTTTTAAATGAAATTAAATCTTTTGAGGTTGCCAAAGCTCCACAGGCGTTTATACCATCATACGCAACATACGTCATATAGAAAATATCGTCAATTTTTGTAATTCTTGGGTCTTCAACACCATGAATTTCATAAATATAATCCGGAACAAAAATGGGCTCAGTTCGTCGTTCGACTACAGTTTTTGGTCCTTCAAATCGGCAATATCCTATAGTTGAAAAATTTCCTTTTTTTGCAGCTCGATAAAACATATGGACTGTATTTCCATCTTGATAAATTGCCGGATTTAAAACACCCAATTCTTCAAAAGTACGCTCTGTTTTTTCTAAAATAATTCCATGTTTTGTGGCTGTTATACCCTGAGCTGACGCTATTTCCATAATGCTAAAAAATTTTATCTAAAATTACTTTAGGAATAAAGCGACGATTAATCCAATCGATCAAAAAATTAACTCAATAACGTTAGCATGGGAATTTTGTAAGAGTAAAAAATGAATTCTAAAAATTAACATACGAGTTCAATTTTTAATCTATTGTGCTATAAAAATAATTTTTAGAGTCAATTAAATTTACATTAGGAAACGATATTTGGCAAGGTTAAAAAATGAGATTTTATTAACGATTAAAAAATGCAGTATGACACATTGGACTATTACGTTTATTATTCTAGCCCTGATCGCTGGAATATTAGGTTTTGGAGAAATTGGAAATGATGGCTCTTTTATTGGAAAGGCTTTTTTCGTGATATTTATAATTTTGACTTATATAACAGTAATAATTGGAAAGATAAAAGTTGCACGTTAAGAGTGTTCTTTAAAAATAAAAAAAAGCGAAATCAAAGTTCTTTGGTTTCGCTTTTTTTTATTTCAATTGATATTAAATTATTGTCGTAATGATAGATATTTTTTGTGCAGGAAGGCAATTGGAGTCCCGATACAGCATATTATAATTATGATTGATAGGAACAAAGGAAAATCTAAATGTTTTTCTGGCAAAACAGGAAATACAACTGGAAGCACTACTAGATTCATGATAATCCAAACAAAAATGCCATAAACAATTCCGGATGCAAGTGTATTTTTTTTCAAAAATGAAAAGTAAGGATACACAGTATAGTAAAACCATGTAAAAGTAAAAGCTATAAAATAGTGCAATAAAACTCCGTATAGAGCCATTTGTGAACCTCCAGAATAGGCTTCTTTTTTAAAGATTCCGCTAGCGATTGATTGTAAAATTTTGATTCCTGTAGTTTTGTCGAGAATTCCAGCATAAACTACAATTGCAGTAACAAGGTCTAGAGTTCCCGCAATTAATCCTGTAATAAAAATGGCTCCGCTTTTTGATTTCATATAGATCTGTTTTTGGTTGATTTGAAGCTTTAAATTATATTTTGGTCAGCATTTTGTAAATTGAGTTTAATTGATGTGTATGCCTTTGGGTATGAACGAGAGCAAAATTGATCCACTCATAAATGGTGAATTTATCAAAACCTGGAACCTGAAAATCCTGACAGGTTAAGGTTAGATCATAATTTTCAGTTGCAGTAAGCAAATCAGATTCGATACTCAGAAGTGCTAAAGTTAACGAATTTTTGTTATACTCCTTATTTTCAGGTTTTAGGAAATCTGGAGAATCCATTTTTATACTAAAATTTAAAAAAAGGCCTTCTAGTTGCGGGACAAATTCCTGATATTTTCGAATTGTTTTTTCCGTTTTTCCCGCAAACAATTCGGGATAGCCTGAGCAGGCCAGAATGATATGCTGTGCAGTTTGTCCCGCCGTCCAGCTGTCTTTATAAGGAACTGTATTTAATTCTTCTTCAGAAAAAGAAGCAAGTGTTTCATTTAATTTTTTGAAAGTTTCAGCAATATTTTTTTGGACTTCGGTTTTCATATTATTGATTTTTGAAGTTTATCAAATTACGGAAGTAATCCACCAGACATTTCCAAAGGGATCTGTTATGCCACAAGTTCGGCCATAATCTTGATTGCTTAATTCCATCAGTGAACTGGCGCCATTTTCTAATGCCTTTTGATACGTTTCGTCAGCATTTGGAACATAAACAAATAAGTTTGCCGTTTGTTTAGCCCAATCTGTTATTTCATCGGTAATCATTATCGTGCTTCCGTTTAGGGTAATTTCAGCATGCATAATGGTTCCGTCCTCGCGAAATGATTTTGTATTTGTTTCAGTTGCTCCAAAAACTTTTTTTGTAAAATCGATAAATTTTGAAGCCCCTTGTAAAATCAGATACGGCATTATCGTTTGATGTTCTGCTGGAATATTCATTTTTATGTGATTTAAAATTCAATATTCTAAAATTACGATTTATTTTTTAATAAATTGTAAATCAATAAATTGTGGTTTTATAAAAGCACTTCGCAGTGATAACCACACGAGTTTAAAAGTTCGATCACGCTATTGTTACATACTGAAGTTGCATGAATACGAAGAATTTTATCACAGTCTTCAAGATCAAAATTGATAATGCTGTTTGGGAAATGTTCAAGAAGCTTCCCTACAATCAAATGAGATTGTTCGACTTCTTGAACATTTGTTTTGAAAACCTCTATCATCACGCCAAAAGGTTATAAGGCTATATTTTTATAGCGTTCGATTTTATGGTAATAGATATATGAAGTTGCTAAAATCAATAAAATGATCAACGGGAAGAAACTTTGAAAATTCATTCCGTCAACTGCAAAATGACTGATTGAAGCAAAGATGAAATCAAATCCAAATCCAGCGTAAGCCCATTCTTTTACATTTTTAGGAACTTGTGGAATCACTAATGCTAAAACGCCTAATATTTTGAAAACAACTAATGCATTTCCAAAATACTCAGGATATCCTAAGTGTCTGATTCCTTCTTTTGCTAATTCTGTTTGTGAAGTAAGTGCGGGCATAACACCTTCAAATAAGAAAATTAGAATTGTCGTTGTCCAAAAAATAATCTTTGCTTTTTTCATGTGGCTTTGTTTTTAAATAGTTATTAGTTAATGTCTTACAAACTTACTAAACTTATTTTTTTACGAAATACACATTTACGACTATTTTAGGGGCATTTGCGACAAACTGGTTTTGAATTATGAATTATGAATTATGAATTGTGTGTTGTATATTGTGTATTATACTGTGTTACACATGCAGTTTGTCATCCTGACGAGGAAGGATCTCCACAAGTTGCTCGAAAAAGATTTGTCTTCCTGAGCGAAGTCGAAGGACACGTAAAGTGAGGACATACCACGTGGATTCAGCATGCGATACTTCGACTTCGCTCGGGAGGATAAATCGAGACGGTAAAGTTGGAATTTGGAATTTTATAGTTTGGAATTAGAATCTAAAAAGTAATTCGTAATCACAAACAAATCCTCAAAACCTAATCTGGTATAAATACCTTTTCCTAATGCCGAAGCCTGTAATTGTGCATATTCGCAATCAGCATCAATAGCTTCGTTGAGGGCAAATTTCATGATTTCTTCGGCAAAACCTTTTTTGCGCATTTCCGGAATTACGCCAACGCCATGAATTCCCATAGTTTTTCCGGTTTGAAAAAGATTTAGCGTTCCGATTGGCTTTCCTTCAAAATGAACCAAATAAAATTTACTGTTTTCATAATTATGAACCAGTGTTTCTTTACTGACTACATAACTAAAAGATAGCGGATAAATATCAGACCAAGTCTTGGCATCTTGTTCATTTAAAACTCTTTTAAAAGTTAGATTGTTTTGAACAGGAAATTTTTCACTAAGTTTCAAAGCCATTGCTACCAATTGGACTCTTATTTGAAATCCGTTTTTCTCGAAGATTTCATTTGAATTGCTTCCAAAAATATCCCAATACGGAATTATCAATCCAGGATTCTTTTCTATAATTTCAAGAATCTGAGGCAGATTATCTTCGGTAATATCTTCGCGGAACCACAATCGGTTTGGCCAGCCTGAGTTTTTTATTTGGCTGAATTGAAACGGATCAATTTTATGATAAGAAAGGAGAGGAGTTGCAACGGTTTTCCAAAGTTCGGTAAGATTGTCAATATTATCTTTAATGAGGTTTGCATTTTTCATTTTGTGCGTAGAATTTAAATCTAGAGCAAAGATAAAATTAGCTTTCTTAGAAAACCTTTACATATGTTGATTTACATATCTTTTTCAAGACTTTTTCTGATTCGGCTTAATTGCGTTGGCGTAATGCCTAAATGCGATGCTATATGCAACAACGGAATGCGATCTGCAATAGTTGGATTTTTCTCCAGTAAACTTAAATATCGTTCAGTTGCATTTTGCATAACCAGAGCAATCTCTTTTTGTTCTTTTTCGATAATCCAGTTTTTTTCCAAATAAGCAATATAAAAGGTTTTAAGATCATCATTTTCATGAATCACTTTGATATATTTTTGGTAATCAAGACTGATTAAAATACAATCTTCTAAAGCTTCAATCGTAAAACTGGAAGGCGTTTGCAACATTGATGAAACTTTAGAGCATGCCAATTTGTTTTCGAAAAAAAGATTTTTGTTATAGAAATTTCCTTGTTCGTCAGTAATAAAAGTTCGCAGAATTCCTTTTGCAATAAAGTAAAGATTTTTACAGATTTCCCCGTTTTCTAATACTATTTCTCCCTTTTTGATGGTCTGGAAATGTGTCAGGTTTTCAAGCAATTTCCATGACTTTTCAGAAATAGGAGCATAACTCTCGAAATATAGTTTCAGATTGTTGAGGTAGGTTTCTTTATTGAAAGTCATTTTTTGTGAGTTTTGCTACGAAGGCGCTAGGGCGCAAAGTTTTTATTCAAAAATAAAGAAATAAGCTCAAAGTTGTCATTTCGACGAAGGAGAAATCTTCGCAAGTAGCTCCGTAATAGGAAGCCAATCTTTGTAGAGCTACTTGCGAAGATCCCTCGTTCCTCGGGATGACAAAAATGAGAATAAATCTGCGATCCTTCGACTTCGCTCAGGAGGACAAAAAATGAGAATAAATCTGCTGAATCTGTGAAATCTGCGAGAGAGAAAAAAACTTTGTGTCTTAGCGTCTTAGTGGCAATAAAAAAACGCCATGAAACTAAAAGTCTCACAGCGTTTTCATCTCAAAAAATAAATAATTAACGGGTAACGGGTATTTTATTTCCAGCCTCCGCCGAGTGCGCGATACAATTCTGTGTTGGCTGTTAGTTGTTGTCTTTTTATGTCTGCTAATTCTAATTCGCTTTGTAATAAATTCGCTTGAGCGGTTAAAACTTCAAGATATTCAGCCATTCCGTTTTTGAAAAGCAGATTGGCATTTTTAATAGCTTGTTGCAATGTTTTTACTTTTTGCTGCAAGAAAGTTTCTTGTTGTTGTAATTTCTCAGTTACAACCAAAGCATCAGCAACTTCACTCACCGCAATCAAAACCGATTGTCTGAAATTGATAACTGCTTTTTCTCTTTCTGCAACAGCGATATTATATTGTGTTTTTAATCTTTTATTGTTCAATAAAGGCTGTGTCAAACCTCCTGCTACAGTTCCAAAAAGCGAAGCTGGAATATTGAACCAAGTGCTGGTTTCAAAAGAGTTTACACCACCTTGAGCGGTAATTCTCAATGTTGGATATAAATCGGCTTTTGTGATTCCGACATTAGCGTTAGCGATTTTTAAAGTCAATTCGGCGCTTTTAACATCAGGTCTTCTGCCTACTAATGAAGCAGGAATTCCAACACTGTTATCATTTTTAATTGCAACTGAATTCAACAAAGCAGTTCTTTGTTTTGAAGAAGGAAATGAACCTGTCAAAACACTCAATGCATTTTCCTGTATGGCAATATTTTGTTCCAATAACGGAATCAGTTGCTCTGAATTTAATTTCTGTGCTTCTGATTGCTGAATGGCCAATGAAGTAGTTTGTCCAGCATCATATTTCAGTTTGATGATGTTGGTTGTGCTATCATTCAGTTTCACATTTTGTCTTGCAATATCAAGTTGCGCGTCCAGCATCAAAAGATTGTAATAGCCTCTTGAAACATTGGCAACAATATTTGTTTGCAAAGCTTTTTTTACTTCTTCAGATTGAAGATAGGCTGCAAAAGCACCTTTTTTCTGGTTTTTGATTTTTCCCCAAATATCAGCTTCCCAGGAAAGTGTTGCTCCAGCAGAGAAATCGTCAATATGTTTTTGGCCCAAAGCCTGATTCAAATTCATTCCAGTAAAACTATTGTCCGACGGATTGCTTGAACTTGCATTTATACCTAAGTTAACCTGAGGCACATTTCCCCATTTTGACTGCGTGAAACGGTATTGTGCAATTTCGATGTTTTTTTCAGCAATTTGCAAATCATTGTTTCTGGCGATTGCGCTGTCAATTAGTTGCACAATATCTTTTTCAGTATAAAAGTTTTTCCACTCCAAATCGCCGATACTTGCCGTATCTTTTGAAACAGCTGCATTCCTGAAATTCTCAGGAAATGCATCTTTTGGTGTTTCAATATCCTTTGATACCTTACAGGATATTAAGGTCGTGATCAGAATGGCGAAGACCACGATTTTGGTTATATGATTTTTCATTGTTTTTTTATTAGATTTCTTTATCCGTTGGGTGTGTTATTTAAACACATAGAATCATAGTTTTTTGAAGGCTTAAAAAGGCGTTTCTCTAATTTAAATGCACATAGTTCTATGTGTGGAAACTTGTTTCTTTCATTCTCCTTTTACTTTTTAAAGAAATAAAATCTATGTTTCTATGTGTTAAAATATCATTGTTTAAATTCACTTAAAGGATTAAATTTCTGTACAAGTATCTTTTCGAGTTTCAAGATCTTTTGAGATTCTGTACGATATATAAGCGATGCCGATAATTACGGTCACCAAGATTGTCGTTATATAGTTTTCCATTTTTATTTTTCTTCGTTATGAATTACTGCTACTGGTTTTCCAGTAACTTTTTCTTGTAAATGTTGGAATACTATGAATAATACCGGAATTATAAATAATCCTAGAATTACTCCAGAAAGCATTCCGCCCGCCGCTCCAATACTGATCGAGTGATTTCCTTGAGCCGATGGTCCTTTGGCACTCATCATTGGCACTAAACCAACCACAAAGGCTAGGGAAGTCATGATAATTGGTCGCAAACGTAATTTTGCGGCATCAATTGATGCTCTAACTAAAGCTTGTCCTGATTTTCGTTTTTGCACCGCAAATTCCACAATCAAAATGGCATTTTTGGCGAGAAGCCCAATCAGCATGACAAGTGCAACTTGAACGTAAATGTTGTTTTCAATTCCGGTCAAGCCGATTGCCACAAATACTCCAAATATACCTGCAGGAATTGATAAGATTACAGCCAATGGCAAAATGTAACTTTCATACTGTGCGGCAAGTAAGAAATAGACGAATATCAAACACAGTAAGAAAATCGTAGCCGATTGTCCTCCAGAAGAAATCTCTTCACGAGTCTGTCCTGAAAATTCATATCCGTAGCCTGCAGGCAATTGTTGTGCTGCAACTTCTTCAATTGCTTTAATGGCGTCTCCAGAACTAAATCCAGGTTTTGGAATCGCATTAATCGAAATTGAGTTGAACAAGTTGTATCGCGAAGCGGTTTCTGAACCATAAACACGAGTCAATTTTACTAAAGTGTTTATTGGCACCATTTCGCCTGTTTTATTTTTTACAAAAACACGATCAATTGATGATGGATCAGCTCTGTCAGCAATATCAGCTTGAACTACAACTCGGTAATATTTTCCGAATCGGTTAAAATCAGAAGCTTGTGCACTACCAAAATAAGTCTGCATGGTTTGTAAAATGTCTTTTACATTTACGCCCAACTGATTTGCTTTTTCATCATTGATATCCAATTGCAATTGAGGATAATCAGCTTTGAAACTGGTAAAGGCTACAGCGATTTCTGGACGTTTCATTAGTTCTCCAATGAAGTTTTGAGAAATACCACTGAACTTATCCAATTTTCCTCCCGTTTTATCTTGAAGCACTAAATCTAAAGCTTCAACGTTGCTAAATCCAGGAACCGTTGGGAAACTGAACACGAAGAAACTTCCGCCAGAAATTGAACCCAATTTACCACGAACTTGATTCATGATGTCCTCGATGTTTTTCACTTCGCCTCGGTCTTCATTTGGTTTAAGCAATACGAAAACAACTGCTGAAGATGGACTAGTCGAATTGGTCAATAAGTTGAAACCAGAAATAGCGGTTACAAATCGTGATGCATCCAAACCTCTTAACGTATTTTCTGCTTCAGTCATTACTTTCTGCGTTCCGTCAAGCGATGTTCCAGATGGCGTGTTTACTGCAATTGCGATAAATCCTTGATCTTCTGTTGGAATAAATCCAGCAGGAGTTGTTTTTACTAATAAAACAGTTGCGATTGTAATTGCCGCTAATCCACCTAAACTCAACCATTTTTTTCTGATTAAGAATTTGATTCCGCCTACATAACGATTCGTCAATGATTCAAAACTGCTGTTGAAAGCGGTAAAGAATTTCTCTTTAAATCCTTTTTTAGCATAAGGCGCATTTGCATCGTGAGCACCGTGATTATCTTTTAAGAATAATGCAGCAAGTGCTGGAGACAATGTCAAGGCATTTACAGCCGAAATTACAATTGCAATTGCCATAGTAAAGGCAAACTGACGATAGAAAACCCCTGTTGAGCCTTCCATAAAACCAACCGGCAGGAATACAGCAGCCATTACCAGCGTAATCGAGATAATAGCACCCGTTATTTCGTGCATTGCTTCATGTGTGGCGATTTTTGGAGACAAATGTTTGTGCTCCATTTTCGCATGCACGGCCTCTACGACGACAATCGCGTCATCCACCACAATACCAATCGCTAAGATTAAAGCGAAAAGTGTAAGAAGGTTGATCGAGAATCCGAATAACTGCATGAAGAAGAACGTTCCTAAAATTGCTACAGGTACAGCAATAGCCGGGATTAATGTTGATCTGAAATCCTGAAGGAAAATAAATACTACAATAAATACCAGTATAAAAGCTTCTAATAAGGTGTGTTCAACCTGTTCAATAGATTGATCCAGAGATACTTTTGTACTATAGAAAATATTATGTTTTATTCCTTTTGGGAAATCTTTAGATGCTTTTTCCATCATTTTATTGATGGCAATCTGAATATCATTTGAGTTAGAACCTGCTAACTGAATAACTCCAATTACAACTCCTTTTTTACCATTTAAACGTGTTAAACTGTTATAAGAATAAGCGCCAAGTTCAACTCTCGCAACATCTTTTAAATGTAAAACAGAACCATCAGGATTAGAGCGTATTGCAATGTTTTCATAATCTTCAGGTTTGGTTAGTTTCCCTTTGTATTTGATTACATATTCAAAAACCTCTTTGCTTCGTTCACCAAATTTACCAGGAGCCGCTTCCAAACTTTTGTCTTGAATAGCGCTCATGATTTCACTTGGCGTGATTTTGTAAGTTGACATTTGTGTCGGATTCAACCAAACACGCATAGAATAGTCTTTTACACCACCAAAAATACTGGCAGAACCCACACCCGGAATACGTTTCAGTTCCGGAATAATATTGATTTGAGCGTAATTGGCAACAAAAGTCTGATCGTATTTTGATTCATCTTCCGTGTACATACCAATCGCCATGATGAAACTGTTTTGCTGTTTCGCTGTGATTACACCTTGTTGTACAACCTCTGCAGGAAGCTGGCTTGTTGCTTGCGCCACTCTGTTTTGAACGTTAACTGCAGCTTGGTCGGCATCTGTTCCTAATTTGAAGAACACCGTAATTGCCAAACTACCATCATTACTCGCGGTAGAACTCATGTAAGTCATGTTTTCTACACCATTTATAGATTCTTCTAAAGAAGGAGCAACTGAACGTAAAACCGTTTCTGCGTTTGCTCCAGGATATACCGCCGTTACCAAAACCGATGGTGGCGCAATATCAGGAAACTGCTGCAAAGGCAATTTAGTTAGACCAAGTACCCCCAAGATCACCAATAAAATGGAAATAACGGTCGCTAGTACAGGTCGTTGTATAAATATTTTGAACATTGTCGTTTTTATTATTTTTGATTAATTACTTGGGCAACTTTCGTTGATTTTTCAGGCTGAATAACCTGTCCTTCTTGAAGTTTGTCAATACCGCTTAATACGATTTGGTCGCCAGATTTCACACCATCTTTGATTAGATAGTTTGTACCGCTTTTACCAGCAATTGTGATTGGCATTTTGCTTACTTTATTGTCTTTGCTTACAGTAAATACAAATACTTTATCCTGCATTTCAACTGTAGCCGATTGTGGTACCAAAATCGCATCGTCATGTTGCACACCTAAACGGATTCTTCCTGTATTTCCAGAACGTAAAATTCCGTTTGCATTTGGGAAAGTAGCTCTCACTGTAATCGCTCCGGTTGTTTTGTCAAACTGACCGTCAACCATATCAATTTTTCCAGTTTGAGGATAAGCATTGTTATCTGCTAAAACTAAAGTTACAGGAGGCAATTTTCTAATTTTATCGCCGATAGTACTTCCAGCATATTGTGCTTTGAAGTTGATGAAATCTGTTTCTCCAAGAGAGAAATAAGCAAAAACTTCGTGTACATCAGAAAGATTTGTCAAAGGCTCAACATCAGTAGCCGAAACTAAACTTCCTTGTTTTTTTGGCAATCTTCCGATGTAACCACTAACTGGAGCTGTTACAGTAGTATATCCTAAATTGATTTTAGCAGAACCTACCATTGCTTTTGCTTGTTCAATATTAGCTGCAGCAATTTTTTGAGAAGCTTTAGCTGTTTTCAATTGATAATCTGAAACTACTTTGTTTTGAACTAACGGAGTCAATTTGTCAACTTCTAAATTTGCATTTATCAAAGCCGCTTCTGCCGCGTGAAGATTTGCTAAAGCATTGTTCAATTGTTCACGGAAAGGGCGTTCGTTTATTTTGAATAAAGTTTGACCTTTTGTTACATAAGCACCTTCGTCAACATAAACTCTTTCAAGATTTCCACTTACTTGCGGACGAATTTCAACGTCAACAGTACCTTGTATAGAAGCAGGATATTCAGCGTCAGTAGTTGTGTTAGCACTTGTTATCGCAGCAACTGGTAAAACCGGTGGAGGTGGAGCAGCAGGTGCCTGATTTTTATCGGCACAGCTGCTTAATACTAATGCCAGAATAAAGCTGGTTATAATTACATTTTTCATTTTCATATTGGTTTTAAATTGTTGGACATTCATTTGTTTTGAAATCTTTTGCATTCTGACATTCTCAGGATTCATAATTAATTTGATTAAATTATCTAACGTTGTTAAGTTAAAGAGCGCAATTTTGCTTTTTTAAGCTGTTTTTGATTCTGCTTTGAATCGGTATTAAATTATTTATCACTGTTAAGTAAAAGAGTAAAAAAACTCGAAATTACGTTAATTAAATTTTCTAACAGTGTTAAGTTAAGTTTCTAAAAAAAAGGATCTTGAAACTGTCCTTAAATTATTTTACACTGTTAAGTGAAACTGAAAATTTTTTTATTGTATTGATTTTATAATACCGCCAATAGCGTCTTTTAAAATTTGATTGTTGATACTTTCTAAAGCTCCATTTCTGTTGATGATGTTGATCGCAATCAAACCATGAATTACTGAAAAGAAAGTAAAATACTTTTGTTTAATAATTTCCGGATCCGGATTACTGTCTTTCATGATTTCAGCAATTACTGCTGTAAACATCATGTAAGGCGTATCAGAAAGCGAACATTTTTGCGAACAGCAATTCATTTGAACACCAAACATTACTTGGTACATTTCAGTATCTGTAAAAGCAAAATCCCAATACGCCATCCACATGGCTTCTAATTGTTCTTCTGGTTTTTCAAATTTTGCTTTCGCATTCTCTAATTCTTTTGCTAGTTTAATAAAACCTTTTCCGGTCAATTCAGTTAAAATAGCATCTTTATTAGAAAAGTATTCATAAATAATTGGGGCAGTATATTCAATTCTGTCAGCAATCTTGCGCATACTCAAACCATTCCAGCCGTCTTCCTTTACGATGTCATAAGCAGCGCCAAGAATATTATTTCTTGTCTCTTCTTTTTGTCTTAAAATTCGATCTTTGCTAGCCATTTTGATTAAGTATTAAATTGTTTAACACTGTTAGGCAAATGTATGGCGGTTTTTCGAATTACAAAATATTTTTATCATAATATTTTCTTATCGTGCGATAAATGATTTTGAAAAAACTCGTGAGGTATTGATTTAATTGAGGTTTTAATTTTGGTAATATTTTTTTGTAGCAGAAATTTTTCGTTTTTTAGACCTTTTGTCCCGCTCTACATTATATCTTTTATGTCGAACCCCGCCATAAAAGGATATCATTTCGATCGGGGCTAGACAAGAATGTATCATTTTCATAATTTTCTGTAGAAACGAAATAAAAAAATCCCTGGTCAACTGGACTGAAGTCCAGCTCTACAATATTGGTAGAGCCACAGGCTCTTTTTTGTGCTAATAACAAGAAAAATTCCGTAGGAATGCCTCATATTGTAGGGCTGGACTTCAGTCCAGTCTAAAAAAAATAAGCGATGCAATTTGTCATCGTATTAAAAATAAACAAGCGAAATAAGAACGATTATCTGATTATTTCATTCCACGGACGTTCATTTCTAATGTATAAACACTTTTACTGGCAGTAATAAATAATGTTTTAAATTTTTTTCCTCCAAAACAAACATTCGCCGTCCATGGTTCAGGAACATCAATATGGGCTATTTTTTCTCCTTTTGGATTGAATACCGTAACTCCATTTCCGCATAAGTAAATGTTTCCGAACTCATCGATCGTCATGCCATCTGAGCCTGATTCGGTAAACAGCGTTTTTTTGCCTAAAGAACCATTGCTTTCGATGGTATAAGAATATGTTTTATTTGCCGCTATATCTGCTACGTATAAGGTTTTTCCATCCGACGTTCCAATGATGCCATTCGGTTTTACAAGATCATTCGCAACGTTTGTAATTTTGGATTTATCTGGAGATAAATAGTAAACACATTCTTTCTCTATTTCTTTGGAAGTATGTTTCCAGTAATCCCTTTTATAGAAAGGATCTGTAAAATAGATACCGCCTTTTGGATCAACCCAGAGATCATTGGGACCATTCAGTCTTTTTCCTTCGAAGTTGTTCAGTAAGACAGTATAATTTTTGTTTTTGTCTATTTTCCAAAGCTCATTTTTTTCATCGGCGCAAGCCAAAAGATTACCTGCGTGATCAAAGTACAAACCATTAGCTCTTCCTGCATTTTCCATAAAAACAGAAAGTTCACCATTAACCGACCATTTCATGATTCTGTTATTAGGCTGATCCGTAAAATAAATATTTCCTTTCTTGTCAGAAGCAGGCCCTTCTGTAAAACTGAATTGATCTGATAGTTTTGTGAGAACTGCGCCTTTTGCTATTACAGTATGGCTTTTTTCTTTTGCTGTCTGAGCGTATATAAAATTTGTAAAAGTCAAAGTAATAAGTAATAAAAAGTATTGTTTTATTTTGAGTTTGAATTGGGTCATTATAAAGGTTTAAAAGTTGCTTTTGAAGTGTTTTTAAAAGTAGTTTTTATTTCTGATATTCTGTAAAATCAGGTTTAAAATTGCTCGTATTTGAAAAATTTCTTTTGGAGAAATTTTAAAATATTTTTCTGGAGCAGAAGCTTTTTTATTCTTAAGAAGACTTGTCCCGCTCTACACTATATCTTTTGTGTTGAACCCCAACACAAAAGGATGTCGTTTCGATCGGGGCTAATTGAGAAGTATTGTTTTTTGTAAGTTTTATATCGTAAAATTAATCTGTTTTGCGCATAAAAGAATTGATATAGTTTGTCTATTTATTTTATATTAAAGTATTTTCTTTTTGCATTTTCATATGAAGTAAAAGGCGCTCCCTCAAGTTGATAATCGAATTCTAAAAACGATTCACTCCAGAGATTTCCTTCTTCATCGACGTTACTTAAAATACTTTCTTTAACTACTTTTTTATTTGCAACTACAAACTGAATAAATTCCATAAACGGATAATGATCTCCCACATCTTCTAAAAATTCGATTAAAAAATTTTCAATCTTCAATTTATCCACCAATTCAATGATTTCCTGAGTTTCTTCCAGTAAATTTGACTTATTTTGAATTAGTTCATCAATCGTTTCATATTTACCGAATTCTTCACGAACATCTTCCATTGTAAAAGAAATTTGAAGAGGAAAGTGAATATAATCATTGTTAATAAAGTGAATTATATCGCTAGGAATAGATGTCAACTTATCCTTAGTTGTCATTCTAGATCTTACAAAGTGTCCCATTTAAATTTATTATGCTGTGATATTAATACTTTACAGATCTTAATATTTCGTAAAATTGGTAAAAAAAAATTAAAACAAAAATATAATTTTCATATTGATGATAATTCCTTTTCTTAGGTTATTGTTGGACATGATTTTTTCGTAACATTACAAAAAAAACAATGAACACGCTAACTACCATAAAAACCACAATCGCAGTCTTATTTTTCCAACAGATTGCATTTTCGCAAGAAACCAAAAAAGAGACGCCAGCAGAAGTGAAACACACAATCGAAAATTGCGTGAATCATTTCGATTTAAATAAAGCTACCAAAACAAAAGTGGGTTATCAATATTGGTTCGCCGATAAAAATTTCACGGAGGAAAACACCTTAAAAATGAGTATCGTCGAGCCAGGAAAATCTACACACGCACCACACCATCATCCAGAGGAAGAATTCTTTTATATTCTTGAAGGTTCTGCTTCTTTTTTCTTAGACGGTAAAACTGTTGTTGTTGGCCCAAATACAAGCTTATATTGTCCGCCAAATGCAGAACATGGAATAAGTAATGCTGGAACTACCGATTTGAAATATTTGGTGATTAAAAAAGATTTGAGGTAAAAAAGTCTGGTTTCATTTTTAAAAACTACAAAAAACAAAAGAAGCTTTTAGAAAGAAAAAGCGATTTTAGTACTATGAAAAAAATCACTTCGATACTAATGATGCTTAGTTTGATGATGGCTTGTAGATCACCTCAAGACAGTGAAAATTGTCACTATAGTATTAAATTGAAGAATAACACCAATAAGGTCTTTTACCTTTATGCAGTAGATTCAATCTTGCCATTGAGCGATATACGTACTGATCCCTTTTTTAAACCCATGTCTGCATTTGCGGGTAACGATGGGATAGAAATGGGAAGAATCCGTTTTGTTGGTGGTGGACGACCGACATGCATTGAAGAAGTAATGCAAAATAAGAAATATCTTCATATTTATTTACTTGATTCTGCTTCTCTTGCCAATAAAAATTGGGATGAAATACGACATAACAATCTAATAGAAAGAAAAATTAAAGTAACTATAGATGAATTAAGAAAAAGTAATTTTACAATAGATTACAATGGAAAAAAATAGTAATACATTAATAAATTATACTAATTCAGATAGTAATTGCTTTTTCCTACTTAATAGCTATAGTATAAGTCAAATATTTTCCATCAGGCTGTAAAAATCGAATCGTTTTATTTCCGGTTGATGTAGCAATAAAATTATAGGTCGTTTCAAGATTCAAAATATTCGAGGTACAGAAACAGCCTTCGTATTTTGCTTTTACCGTAATGGTTTTTATATTTCCTAAATTGGTTTCAGAAACGCCACCAAAACTGCCACAGCCATTAAGAGCAATATATTTGATTTTAATTGGAATGGTTTGATTGACCTGACCGCTTACAGGAACAGCTGCTGAAACTACGGGAGTGTGTTGATACGATAGGCAAACTTGATCAAAGGTTTCAGTCCATTTTACAAAGGAATACTCTTTTATTTTAGTTTTCCAATAAGTTTGTGTTCCTTCGGGAATACCTAAATAAATATTTTTAGAGTCACTTAAACCGTCCTGTAGTTTCAGCGAAGAAATTAAATCAAACAAGCCTTTTTGGTTGTTGGCATCCATTTTAAAAAAACTGTTTAAGATAATGGTTCTATTTTCAGTCTCAATATAAAAAACTGAGTATGGTGTAGCGGCCCAAGCGCCTGTTTTTATATAAGGCTCTTCATTTAGTTTATTAATCAAATTTTCGACACCATCCTTCGGGGTATTGGAATAATAATGAAAGCCATTCATTTGTAGAATATCGAACTGTAATTCATTCAAAGTTTTAAAAACTTCACTTAAATCGGCATCTTTCTTGATTCCTATAGCGAGATTCACTTTTTCAGAATTTTTAGTTTTACCAGTAGGTGGAGGAGTGGTTTCTGCATTTTCGCTTGAGCAGCTAAAAAATAAGAATACAACAATACTTAAGGTTAAAATTTTGCTCATTTTCTATCGGTTTTATTAAATAGATGAGTTAATTGTCAAATAGTTGCGTGTAAAATTAGTTTTTTTTTAGATGCAAAGATTTATTATATTTTCTTTCGATTAATATGAAGAATAACAGGTTTTTCACCATCCATATTTCTTTTCTGTCTTCCAAATAAACCGATTTCAAGATCTTCTGGTTTTTCCGATACTTCGCTCGGACTCACATAAGTATACATTCCATATCCATGTCCTGAAACAATCCAGCCTTCGGTTTCATTTAAATGAGTTACGCCAAAATCTCCTGCTGATCCGCCTACATGTACGGGACCAAATTCTTTCATTAATTTTATGGCTTCATTTTCTAAATTCGGAATAGTATCGGCATTATCAAAAATTATATATGTTCCATTTTTAAATAAAACCCAATCTTGAAATTGTGGATTTATTGCCAATTTAACGTGATTTAGTAAATCAGCTTCTGTCATCTCTTTGGAATTTGTATTTTTAGTTTTCATTTTTTCAGACTTTCCACAGCTTAATAAAAGAAAGCTAGAAAGAAAAAAAATTAGAGTAAGTCGTTTCATATGCCTATTATATTTTTTTAATCCCACCATAACCACAATCCGTTCATCTCTTTAATTGCAGGTTTAAGGTTTTCTAAAGTGCCAACACCTTGGTCAACAGAATCTGGACAAAATGCATAAACTTCTTTAGCAAATGCATCTAAATCGCTTGGTAACTTATCAAATTCAATATGAACCCAATCTCTACCGCTTCCAATCACGATTAAACCGTATTTTGCTTTCCAATCGGCTATTTTTGTAACTACCTTCAAATTATCCAGATCGTAGTTGATGCCATCTGTTCTTCGATAACGAATAATGTCTAAATCATCAGTTCCTTTAATTACTGCAACACTGTTTTTATTGTCATTATCTTCAAAAACAAAAATTAAATAACCTTTTTCTCTGAATTTGCTTTTTAGTTTTTTGACAAAGTTTACGGCTTGATCTTCTGTAGTTTCAGAATAAATTCCGTCGTAAAGTTTATCACTAATTTCTCCTGTTTCTTGATCAATTGCAGGTAATTGCTTTAAGTTGCTTTTAGTCAGATCTTTTAATTCTGAAAGCAAATCGGCATCAAAATTTGTTTTTTTTGCCAAATCATTTTCAGCTTGTGTTAGATTGTTTTTTTGGCCACAGCCAAATAGTAAAAAGAGCCCTAATGTCGCAATTAATAATTTTTGTTTCATTTAAAAGGTTTTAAGTCGTTATCAGTTTTTGATTGGTTAACTTTTCAAATATATTTAAATATTCTTACAAATTAGTCATTACCATTAAGAATAAATTTGGAATAAAAAAGCCTTTAAAACATATATTTCAAAGGCTTTAACGAATAAAAGAAAAATATTATTTCAGAATAACCACTTCTTCAGGAACGATAAACAAAAGCGTACATCCATTTTTAGAAAAAACAGAATGCGTACTTTCAGGTGGCATATACAAATAATCACCAGCTTTTAGTTCATCTTTTGCGGAACGCACTTCGCCTTCAAGGACAAAGATTTCTTCTCCTCCTGGATGAAGATGATTTGGGTATGAAGCTCCGGCTTCAAATTTTAATAAAAAAGTTTTTGGTCGGTTAGCGGTTTCGTCAAAACATAACACTTTATAGAAAATTCCGTCTGTATTTACGCCTTCTTCAATAAGAGGTTTCCAGTTTAATTCGCTTGTTTTTGCAATTTGTTTTTCCATTGTAATTGATTTTTAATTGTTTAATTTTTTGAAAGAAATTCATCTAAACTCCATTTGTAATTTTCGAATGTTGCCAAAAGAAAAGCACTCATCGAAAACACAAACACAGAATAATCCAGCAGCTCTTTTACGCCAAAAGAATACGTCATGGTGAGCGCAAACAAAAGGGTTAAAATAGATGCACTAATAGATGCAAATTTGGTTTTGTAGCCAAAGAATAGGAGCAGGGCCAAAAATGATTCTGCAATTGTAGCAGAAATTGCAATTGCCGGAATACAACTTTTTGGAGCAAAAGAATTCACTTTTTCAGCGTAAGCCAGAAAATTTTCCCAGCCAGAAGATTGACTTCCCCAAAATCCCAATCGGCTAGAAACGGCTGATGCAAATCCTGTTGCTAAGGCAATGCGCAAAAGAAAAACCGCATAATCTTGATATCTTTTCATATACTAATTTGTTAGTAATTAATCTGATACAAAGATGTTGCAATAAGGCTTTTCAAAGAATAGACAATTCTGGAAAAAGCATGTAATTATGTAGTGGCTTTTTAAATTAGCCACAGATTATACAGATTGAACGGATTTACACAGATGAAGTTTTACATTAGTGTGAAATAAAAAATCAGTGATTATCCACTTAATCAGCGTCATCAGCGTTCCATCTTTTTTTTTGTAAGCACGGTTTTAATTGGCCACAGATTGTACGGATTGTACGGATTGTACGGATTTACACGGATGAATTTTTACTATAACGTATAAAAAAAACCTGCGGCAATCCGTTTAATCCGCATCATCTGTGGGCCATTTTTAAATCAAAGGCTAACCAATTTTTCTTTAAAAGATTTTGGAGAAACCTTAGCGTGTTTTTTGAAGAAGTTTGAAAAGTAAAACGGATCATTAAATCCCAAAGCGTACGCTACTTCTTTCACAGACAATTTTTCGTAAGTCAGCAGACGCTTTGCTTCCGAAACAATCAGTCCGAAAATAATGTTTTGAGCGGTTTTATTGCAGTGCAATTTTGAAAGTTCGTTGAGTTTGGATTCGGTTGTGCCAATTAGATTCGCGATTTCGGTTACCGAAAGATTTTTGTCGAAGTTTTTTATGACGGTTTCCAAGAATTGCAGAAACAACGCATCGGGTTTGTAGATTTCGTCACCGCGACTGATTTTGGTTCGGTTGATTTCGATTAAGATTAATTCAATTCGACTGTGGATTGAAATCAGATATTGATACGGTTTTTCGATTAATTCGTTTGTGATTTCCTGTAATTGATGCACAATGATTTCAGGATGATTGACCAAGATCATTTCGTTCATTGCAAAATGGCAAAACAAACTATTATGAAAAATGAATTCCATATCGTTGTCGTCTTTGCAAAAGAAGTCATAAGTAAATTCCAGAATAAAGCCGTTTGCATTTTCAATGTTTTTGAAATAATGAATCTGTCCAGAAGTAATGGTGATGACACAATTTGCAGTTAATTGAAATTCATTTTCATCTACAGAAATTGTGGTTTCGCCTGAGGTACAAAACACCAAAACATATTTTAAAACGCGTCTCGGAGTTTTTAATTCTGTTGCCTGATCAAATGTTTTGATATCAATCATTTGGGAATTTGTTTTCTCAAAAATACGGAAAATTTTGGTTTCAGGTTGCTATGCTTTGTGTGTAGAATTTTACCGCAAAGGGCGCTAAGTTTTTTTTATTATGTGAGTTTTGTATTGAAAAAGTTCGCAAAGCTTTATGAATTAAAACTTTGCGAAACATGAGCGTGACGCTCGCGCTAGCGGGGACTTAGTTTGTCATTTCGACCGAAGGGAGAAATCGCACTAGCGGATCGACAAAGATTGGCGATATATTTTACGGAATTTCTAGTGCGATTTCTCCCTTCGGTCGAAATGACAAAAATGAGACTAAATCTATTTTGCGATTAATTTAACTATGAAAACTTTTTTAAGAACGAGACAATCGCATGATCACTAGATTTTTAACCAAAGTTTTTCTCAATATATTCATCAAGTTTATTTTCATCCAGCAATTTGATTGCTTTTTCCATTTCTTTGCTTTTTTTAATTGAAATGCCTTTTTTATAAACATTCATCATAGAAACTATTCCAGCTTTAACGGCAGCAGTTTTATTTGCATTTTTATTTTCAAGAGAATACGCTGAATAACTTGCCATATATAAAACCAACAATTCGTGATTGTCGCCATATAATTTCATTAGAGACTGGTTCACATCGACAGTAACATTTGGAGTTCCGGATACCCATTTGATTATAAAAGCATCAATTTGTTTTCTTTTATCTGTTTCTTGATTTAAATCGGTTTCCTCCAGCCATTTTGCCGCACTACTAATATCATTTTCATATTTAGCATAATCAGAATCTTTCTTTAGTTCTATATTTTGTGGCAAATCAAATTTTGTTTGCGAAGTCGCACTGATTGCAGCAAATACGGTAATGATTAATGTGATGATTGTTTTTTTCATGGTTTTGGTTGTTGGTTATGGTTAGTGTTAGTAAAATGGTTTTTAAATCTTTATTCTATATTAATTGCGAACACGGATTACAAATCTGCGCTATTTCGTTTATATCTTGAAATCCAGATATGCTAATATAGATTTAATTCTCGATGAAGTATTACGGTTTCCCGTAAGTGTCTATTCGCTACCGCACGAATCCTTTCGTGTGAGTAGTTTTTTTATATTTTGAAAATGTTATAACAATAACTTTCTTGTATTGAATAATCTGCTATGCTTTGTGGCCACACGAAAGGATTCGTGCGGTAGTGGGGGGAGCACGGATTGTAAATTCGCGCTATTGCGTTTATATCTTGAAATCCAGATATGCTAATATAGATTTAATTTTCGAGGAAATATTATGGTTTTCTGTAAAGGGAATCTTACACCCAAACGCTGGTGCGAGCGTCTCGCTTGTGCCTTTTAGGTTATGTAGAATGCGTGCACGAGCGAGGCGCTCGCGCCAGCGAGGGCTAGATTATATTAGCATTAGTTCTTCTTCCCATATTCTCATTTTCTTCAATCTAGATATAGATGTTTTGTTTTTTAATTCAACAGAATTATATAGTAATATTGTTTTTGATAATTCTTCTTTCAGATTCTTCAGTAACCAGTGGTATTTAAAATAATTATTGTCTGAGTAGTAATTGCTTTTTAATAGACTAGTTATGGTTTCGGTTCTTCCGTGTAGATATGTTTTGGAAAGCCTTGTAGTATAACGCAGATAATTAATGTAAAGATACTGATTCGAGTCTTCCGAATCAGACTTAATAAATTCTTCATTATCAGTATTTCCAAACTCATTAGAATTAATATAAGAGGTAAAATCAATGGTATTCTTAAAAAATCTGGTAATTAGTCTTCTGTCTATTATTACGCGAGGAGTAGATGCTTTGCTTTCTAAATTATAGGCATTAATTAAACCAGGTCCGACTATTATATTTTTATCTTTATCTAAATATAAATTACCATAAGATATTGCACCTCTAATTAGGATGCCTTTTAGCAAAAGGAAGTATTGTACTTTTGCTATAAATCTAATCATTTTTTTCAATTCAACTTCGCTTGCATCAGTTGAAATTACAATAGAATCACTAATGAATAGGACAGAGAATATGCCATCCTTGTTTAAATTATGAAGTTCCTCTAATAAATAACTAAAATAACTTTCAATTAAATCGTTAGTTTTATTGTATACTAGATTTGAGAATCCAAGTACATCAAGAAAAGCAACAATATTTTCCTTATAATTTATTTTCATTTAGAATAGTTAAGTTTCGTTGAATTGCATCTAATGTTCGTCGCTATCGCACGAATCCTTTCATGTGAGTAGTCTTTTTATATATTGAAAATGTTATAACATTGACTTTTTTGTATTAAATCTATTTCGCTTTGTAACCACACTAAAGGATTCGTGCGGTAGCGGGGTATTTTTTATTTATTAAAGTTAAATACTTTTGGTATTTTATACACGAATTTTTCTAAGACAAAATCAATTGGACGTGTTATAAAAAAGATTGGTAATAAAATTATAAATCCTATCGGTATCCCTACAAACCAACCAATAAAATGATAAAATTTATTTTGATGGTTTATTAAAAAGTTTATGGGCTTAGACAAAAAATCAAACTTATCAGTGAGATAATCTTTTGTAATCGCCTTCGATATTTTTTCAGATCCAATCAATGTTCCTTTTATTTCTATGCTATCATTACTTTTACCACTATGAAAAACATTTAAAACGATACCGTCATGGAAATCTAAAAACTCAAATGAAATGCTTATTGAATTTTCACTTTTTTTTTCAGCTACAATATTATTTACTGGTTTTGCATGGACAATTTCAAAGTCGTAAAGAATAATATTATCTTTAGTACAAACTAAAATTGGATCTGAACTAGCAATGTCATTTCTTCGGATCGATTCTTTTCCAGAATTCCATAGAGCAATTTTTGTTACTGATAAATTAGAAATTATTGTATTGTTATATTTAATCTCAATCTTTTTTAAGCCTGATAAATCATTATTAACTAATCTATTTGTTTCAAAATCATAGATAGGTTTTTTTGATTTTATGGCTTTATAATAAAATATTATGGCCAAAATTATACTTATCATGGCTAAAGTGAAAAAAATGATATTTAGCCATGGATTTCCATCAAAAAAATTGTAAATATTTTCCATATATGTTCTGAAATTATCACTAACGTCACTGCTACAGCGGTTTTTGGACTAAATTAAGCCCATTCTTCAGATTTATCAAATCATTCCAGATACAAAACCATCATTCTATTAAGCCAATTTTCTAAATCCGTTGTCGTAGAAGTTAGTCGTTGTTTTTATATGTCGTTTTGTATTTGTTCGATTGTTAAAATCCTACTTGACAACCTTCTTCTCGTTTGAATATCAAATCTTCCTTTTACAGATTCTAAGTGATTGATTAATTCGATAATTTCTTCTTCCTTTTCAACGATTAAGTATTTAATATCTTCAGGTTGGAAATTTAAACCTAAATGGTTCATAGTAGCGTTTAATTGTTGTTTTTGTTCAGATGTTCTTATTCTGGATATCGGTATAAAGGGATTTATATTAATAGTGTTAATGTTTGGAACATATCGCCATTCTCTATCATCTGCAAATCTATAATTAGGTTCTAATGGCTTGTTTTTTCTTTTAAGTTCACCATCATAATTTTTTATATATCTGTAAATATCAATTATATTTTTATAATCTTCACCTAGTCTAGTTATTTCTTCCATACTATTTAGACTATTTAGATGTCTATAAATTCCTTCTATCCCATTTATTAAATTGTCAGTTACATTACAATGCCTACTGATATACATTACTGGATTTAAATTATTTCTATTTGCCCATTCTTTTGTTAAACCAATTCCATACTTCCCATAATCATCATCAATGAATTTTTTAAGTTCTGAAAGTTTTAAATCGCAGAATGAAACCATTGGAACAGCAAATTCTTTCCTGTTTTTAGGACCGATAATTTGTTCTCTTGCGTATGAAATTTTAAATGTATCTCGTAAAATTCCAAATAAGGCTACTTTGTTTGTAAAGTGGAAAAGGATATTTGGATGTAAACTATTATTTGGCATATTTTTTTGTGTTTATTTTAGGTAAAATGACGGCTAACTTATGTATAGTCTCTACAAAGTGACTATAAATTATGCAAATTCGTTTGTGTCAACGAATATTTATTTCATATTATTTTTTTTCAAAAATATCGATTTACCAATCTAAATAACCACGTACTTTTACCTGATTTATTTCTTATGAAAACAATTGCCCTAGCCCCGATGGGAGGGAAAATCCTTTTGTGCCGGTGTTCGGCACAAAAGATTGGAAGGAACAGCGGGAATAGCTCCTAAAAATTCTAAAAGTATATTCCAATCTTTGTCGAGCTACTTGTGGAGATTTCTCCTTCGTCGAAATGACAAAAAAGGAGAATAAAACTTTGCGGCTTAGCGTCTTTGCGAGATTAATTTTGCCACAAAAAAAAAGGACAGCTCCCCACAAATCAAAGGGAACTGTCCTAAAGCAAATTTCTAATTTGCATTCAAAAGAATGCGTACAGTAATTGGTAATCTACTAAAAAGAAGACGTAAACGCAGGTTATTCGTTTATGACATCGCCTTCCTTAGTTTCTTCGCTGGCAATTTTCACCAATTTGTCGTTCGGGCTCAAATCACCAAATATTTCGATTTTATCCTCGATTTCTCTTCCTTTTTTAATGTCAACTCTTGTTGCTTTGTGGTTTACTACTTTTACCACATAAATTCCTTCTGCAGAACTTACCACCGCTGATTTCGGAACTACAAATGTGCTGTCTTTCGCGTTAAGCGGCAATAAAACTTCGGCAACCATTCCAGGCAATAAATTTCCTTTGGTGTTGTGAACGTCCATTTCAACTCTTTCAGAACGCAATTTTAAATCTAATGCTCCAGACATTCTCTGAATTGTTGCTGTAAAAGTATCTGGCAATGATTTTACATTGAAACTCATATTGTCGCCTTGGTGCAAATAGCCTGTGTACAATTCTGGTACAGAAACCGCCAAACGCAATTTAGACTGCTCTTGAATCGTCAATAAAGGCAAATCTGAACCTTTTCCTGCTGGACCAACAAATGTTCCTAAATTCACATTTCTAGCGGCTACAACACCGTCAAAAGGCGCGCGGATTTCTAGATAACCTCTCATAATCGAGATTTCTTTGTGTGCTGCAATTGCTGCTTGATATTGTGCGTAATCAGAATTTTTCTTTCCGTTTGCCATTTCCAAATCGTTTTTAGAAATCGTTCCTTCAACCTTGCTTGTTTCGTACAAACGGTTGTAAGTGCTTTTGCTAGTAGCGTAGATCGCTTCCATCGATTTTAATCTTGATTCGGCAGCTGCCAATTGTGAACTGATTTCAGGTGCTTCTAAAACAATCAAAAGTTGTCCTTCTTTTACTTTAGAACCAATATCAACTTTTAATGTTTTTACGAAACTGCTCACTTTTGCATACAAATCAACTTGTTGGAAACCGGTTAATTCGGCTGGCAAACGTAATTCAGTTGTTAGTTTTTCTTTCGATAAAAGGAAAGTTTCCACTTTAGGTTCGATTTCTACTTTTGCAGTTTCTTCTTTTTTCTTTTCGCAACCGCTTAATACAACTAATGCTGTAAATAATAATGCAGATGATTTTATAATGTTACTTTTCATTTTTTGGTTTTATATAATGAATATATGTTTTAAGCTTTTGTGTGAATGCAAATAAAATTTAATTTAACACATAGAATCATAGCTCTTCTTTGCGGGTAAAGGCGTTTTACTTATTTCAATGCACATAGCTATGTGTAAAAACTAGTTTTTTCTTTTACTTTTTTATTTAAAACTAAAATCTATTGTTTCTATGTGTTAAAAATTAATTACACCCAAACGTGTTATGATTTTCCAAATTTCGACTTACCTATTGATGAGATATAATGGATACTTTCTTCGTCCTCAGGATCTAAAGAAACAGATTGTGTCGTTGTTTTTTCTTGTGCCCACGCAAATATCTGTGGCAAGATCAATAATACGGCAAAAGTAGAAAATAATAATCCACCGATAACCGCTCTTCCTAACGGAGAAACTTGATCGCCTCCTTCGCCATGTCCGATCGCCATTGGCAACATACCCATAATCATCGCAACTGAAGTCATGATAATTGGACGAAGACGCAACGCAGCTGCTTCACGAGCCGATTCTAAGGCGTTTCCGTTTATTTTACGCAATTGCTCGGCATTGGTCACCAAAAGAACCGCGTTGGCAATAGAAACCCCAACCGACATGATGATTCCCATATACGATTGTAAGTTCAACGTTGAACCTGTAAGCGTCAGCATTAACAATGATCCTAAAACTACCGCAGGAACCGTTGTCAAGATTACCAATGAAACTTTGAACGATTGGAAATTAGCGGCCAACATTAAGAAGATTACGAATACGGCAACCAATAATCCTGTTTGTAAACTACTTAATGTTTCGGTCAATACAGTACTTAGTCCAATTGGCGTTATAAACAAACCACGTGGCAATTCGCCAAGAGAACTAATTGTTTTGCTTACATCTTTAGACGCGGTCCCCAAATCGGTCTTATAGATGTTTGCTGTAACGGTAATGTATGGCATGGCCCCCAAGTTATCATTTTCACCACTCACAAAGCCTGGTGTAATTTTAGCAACGTCACTTAAAACGGGACGAAGCGAGTTTTTTAATACTGGAATTTCTCCAATATCTGTTTTGCTTTTCATTTTGTTCAACGGAACTTGAACTTGAACAGAATACGATAATCCTGCTTTTTCATCAACCCAGTTGTTCTTTTCGGTATAACGAGAAGATGAGGTCGAAGCTACAAGCGAACGAGAAATGTCATTCATGTCAACCCCTAATTCGGCAGCACGCGTTCTGTCAATATCAATATTCATCGCTGGATAATGAATTGGCTGCCCAATCTGTACGTCTCTGAAATACGAAATCGTTTTTAGTTTCTCTACAATTTGAGTCGCATATAATTCGTTTTTCTTTTTGTCCTTTCCGGCAACTCTTATCTCGATTGGAGTAGGAGAACCTTGGCTTAAAACTTTATCGGTCAATTCGATTGGCTCAAAAGAAAGTTTGGTATTTGGAAGCAGTTTTTTAAGTCTTCCTCTCAACTCATCTTTAAAATCATCCATATCTTCCTCATAGTCTTTCAAACTCACTTGGAAAACCGCTTCGTGAGAACCCGCCATGAACAAATAAATCGGGTTGATCGAGAATAGAGAAGGGTGTTGTCCCACATAAACAGATGAAATTCCGATATGTTCTTTTCCAACCATTTTTTCCAATTCTTTCAAGACAATTCTCGCTTGTTCTTCTGTTCTTTCCAAACGCGTTCCGTCAACCGCACGCATTCTCAATTGGAACTGACTTGAATTCGTTCTTGGGAAAACGTCTTTTCCGATGAAACTAATAAACAAAACAGCCAGCGCTATCGAACTAGTCAGATAAATAATAGTCGTTGCTTTTTTATGAACAAACAAACGATCTAAAGTTCGCATGAAACGATTTCTGAATCTTTCGAAACCACTTATTTTTCCGTCATCATTGAAATCTTCTCTTTCAACCATATCCTTTTTCTGACCAATTAAATTTTGCTCAGATTCAGGCGTTAAACCGCAGGCGTTAAACTCTGCTTCGTCATCTGTAATTTCTGGAGTGTGTTCATGTTTGTCGTGTCCTTTCATCATCCAGTTGGCCATTACCGGCACAAAAGTCTGAGATAATAAGAACGAAATAACCATTGAAAAACCAATTGCTAAAGCCAAAGGCAAGAACAACGCTCCTGGAATACCAACCATGGTAAATGCTGGTGCAAATACGGCTAGAATACAAAGCAAGATCAATAATTTAGGCAATGCAATTTCCTGACAGGCATCCCAAATCGCGAGTGCTTTTGGTTTTCCCATGTCGAGATGCTGGTGAATGTTTTCGATGGTTACGGTACTTTCGTCAACCAAAATACCAATTGCTAGAGCCAATCCTGATAAAGACATCAAGTTAATTGTTTGTCCGAATAATTTCAAGAATAAAACTCCAGAAATAATCGAAATCGGGATTGTCATAATTACGATCAATGCCGCACGACGGTCACCTAAGAATAACAATACCATTAATCCCGTTAAAACCGCACCAATGATTCCCTCAGTAATCAAACTTTTTACCGAATTGATTACGTAAACCGATTGGTCAAATTCATAAGATAATTTTACATCTTCAGGAAGAGTACTTTGAATTTTAGGCAATTCGGCTTTTAATTTCTGAACCACATCCCAAGTCGAAGCGTCTCCAGCTTTTGCGATACTAATATAAACCGAACGTTTTCCGTTTACTAATGCGTAACCTTGTGTGATATCGGCACCATCTTTTACGGTTGCAATATCACCTAATTTCAAGTTTTGAACGCCTCCTTTGAATAAAGGAATTTCGGCAAAATCTTTAACTTCTTTAATCGTATTATTGGTTGGCGTAATATAGTTTTTGTCGCCCATACGCACGTTTCCAGAAGGCGCAGTTTGGTTGTTCAAACGAATTGCTTCAACAACTTGGTCTGGCGTCATATTATGCGAACGCAATAAATCTGGATCGATATTTACCTCAATTGTTCTTGGGCTTCCGCCAAAGGGCGCCGGAGACAATAAACCAGGAATTGAAGTAAAGGAAGCACGAACGTAAACGTTGGCCAAATCTTGCAATTCATTGTTTGATCTGATTTTACTGCTCAAAACCAATTGTCCAATTGGAAGTGAAGAAGCATCAAAACGGATGATAAACGGAGGTTGTGTTCCCGGAGGAAAAACCGCTTGAATTCGGTTTGAAAGCGCACTCAACTCGGCGGCAGCCTGAGCCATGTTTGTGCCTTCATAATAGGTTAATTTCATAATCATTAACCCCTGAATATTTTTAGTCTCTACTGATTTGATACCGTTCGAGAAAGGCAAAACGTTTACGTAGTTTTTAGCAAAATAAGCTTCCATCTGGTCAGGCGTATAACCTCCAAAGGGATGCGCGATATAAATTACCGGCAAGTTCATTTTTGGCAGAATGTCTACCTTAACGTCCTTGATGGCACCAATTCCGAAGAAAAATAGACCCGCAACCAATACTAATATCGAAATGGGTTTACGGAGTGCAAAACGTATTAAATTCATTTGGCTTTATAATTAAAATTCATTCATAAATAGGTCAAAATCTCCTGTTGCTGCCACTTTTAGCAAAAACGACTGCCATACATTGTTGTTGACGATATCGCGGTCAATTTCGGCGCGATTTAATGTAAACATGGTCTGAGTCAAATCAGTCAAATCTGTCAAACCGTTTTTGTATAAAGTCGATTTTTGAATATAAGCGCGTTGTGCGGCATTGACTTGAATTGGTGCTTCGGCATAATTTTCTAAAGTGATCTTTATTTTATCTTCTGCAAAAGTCAGTTGCGATTGCAGTTCTCTGCTTGCCTGATTGTATTCTTCTTGCAAAGCCTGCGAAACAAATTTTTGCGACGTCACTTGTTTGTTTGCTCTAAATGGTGTGGTCAAATTCCAAGTGATTCCAACTCCAACCAAATAATTCGAACGATCTGGATTTACACCATCCCAATAATTTCTGCTGAAATTGGATTGATCTACCGCATAACCCGTTTCAAAACCCGAAGCTCTCGTTTGCAAAACACCAAAAGCACTCATGGTTGGGTAATAAAAACGTTTGTACAATTTAACCTGTTGATTGCTGTAATCAATTTTGGTTTTGTAGTACTGCAATAAAGGATGCAGACTATCTGTTGAAACGGTTGATTTTAAAACTTCTTTCGGAATTTGATTTACAAACAAAGTGTCTGCAATAAAATCTTGAGGCGCAACGCCCATTAAATCAACCAATTTGTTGTTTTGTTCTTTGACAAAATTTCGAGCAAGATTCAAAGCGATTTTTGCTTTTGAAACTTCGGCAGTTGCCAAGGTCGAATCTACACCAGCCAATAATCCGTTTTTAACTCGGGCAACAGCTGTCTTCTTGAAAACTTCTGCACGGGTTAAATTCTTTTGCTGTGAAATCAGTAACCTTTGGCTTGCTAATAAATTCAAATAAGCCGCTGAAATTTTAATTTCTTGCTGAAACATTTCTTGTTTCAAATCGTTTTCTTTGGTTTGAACATCAATTTTAGCCAAATTGATTTTTTCCTGAGTTTTTCCGAAAGTGAAAAAATCCCAGTTCATATTCACCAAATACAAAGCTCCAAAAGCAGAGTTCCAGTTTTGTTCTGGCAATGCTGGTCCAGAAGAAGCAGTTCCTAAACCATTGAATCCGTAAAGAGCACCGTTTTGTCCGTTGATTGTTCCATAATCTTGTTGTGCTGATAAATTAAGATTAGGAAGATAATCACGTCGAGATTGTTTTAAAGTCTCTTTTGAGGCACTAGCATAATTGTTTTTTGCTTTGATTGAACCATAGTTTTCAAGACCTGTTTTTATCGCTTCTTTTAAAGACAAGGTTTGTGAGTAACCAATTGAGGTAATAATCAAGAAAAATAATAAGGTAATTTTTTTGAAATACATAAAACTCAAAATGTGAAATTATGCTGCAAATTTATTTCTCTTATACTGATAAAAGTCAGGTTAAGTGATGTACTGCACTGATAAATGACCAATTGAATTTGTCATTTTTTGGAAAAAAGAATTAAATATTTGTGCGAACTTTGTACACTATTTAAGTTTAAAAAATGAATAAAAAGTTTGATAATATATTGGATAACAAATGGTGGCAGGAAATTGCTGTTGTCCTTTTTTCATTTACAATCTATACTTTAAAAAATGACTGGATGCTGTTTAGTTCAGTAACGTCCATTTTTATGGGGATTTTTTTCTATTTCATTTTGTACATGCATGCCCAGTTTAATCGTTTTTTTCTGCTTCCAATTTTATTTAAAACTCAACGCCCGTTAACGTATATTTTCTTGACTCTTTTTGGAGTATTTGTATTCTCAGTCATTTTGTATGAAATCACAATGCTGGATATGTTCAGTAATTGCCGATTGTACCAAAACTCGCATCAACGAAGTTATGTGTACCAATTGGCCAGCGTTTTGGGAACATTGGTTTGTATTTTAAGCCCGATTATTGTTTTTAAATTCTACAGAATCCACAGAAAACAAACCGATGAGGCGCTTTTGTTCAATCAAATGCAATTGAATTCTTTGAAAGGACAACTGAATCCGCATTTTTTATTTAATACCTTTAATACGCTTTACGGAATCAGTTTGGAATTTCCAGAAAGAACGCCAGATTTGATTATGAAAGTGTCGCAATTAATGCGTTATCAGCTGGAAAGCAATAACAAGCAATGTGTATCTTTAGAAGACGAATTGGAGTTCATTAACAGTTATGTGCAGCTTGAAAAAGAAAGAGTTGGCTATCGTTGCGATATTACTTTTGATTCTAAAATTGACAACGAGAATGCGTATAAAATTTCGCCAATGCTTTTAATTGCTTTTATTGAAAATGCCTTTAAACATGGAACTTGCGCAATCGAAAAATGTTTTGTCCGAATTTTTATTACGGTTGAAGATGGAGATCTTCATTTACATGTGATTAATTCAATTCCGACGAAGAAAACAGATGTTGTTTCCACTAAAATTGGTTTGAAAAACACTATAGAAAGACTGAATTTAATTTATGGAAAAAACTATAAATTAGACATTCAGGATGAAAAAAACACCTATATAGTTGATTTGAAATTGCAACTGAAAAAGTTTGTATAATGAAAGAGCCCAAAAAATGTATAATTGTTGATGATGAGCCGGCGGCTCATTATGTTTTGGCGAATTATATCAAACAGAATCCGCAATTAGAACTTGTTTTTCAAGGCTATAACGGAATCGAGGCAATGGATTATCTTCGTGAAAATCATGTTGACTTGATGTTTTTAGATATCAATATGCCTGAAATTTCAGGAATGGAATTGTTGAAGATTATCCCGAATCATCCCAAGACTATTTTAACGACAGCTTATTCTGAATTTGCATTAGAAAGTTATGATTACGGCGTAATTGATTATTTGCTGAAACCCATTTATTTTCCAAGATTTTTAAAAGCAGTTGACCGCTTTTTTTCAACAGAATCAGTTAAAGTTAAAGAAGAAGAAACAATTGTAAATTCAATAAGCGTAAAAGTTGACGGTTATTTTATTGACATCGAGTTAGACCAGCTTTTGTATGCACAGAGTTTTGGAAATTATGTAAAACTTCATACCACAAAGCGAACGTATTTAGCTTCAATAACCACAACTGAATTAGAAAAGTGTCTTCCGGAGAAAAATTTTATGCGAATTCATAAGTCATATATTGTTGCCTTAGACAAAATTGAAGAAACTGAAAAAGATTTTGTGATTATCAAACATGAAAAATTGCCAATAGGAATCACATATAAAAGAGAATTGTCAGACCGATTAAAAAAATAAGAAATTGTTGATAATATTTTAAAGACACTTCATTTAATCTTCATTTAAAAGTAGTAATTTTAATACGATTATTAATTTGAAAATGAGCGGTTATGAAAAATCTTTTACTCATTATTCTTTTTTCGTGCAACGGTTTTTTGATTGCGCAGGAAGGAACAAATATGAAAAAAGTAATAACGCCACCTGAAAAGGTAAAATTTACTTTTGAAAAAGAATATCCAGGAAAAACTGCTGTTTGGTCTGAAGAATATGTGGGAGATGATGATGACGAAGTTCGTTATGAAGCGAAATTCAATAAAGATAAAAACACAAAAGCAGTTGCGATATATGACAATTCTGGTGTTTTGAAAGCTTTTGAGCAGCAAATTCCACTAAGCAAATTGCCTGCAAGTGCACAAGCTTATTTGAAAAAGAATTATTCGCCAAAAGAAATTAAAGAAATCGCAGTCGTGATGGATGATAAAAAGAAGACGACTTATGAAGTTGGGGTTAAAAAAGGCTCCAAATTTTATGATGTTGTTTTCGATAAAGATGGAGATTTTGATGTCTCTATCGAGAAAAATTGAAATATACTTGCTTACTAATTCAATATATTTAAAAGGCAAACCCGATAGTTTTAGGACTATCGGGTTTTGTTTTGTGTTTTTTAGTTTCAAGTTTCGTATTACACGTTCAGACATGAAACCTGAAACCTGAAACCTGAAACCTGAAACCTGAAACTTGGAATTTGGAATTTGGAATTTCAGTTTTGGAATTTGAACTATAAATTCATTCCCCCAGAAACTTCAATACGTTGTGCATTTACCCAACGGGCATCTTCTGTACATAAAAAGGCAACAACACCTCCAATATCGTCCGGAAGTCCAACTCGGCCTAAAGCCGTAATCGATGAAAGCATTTTATTTAATTGCTCATTATCGCGAACCACACCGCCTCCAAAATCAGTTTCAATGGCACCTGGAGCAACAACATTAGCTTTAATGTTTCTTGCGCCTAATTCTTTTGCTTGGTATTTTGTCAAAGTTTCAATTGCGCCTTTCATGGAAGCATACGCAACATAACCTGGTGTAGAAAATCTTGCTAGTCCAGTTGAGATGTTGATGATTCCGCCGCCATTATTCATTACGTTTAATGCTTTTTGTGTCAAGAAAAATGGGCCTTTGAATTGGATATTTGTTAATAAATCAAATTCTTCTTCCGTTGTCCCTTCAAAAGAATTGTGAATTCCGATTCCGGCATTGTTTACGATAAAATCGAATTTATCTGTTTTAAATGTATTCTTTAAAACTGTTTTCACTTCTGAAAAGAAAGCGTCAAAAGTGCTCGAATCTCCAACATTCAATTGAAGCGCTACGGCATTTTGTCCTAAATTTTCAATTTCTTTTACCACTACATCCGCTTCTTCTTTTTTGCTGTTGTAGGTAATGATTACGTCAAGTCCTTTTTTGGCAATTGCAATCGCCATGTTTTTCCCTAAACCTCTGCTTCCGCCTGTAACGAGCGCTATTTTTGTATTTACTGCCATCTTTTTTTAATTGATAATTGATAATTGATAATGTATAATTATCAATTGTCCATTGTTAATTGTTTAATTGTTTCCATGCATTGCATCAAAATGATTTCTCAAATCTTCTGCGCTTGCGTTTAGTCTCGTTTCGCTGGTTCCAAAAGTAAGTTCTTGTTTTCCTTCTTTTAACTGCTCAAAAATAGCTTCGATAAAACTGCTTACGCTTGGATGCGCGTCATGCAGTCCAATTCCACCTAAATCGGTATTTAATGCGGGCGGAATAATTTCGATTACTTCGATGTTTTTTGCTTTTAGCAAATGGCGAAGTGAAAGCGTAAACGAACGGAAAAACGCTTTTGTAGCCGAGTAAACTGGAACTTTTGCAAAAGGTGAAAATGCTAATCCAGAAGTTACATTCATCACCGTTTTAAGTGAGGGTAACTGAATAAATAATGAAGTTAAATGCAATGGAGCTTCTATATTGGTGCTAAGCTCGTTTTTCATGTTTTCATAAAAAGCTGCATCTGTGATATTCATCCAGTTTTGAATTCCTGCATTATTGATCAAAACGTTTAAATCTGGATGGTTTGCAGTGATCCATTCATATAGTGCGATGCGTTCTTTTTCGATTGACAAGTCACATACTTTTGTAATGACAGTAGGGAATTTTGCTTTTACTTCATTTAAAACAGATTCTCTTCTGCCACAAATAATAACAGTATTGTTTTCTTGAATAAATCTTTCGGCAAGCCCAAGTCCGATACCGCTTGCACCGCCTGTTATTAAAATTTTGTTGTTTGATAAATTCATCTTTTCGATCTTTTAAATTGATAAGACAAAGGTAGGAGCGAAGTAGTTCTGGGGAATTGTAAATATCAAACCGATGTTTGCGAAATTCAAATCACTTGTAAAATTCCTCAACTTTGTCAAAGTTTTGAACTTTGACAAAGTTTCTTGAAACCTGAAACCTGAAACAAAATTTAACTCCTAAAAGCTAAAGGCGTATATGAAGTTTGTTTTTTAAAGAAGTTAGAAAAATGCGCCAATTCTTCAAAACCAAGTGAATAAGCGATTTCAGAAATGTTCCAATCCGTTTGTTTTAAAAGGATTTTGGCTTCGTTTGTTAGCCTTGAACTGATTAATTCGGTTGTCGTTTTCCCTGTGCTTTCTTTTAAAACCTTATTTAAATGATTGACGTGAACAGATAATCTTTCGGCAAAATCCTTCGCCGTTCTTAATTGTAATTTTTGATTTGGAGATTCGATCGGGAATTGCCTTTCTAATAATTCAGCAAATAAAGATGAAACTCTCGCAGCCGAATTATGTTTGGAATACAATGCCGTAATGGGCTGTAATTTTTGTCCAAAGTGAATTAATTCTGCAACATAATTTCGGATTAAATCATACTTATAAATATAATCAGAGTTGATTTCTTTTTGTATTTTATTGAAAATCAGTTCAACTTCAGAAACTTCTTCATCAGAAAGTTGAAAAATAGGATAGCCGTCTGAAGCAAAAATTGGAAGATCATCTAAGTCAATTCCACTTTTGTTTTTCGATAAAAACTCGCTTGTAAAAACACAAAATTGCCCCGATTGATTCGTGTCTTGCGGAATATAATTGTACGGAATTTTTGGCGTTGCAAATAACAATCCCTGTTTTTCGATTTCAATTACTTTATCGGCATATTCCGCTTTGTTATGTCCTCTGATCAAACTTATTTTGTAATAAGCCCTTCTGTCATATGGCATGACCGATTTTCCTTGCAAACGTTCCAAAAGCTCTTTGATGTTAAAAACATTAAAATGACCAATTTCTTTTTGAATGTCATTTGGCAATAATGAATTGGGTTCAATTGTTGAGCCTTCGGTAATCTCTTTGTAAAATGAATCTAGGGATTTCATATGTGAATTGTAAAATTCAAATATACGAAAAAATATATTATGAGTTTTTAACCGCAAAGACGCAAAGAACTGCGCTAAGAACGAAATGTTTTTATTCTTAGCGAACTTTGCGTAATTCTTTGCGTTTTTGCGGTTAAGGAAATTAAAACAAGCTTCCCTGTATAAACTCCGCTTCAGGATTACTGCCAAACGGAATTGTATCAATGACAAAAAACTGTTTTACTTTCGGATCAAATTCTCGTATGACAATCGAATCACATAAAAATTCCATATCTATGGTGGTGAAAAGCTGTGAAGCAATTTTAAGATTTTCTGGAGTTAATCTTCGGCCAATAGAAATGTGCGGATCATTACTTTTTTTCAGTTTTAAAGGTTTCAAAGTTTCTTGTACCCTTTTCATAGTAGGCTCTAAGTTGTTTTTAGAGCTTTCACTTGGATTTATAAAAAACGCACCATTATCATAAGCGCCAAAATCATTTATATGTACCATAAAAGGAGTGAAAGTATCACATATTTTTACAAGCTTCTTCTTGAAATTTTCAAGCTGTGATTCCTCAATTTCAAATTCACAAACCGTTATATGTGCTACAGAATTGCAACTGTTGTACCAGTTGATTTTGCTTTTTAAGAAATCCTTCATTGTTTTAATAACGGCAATAATTTCTGCCGAAGGATGAAATACAACTGAATAGGTTTTCTGCATTTTATGAGGTTTTATTGATGGTAAAATGTAAAATGTAATGTGTAAAATGTCTCTTAAGTTTTGAAAAAAGTTAGTTTAGACTTGACAGCTTTCGACTTTCGACTTTCGACTTTCGACTTATTTAAAGCTTTCCCTTCATTTAAAGCTTTCCCTTCAAATACAGTCGATGCATAATTTCTGACTTCAGTAAGCCGCTTCCACCTCCAAAATGTTCAATAACTTCAACATCTGGCTGTTGTTTCAGGCAAAAGGAAGTAAACTCTTTTTCGACGTGGTCCTCAATTGCAGAACTTAAAAGGACGATATCAATTTTATGATTTTGAAAGTATTCTTGAGCTTCTTTTTCGTTATTAAAAGCAACGGCATTCCAATTTTCATCTGCATTTACCAAGCGAAGCAAAATAGCTAAAATGGCATCATTTTTTCCGAGTAATAAGAATTCTAGAGTTTTCATAATGAGTCAATTTTCAAAGCAAATTTAGAGGTAAATATGTCTTTTGAACTTAATCTAGGACAAGAAATAATGTAAAGGGAAAGTTAATTTTTATTTTTTTTAATTTTTATATATAAAATCATAAACTTGTATTGTTTTGATAATCAATAAATTGTTTTGTTTTTGTGTTTTTTGATGAAAAAAAAGTAAAAATTTTTTTTCAGAATGAGGAAAACCGTAATGATATACTTTTTAAGCAGGGTAAATTTGTCCCGTAGAAATAGAAATTTAAGATGTTTTTGCCTTTTTAATCATCTTTAAAAGGTTTCTATGGATATACTGTTTTTGGAGAAACAAGTTTAATAGAAATTCGACACATTTCATTTGATCGTGGACTTGTATAAATTTGCAAGATAAATACAAGAAGTCAAATTTTTATCGGGTTTTTAGATTTGGTTACACGTTAGCCAAATTTAAAAACCCTTTTTTTTCAAAAGCTAGATTCTAAAAATAACTGTGGTTTTTAAGCCATTCTTCGCAGTCTTTTGTCCAGTTTTTGCTTGTGTCTTTTACTCCTAAACCAAAACCATGCCCGCCATTTTCATATAAATGTAACTCTGATGTAACGTTGTTTTTTTTGAGCGCTAAATAGTAATTGATACTGTTTTCTGGAACAACCGCAGTGTCATCTGTGGCGTGGACTATAAATGTTGGCGGAGTTTGTGCAGTTACTTTTTTCTCATTTGAAAAGGAATCAATTAAAGTTTTTGAAGGTCTTTCTCCCAATAAGTTTATTTGAGATCCTTTATGTGTGATATCGTTTTCCATTGAAACTACAGGATAAATCAAGATTGAAAAATCTGGGCGAGCGCTTGTTTTGGATGTAGTCTCATATGTTTTTTCGTCAAAATGTGTCGCTAAAGTTGAAGCTAAATGACCGCCAGCAGAAAATCCTAAAGTTCCAATTTTAGTTGCATCAATATTCCATTTTGAAGCATTTTCACGTACATATCGTACCGCTTCTTGCGCGTCTTGCAATGGGCCGATGGTTTTGTTTTTCATAATTAAATCACTCGGCAATCTGTATTTTAGAACGAAAGCTGTGATTCCTAAACTATTGAGCCAATTTGCAACTTTAGTACCTTCTTTGTCCATTGAAAGATGTGAATAGCCTCCACCTGGAAAAATAATGATTGCAGTTTGATTAGGTTTGACATCTTTGGGAATAAAAATGCTTAAGGTAGGTACAGATACAAAACTAGTATTTTGAACGACGCCTTCTTTTATGATTTCTTTTTCCTTGTAATCAGCAGAAACTATTTCGTCTGGAATTTTGCTCCATAACGGAATTATTTGGTTTTGAGAATGCAAGTTGCTGATAATTAATGAGTATAATGCTGAGCAAATGAGTAATTTTGAAGAAAGGAAGCGTTTCATTTTTTAGAAAATTATTTTAAGATGGATTTTATACGAATGTAAATAAGCTTAAAAAGAGGAAGCTGGCAAAACAATTTTGCCCTGTAATTTGTACAATTTTAGTACTAGTAATGGATGAATTTGGCACTTTGCTATTTAACAAATATATTGTTTAATATGTAATATTGTATTATTTTTTTTGTGCGATATGTTTATTTTCTGGATTAAAATAATTTTTTATATAATTTATTTGGAATATAAAGATTAAAAACTATATTTGTGCAATCGATTACATTATTTCGTTTTATTTGTATTAAATCATTGTTTTTTAGTGCTTTTTAATTCGGATTTCGTGATAAAATAAAAGAACCAAAAAACATCAATTTTTACAATACAAATAACCATGAGCCAAGAAGATTCAGCTACTATCAGCCAAAGCGTAAAATCTGCAGGAAAATATCGTTGGAGCATTTGTGCTTTGCTATTTTTTGCAACCACAATCAATTACTTAGATCGTCAAGTTCTGTCATTAACATGGAAAGACTTTATTGCGCCAGAATTTCACTGGACAAACAGTGATTATGGAGACATAACAGCTTTGTTTTCGATATTTTATGCAGTTTCGTTGTTGTTTGCAGGCCGATTTGTAGATTGGCTAGATACAAAAAAAGGATTTCTTTGGGCAATCGGGATTTGGTCTATTGGAGCTTGTCTTCACGCTTTCTGTGGTATTGCTACTTCTGGAATAATTACTGGTGATTGGTTCGTAGGTTTTCATGGTTCAAAAGCAATAATAAGCACGGTTCAAGATACAGCTTTAGTGATTAATGTAAGTGTGACTTTGTTCATTTTTGCACGTTTTGTTTTAGCTGTCGGTGAAGCTGGAAACTTTCCAGCTGCTATTAAAACTACAGCAGAATATTTTCCTAAAAAAGACAGAGCTTTTGCAACAAGTATTTTCAATGCGGGAGCGACAGTTGGGGCTTTAGCGGCACCAGTTACAATTCCCTTTATAGCTAAATCTTTTGGTTGGGAAATGTCATTCATAATCATTGGAGCTTTAGGATTTATTTGGATGGGATTCTGGATGTTTATGTATGATAAGCCAGAAAAACATGCAAAAGTAAGTCCAGAAGAATTAGCTTATATTCAGCAAGATGATGTTGCAGATAGCAAATTAGGATATGTTTCAGAAGCGGGCTCAAAAGTATCGCTAAAAGATTGTTTTAAATACAAACAAACATGGGCTTTTGCTTTTGGAAAATTCATGACAGATGGCGTTTGGTGGTTCTTTTTATTTTGGACACCGGCTTATTTAAGCTCAGTTTACGGAATGGATTCTACACAAGCGGCTTTACCGTTATTTGTTCTGTATATGATTACTTTGTTGTCAATTATTGGAGGATGGTTGCCAACTTATTTCGTGGAGAAAAAAGGTATGAATCCGTACGAGGGACGAATGAGGGCGATGCTAATTTTTGCTTTTTTCCCTTTGTTGGCTTTAGCAGCACAACCATTGGGTTATATTAGCTATTGGGTGCCGGTTATCATTATCGGAATCGCTGGAGCGGCGCACCAGTCTTGGTCTGCAAATATTTTTACTACAGTAGGAGATATGTTTCCAAAGAAAGCAATCGCAACGATTACCGGTATCGGAGGATTAGCAGGAGGAATAGGCTCTACATTAATAAACAAAGGCTCAGGTGTGTTATTTGATTTTACACAAAGAAATTGGAGCACAGTAAATGGTCAACCACTATTAGAAAAATATCCACAGCTTCAAAATGCTGTTACAGAAAAAGCTTTTCTGGCTGAAAGAGGAGTGGGGAATCTAGAAGAATTCTTAAAATCACTTACAACTTCTGGAGAAACTGTTGTAAACGGGATTAATTCGGGCTATATGATTATTTTTTCAATCTGTGCAGTTTGTTATTTAGCAGGCTGGATAGTAATGAAAACTTTGGTGCCGAAGTACCGACCAATTACAGATCTCTAACCAAGATTTGAAACTAACTAACCAACTAAACCAACCAACTAATTATGAACCAAACCAACGCAGCAATTGGAAAATACCGCTGGACAATATGCAGTTTAGTCTTTTTTGCAACAACTGTAAATTATTTAGACAGGAATGTAATAAGTTACCTTCGTCCTTTTTTAGCAGAAGCTTTTCATTGGACACCAGAACAAGAGGTTATTGATTATTCGAATATTGAGATCGCATTTAAAATTGCTTATGCGCTTGGAATGCTAGTTGCGGGAGGAATCATTGATAAATTAGGAACAAAATTAGGCTATGCACTTTCGACAGGATTGTGGAGTTTAGCGGCAATTGGTCATGCGCTTGCAACGGGCACGGGAGGGTTTTTGATTGCTCGCGTATTTTTAGGAGTAACTGAAGCGGGAAATTTTCCGGCAGCAATCAAAGCGACAGCCGAATGGTTTCCGCAGAAAGAAAGAGCCCTGGCAACAGGAATTTTTAATTCAGGAAGTAATATTGGTGCAATTATAGTGCCACTGACCGTTCCGCATATTGCAGAGAATTATGGTTGGCAATGGGCTTTTATTCTAACAGGTATTGTTGGTTTTGTTTGGCTTTTATTGTGGTTCTTGTTGTATGAGGTTCCGCAAAAACAAAAACGTTTGTCGCAAGCAGAATTAGAATATATTACTTCAGATCAGGTTACAGTGACTGAAGAAGAATCAAAAGAAAAAGTTTCTTGGATTAAATTATTATCATTCCGTCAAACGTGGGCTTTTGCAATAGGGAAACTACTTACAGATCCGGTTTGGTGGTTCTATCTATTCTGGCTTCCAGATTTCTTGATGAAACAATATAAGTTGACGGCAACTGAAATTATCTGGCCTTGTGCACTAGTGTATATGATAGGAAGCGTGGGAAGTATTGGCGGAGGCTGGCTTCCATTGAAATTAATAAATAACAATTGGCCGGCTTATAAAGCTCGTAAAACAAGTATGTTGCTCTATGCGTTTGCAGTTTTGCCGGTTTTGTTTTCACAATATTTAGGAAGTATAAACATGTGGTGGGCAATTTTAGTGATTGGTTTGGCGGTTTCAGCGCATCAAGCTTGGAGTGCAAATATCTTCACAACAGTTTCAGATATGTTTCCTAAAAAAGCAACAGCTTCTGTTACAGGATTAGGTGGGATGTTTGGAGCTCTTGGCGGCATCTTGTTGACTTTAGTAGTTCAAAAAAATATGTTTGTTTATTATACCAAGTTGGGCAAAATTGAAACAGGTTATTTTATTATGTTTTGCATCTGTGGAGGATCGTACTTATTGGCTTGGCTGATTATGCATATTCTAGTTCCAAAAATGAAAAAAGTAGAATTATAAATAAAAAAATGGCTTGTGTGAAATATTTTTTTGCTTTCAATTATGGTATTTCAATATAAAAAATTAAATTTGTGCAATCGATTACATTAATTTAGAAATTATGACAAAATATAGTTCAAGATACGCATCAAGCCCCGAAGCTGTAAAAAAATATGATACACAACAATTAAGAGAAGAATTCTTAATTGATGATTTAATGCAGGAAGATGAAATCGTTTTGGTTTATTCTCATTACGACAGATATATTGCTGGATCTGCGGTGCCAGTAAAAGGTGATTTAGTTTTAGAAACAATCGATCCGCTTAAAGCGCCATATTTTTTAGAAAGAAGAGAATTAGGAATCATTAATGTTGGAGGAAGCGGCTCTGTTGTTGTTGAAGGAACTTCTTATGCGTTAGGTTTTAAAGATGCTTTATATATTGGAAGTGGAAATAAAGAAGTCGTTTTCAAAAGTGATGACAGCAAAAATCCAGCGAAGTTTTATCTTAATTCAGCTCCAGCTCATACCACTTACCCAACTGTAAAAGTAAGTTTAGCTGAAGCGAATAAATTGAATTTAGGCGCAATGGAAACAGCTAACCACCGTACAGTAAACCAAATGATTATTGGAAGTGTGGTTACAACTTGCCAATTGCAAATGGGAATGACGGAATTAAATCCAGGTAGCGTTTGGAATACAATGCCAGCGCACGTTCACGATCGTAGAATGGAAGTGTATTTCTACTTAGATATTCCAGAAAATCAAGCTGTATGCCACTTTATGGGACAACCACAAGAAACAAGACATATCTGGATGAACAATCATCAAGCAGTTATTTCTCCGCCTTGGTCGATTCACTCGGGATCAGGAACTAGTAATTATACTTTTATCTGGGGAATGGCTGGTGAAAACTTAGATTACGGAGATATGGATGTTTGCAAAATCACAGATTTAAGATAAGAATTATGACAAACTTATTTGATATAAAAGGAAAAGTTGCCCTTATCACAGGAAGTACACACGGACTTGGAATGGCAATGGCAAAAGGATTAGGACAAGCGGGTGCTACAATTGTGGTTAACGGAAATTCTTCTCAAGAAAAGATTGATGTTGCTGTAGCTGAATTAAAAAGCGAAGGTATTAATGCTGTTGGTTACAAATTTAATGTTACAGAAGAGCAAGAAGTAAAAGCTGCAGTTCAAAAAATTGAAAGTGAAGTTGGTCCAATCGATATCTTAATCAATAATGCTGGAATTATTAAAAGAATTCCGCTTCTGGATATGGAAGTTTCAGATTTTAGAGAAGTAGTTGATATTGATTTAGTAAGTCCATTTATTGTTTCAAAACATGTTGCAAAAGGCATGATTGAAAGAAGACAAGGGAAAATAATCAACATTTGCTCAATGATGAGTGAATTGGGTAGAAATACAGTTTCGGCTTATGCTGCTGCAAAAGGTGGTTTGAAAATGCTGACTAAAAATATGGCAACAGAATGGGCAAAATATAATGTTCAAATCAACGGAATTGGTCCTGGATATTTTGCCACAGAACAAACAAAACCTATCAGAGTTGACGGTCATCCTTTTAATGATTTTATCATTAGCAGAACTCCTGCAGCTAAATGGGGGGATCCAGGTGATTTGGCAGGAGCAGCAATATTTTTATCATCAAAAGCTAGTGATTTTGTAAACGGTCACATTTTATATGTTGATGGCGGTATTTTGGCAACAATAGGAAAACCATCAAACGAAGAATAATTCTCAAAATTTTATTTAAAAAGACATGAGCGCGAATACATTCATAAATGATAATTTTTTATTAGAAAATAAATTTGCTGAAGAATTATATCATAATTATTCTAAAAATCAGCCAATTATTGATTACCATAATCACTTAAATCCGCAGTTTATTGCCGAAGATAAAATCTTTGATAACATTACTCAAGTTTGGATTAACGGTGATCACTACAAATGGCGTGCAATGCGTACACTTGGAATTAATGAGCAATTTGTAACAGGAAATGGTTCAGATAAAGATAAATTCTTGAATTGGGCGAAAACAGTTCCGTACACAATGCGTAATCCTTTGTACCACTGGACGCACTTGGAATTGGCTCGTTATTTTGATATTTATGATTTATTGAATGAAAAATCGGCTGAGAAAATTTATATCGAAACTTCGGAAAAAATAAATTCGCAAGCATACAGCACGCAAAATCTTCTTAAAAAAGTAAACGCTGAATTGGTTTGTACTACTGAAGATCCAATTGATACTTTAGAATATCACCAAAAATTCGCAAATAATTCGACTGGAATCAAAATGAGTACTGCTTTCAGACCTGATAAAGCGATTTTGATTGCTAACGACGGTTACAATGCTTATGTTGATACATTAGGTGAAGTAGCTGGTGTTTCAATCAACACTTATGCAGATTTGCAATCGGCATTGAGAAAAAGAATTGAATTCTTTAATGCAAACGGATGCAAATTAAGCGATCACGGTTTAGATCAAATTTATTTTGAAAATTTCACTGAAAATGAAGTAAGTGCAATTTTCAAAAAGAAAAGAGAAAACGGAGTATTATCTCCAGAGGAGGCATTAAAATTCCAAAGCGCGATTTTATTGTTCTTGTGCGAAACGTATCATGAATTTGGATGGGTACAGCAATTTCACTTAGGCGCTTTAAGAAACAACAATGCGCGTATGCACAGAATCTTAGGTCCAGATACAGGATGGGATTCTATTGGAGATTATCCGCAAGCGCAAAAGTTATCAAGCTTTTTAAATGCTTTGGACAGTAAAGATAAATTGTCTAAAACAATTATATACAACTTAAATCCTGCTGATAACGAAGTTATGGCAACTATGATTGGAAATTTCAACGACGGTAGCGTTCGTGGAAAAGTACAATTTGGTTCAGGATGGTGGTTTTTGGATCAAAAAGACGGGATGACAAAACAGTTGAACGCGCTTTCAAATATGGGCTTAATTAGCTGTTTCGTTGGAATGTTGACAGATTCTAGAAGTTTCTTGTCTTTCCCTAGACACGAATATTTCAGACGTATTTTATGTAATCTTCTAGGAGATGAAATTAAACGTGGTGAGCTTCCAAATGATATGGAATGGATTGGAAAATTAGTTTCTGATATTTCATACCACAATGCAAAAGAATATTTTAAATTTTAATTGAGTATTTAAGATGAGTAAAGTAGTTGCATTTGGAGAAATCATGTTGCGTTTATCAACAGAAAGGCACTTGCGTTTTTCACAGTCTACAGCATTTGGTGCGACTTATGGTGGCGGTGAATTTAATGTTTGTGTTTCTTTAGCAAATTACGGCGTAAATGCTGAGTTTGTAACAAGATTGCCAGAAAATGAAATTGGAGGATCGGCATTAAAGGAAATGCGAAAAATGAACGTAGGAACCCAAAATATAACTTTTGGTGGAGAGCGTTTGGGAATTTATTTTCTTGAAACTGGAGCGGGAACACGAGGTAGTAATGTAGTTTATGACCGTGCGCACAGTTCGATGGCAACTATTCAAAAGGGAATTATCGATTGGGATAAGGTTTTAGAAGGTGCAGAATGGTTTCATTGGAGCGGTATAACGCCAGCGATTTCTGAAAGTGCTGCTGAAGCTTGCTTAGAAGCAATTAAAGTAGCGCATAAAAAAGGAATCATGATTTCATGCGATTTGAATTATCGTTCGAAATTATGGCAATACGGAAAAACACCAAGCGAAGTAATGCCTGAAATGTTGAAATACAGTAATGTGATTTTAGGTGACATTGATACGGCTTATTTCATGTTGGGAATTCCGAAAGTGAATCCGAATTATCAAGATGAGAAATCATTGCCAGTTTTATACACAAAACTGTTTGAATTGATTCCAAATTTAAAAACTGTAGCAACGACTTTGCGTTATTCGGTAAGTGCTTCACATCAAAGGATAGGAGGAATTCTGTTCGATGGAAAAGCAATTTATCAGGCAGCAGTAAAAGAAGTGACGCCAGTAGTTGACCGAGTAGGAAGCGGTGATGCTTTTATGGGCGGTTTGATTTATGGTTTGCTTCAATATAAAAATAATAATCAAAGAGCCTTGGATTTTGCAGTTGCAGCTTGTTGTTTAAAACACACGATTGCGGGCGACTATAACTTGGTGACTTTGAAAGAAGTAGAAAACATGATTGATGGCGACGGTTCGGCATTAGTATCAAGATAAAAAAGAAATGGCAAGATATTCAAGAATTGAAGTAGCACAGCAAATGAAAGAGGACGGAATGGTTCCGTTGTTTTTTCATTCTGATATAGAATTAAGTAAAAAAGTATTGAAAGCTTGTTACGACGGCGGTTCACGTTTAATGGAGTTTACAAGCAGAGGTGATTTTGCTCATGAAGTTTTCGGAGCTTTAAATAAATATGCTTTGGCTGAATTACCAGGAATGATGCTTGGAGTAGGTTCAGTTACAGATGCGGCTTCAGCTTCGCTTTATATGAGTTTGGGAGCAAATTTCATTGTAACACCGGTTTTTAGAGAAGATATCGCAATCGCTTGTAACCGACGCAAAGTTTTATGGTCACCGGGTTGTGGTACGCTTTCTGAAATTGCCAGAGCTGAAGAATTAGGCTGTGAAATTGTAAAATTATTTCCAGCTGATATTTACGGACCGGAATTTATTAAAGCAATAAAAGGACCATGTCCGTGGACAAACATTATGCCTACAGGCGGTGTTTACCCAACGGTTGAAAGTTTGAGTTCTTGGTTGAATGCTGGAGCAACTTGTGTTGGTTTAGGTTCGCAATTAATTTCAAAAGATATATTAGATAAAAAAGACTATGACGGTTTGCAAACTAAAGTAAGTCAGGTTTTGGATATCATCAAAAATATTAAAAATAAATAGGGAATAATCATACCAATTCCTTATTTGGCATGCGGTTTTTTTTAGAGTTTTAGATGTTGTAATTGAACATTACGCTTGCAAAATAAATCTTGTCACTCCTCACAGCAGGATTTATTTTACTCTTTCAGGTGTAATGTTTCTTTTACAATATGAATCAAATCCCCACAAAATAAGGCAATGAATAGGGTTATTATAACACTTAATGGAAATTTAGAATAATGGAAAAAATAAACAGATCAAATACGGAGTTTTCACATAGGCTTCCTATAAAAATTGTACAATTTGGAGAAGGAAATTTCTTGAGAGCTTTTGTAGAATATGCGATTCAGGAATTGAACAAAAAAGCAGATTTCAATGCCGGTATTGCAGTTGTACAACCTATTGACAGAGGTTTGGTGAATATGATTAATGATCAGGATGGTCTGTACACTTTATTCATGAAAGGTGTTAAAAAAGGACAGGAAATTCAGGAAAAGGAATTGATTACCAATATTGTAAAAGCGGTAGATCCTTATGCTTCTTTTCAAGAATTTTTGGCTTTAGCCAAAGAAGAAGAATTAGAATTCATCATTTCAAATACAACTGAAGCTGGAATTGAATATATCGCTTCAGATAGTGCTTCAATGACGCCTCCGGTTTCTTTCCCTGCAAAATTAACCGTACTTTTGTATGAGAGATTTAAGCATTTTAATGGCGATAAATCAAAGGCTTTGACAATTATTCCTTGTGAATTAATTAACTATAATTCAGATACTTTAAAGGAAATTGTTTTGAAATATAGCAATGACTGGAATCTTGGAGAAGATTTTAAATCATGGCTAACAAACGATTGTTCTTTTCATAATACTTTGGTTGACAGAATTGTTCCGGGGTATCCAAAAGACCAAATCGAAGAATACAACAGCCAGCTACTTTACAAAGACGACTTGATTGTAAGTGCTGAAAGTTTCTTTTTATGGGTGATTGAAGGTGATGACAAATTAAAAGCAAAACTTCCTTTTGAAAAAACAGATTTAGATGTGAAAATAGTTGCAGACATGCAGCCATATCGTACGCGTAAAGTGAGAATCTTAAATGGAGCTCATACTGCAATGGTGCCGTTTTCATTGCTTTATGGAAACGAAACTGTAAAAGAGACTGTTGATAACGCCTTTACAGGAGAATTTGTAAATAAAGCGGTTTTTGATGAGATTAACGAAACTCTAAACATGGATAGAGCAGAGCTGACAAGTTTTGCAGAAGAGATCTTAGATCGTTTTAGAAATCCGTTTATCAAGCATTTATTGTCTTCAATTGCACTGAATTCAATTTCTAAATTCAAAGTTCGTGTATTACCGAGTTTAACAGGTTATGTTGATGTAAACAAAAAACTTCCAGTTCATTTGACATTTGCATTTGCATGTTTGATTCGTTTTTATAAAGGAACATGGAAAGGCGAAAATCTTCCAGTTCAGGACAGTGAGGATATCGTTTCATTTTTCAATGGACTTTGGACTTCAGATGATTACAATAAAATAGCAAGATTGACTTTGCAAAACAAAAGTTTCTGGGATGAAGATTTGACTGAAATTCCTTCATTGACAGATGCAATTGCAAAAGCCTTAGAAGAAATTGATGCAAACGGCGTTGAGCAGGGTTTCATCAATTTTCAAAAACAATTTAATTAAGAATTACATACGATAGTTATGGCAACGCAAAAAAAATTAATAAAAGTCAACCCAGCAGATAACGTAATTGTCGCTTTAACCGATTTGGTACAAAACGAACAAATTATGTTTGAAGGAACCACTGTCACACCAACAACTGATGTTAAAGCAAAACATAAAATCGCAGAGAATGATTTTTCAATTGGTAATGATATTGTAATGTACGGTGTTTTGGTTGGAAAAGCTGTTAAACCTATAAAAAAAGGAGAAGTAATTACCACCGAAAATGTAAAACATCAAAGTGAAAAAGTTTTTGGTAAAAACGGAAATTTAGGTTGGACTCCACCAAATGTAGATCGTTGGAAAGATAAAACTTTCAACGGATACCACCGTACTGATGGACAAGTTGGAACCAAAAACGTTTGGTTATTTTTTCCATTGGTTTTTTGCGAAAACAAAAATATCGAAAAACTGAAAGATATTTTTGAAAACGAATTAATGCCCAAAAAAGAAGTTTCTTATAAAAATTTGTTACGCTCTTTAATTGAAGAAAAAAGTGTAGAAGAAGTTTCGGATAAAAATTTAAATGAAAATCTTTTAGATAATGTCGAAGTAAAATTTATCAATCATCAAGGTGGTTGTGGAGGGATTCGACAAGATTCAGAATTGTTGGCAAAACTGCTTGCAGGATATGTGAACAACCCAAATGTTGCAGGTGCAACTGTTTTAAGTTTAGGTTGCCAAAATTTGCAAGTTGATATTTTTAAAAAGGCATTGAAAGAAATGAGTCCGAATAGTGATAAAGAAATTTTGATCTATGAGCAACAACAAATTGGAACTACTGATCAAATGTTTCAAATGGTGATTAAAGATTCTTATGAAGCCATTAAAAGAGCTAACAAAATTGAACGCAAACCTGCTCCTCTTTCAAAGCTAAGTATTGGTTTAGAATGTGGAGGGTCTGATGGATTTTCCGGAATTTCTGCTAATCCGGCATTAGGAATTGTTTCAGATATTTTTGCAGCTTTGGGAGGGAAAACAATTTTGGCAGAGTTTCCAGAATTATGTGGCGTTGAGCAAGAATTGATGAATAGATGCGTGGACGAAGAAAAAGCAGATAAGTTTTTAACTTTAATGAAAGCTTTTGAAAAATCAGTTGTAGATGCAGGTTCAGGGTTTGATATGAATCCATCTCCGGGAAATATCAAAGACGGATTAATTACAGATGCAATGAAATCTGCTGGCGCAGCTAAAAAAGGTGGAACTTCACCTGTTGTAGATGTTTTAGATTACGGAGAATATATTTCAAAACCAGGATTAAATCTTTTAAATACGCCAGGAAATGACGCAGAATGTACAACAGGATTGGTTGGATCTGGCGCAACAGTTGTTTTATTTACCACAGGTTTAGGAAATCCGATGGGAAATCCGATTGCACCCGTTGTAAAAATTTCTTCGAACACGGCATTAATTAATAGAATGTCTGATATTATCGATGTAAATGCCGGAACGGTGATTACTGGTGAAAAAACCATTACTGAGGTTGGAGCAGAAATAGTAGATTACATTATAGAATTGGCGAGCGGAAACGTGGAAACAAAAGCAGACCAGTTGAAACAAGATGTATTTATTCCTTGGAAAAGAGGAGTTTCATTATAGTTTTTTAGGCTCAAAGTTACAGAGTTACAAAGGGATAAAGTTTTATATGAAGACGCACTGTTGTGCGTCTTTTTTTTTACTATATAAGTTATATAAATTCATTTAAAATATTGTGCTAAAAAAAGAAACCATATAAATCATATTTATAGACAAAGCTTAAATTGTCTTATATGACTTATATGGTTTAAAATTTTTAAGAAGACTAATGTCTTATTTATATAGCGCTACAGCTTTCGACTTTTGACTTTTGACTTAATTAGGCGTTTGTTCTAGAAGAAGATTTGCGAATATGCAATTCCGGTGCAAGAACCACCTTTTTTTCAATTTTTATAGTATCGGTTTTGTCCACTTGTTCCAAGAAAACTCTAGCAGACATTTTTCCCATTTCGAGAGGCGATTGATCAACAGAAGTAATTGATAATTCCATGAATTTAGTAAATGGCTCGTTACTAAAACCAGCAACGCAAAATTCTTCAGGAATACGGATGTTTTTTTCTTTTAATTCTTGAATTGCTCCTAAAGCGGCAAAATCACTGGCAGAAAATAATGCATCAGGAGGTGTTTCTAAAGCTAAAAGAGCATTGATTGCTTCTTTTCCGGCTTCAACACTACTTTTGGTACGAATAACATATTCTTCTTTAAAAGTGAGTCCATTGTCTAATAATGCTTGTTTGTAGCCTAAAAACCTGTTTTTGAAAATTTCAAGAGATTGATCTCCTGAAAAATGCGCAATTGCACGGCATCCTTCATTTATTAAATGTTTGGTTGCAACATAACCACCTTTAAAGTCATTAACTGTAACAGAGCTTACTCCGTCAATATGCTTGCTACGGTCGAAAAAGATTAGCGGAACGTTTTTCTCCAGTACATAATTAAAAGCGCCAGTATTTTCATCCGCAACATCAGTAACCGACATCATAATTCCATCAACCTGGGCGTCGATTAAAGTATATAGATTTTCGTTTTCTCTTTTTGCACTTTCGTGTGTCTGACAAATAATTACCTGATAACCATGAGGATGAAGTTCTTCTTCAATACCTCTAATAACAGATGCAAAAAAATTGCTGTCAATACGAGGAACAATAACGCCGATATTGTTGCTTCTTCCGCTTTTTAATGCTAAAGCAAGTTTGTTTTGCTTATAGTTCATCGATGCAGCGGTTTTGATAACCAATTCTCTAGTGCTTTCCTTTATTTTCGGGTTGTTATTTAAAGCTCTGGAAACAGTGGCAGCAGTGATATTCAATTTCTTGGCAATATCATAAATAGTTATTTTTTCGCTCATTAAAAAAGGTTTTCAGATTTAATTTTAAACAAAAATACATTTTTTTTATATATGACAATATTTTTTTGTTATCGATTACATAATTAGTAACGCAAACGTTTTAAGCTCTACAATGATAAAAAATTATGTGTTTTTTTATGTTAACTGTAAATATTATCGCAAATAAAAATTAAATATATAAATTATTTCTAAATAAATTTGTTCTGTACAAACAATTTTTATACTTTCGTGTAATCGATTACATAATTAGTCGTCGATTTGTTGTCAAAACTATTAAATACTGCGTAAATGATTACAAATAAGTCTATAGCATTAAAATCAATCACTTTTTTAGGAGTGTTTTCTTTATTGATTACTTCATGCGGAAAACAAGTGTCTAGTACTTCTGAAACTGATCCTTGGAAAAAGATGGAATTAATTGTAAAAAGTATTCCTGAAACACATTTTGTAAATAAGACTTATAATATTAATGATTTTGGCGCTGTTGCTGATGGAAAAACAATGAATACACTTGCTTTCGAAAAAGCAATTAAGGAATGTTCTGCTAATGGAGGAGGAAAAGTTTTGGTACCAAATGGAAAATATTTGACAGGACCAATTCGCTTAGAAAGCAATGTTAATTTGCATTTAGAAGATCAAGCGGAAATTCTTTTCAGTACTAATTCAAAAGATTATCCTTTGGTACACACTTCATGGGAAGGAACAGAATTAATGAATCATTCACCGCTGATTTCTGCAAAAGGAAAAACTAATGTTGCAATAACTGGAAAAGGAACTTTGAATGGTCAAGCTAATAATACAACTTGGTGGCCATGGTGTGGCAGTAAAAGATTCGGCTGGGATAAAGGACAACCATCACAGCATGATCCGCTGAATCGTGATAATTTAGTTGAAATGGCTGAAAAAGATGTTCCAGTTGCCGAACGTATTTTTGGAGAAGGCCATTATTTACGCCCTAATTTTATTGAATTTTTTGAATGTAATACGGTTTTAGTAAAAGATATTACGGTTGTAAATGCTCCTTTTTGGATTTTACATCCTTTAAAATCAAATAATGTCATTATTGATGGAGTTACTGTAAATAGCCACGGACCAAATAATGATGGTTGTGACCCTGAATATTCTCAAAATGTAATTATTAGAAATTGTACATTCAATACTGGTGATGATTGTATCGCAATTAAATCGGGAAGAGATGCCGACGGTAGAAGAGTGGGAATCCCGAGCAAAAATATTATCGTTCAGAATTGTAAAATGATCGATGGTCATGGTGGAGTTGTAATGGGAAGCGAAATTACAGCAGGCGTAAATAATGTATATGTTGAAAATTGTGTGATGGATAGTCCTGAATTGGATCGAGCTATCAGAATTAAAACAAATTCAAAACGTGGCGGAACTACCGAAGATATTTATGTTCGAAATATTGAAGTGGGAACTGTAAAAGAATGCGTGTTGAGAGTGACAATGTTTTATGATATTTATGGAAGTCAAGTTGGGAATTTTATTCCGACGATTAAAAATATCAGCCTTGAGAATGTTAAGGTGAAAAATGGAGGGAAATTTGGGATTTTGGCAGATGGCTACAAAGAATCACCAATCGAAAATATTACGTTCAAGAATGTGACAATAGCAAAAGTTGATTCTGTTTATTCGTTGAAAAATGTGAACAAGGTAAATTTTATTAATACCTATATCAACGGAAAGAAAATGGAATCCATTAAAAATTAAACCACTTAATTTTCTTTATAACCAAACCAATTGTAAGCTTTCAAATAATTATCAAAAAGAAATAAAAATCGATTTTGTGTTTTTATTTTTCAAAAATCTTGGTTAGTAATAATTTGATGATTTTTTAAGAAAGTTGTTTTTTGAAGTTGTTAAAAAAGGAGTTTGATCGCATATCGAACTCCTTTCTTAACTAAATTAGAAGTTCTAAAATGAAAAAAATAATATTCTTTTTTTTATTGTTTTTAAATGCTGTCACAGCTCAGAGCCAGTATAGCATTGACACTTCATACACGGTTAAAAGTACCTACAATAAATTAATCAAAAAATATCCTTTCATCACAATTGCAAAGGAAAAAAAAGATAAGAATGTAAGTCAAATAAATGATTTGGTTTATAATGCTATAGGAGAAAGGAAATTGCATCTAGATGCTTATTTTTATAATAGCAAAAAAGCAAATCCGGCCGTAATTATGATTCATGGCGGAGGCTGGAGATCTGGAAATAAAAGTCATATGCAGATTATGGCTCAAGATATTGCTTCAAAAGGGTATTCTTGTTTTCCTGTGGAGTATAGATTGTCATTGGAGGCAAAATATCCAAATGCGGTTTATGACGTAAAAAATGCAATTAAGTTCATAAAAGATAATGCTAAAAAATTTCATGTCGATCCAAATAAAATTACGGTTTTAGGCTGTTCTTCAGGCGGACAAATGGCAGCGCTGATTGGGACAACCAATGGAAATTCAGCTTTTGAAGATTCAAGTTTTAAGAGCAAATCTTCATCAAAAGTAAATGCAATTATTGACGTCGATGGAATTTTAGCTTTTAAGCATCCGGAATCTCAAGAAGGAGAAATGGCATCGTTTTGGCTAAAAGGTTCTTATGAGGAAAATCCTGAAAACTGGAAAAATGCATCGGCTTTAAGCCATAGCGATAAAAATACGCCACCAATTCTTTTTATAAACAGCAGTTTCGATCGATTTCATGCTGGAAGAGATGATATGATTGCGATTTTAAATCAGTATAAAATCTATAATGATGTAAAGACAATCAAGGATTCGCCTCATTCATTTTGGTTTTTTGAACCTTGGTTTACAGAAATGGAAGGCTATATCACACAATTTTTGGATAAAATTTTTAAATAATTACGAAACGAAAAGAAGCAAAACTTAAAATATTTTAAAATGAAAAATAACAGAAAACTTGGATATTTCGCATCGGCTGCAATAACTTGTTTAGTTGCTTTTACAAGCTCTAAAGCAATTTCTCAGGAAAAAGAAATCGTTATTTCAAAAAACTCAAAATGGTCAGATAAAATGGCTTTGACTTTGATGAAACGCCATCCAGAAGCGTATATGATCGATGATTCAAAAGCGCCAAAATGGGATTATGTTCATGGATTGGTTTTGCATGGTTTTGAAGAATTGTACAAAAAGAATCCAGATCCGAGATATCCAGTTTATGTAAAAGGTTATGTAGATGCTTTGGTTCAAAATGACGGAACAATTAAGTCTTATGAATTGGATAAATACAATATTGACATGGTTGTTTCTGGTCGCTTGCTTTTTGATATTTATGCAAAAACAAAAGAGGAAAAATACTTGAAAGCAATGCAATTGTTGCGCAAACAATTATCAGAACAGCCGAGAACACCAGAAGGCGGATTTTGGCATAAAAATATTTATCCAAATCAAATGTGGCTAGATGGTTTGTATATGGGTGAGCCATTTTATGCACAATACACGGTTACTTTTGAAAACGGAAAATATTTAGATGACGTAGCAAAACAATTTGAAGAAATTCAGCTTCATGCAACAGATCCAAAAACTGGTTTGTTATATCACGGTTGGGATTCAAGCAAAAAAATGCCATGGGCAAATAAAGAAACAGGAAACTCTCCAAACTTTTGGTCAAGAGCTTTAGGATGGTATGTAATGGCACTTGTTGATGTTTTAGATTATATGCCAAAAGAACATCCAAAGCACAAAGAATTGGTAAAATATTTAAATAATGCGTGCGATGCTTTGGCTAAATATCAAGATAAATCTGGATTGTGGTATCAAGTTACAGACAAAGGTGGTAAAGAAGGAAATTATTTAGAAGCGTCTGGATCTTCAATGTTTGCATATGCTTTTGCAAAAGGAGCAAATAAAGGGTATTTGCCAGCAAAATATAAAAAATTGGCGAATAAGGCATTTGACGGTTTGACTACAAAATTGATGAAAGTAGATGCTGATGGAACTATCACATTGACGCAAGCGTGTCAAGTGGCTGGTTTAGGAGGAACTCCTTACAGAGATGGTTCTTACGAATATTACGTAAAAGAGAAAAAGAAAGATAACGATCCTAAAGCAACTGGACCATTTATTTTGGCAGCTTTAGAATTAAATAGATAAAATCAAGTTTAAGTTTTAGAATAAGGAGCTATTTCCCGCTTTCGCCTATATCTTTTTGTCCCGCTATCGCGTTACAAAAAGGATACCGGCTCTATCGGGGCTAGGGCACTCGTTTTCAAAAGAAATATTAAAATGAAAAAAATAAATTTCCTCTTTCTTTTATTGTCTGTGTTTTCTTCTCAGAAAAACTTTTCGCAGGTTTGGGTGCCTGACAATGGAGACGGAACGTATACAAATCCAATTATTCATGCAGATTATTCAGATCCGGATGCCGTTCGCGTAGGCGATGATTTTTATATGACGGCATCGTCTTTTAACTGTATTCCTGGGCTTCCAATTTTGCATTCTAAAGATTTAGTGAATTGGAAAATTATCGGCCACGCACTTATAAAACAGACACCAACGGAAACTTTTGACAAAGTACAGCACGGAAATGGAGTTTGGGCACCAAGCATCAATTTTCACAACAATGAATTTTATATTTATTATCCAGATCCAGATTTTGGAATCTATATGATTAAGGCTCAAAAAGCTGAAGGACCTTGGTCAGAGCCAGTTTTAGTAAAAGCTGGATCAGGATTAATTGACCCGAGTCCGCTTTGGGATGATGATGGAAAAGTATATTTGGTTCATGCTTTTGCAGGAAGCCGTGCAAAGATCAAAAGCTTGCTAGTTGTTTGCAGTATGAATTCAGAAGGAACTGTAACCAATAATGACGAAGTGATGGTTATTGACGGTCATGATGGTGAGGGAACAATCGAGGGGCCGAAGTTTTATAAACGAAATAATTATTACTACATTTTTGCTCCAGCTGGAGGAGTTTCAACTGGATGGCAGACCGTTTTAAGATCTAAAAATGTTTTCGGACCGTATGAAAAAAAGAAAGTTTTAGAACAAGGAAAAACAAACATAAACGGCCCGCATCAAGGAGCGTGGGTTCAAACGCAAACGGGTGAAGACTGGTTTATACATTTTCAGGACAAAGGCGCTTATGGAAGAATTGTTCATCTTCAGCCAATGAAATGGGAAAATGATTGGCCGGTAATGGGGCAGGATTTTGATAAAAATGGAATCGGCGAACCAGTAACTACTTTTAAAAAACCAAATGTTGGCAAGAAATATCCAATTGAAACTCCCGCAGAATCAGATGAGTTTAATTTGCCGAAATTGGGCTTGCAATGGCAATGGCAGGCAAATGCACAAAACAATTGGGGATTTCCAACCAGTTTAGGATATTTGAGTTTATACTGTGTACCAACAATCAAAGACAGCAAGAAAATTTTTGAAGCACCTAATTTGCTTCTTCAAAAATTTCCTGCTGAAGAGTTTACTGCAACTGCAAAATTGACTTTCAACACGAGATTGAATGGTGAAACAACAGGTTTGATCATCATGGGATTAGATTACAGTTATTTAAACCTAAAAAATGATAATGGAAAATTATATCTAAATCAAAAGACTGGGACTTTTGATAAGAAAATTGAAGAGACGGAAACAAATCCGGTTTTGATTTCCAATAATACAATTTACTTGAGAGTTAAAATCAAAAAAGGAGGAATCTGCAGTTTTTATTACAGTTTGGATGATAAAAAATACCAGCCAATTGGAGATGATTTTACTTCAAAAGAAGGAAAATGGATTGGAGCCAAAGTTGGTCTTTTTGCTTTGAGCGAAAAAATCACGAATGATTCAGGAAATGTTGCGGTAGATTGGTTTAGAATTACTAAATAATATTGAGATGATTCGAGTAAAAATAATAATGTTTTTTTTGTTTTTTGTAGGATTGAGTACATACGCTCAAAGTGACTACAAAAGTTGGTCTAGTTTTATTCGTAAGCACGATGATGCATGGTTTGGAACTGATGAGGCTAAAAAAGTAGCTGAAAATGTTTTGCTTTATCAGAGAAATATTGGCGGTTGGCCAAAAAATATTGCCATGCAAGATGAATTGACACCTGCTCAAAAAAAAGATTTAGTAGCGCTCAAAAAAACAGCTGTAGAAACTACGACTGATAATGGCGCGACTTGCCAAGAAATGCTTTTTATGTCTAGAATGTACTTGCAGGTTAAAGATGAAAGATACAAAGAATCATTTTTGAAAGGAGTAAATTATTTGTTAGAAGCGCAATATGCAAATGGAGGTTGGCCACAGTTTTATCCGCTTAAAAAAGGATATTATACGCATATTACATACAATGATGATTCGATGGTAAATATTATGAATGTCTTGAAACAAATAGGGGAAGAGACTGACTTTTATAGCATAAAACCATCAAAAGAAGTTGTTGCAAAATGTAAAAAAGCTTTTGATAAAGGAATCGATTGTATTCTAAAAACGCAATACAAACAAAATGGTGTTTTGACGGCATGGTGCGCGCAACATGATGAATTTACACTTGCTCCAGCAAATGCAAGAGCTTTTGAATTGGCGTCGTTGAGCGGTGGTGAATCTGCAAAAATTGTATTGCTTTTAATGTCAGTAGAAAAGCCTTCTAGAGAAATTATTACTTCGGTAAAAAGTGCTGTTGCTTGGTTTGACAAAACAAAAATCACCAATTTAGAAGAAAAGAGAGTTTTGAATGATGAAGGGAAAATCATTGATAAAAAGATGATTCCAGCCACAAATGCAGGGCCAATATGGGCAAGATTTATAGATTTGGAAACCAATGAGCCTTTCTTTTGCGATCGTGACGGAATCAAGAAAAAATCTTTGGACCAAATTGGTTCTGAGCGAAGAAATGGGTATTCATGGTACTCGGATGCGCCAAAAGAAGTTTTGAAAAAATTCCCAGAATGGGCAGTTAAAAACGGTACAAAAGTTTCGACTTCAGATAAAAAAAATGTAACATTACTTACTGTTGCTCAAGATGGTTCGGGTGATTTTACCAAAATTCAAGATGCTATTTATGCGTGTCCAGCATTTCCATACGAAAAGGTGACTGTGATAATAAAAAACGGAATTTACAATGAAAAAGTCCGTATTCCGGAATGGAATACAAACGTCGTTTTGCAAGGTGAAAGCAAGGAGAAAACTATAATTACGTTTGATGACAATTTTTCGAAAATCAACGTCGGTCGAAATAGCACTTTTTACACCTATACTGTTTTGGTTGAAGGGGATGATTTTGCAGCTTCAAACTTAACAATTAAAAATGCTTCAGGAGATAATGGACAGGCCATTGCATTGTCTGTAGTTGCTAATCGAGCTAAAATTTCGAACTGCAATATTCTTGGTAACCAAGATACGTTGTATTTATCTGGCAAAGATGCAAAACAGTATTTTCTAAATTGTTATATCGAAGGTACAACTGATTTTATTTTTGGTAGCGCTACCGCTTTATTTGAAAACTGCGAAATTCATAGCATAAAAAACTCGTACATAACGGCTGCTTCAACACCGGAGGGCTGTCCTTTTGGATTTGTTTTCAAAACTTGCAAATTAACGGCTGAACCTGCTGCAAATGCTGTCTATTTAGGAAGGCCTTGGCGCATCTATGCCAAAACAGTTTTTTTTAATTGTGAATTGGGCAAACAAATTAGGCCAGAAGGTTGGGAAAACTGGTCGAAACCTGAAGCTGAAAAAACAGCTTTTTATGCCGAGTATAATTGTTCTGGTGAAGGATTTCAGCCAACAAAAAGAGTGGCGTGGTCTTATCAGCTAAAAAAAGCGGATGCAGAAAAATATACCATAGAAAATATTTTGAAAGATAATGTGCCGAATTGGTATTCCAAATAATTTACATTTTAAAGATGTTATTATGAATTTTAAATGCTTTGTATTTTTATTGATTTCGGCTATTTCTTTTGCTCAAAAAAGTGAATTTCCAACTTCAAAAGTGGATTCAATTGTCAAGAGAATTCAGCTTCCAGTTATTCCGTCTTATGAGATTAATATCTTGAAGCTTGGTGCAAAAGGCGATTCAATTTCAAATAACAAATTGGTTTTTGACAAAGCAATGGCATTATGCAAGAAGAATAATGGTGGCACTATCATTATACCAAAAGGGACATATAAAATCAACGGACCAATTCATTTTGTAAGCAACGTCAATCTTAAAATTGAAAAAGGAGCAAAAATAAAATTCAGTGACAATCCTAAAGATTATCCAATGGTTCTGACTAGTTGGGAAGGCACAATGCTCTACAACTACAGTCCGCTTATTTATGCTTACGATTGTAGTAATATTACGATAACTGGAGAAGGAACTATTGATGGTGAAGGAGGAAATACCTGGAAAAGCTTTAAAAAACAAGAAGAGAAAGGTAAAATGTTGAGTCGAGAAATGAACCATAATAATGCTCCGTTGAAAGACAGAAAATTTGGAGAGGGGTATTTTCTTCGCCCACAAATGATTCAATTTTTTAACTGCAAAAATATTCTGGTGGAGAATATCAGAATCGAGAATTCGCCTTTTTGGTGCCTTCATCTTTTAAAATCACAAAGTGTTACAATTCGCGGCATCAGTTATAAATCGTTGAATTACAATAATGATGGAATCGATCCAGAGTATGCAAAGGATGTTTTGATTGAAAACGTAACGTTTAATAATGGAGATGATAATGTTGCCATAAAAGCCGGACGAGATCATGAAGGCAGAGCCAATACAGAAACTCCGAGTGAAAATATTGTAATCAGAAATTGTAATTTTATAGGCCTTCATGGTGTAGTAATTGGCAGTGAAATGTCTGCGGGAGTTCAGAATGTTTTCGTAGAAAATTGTAAAACAGCTGGTTATTTAAAAAGAGGGATTTATTTGAAAACAAATGCTGATCGTGGCGGTTATATAAAAAATGTTTTTGTTAAAAATATCAATTTAGATGAAGTTGAAGATTGCTTGTATATCACGGCAAATTATCACGGTGAAGGAAAAGGATATCAATCTGAGATTTCAAATGTTTTTTTTGAAAATATTATTTGCAACAAAGCAACTGAATCCGGAATTGTAATTCAAGGATTTCCAGATAAAAAAATCAAAAATATTTCATTGAAAAACATTGAAATCAAAGAAGCAAAAAATGCACTTTCAAATGAGAATGCCGAAAATGTCTTGATGACTGATGTTTTTATAGGAAAGAAAGCGACTGTGCCTACAGCGGCGAAATAAGTTTTTTTCTTAGGGACAAAGTAACAAAGTAACAAAGGGACAAAGTAACAAAGGGACAAAGGGACAAAGGTTCACAGGTTTCTGGCTTTGTTTTGACGGATATTCAAACAGTATTAAATAAACAACAAAAATGAAAAAATATCTTCTCATAATATTGTTAATCACATCAGCTTGTTTCGCACAAAAAACTACATTGTATTGTATTGGTGATTCTACGATGGCGAACAAAAAAGATCCAGATCGTAATCCAGAACATGGCTGGGCGCAGGTTTTGCAATCTTATTTTAATGATGATATAATGGTTGTAAATAAGGCAGTAAATGGAAGAAGCACAAAAAGTTTTATTAACGAAAACCGCTGGGACTCAATTTATAAAAAGCTTAGAAAAGGCGATTATGTTTTTATCGAATTTGGACACAATGATGAAAAAATCGAAGATTCAACGCGTTATACAAATCCGCATACAGCGTATCGATACAATTTAATAAAGTTCGTTAAAGAAAGCAGAGAAAAAGGAGCAATTCCAATTTTATTGACTTCAATTGCCCGTCGTAATTTTAATGAAAAAGGTGTTTTGGTTCCTACTCATGGTGATTATCCATTAGAAACTCGCTTAGTGGCACAAGAATATAAAGTGCCTTTTATAGATTTAGAATATTATACAGAATTATTGGAACAGTCTTATGGTCCTGAAAAGTCAAAACAGCTTCATTTGCATTTTAAAGCTGGAGAAGTGCCTTACTATAAAGATGAGAAAAAAGACGATACACATCTTTCTTTATTAGGTGCAAATAAAATTGCTCAGATCGTAATCAATCAGCTTAAAGCTTTAAGCGATTCTTCTCTTACTAAACTTCAAAAAGGAATAAAATAATATTCCATTTTTCACTTTGCTAAAAATCAATAAATTGTTTTAAATAATTTATTGATTTTCAGTAATTTTGATAGCTCTTTAAAGAAACCCTATTATTTGTTTTTTTAATAATGGTTTTGTCTACTCGTATAAAGTTTTTTTTCAAAAGAGCTGTTGGCTATATTCCTTTTATCAGCCTGTTATTTTAAATTTTCAAGAAGTTATGTATTTTAATTAAATGCCTATTCTTAATTCACTGCCTTTGCTTTCTTATCTGATATATTTAGCATAATTAGACTATGTGATATAGTTTGATTATTGATTTTTAAAGGTCTGGATTACAGTATTTTTAATTGTATTTTAATTATTCAAATTGTTGAAGATCTTCGTTGCAGAATCAATAAGCTTAAAAAAGCTTAATGAGTAAGATTTGATATTTTATAATTCTAAATCGCAATTATGAATCAAAAAATACTTTTGTTTTTGATTTCGTTGTGTTTTTCTCCTTGTTTTCCCCAACAACAATCACAGTATACACAATATATGTATAATACGATGAGCATCAATCCCGGGTACATTGGTACGCGAGGAGTGCCAAGTGTATTTGGAATGTATCGATCACAATGGGTAGGATTAGATGGGGCGCCAGAAACTGCAAATTTTTCAATCCAAACGCCCATTACTGAAAATGGTCAAGGTGTTGGTTTGTCAATTATCAATGATCAGATTGGACCTTCTTCAGAAACTGTTTTTTCAGTTGGTTATTCCCGTCCTATAGCACTTTCAGAATCGCTTACAATGTCTTTAGGCGTAAGCTTTTCAATTGATTTTATGCAAGTTGATTTTAACAAACTCAACGTTTATGACCCTGACGACCCTTTATTAACAGGAGTGTTGAGTGAAGTTTCTCCTAATATAGGCGCAGGAGTCTACTTTCATTCTGATCAATGGTATTTTGGAATATCGATTCCTCAAATTTTAGAAACAAAGTTTTACGATGATGTGAAAGTATCAATAGCTTCTCAAAAAATGCATTTTTATGCAATGGGAGGCTACGTATTCAAATTAAATCAAAACCTTCAATTCAAACCTGCTGCAATGGTAAAAGCGGTTAGCGGTGCGCCAATAGCGGTTGATTTGTCAGCGAACTTTCTTATTATGGAAAAAGTAACGCTCGGATTGGCCTATAGATGGGACTCCACAGTAAGCGGAATGGCAGGATTCCAAATTAGCCCAAGTCTAAATATTGGATATGCTTACGATTATGATGTAACTAATATAGGGAACTACAATGGTGGTTCACATGAAATTTTCCTTCGATTTGATCTGTTTGCTAAGCGGCAAAACAGGATAACGACACCACGTTTTTTCTAACAGAATTAATTTAATTTCAGCTCATTATGAAATAATAACTTGTAATCTGGCTTGATCTATCAGTTTTAAAGCTTTTTGTGGTAAAATTTAACGTGCTTTCAAGTGAATTTTGTGTTTTGCAACTAATTTCAAAACGTTTACAAAGCGGCGTTTTGAATGTAGGAAGTATGAAAAACCTAAATATTCAGGTTAAAAAAATTGTATTAATTCATTTGTAGAAAGCAGGATATAAGTTGCTCAATATCCTGCTTTTTTATTTCAATATTTTGCTATTCTTTTTTTAAAGCATTAATTTCTTCAGCGCTGACTTTTATTACTGTTCCATGGCGAGTTCCAATTGGAAAACTAACTTGCTCAGAAATGTCTTCCCAGCCTTTAGAAGTTTGTTTGACAGCGCCATATTTTTTTTGAGTGTATTTATCAAAATATACAATCCAGTTTCCATCTATTTTTATAGCTGTTGGACCTTCTGCCCAATAATCGCCAGTAATCGGTTTGCTTGCAGCACTGTATGGGCCGGTTAAGTTTTTACTATAAGCAACTTTTAAATTTTTCTGAACTGGATTACGAGTTTCATCTTTTAAATACATGACAAACTGCTGCTCTTCCTTTACAATCGAAGCATCAATTACATTGAAGCCAGGTTCATACAACAATTTTGTTTTGGCAAACTTTTTAAAATCTTTAGTTGTCGTGTAGTAAATACGATGGTTATATCCCTTTTCTTCATCCGATTTAGTTTCGAGAAATTTGCCATCAATTGTCGATGCCCAGTAAATCATATAGGTTTTTGATTTTTCGTCATAAGTGATTTCGGGCGCCCATGTATTTCTAGCTTTTTCTTCATGCGCCATTACCGGAATAAATTCTTGTTTTGACCAATGAATTAAATCTTTAGAAGAGGTGTAACCAATTCCTTTATCGGTCCAACTAACGGTCCAAACCATGTGATATAAGCCATCCCCGCCTTTGATAACGCATGGATCACGCATCAATTTATCTTTTCCAACTTCCGGAGTTAAAAATGAAGTATCGTTTTTTAGCGTTGTCCATTTGTAGCCATCTTCGCTGTAAGCTAAATGTAATCCGTCTTCGCCGTTTCCTTTAAAATAAGTAAAAACGTAACCGTCTGGTTTTAATGTATAATTGTTTGCAGTAAGCCATTTTTCGCAATCTTTTGGCCAGTTGGCATTTGTTCCTTTTACGCCTAAACCAAAACCGTGACCTCCATTTTCATACAAATGCATTTCTGCCAGAACTTTCTCTTTTTTCAGTGCCAAATAATAATTGATGCTGTTTTCAACAGGAACAGCTTTATCATCTGTGGCGTGAACTAAAAAGGCTTTTGGTGTTGCAGCTGTGACCTGCTTTTCATTTGAATATTTATCGGCTAATTCATTTCCTGCATTTTTGCCTAATAAATTGTCTTTAGAGCCTTGATGCGTAACGCCTTCCTGCATCGAAATTACAGGATAAATCAAAATCGAAAAATTAGGCTTAGCACTAGTTGTGTCAGAAGCTGTGTAAACTTGATCATTGTAATGCGTTGATAATGTAGAAGCCAAATGCCCTCCAGCCGAGAATCCCATTATCCCAATTTTATTTGGATTCAATTTCCATTTTCCGGCATTTCTTCTGACTACTCGTACAGCTTCTTGAGCATCTTGCAATGGCGCCAAAGTTTTGTTTTTCATGATTAAATCGCTAGGCAATCTGTATTTCAAAACAAAAGCATTTATGCCCAAACTATTCAGCCAATCAGCAACTTTAAAACCTTCTTTATTGATGGCCAACATGCCGTAGCCTCCTCCTGGACAAATGATCACTGATGTTCCGTTTGATTTTTCTGGATCTGCTAAATAGACAGTGAGTGTTGGTAAAGTTACTTTTCGAACACCATCCGCAATTCCGTTTTTATCATATTCGACAGTTTCTGCGTATTCTTTTGAAACAATTTCATCGGGAATTTTATCCCACAATGGAATTTCTTTTTTCTGCGAAAGCGCCGGAACGGTTACTAAAAATAGTAAAAGCAGGACAGCTTTTAAATGGTTTAAACTATTTGATTTTTTCATAAAATTCTATTTCAACGATGCGTAATTGACCGGTTGCATCAACCGATGTTTTATCTTTGTATAAATCTAATTCTTTTGTTGGATCTACTTCAACAATTTTCGAAAATCCATCTTTTTCTGTATTGGCACCAATTAATTCAATGGTGATTTTTTCTGCCAACACAGGTTCTAGGGGAATCGTAATATAACCTAAGCTCTGAGTGGTGTTTCCTTTGAAAACTTCTTTTCCATCAGCTAAAATTCTGATTGGATAAATTTTGGTTCTCCAACCTGTAAATTTAACAACAGTTTCGTTTACAATTGATGGTTTAGAAAGTGTATAAGTTATTGATCCTGTTTTGATGTTTCCATCATTTCGCCATTCCGTTAATTCATTGTCATCATAACTTTTGTACGTATCATTGTTGCTTGATGGCGAAACCGCATTTAAAATATTTACTGGAATTCTTTTTTGTGTATAAGAAGCCGTTTTTGGAGTTGGTCCGCGTTCTAAATTAGAAGGCAGATTATTTCCAGGCAGTTCTACTGAAAGTCCATTTGCTGTATTTATTGTTTTTGTTTCAAATGATAATGAAGCCGATTTTAACCCGCTAGATTGAGCTGAAACGTTAATTTTTCCGGCTTTCGCCAAAGATTGAATCATCACTCGGTTTATACCATTTTCGACTGGAATTTCTTTTGAAAGAATATAATTTTTTGGACCTTGAGCAATGCCTCCCAACCAAGTTGCAGGGCCGTTTAATGAAAAAGAAATTATGTTATTGCTGATAGGGCAACGATTACCGTTTTTATCCAATACTTCAACTTCAATTAAAGCTGTATCAGCACCATCAGCAAGTATTCCTTTCGGCTGTGTGATTAATTTTAATTTAATTTGAGATGGTTCTCCAACAGTTATTTTTTCATCTTGACTTAAAACAGTTCCGTTTTCATTGTAGCCAATAGCTTTAATTGTGCCAGCTTTCCAAGTAATATTTTCAAAAGTAAATAAAAATTCACTGCTTCGTTTTCCAAAACCTTGCGAAATTCCGTTGACAAAAAGCTCCACTTTTGAAGCTGTAGAAACGACATAAATATTCTTTACCACATTATCGGCATAATTCCAATGTCCCATAATATGCGTACGATGTTTTTCAACATCAACCCAGCCATCCCACATCACTTGATGTGCCCAATAACCATCTTTTGGAATACGCATAGCGTCGACTTCACCACTGGTTCTGTAATTTGATTCGCCACGGTGATGTGTGTTTGAATCCGAAAAAATAATATTTACGCCACCAGAATTTACTCGTTTTCCAGTTCCGGGTCTTTCTCTATAATAATCATACCAACGAACGACATTTTCAATAGCATGACGATCTTGATTGTGATTGTAATCAGAAGCTGGAGCTCCTCGATATAAAGGACCATCTCCTTCTTTATGAAATGGAGGTGAAAATTCATCCCAGTATTTTCGCATTCCTTCGTCTCTTGAATATTCAGTTGCCCATAATGGTTTTCTTGCACTTTTATTGATGTAAAGCATTTCTCCACCGTATTCGGCTTCTTGACTGTCCAACATTTCACGCGAACCGATCGCACGTCCGCCAAAAGGATCATAAGTATCTCTCAGGCTTTTCATTTCGTGCATGTGCGCTTCGCTGATGGATTCGTTGCCACTTTCATAAAAAATAATACTCGGATTATTTCTGTTGTAAATAATAGCATCGCGCATCAGGTTTACACGCTGTTTCCAAGTATCGCCTTGTGCATCTTTTTCAGCGTCACCAGCAGGCATCGCTTGTAATAAACCAACTCGGTCGCAAGATTCTATATCTTGTTTCCAAGGTGTAACGTGCATCCATCGAACTAAATTTCCATTTCCTTCGACAATTAATTTATTACTGAAATCGCTCAACCAAGCCGGAACTGACATTCCGATTGCTGGCCATTCGTTGCTGGTTCTTTGTGCATAACCTTTTACCTGTAAAACTCGGTCATTCAGCCAAAATTGTCCTTCAGCGAAAGCTGTTTTTCTGAAACCAGTTTTAGTTGAAACTTCATCCACAATTTTCCCATCAACTTTTAAAATGGTTTTTACAGTGTATAAATAGCCGTAACCCCAGCTCCAAAAATGTAGCTTGTTTACTAGAGCATTAGCTTTTAATGTCTTTGTCTCATTGGGAGCAATTACAGTTTTTTCGCCTGAAAAAGAAGCTACTTTTTTGCCTTCCAAATCCTCAATGATAACATTATACTCTATTGTTTTTGCAGCATCAAATTCATTACGAATTTCGGATTCAGCATTTATTACTGCACTTTCTGCCTGAATATCAATTTTTGAAGGATAGATGTAAACTCCAGTCGTTTTTAAGTTAGAATAAAGCGGAAGCGTCTGGTATAATTTATTGGTAATATGCAGAAAAACATTTTTTGGAATACCGCCATAATTGGCATTGAAGTTAATGTTATTCCACTGATAAGAAGCTCCTGTCGCCTGTTCTTTGTATTTCCAGTCGTTGTCGATTCGGAGTGCAACAATATTTTCTTGCGGAAAAGGCTTGATCAAATTTGAAATATCAAAACCAAAAGCCATCACGCCATTTTCATGCAATCCAACTTTTTGTCCGTTGATATAGATAGTTCCGGCTTGACGAATTCCTTCGAATTCTAGGAATATTTTTTTGTCTTTTATTCCTTTTGGAAGCTTAAATTTTTTACGATACCAAACAATTCCAGTAGTGAGATGTTCAATATCTTTTTCGAAAGCTTCTTCTTGGTTGTAAGCGTGCGGTAAAGTGACTTTTTTCCACGAATTATCATTAAAACCAAGAGACTCCGCATTTTGAGAGTCTCCAGTTTTTAATTTCCAATCGGAATTGAAATTGTATTTTTCTCTCTTAAATTCCTGAGAAAATATCGTGGTTTTAAAAAGAATTAAAACAAGAAATAAGAGTGCTTTTTTCATTATTTCATTTTATAGATTTCTGAACCAGCCAATAAGAAACAGCCTAAACCATAATCTTCAAAATCAGGAATTTTATCGTAAGATAATGGCTGACCATCTTTAGGTTCTTTTCCAGTTGATTGTAAAAAACCTAAAAATCCATTTGTATGCAAACTTTCAGTTGTGATGGCATTCCAAGCTTTTTGAACAACAGGCAAATACGTTTCCTTTTTCAAAATACCACTGTTGATTCCGTAAGCAATTCCGTAAACGAATAAAGCAGTTCCAGAAGTTTCTTTTTCACCAAAATTTGTTGGATCGTGCAAACTCACATTCCAGAACCCGTCAGGTCTTTGAATTGGAACTAATGCCGCTGCCATTGCTTTTAAATCTTTTACATATTGATCTCTGTGCGGTGCATTTTCAGGAATTATCGTAAGTACCTTTGCCAAAGCGCCAATAACCCAACCATTTCCACGGCTCCAGTAGCAGTTCTTTCCATTTGGTTCTTTGTAAGGCGGATCAAAATCAGCATCACGCCACCATAAACCATCTTTCGGATTGAAAAGTCCATTGTCACCGTGTTTGTTTCTTGAATACATGTACATCTCATACATTTTTTCGAAATAACGGTTGTCCTTTTCCAAAACTCCCATTTTAGCAAAAACCGGCATTCCCATTTGAATGGCATCAATCCAAGACCAATCGTCCAATTGAGGCGTATTCAAAAGCATTGCGATATTTGCTCTAGTATTTTTTAATTTTTTAGCATCTGGCTCTAAATTATACAAATCAATATAGGTTTGAGCAGCACAGTAATTGTCGGCATTACGAGTTGTATTTCCGCCGTTAAATCCCCATTTGTGGAATTCTGACCAAGAATAAGCATAGTCATAATAAGTATCTTTTGGGAAAATTTCGTGCAATGCCATTAATCCTTCATAATAAACACCTCTAGTCCAGATGTTGCTTGGGCGTTCTTTATTGGTGATGATTGTTTTACCTGTTTCTGGCCATTTTTGCATGAAATAATCATTGGCCAAAATCATTTGTTTTAAGACTAATTTTTTATCAAATGGCTGTTGCGCGCTGATTGTACAGGTGTACAAAAAGCATATTGAGAAGAATAGAGATAATTTTTTCATTTTTTGTATTCTTAGTTAATAGTTAGTTTTGCTGTTTTAATGGTGTAATCGTGATTGGCCCTAAAAGTCCCGAAGGCATTGGAGCCCATTTTGTTGCGTCGAATTTTTTATAATCCTTATCGACCATATTGATTTCGTAAAAAATCTTCCATTCTTCGCCTTTTAATTCTTTGTTTCGAATTCGGTTTGCAGAAGGATTGGTTACTTGAATTTTTATTGTGTTTTTTCCTGATTTTAATTTTCCAAGATTTAATTGATACGGAACTGACCAAGCCGTACCAATAAACTCGTCATTAAGCCAAACTTTTGCGCTTTCGCGAACATCACCCAAGTTTAGACTCCAATGTTCAATTTTTGCATTCGGATTGTCAAATTGTAACGTATAAGTCGCTGATCCTGAAAAAGCTTCGGCTTCTGGGCTTAATTTTGTCCAAGATTCTAAAGTTGAAACTGTTGCGTTTGGAGGCAATTGTGGTCCGCCTTTATCAAAATTGATTTTCCAGTTTCCTTTTAATGGAACAGCTTCAGCAATTGTTTCGTAATAATTCCATTTTTTTTGCGAAGCGGTATTTTCTGTTTTTAGGAAATAAGATTCTCCAGGTGCAATTTTAATTTTAACCAATGTTCTATTAGCTTCTTTTTTTACAATTGCATTTCCAAGTTCTCTAGTCAAGGGATTTAAAATCACAACTTCTTTATTTCCAATTTCAATCGGAATAAATTCATCGATTGTTTTAGGAGTATGATTCACTAAATAATAGATTTTTTCGCCATCAACATTTCTTCTGATGAATTTCAAACCTGTATTTACAAGCGTTTCAGGATAAATTTGAGCACTTTCTAAAGTTTTGAAAATATCTGAAGTTGGTTTAACCAAATCACCATTAGCAGTCAAAAGATTTTGAAGATCTTGCTCTTGCTTTTTAAAATCGTTAAAACCTGGAACAGATTCTGGAAGACCTTCAAAGATAATTTTGGCACCCGCTTTTTGCAACTCAATCAGTTTTTGCACAGTAGCAAGTGGCATTTTTTTCACTGGAGGAACAACTAATGCTTTGAAAGTAGTTCCGTTAAGATTAATTTTTCCGTCAACAACTTTAGCATCAGCAATAAAATTATCTGATATAAAATCAACACCATACCCTTTATTCATCAAGTTTTTAGTTGAAGTGTAAAAAGTGGTTGGGTGAAGCCATTCTTGAAGCGAATGGATTTTGAATTCAAAAAACAAAGTTCCTTTTTGGTATTTATCCCAAGTGTCAAAAATTGGCCAATAAAGCAGAATTTCATTATCTGATTTTCCTTGTTGCAATAAAGACTGACAATTTGAAATATAAGAGAATAGAGAAGGAGCATCTTCCCAAATACTATTATTAGCATTGAAATTTACAGATGCATAAAATTTCCAACCCGGCCATGCTGCGCGATCTGGCGAATAAGTTGAACCGTGCAGGAAAATATGATTTATGCCGCTCAGCATCAAATCTTCAGCTTCTGGTTTACATTGTGAAAGCGCAGCTTTAAAATGTTCTCTCAGCCACGTAAAAGTCTCAGAAGAAACTAGATTTTTTCCAGAAATATGCGCTGCAGATGATGAAAATTTTAGCATAACAGGATCGGCATCGCCTTCACGGATATCTTCTTTTTCTCTCCTAAACCCCGGAATGTCGTAAGGCATTGAACCGAAAGTTTCACATTCAGGAATATCTGCTGCAGCATACAAATCAATTAAATTTCCAGGAGATCCATGCGCTTGAAGCTTGGTTTTGAAACTTTTAGAATGTGCCCATTCTGTCCAAGGTTTATCGAATTTGTTTAATAGTAAATCACCAATTGTTTGGCGGTAATCACTTCTGATACGATTTCCAACTTCGCCATCCGTTTCATTTAATAATAGTGGCAATTGTTTTTTTAGGTCGTAACCTCTTAATTTCTGAAATTCTTCGAAGAATTTAGGCGTAAAATCAGTGCCATAAACTTCATAACTGTCATTAAAGACAGCTCTAATTTTTCCTTCGCGACCTTTAAATGCATTGTTAAATGGTACAACATAAGCATTAAAAGCATCTTGCGAATAATGATCTAATGTAAAACCGCTTCCGCCTGGCGCCGCTCGTTTTACTTGTTGTCCAGTTTTGCCACTAAAAACAGCATATATAGTATAATCTGTTTTCTTGGCTTTCCATTTTAATTTATTAGGATCTGTTTGATTCGGAATTGCTACAGAAGTTCCATCAATACCTTTATCGTTCGCTTTTGTCTGATTCTTTTTTAGCTGATCGGTCAAATTGATATAAGAACCATCTTTTCCGTAAGCTACTACATATAATAGTTCGGCAGGATTTTTTTCTTTTTTATTTTCAAGTGAAATATTTCGGTCAAATGTTTCGTCTTTTTTGAGCGGATATTTTTCGATAATCAGTTTTGTTGCTGCATTGGCTACAGTAACATGCGATCCACCGTACGGCCATCCTGTTCCTAAAACCATATCAACCTGCATATGAAGACTGTCTGCAATATGAACGGTATAGTCTAGCATATCCATCCATTTTGGAGAAAGATAATCGATGAAATTAGCTTCTTCACCTTTTACACCATATATAGGGGTGATTTCTACGCCACCAATTCCTGCATTGTGAAAATCGATTAAGCTTCTTTTTAAGTTTGGTTTATCTACCGCGCTTCCCATCCACCACCAGCGTGCCCACGGCTGATTTATATTTGTTGATTTTGGCCAAGGTGAATTTTTTTCCTGAGCCGAAGCACTAAAGATCCAGCAAAAGGATAAAAGGATAAGACAATTTGATTTGGTTAATTTCATTACTTAAGGTTCAATAGTTTTATGTAGCGGTCACTAATTTACTTACTTCATATAAGTATAGAATCATAAAATAGTAACTTTTTAATAGTTGTGATAAGGTAAAAGTAGAAGTAGAAACTCAATTTGCTATCCTGTAGCGTCCTGTTTTGTATCTTTTTGTTAAAAATCAAATGAGTAATAATTTGTCGTATTTTTTTCTCATTTCGCATTTTTCAGTTCAAAATACTATGAATTACAAAAAAATATTTCAATAAAATTTCCGATATAATATTTGTGGATTCTACACTTATTCACCCTTGTAAATCAAGGAGTTGAAACTTTTTAAAGTTAAGAAAAATATAAAATTTGTTATAAAAACCTGAAAGTTAACAGGATACTACAGGATGCTGTGCCATGTTGTTCTGGATAAATTTGGATAAACTAATTAATTAACCAAATTTAACTTTTATGAAAAATAGACTTAGTCTTTTGCTAATTTTGGCTTTGTTTGCATTATTGCAGACGGCAGGTTATGCGCAGAACAAAGTGGTTAAAGGTACAATCACTGATGCGGCCGGATTACCTATTCCAGGAGCAAATGTACTTATTAAAGGAACAAAACAGGGAACTAGTACTGATTTTGATGGAAAATATTCTATCAGTGCTAATAGTGGACAAGTATTGGTTTTCTCATCCACAGGTTCTAAATCTGTTGAGAGAACAGTTGGTACGAATTCAGAAATTAATGTGAAGCTTGTAGAAGAAGTTTCTCAGCTTAACGAGATTGTTGTAGTTGGTTATGGGACTCAGAAGAAATCTGATGTGACAGGGGCAGTAGCAACGATATCTTCTGAAAAATTAATGAATAGACCTGTTGCAAGTGCGACTGAAGCTTTACAAGGTAAAATTGCCGGTGTTGATGTAACAACAAACGAGCGTCCAGGAAGTGTTGGTACTGTTCGTATTCGTGGTAATCGATCTTTGACTGCTAGTAATGATCCTTTATATGTTGTTGATGGTGTGCCATTAATGTCTGCATCTGCAATTGAAACTTTAAATCCAAGAGATATTGAATCTATGGATATTCTTAAAGATGCTTCTGCAACAGCTATTTATGGATCTCGTGGTGCAAATGGAGTTATTATCGTAACAACAAAACAAGGAAAATCTGGTAGATTTACTTTGAATTATACTGGTACGGTAACTACTTCTGAAATTGTTGATAGATCACCATCAATGAGTGCTGAAGATTTTATTACTTACAGACGTTGGGCAGCATACAATCTTGATCCAACTAAATATGCTAATCCAGCAACACCTACGCTTGCAAATGATAAATTGATTTTTGACAGCGCATTAGATGGTCAAACATCAAGAGACAATGTATTAAAAGGATGGGCAAGTGGAACTTGGGATGCTTCTAAAGTAACGAACACAGACTGGACTAAATATGTAACTCAAGGTGGAGTTAGCACAGAGCACGTAATTAGTGCAAGTGGTGGTTCTGAAAAAGTGAATACGTATGGTTCTGTTGGGTATTTAGATAATCAAGGTACTCAAAAAGGGCAGTGGTACAAACGTTATACTGCTAAATTGACTTCAAATATTACACCAGTTGATTGGTTTAAAATGACTGCTTCTTTTAATGTTTCATGGAGTGAGCAAGATTACGGTATGTCAACTTTAAGTGCAAGAAGTGGTACAGCGCCAGATGCAATTTATGGTGCTGCTAAACAAATTTACAACATTGCTGTGCCTTATGATGCAAATGGCAATTTGATTATTAATCCAGGTGGTGAATCAGGTGTTTACACGATCATGGATGAATGGAATAAAAGTACGCAACAATCTCAAACCATGCGTATCTTAGGTAATTTCACTGCTAATTTAGATTTTGGTAAAATGACCAAATCATTAGAAGGACTTACTTATAAATTGAATTTCGGACCAGATTTCCGTCACTGGAGAGAAGGTGTTTATATTGATGGAACATCATCTTTGAAAGTGAATTCAAATGGTAGTGCAGGTACTAACTTTGCTCGTCTTCAAAACCGTCGCGATTTTTCATGGACTGTAGATAACATTATTAACTACGATCGCACATTTGCTGCTAAACATAAAGTTGGAATGACTTTATTGCAAACTGCATCATCTTGGAATATCGAAAACTCTTCAATGAGTGCTAATAATATTCCTAAGCCTTCATTCTTATGGAATGCAATGGGTTCAGTTGATGCTACAAATGCGGCAAACAATGCACGTATGAGTTCAGGTCTTACAGAACGTGCTATCAGTTCTTATATGGCTCGTGCTAATTATGGTTATGATAATCGTTATTTATTGACTGTATCAGGACGTTGGGACGGAGTTACTCAATTATCTGAAGGACACAAATGGGACTTTTTCCCTTCTGCAGCATTAGCTTGGCGTATCAACAATGAGGAATTCTTGAAAAATGTTGATTGGATTAAAAACTTAAAACTTCGTTTAGGTTTTGGTACTTCTGGTAACTCTTCTGTTGATCCTTATGGAACTTTAGGAAATATTAGCCAAATTTTCCTTCCTTTTAATGGTATGAGCAACGTTATTGGTTTTACTACAAATGAACCTTATTATACAGCTAATCAAACTGGAATGCCTAATAAAAACTTAGGTTGGGAAAAAACGACTCAATACAATCTTGGAATTGATTTTAGTTTCTTGAACAACAGAATCAGCGGTACAATTGATACTTATAAATCAGATACTAAAGATTTATTATTAAGAGTAGATATCCCACCAGTATCAGGATACCCATATATTGTTTCGAACATTGGTGAAACAAAAAATCATGGTATTGAAGCAACACTTAATCTTATTCCAATTCAAACTGCTACAGGATTTACTTGGGAGACTAATTTGAATGCTGCATTCCAAAAAGATGAAATCGTTTCATTAGCAAATGGTGCACAAGACATGGTAAGCAACTCTTGGTTTATTGGACAATCTATCGCTGTTCGTTACGGTTACGATAATGATGGTCTTTGGCAGAATACGCCAGAAGATCTTGCTGAGATGGCAAAATGGAATGCTAACGGTTACAAATTTACACCAGGTAACGTAAGACCTAAAGATCAAAATGGTGATTACAAAATGGATGCTACTGATCGTGTAGTTGTTGGTAACAGCAACCCTCGTTGGACAGGAGGATGGAATAACAGCTTTACTTATAAAGGATTTGATTTAGGAGTAAATATTATTGGACGTACAGGTTACACTGCATCTTTAGGAGGTGAAGCTTTGACAGCACATGCTAACCAACGTGAAACTGATTACTGGACTCCAGATAATCCAGATGCTGAATTCCAAAAACCAATTTTAGGTCAGGCAACCTCAGGTTCTGCAGATCCTTTCTCTGGACTTCTTGGTTTCCAAAAGGCATCATTCGTGAAAATTCGTAATATTTCTTTGGGTTACAATTTATCTAAAGATGTTGCAAATAAAATTGGATTGGCAAACATGAAATTTTATGTTCAAGCTGTAAATCCAGGAAGTATCTATCAATCTTTAAAATGGTATGATTTTGATACTGAGAGAACATATTTCAATCGCAGTTATGTAATGGGCGTTGAAGTTGGTTTCTAATAAATTATGGCGAATTGAATTATAACATTAAAAGTAACAAAATGAATAATATAAAAAATATCGGAATCGGTCTTTTGATAATGGCAGGGGTAACCTTTTCATCATGTTCGAAAGATTTCTTGGACGAAGAACAAACAAATGCATATTCGACAGCATATTTTGATACGCCTGAAGGTCTTGAGGCATTAACAGTATCGCTTTATGGTAATATTCGTTGGCATTTTGGTTTTGAATGGTCTTACGGAACTACATTGTATGGTACAGATGAGTTTACTAATGCAAATGACCTTACAAACGAAATGTGGAATACCTACGATAATCGTTTCGGTCCAGTAGGTGCATCAACTTCAACAGGTGCTGCAAATGGAAATGCAACTAACCCGAATGCGGTTTGGGATGAAATGTATTATGGTATTGCATCTGCTAATACGATAATTGCTAAAGCTGAAAAAGTAATTCCAGATTTAAAAACTAGAAATCGTATTTTGGCTCATGCTTACTTTTTAAGAGGATTTAACTATTATAAATTGGTTGCACAATACGGAGGTGTTGTTCTTCAAACTAAACCTATTGAAGGAGTTGTTCGTAACTATGAGCGTGCGACAGAAGAGAAATGTTGGGAACAAGTAATTGCTGACTTCCGTGAGGCTTACAAACTTTTTGAAGGTGAAGTTTATACTTATGGAAAAGGAGTTACTTGGACAAAAGCAACTGCAGCTCACTTTTTAGCAAAAGCTTTATTGTTCCGTTCATCTGAGCGTAATGATTCTTGGAATGCTTCTTATAAAGATGCAGATCTTAAGGAAGCAATCGATGCTTGTTCTTATGCAATTACAGCTCGTGGTCCTTTAACGGCAAATTATAGTGATTTATATGCAAACTGGACTGGAATTGACTGTCCAAATGAGCAATTGAGTGAAATCTTGATGGCAGCTGGTCATAATGGAGATGCTTCTACTGTAGGTCGTTTCGGAAACCGTACTTATAACTATTTTGCTCCTCAATTTTCTAGTTTTTCTGGAGGATGGGTAAAACGTGGAGTTTGGATCGGAAGTATGGATTTTCAACGTTGTCGTCCAACAGAATACACGTATGCAGTGTTTGATCACGTAAACGATGCTCGTATGTGGAAAACTTTCAGAACGGTTTATGGAACTAATACTGTAGTAACAGCAAATGCTGGAGTAGCTATTGGTGATCCTGCTATCGTAATGATTTTGAATACTAAAAATGATAACACTTACAATGGTGCTAAATTTGGTGCAAGTGTTCAGGCTCCAACTTGGACAGATGCTGCAGGGCGTTTGCCAGAATGGGCTACAGGAAAAAGACAAACAGCTACAACTGGAACTTTGACAGCTAAAAAAGGACAATTTGTTCCGAACTCTTTGGTACTTTACCAAAACGGAAACTATGTTGCTCCAACATTCAAAAATCAACCAATTTGTAACTTCTTTGCTGGTATCAACAAAACAGATGACGGTTCTCGTACAGCTGAAAGAGGTGATGCACACCGTGACGTAATTATGGCTCGTCTAGCTGAAACTTATTTAATACGTGCGGAATGTTATGTTCGTCTTAGCCAATATGGAAATGCAATGCAGGATATTAACGTAGTTAGAGCGAGAGCACAATGGAAAGCAGGAGAAAATAGATCTTATTATAATGACGGTTCTCAAGCGTTTAAAGTGAATCCTTTAAATACTGGAAGTTCAGCTACAAACTTTACAGCTTCTAACTTAGATATGAATACGTATTATTTATCTAACCCAACAGTAGCGGTTACTACTGCAGCTTCAGATTTAAGATTAACTTCTTTCCCAAATAATTTACCAGCGGAAGACGAAGCAATTATGTCTAAAATTGGAGCTTCATCAGATAAAGAACGTGCAATCAACTTTATTCTTAACGAGTCAACTCGTGAGCTTTTAGGAGAGTGGCAACGTTGGGAAACACTTTCTCGTACAGGAATGCTTATCAAACGTGCTAAAGCATTTAATGCTGAAGCAGCAACTAATATTACAGCGAATAAACACGAACTTCGTCCAATTCCTCAAACATTTATTGATGGATTGCTGAATGATGATGGTTCTAATTTATCTCCAGCGCAAAAAGCAGCTTGGCAGAATCCAGGTTATTAAACTTTTTTATTTTTGTTTTTGAAAGCCGTCTCATTCGTGAGGCGGTTTTTTTTTTGTTTTAAGCTCAGAAATAAGCACTATAAATGACACTAAAATGGAGGCGCAAAACAATTTTCTCAAAATTAAAATGCAATCGATTACATTTTTATCTTCAAATTGTCATAATTTTCAGATATTTGTTTTATATTCGATAAAAAATTTTGAATAAAATTATGGTATCTGAAAAAAAAATATTGTTTGATTCGGATATTCGCATTTAGAAGTTTTTTCTTCAATTCCCTTTGAAAATCAAGGCTTTGAAGGATTTTATGGTTAAAAAAAACTTAAAAGTAATTTGTAAAACTCTGTAAATTAGAATGGTACTAAATTGCTTTGCAGGACACTACAGGATAGTGCCGAATTAACTTCTAAATAAATTTGAGTAACTAATTAATTAACCAAATTTAACTTTTATGAAAAACAAATTGAATGTGCTGCTGCTCATAGCCATTTTTGCATTATTGCATGCCTCTGGTTACGCGCAGAACAAAGTAGTCAAAGGTACCATTAAAGATGCCACAGGGTTGCCAATCCCAGGTGTGAATGTACTTATCAAGGGAAGCCAAAACGGTGTTAGTACTGACTTGGACGGAAGTTACTCCATTAATGCTGCAACTGGAAATACGCTTGTTTACAGTTTTATCGGCTTTAAAAAACAAGAAATTACTGTTGGAGCGGCAACCGTTTACAACGTTGTGTTGAAAGAAGAAGACAATTCTCTTGAGGAGGTAGTCGTAGTAGGTTACGGTACAAAAAAGAAAAAGGATCTTACCGGATCAATCGTGAGTGTAAATGCGGATGAAATTGCATCAAGACCAGTTGTAAATGCTGTACAGGCAATGCAAGGAAAAGCTGCCGGTGTGGATGTTGCGTCAAGTGAGCGTCCTGGAACGGTAGGAGCTATTACCATTCGTGGTGCTCGTTCTATTTCTGCTTCAAATGCGCCACTTTATGTTGTTGATGGAATTCCTTTAAATACAAGATTGGTTACTGATGCATCAACAGGAAAAATTAGTGTTGATCCCAATTCTGGAGGGATTGATTTCTTGAATCCAACAGATATTGAAACAATCGACGTTTTGAAAGATGCTTCGGCAACTGCGATTTATGGTTCACGTGGTGCAAACGGGGTTGTAATCGTAACAACAAAAAAAGGTAAAAACGGGAAATTTACCTTGAATTACGATACGTCTTTAATGACAGAAACAATTCATGAAAATGCGCCAATGATGACGGCAGGAGAATATATTGAATTTCGTCGTTGGGGAAGATACTACTCTAATCCTTCAGCTTTTCCAAAAGGAGATCAGCCAAATATCGAAAATGATAAATTGATTTTCTTGGCTTCTGCAGATCCTTCTGCTTGGGCAAATATCGAAAAAGGTTGGAGAGATGCTAATGGAAATCTTACTACAACTTGGGACGGTTCTAAAGTTGCAACTACAGATTGGACCAAATTTGTATCACGTACAGGAATCACCCAACAACATACAATTGGTGTAAGTGGTGGAACTGAAAAAATGAAAGGCTACGGTTCATTTGGATATTTGGATAACACAGGAACTTTGTTCGGACAAAGCTATGTTCGTTATAGTGGTACGGCAAACGTTGATATTACACCAACAAAATGGTTTTCAATGGGTGTAAGCCTTAATACAAGTTACGGTGTAAATGAATACGGACAGTCAAACGTAGGTAGAACTGCGGTTACAAGTTCAACAGGAATTTATGCTACAGCTCGTACCAACCTTCCTTATGCTGTTCCTTACGACAGCAACGGAAACAGAATTGATAATCCTGGTGGAGATTCAACAATCAGAACTCCGGTTGATGAGTATAAATTATCTCAAGATCAAAGAGTAACATTACGTGCTTTTGGTAGTTTGTACGCACAATTTGATTTAGGAGCAATTTCTCATAAACTTGACGGTTTAAAATACCGCATCAACTTTGGTCCGGATCTTACTTCATACCGTGATGGTGTTTATTTAGATGGGAAATCAGCAATTCGTTCAGGAACAAGTTTTGCTTCTTTAACAAATGAAAAAACGATTTCATATACACTGGATAATTTGCTTTTGTATAATAAAACTTTTGGAAATCACACTTTTGGAGGAACATTGTTGATGAGCCAAACGGAGTATCATAATGAAAACAGTTCAATGTCTGCAAATGACATCAAGAATCCTGAAAATAAATGGAATGCGTTAACTCCTGCAAATGTTACACTTGCTGGATATTCTTCTGGATTGGTTGATACAGGTTTACTGTCTTATATGGGTAGAGTAAGCTATAGTTATGCTGACAAATATTTGCTAACAGCTTCTGGACGTTATGATGGTGCTTCACAATTAGCAGCTGAAAATAGATGGGCGTTTTTCCCAAGTGCTTCTGCGGCGTGGGTTATCAATAAAGAAAAATTCTTAGAAAACGTAACTTGGATCAATCAATTAAAAATGAGAGTTGGTTATGGAGAAACCGGAAACGCGGCAGTTCCGGCTTATGCTACACAACCTCCATTAGTTGGAATTGTTTATCCAAACGGATCTGGAGTTGTAAACAATACTTCTTTAGGAAATGTTGATTTAGGTTGGGAAAAAACAGCGCAATTCAACTATGGTATTGACTTCGCAATGTTCAGCAACAGAGTGTCAGGTGCTTTGGATTATTTCACTAGTAGAACAACAGATTTATTATTAAAAAGTAGTGTGCCAACAGTTATTGGAGTAAAAGATACGTACCAAAATGTTGGAGAAACCGAAGGGCATGGAGTTGAGCTTACGTTGAATACAGTAAACGTTACTTCTAAAGATTTTGAATGGACAACTAATATTAGTGCGTCATATCAAAAAAGCAAAATTGTTTCGCTTCAAAATGGAAAATTTGACGACATCAACAACAATTTATTTATTGGATATTCTCAAAACGTAATTTATGGTTTCGCATCAAATGGAATTTGGAAACCTGAAGACGCCGCTGAAATGGCAAAATTCAATGCTGCGGCAGGTTCAAACATTTTCTCTTTTGGTAATGCAAGACCAGTAGATCAAAATGGGGATTATAAAATTGATGCTAATAATGATCGTGTAATTATTGGGTCAAAAGATCCAAAATATATTTTTGGTATGACCAATACTTTCAATTATAAAAATTTCGAATTATCATTCTTTGTTTATGGAAAAATGGGCTATTACTATGATACAGGTGGAGAAAATGAAGGAGCAAAAGGAAGCCAACGTTCTATTAATTATTATAATGATAACAACATTAATTCAGAATATCAAAAACCAATTTATTCTGCAGGTACTGGAGATGCATATTATCCAATTTTAGGATACCGTAACGGTTCATTCTTAAAAATGAGAAATATTTCTCTTGGCTATCATTTCGATAAAGATTTAGTACAAAAACTAGGACTTTCAAAATTGAGAATATACTGCCAGGCAAATAATCCGGGTATGATTTTCACAAAAGTAAAATGGACTGATTTGGATACGCAAACAACGGCTTCAAATCGTGGTATAACTTTAGGGTTAAATGTAGGATTCTAAATTAATTTAAAAACATCATTATGAAAAATTATAAAAAACTATATATCAACTTAATGCTTGTTGCGGCGCTGACTGTGAGCAGTTCATGCAACAAAGATTTTCTTGACGAAGAGTTGACAACTGCCTACAGCCAAGATTATTATAATACCGAAGCTGGAATTCAGGCATTGGCTGTCGGGACCTATTATCAGGTATTTGCAGCTGAATTTCAAGGCGAAGTACCACTTTCGTCAACAGAATCAGGGACAGATGAATTCCATGCTGGAGGTGACCCGTCAAACTGGATTTGGAACTCTTATTCAACTGGTTTTAATGCTTTTGTAACCGTTTCTAATGCGAATACAGTTGCAGCAAATACACATTGGGATAATTTATATATCGGAATTGGAAATGCAAATACTTTAATTGATTCGGCTACAAAAATTGCTTCGACAAACGATGCAATCAAAAAAACAGCATTAGGTGAAGGTTATTTCATGAGAGCTTTCTGTTATCTTCAATTAGTTAGCCAGTATGGAGCAGTTCCTTTAAAATTGAAACCAAGCTCAAAAGTGGAGTTGGAATTTACTCGTGCCGCGCCACAAGATGTTTTAAAGCAAATAATTGACGACTTCACTCAAGCATATAATTTATTAGGCAATGCTGGTGCACCAGCAAAAATTACTAAAGATGCTGCTGCGCATTATTTGGCAAAAGCATATTTGACTCGTGCAAGTGAAATCAACGATAGCTGGAATGCAACTACAAAAACTGCCGATTTACAGCAAGTTGTTACTTTGTCAGACGAGGTAATTTCGCATCACCCATTAGCCGCTAATTATGATAATTTATGGACTTACACAACTGCTGATGGTGCAAATGAAAAACTTCCAGAGTTAATTTTGTCTGCTCAGTTCAATGCCAGTACATTAACAACTGGAGGAAATCAGCAACATTTATATTTCCTTTCAACTTACGACCAATTGCCTCAAATGAAGCGTAACCTTGCCGGTGGAAGACCATTTAGCCGTCTTGCTCCAACTTACTTTGTATATGATGTTTTTGATCATGTAAATGATTCTCGTTTTTGGAAAAGCTTCCAAACAAAAAGTATTGTAAACAATAAATCAGGAAACTATTATGTGAACGGAGATTTAGGTATCATGTACATCATTAATAGCCCGTCTGATACACGTTTTGCAAAAACTAAAAATACGGATGCTATTATTTATCCAAAAACAGGAAAAACGATTCCAAGTGCCTATGTTGCTTATGCTGCGGATAAAGTTGGTTTAATGGCCGATGTAAGATTTCCATCTTTAAGTAAATATATGGACGGAAACAGAATCGATTTAAGTAATATAAAAGGGTCACGTGATATTACTTTGGCTCGTTCTGCCGAAACGTATTTGATGGCTGCTGAAGCAAAAATTCGTTTGGCAAAAGCGGGAGGAGCAACATTTGCGGATGCATTACCTTATATTAATGCTGTTCGTACGCGTGCTGCTTATAAATCTGGTGAAAACCGTGCTGCTTACGCCGATGGTTCAGCTGCTTATACGACTACAGGTCAAGCTGGAATTCCTATTTCTTATATTCCTGAAAACTCATATTATGAGTCAAATAATATTGCCGTTGCGACAACAGCAACAAATTTGACTATAAGCAGTGTGAATGCTTTGCCTGCTGAAGATATGGCGGTAATTGCAAAATTGGGATATAGTACAGATTATGACAGAATGTTATGTTTGGTATTGAATGAGCGTACTAGAGAATTATGCGGAGAATTTCACCGTTGGGAAGATTTGAGCAGAACTAAAACTTTGGTGGCGAGAGCAAAAGCTTATAATATTGAAGCAAATCCAAACATTCAAGAGTATCATAATTTGCGCCCAATTCCGCAAACTTTCCTTGACGGAGTTTATGCAAACGGAAAACCTTTAACTGCTGCAGAGAAAGATGCAATGCAGAATCCAGGATATTAAAAAGAACTTGTTTTTTTAGTTTTTTCATGTTAGAAACCGTCTCAAAAAATGAGACGGTTTTTTTTATGTCTGAGCAGGGTACAACAGGATAGTTCTCAGTTATTTAATAAATATATTTGATTAATCATTTTAAGGATATTGGTTTTCGTTAATATGGTAAAGGTAAAATTAAGTGGTTTTGATTTTACGAAGGCAGTAACTTCTTGTTACTGCCTTTTTCTTTTTACAATTCTTCTGTAAAACAGGGAAGCACAGGATACCGATATCGATTTAGTGCTTTATCTTTAAAGTTTTAGTATTAAAATTATATTCCGAATGATTTATTTAAAGAAACTGTTATTATTATTCATTGTTTTAGGATTAAAGCTAACAGTCTGCGCTCAAGTAAAACTTCCTGCTTTGGTAGGAAATAATATGGTTTTGCAACAAAATTCAAAAGTGAATTTGTGGGGATGGGCTTCTCCAAACGAAAAAATAAGACTGCAATTAGGTTGGCAGAATGTTCCCGTAGAAATTACCGCAAATGCTGATGGAACTTGGAAAACGACTGTTGATACGCCAGCAGGAAGCGAAAAACAATATGAAATCACAATTGAAGCTTCAAATAAAATCGTTCTTAAGAATATTTTAATTGGTGAAGTTTGGATTTGTTCGGGACAATCGAATATGTATTTTCCTGTTGGAAAAGAAGACGGAACTTGGAAAACAGGAGTGAAAAATTATGAAGAAGAAGTTCAAAACGCAAATTTCCCAGCAATCAGATTGTTTACGGTACAGACAAAAGCTTCGCAAAAACCTTTAGAAGATGTTACAGGAAATTGGGCAGAATGTTCTCCATCAACGATTAAAACTTTCTCAGCAGTTGCTTATTTCTTCGGAAGAGATTTGTATCAAAATTTAAAAGTTCCAATTGGGTTGATTTCGACTTCTTGGGGAGGAACTAAAGCCGAAGCTTGGACTTCGCAAGCTGTATTGGAGCAAAACACAGACTTCCTTCCGATTTTGGAACAGGATGCAAAAAACGAAAAATTGTTCCAAGAAAAATTAGAAAATTATTATGCTGATTTGACAAAAGAACGTCTTGCAAATAATGGAGATGTTTCTAAATTGAAAAAGCCTAAAAAAGAAGAAAATAAAACATCATATGTTCTCTATAATGCAATGCTTCATCCTGTTACAAATTATACAATGAAAGGTGTGATTTGGTACCAAGGAGAAAGCAACGCCGAAAAAGCATTTTTATACAGAAGTCTTTTTCCTGCAATGGTAAAAAGTTGGAGAAGTGAATGGAATCAAGGTGATTTCCCTTTTTATTATGTTCAGATTGCTCCACATAAAGGCCAAAATCCAGATATTAGAGAAGCGCAGTTGATGGCGTCAAAAGTGATTCCGAATAGCGGAATGGTAGTTACTACAGATGTTGGAAATGCCACAAATATTCATCCGATTGACAAACAAACTGTTGGTTATCGTCTGGCTTTAATCGCAAAAGCAAAAACGTACGGAGAAAATAAAGTTGTATTCTCTGGACCAACATACAATCATATGGAAATCAAAAAAAAGCAAATCAAATTGTTTTTTGATGATGTTCAAAACGGATTTAAAAAGAGCAACGAAGCTTTGAAAGAGTTTGAAATAGCTGGAAGTGACAAAGTGTTTTATCCGGCAACGGCAAAAATTGAAGGCAAAACAATTGTAGTTTATTCTGAAAAAGTGAAAGATCCAGTAGCTGTTCGATTTGCATGGAAAGCAGTTCCAGAACCGAATTTATTCAACGCCGAAAATTTGCCTGCATCGCCTTTTAGAACAGATGATTGGGAAAGTAAATTAAATGATAATCAAAGCAAATAATCTGCGGAATCTGCGAGTGAAATAATTAAGCAAAACGGAATGAGAATAAACTTAAAACATCTTTTTTTTAATCTTATTGTTGTATTTTTCAGTATAACAATGAATGCTCAAAAAGAAGCAAAAAAAGACCAAAAACATATTGCGCCAAAACCACTATATCGTGATCCTATTTTTGATGGTGCCGCTGATCCAACGATTATTTGGAATGAAAAAGAGAAAAAATGGTTCATGTTTTATACCAACAGAAGAGCAAAAGATACAACCGCAAAAGGAATTACGTGGGTTCACGGAACAAAAATCGGAGTTGCAACTTCGGAAGATGGTGCAAAATGGACGTATAAAGACACTTGCAACATTAAATACAATTTGAAAAATGTGACCTATTGGGCACCAGATGTCATTAAATACAAAAACAAATATCATATGTATTTGACCATTGTTCCCGGAATTTTTACTGATTGGTATCATCCACGTTCGATCATTCATTTGACAAGTTCGAATTTAATGGATTGGAAATTTGAATCGGAATTGAAATTAGCTTCGGAAAGATGCATTGATGCGTCGGTTTTTAGATTGCCAAACGGAACTTGGAGAATGTTTTACAATAACGAAAATGACGGTAAATCAATTTATTACGCAGATAGCAAAGATTTGTACAATTGGGGGGACAGCGGAACGAAAATTGTAAAAGATAGAGGAGAAGGCCCAAAAGTCTTTACTTGGAAAGGAAAAAACTGGATGATTTCAGATTCTTGGCGAGGTTTGAATGTTTATTCTTCGGAAGATTTTTTAAATTGGAATCGTCAAGAAAAAAATATTCTTCAAACTCCCGGAACTGGTGAAGATGACAAAGTGATTGGAGGACATCCAGATGTAATAGTTGACGGAGATAAAGCGTATATTTTTTACTTTACACATCCAGGAAGAACTCCAGAAAATAAAGGAGTTGACAGTTACGAAACAAAAAGAAGTTCAATACAAGTTGCAGAACTTGAATATATAAATGGAGAGATTGTATGCAATAGAGACAATCAAGTTCAAATAAATTTAAAACACTAGAAAAATGGCAAATAAAAATACAATTCGAAACGCATTCAAAATGCAATTAAAACCTGGTTTTGAAGCAGAATACAAAAAAAGACATGACGAAATTTGGCCTGAATTGGCAGCTTTGCTTTCTGAAACTGGAATCCAAGATTATAGTATTTTTTTAGATGAAGAAACTTTGACGCTTTTTGCCGTTCAGAAAATAAGTGCTGATTTTGATTTCGATTATTTGCCGAATCATCCAATCGTAAAAAAATGGTGGGCGTATATGGGCGATATTATGGAAACAAATCCAGATAATTCTCCAGTTGCAGTTTCCTTAAAAGAGGTTTTTCACCTGGATTAATGTTTGTTTTTAGACTTGAAACCTGAAACCTGAAACCTGAAACCTGAAACCTGAAACAAAGAAATATGAAAACAAAATATTATTTGTCTGTAGTTTTTGCAACAACGATTTTCGTCAATTGCAATGCACAAAAAATTACATTAAAAAACACTTCTGACATTGCTGTTCCACAAAAAGCAATCAGCATCAAAAGAAACCAAATTGCATCAAAATATGTTGCAAACAGTTTTCCTATTTTGATCAGTAAAAAGGATACAATTCCAGCGCAGTTAAATGATTTGGATGGCGATGGAAAATGGGATGAGCTTTTCTTGGTAACTGATTTTGCACCAAGTGAAAACAAAACGGCAATATTAACTTGGTCTTTAAAAGATCCGAAATTTCCAATTAAAACGAGTGTGCGTTTCGGAAAAAGAGAAGCCAAAAATTTGCCAGTTCAACCTGCGACTGAAGAAGTTTTAATGGCGAACCAAGTTTATAAAAAATTAGGTTTTCAGAAATATCAGACTGACGGTCCAACTTGGGAAAATGATAAAGTAGGTTTCAGACATTATTTGGATGGAAGAAATTCTAAAGATGTTTTCGGGAAAAAAATTCCTGCGATTACGCCAGAAAATGTTGGAATTAACAGCAAAGGAGAGGTTGAAGATAATTATCACCAAATGTATGATTGGGGTAGAGATATTTTTCCTGTTGGAAATTCTGTTGGTTTAGGTGGATATGCTTTATTAATCAACGACAAAATCAACAGACTCGGAATTTTGACAAATGATACTTTGAATAACGTTGAAAAAACAACGTTTAAGATCGTGAGTGAAGGCCCGGTGAATTCGGTTTTGAGTTATAAATACCAGAATTGGAAAGCTTCTGGAAATCAATATCAAGTTCAGGAAACGACCTCAATTTGGCCGGGAATGTATGGTTATGAAAATACAGTTTCAATAACTGGATTAAAAGGTGGCGAGACATTTTTAGCGGCCATTTCAAATATCAACAATAAAAATCCGCTACAGGTTGTCGAAGCTGGTGATTGGGTTTGTTTTATTCAGCACGATAATTTGACATACAATAGAGAATGGATTCTAGGAACTGCAATTTTGGTTCCGAAAAAAATATATAAAGGATACATCGAAGCACCAAAAACAGGACAATTAACAGATTCATACTTAGCAAAATTAGCTATCGAAAACAATAAAAAAATCAGTTATTACGCCATCGCTGGCTGGGAATTAAGTGCTGATAAAAATTTTAAAGATTCAACATATTTCAGCAATTATGTAACCACTTTGGCGAAACAGCTTTCTGCCAAAATAACGGTTGAAGTAAGCAAATAATTTCATTTTCAACTAACTAAAACACTAACCATGAACTATAAATTAACCACAATCACATTACTTGCTTTTGGAGTATTCGGTACTGCAAACGCTCAGAAAACAGATGCTACAGCACCTTTGCACTTAATGCAACCCGACTATCCAACACCTTATGTGATTCCGCAAAAGGAAAAAATAAAAGAGGTATTGGACAGAGTGTATAATTATTTAGATAAAAATTCGGCTTCAAAAATTATTGATGCCAATACCAAAGCTGAAATAACAAATTATAAAAAAGGAAATCAGGATATTGTTTTTGAACCTGGTGCTTTTAGGTTGACGAGTTATGAATGGGGAGTGACGTATGCCGGAATGCTTTTGGCTTCTAAAGCAACGGGCGAAAAATATTATGCTGATTACACCAATAAAAGAGTGCAGTTAATAGCAGATATAGCCGAAAATTACAACGAGAAAAACATCAAGGATAAAGACATGCTCAGAACGCTTCATCCTGAAGCACTGGATTTTGCAGGAGCTCTTTGTGCAGCTTTTATTAAAGCAAAAAAAGATGGTTTGAAAGCTAATGTTGATCCGTTAGTAAACAATTATATCGATTTTATCAGCAACAAACAATTCAGACTGAAAGACGGAACTTTAGCACGAAACAGACCACAGGATAATACGCTTTGGTTGGATGATATGTTTATGAGTGTTCCTGCATTGGCACAAATGGGAAGCTATACCGGAAATACAAAATATTTTGATGATGCAGTTAAACAAGTAAATCAGTTTTCTGAAAGAATGTTCAACAGCCAAAAAGGAATTTACATGCACGGCTGGGTAGAATCGATGCAGGTTCATCCACAGTTTCATTGGGCTAGAGCAAATGGATGGGCAGTTATGACAATGGTCGAATTGTTAGAAGTACTTCCAAAAAATCATCCAGGTTACAATCAAGTTTTGACACAACTACAAAAACACATTGCAGGATTGGTTCAATATCAAGACGGAACTGGTTTTTGGCATCAATTGTTAGATCGAAATGATTCGTATTTAGAAACTTCAGCAACAGCAATTTATGCGTATTCTATAGCAAGAGCAATCAATCGCGGTTATGTGGATAAAATGACATATGCGCCAGCAGTTTTATTGGCGTGGAATGCAGTTTCTACAAAAGTAAACGACAAAGGTCAAGTCGAAGGAACTTGCGTTGGAACCGGAATGGGCTTTGATCCTGCATTTTATTATTATCGTCCAATTAGTGTTTTTGCAGCTCATGGTTATGGTCCCGTTTTATTGGCTGGATCTGAAGTGATTTTGCTTTTGAAAGACAGTCAATTTCAAATTAACGATAGTTCGATCCAATTAAAAATCGAAGGAAAAGATAATCTGCATAAATAGTTCAATTAGTTATGAATTATAAATTATGAGTTATGAGTTGTAAATCATAATTTATTGATATGCTAAATAAAAACATAGTGCCTAGCTTCGGCTAGCGGTACACTATGATCTTTTAAATCATAAGGCATAAATTATTAGCGTTGCTAAATAAAAACATAGCCCCTAGCTTCAGCTAGGGGTACACAAAGAAAAGCACATGAAATTAAAATCCTCCCTAAATATACTTTTCCTATTATCTGGTCTAACGATTTTTGGTCAGATTGGAAAGCGATTTCCTTCAGAAAAAAAGATTATTAAAGATCCTGTAACAGGCCAAGAATTGATTTTCTTGACAACAAAGTCGGCAGGAGATTCAAAAACATACCCAACGCATCCGCAATGGACAGCTGATGGTGAATGGTTGATTTTTAGAACAAAAAGAGCCAACGGAGATGCTCTTGCGGTAAATGAAAAATCAGGCGTAATGGTTCAAGTTACCGAAGGCGGTTATTCTGGTACTTTATGCATGGCTCAAAAATCAATGAAATTGTACTATATGCGCACTGGTGAAGGCAATAGAATGCAAATCATGGAAGTGAATCTGGAAGCTGTTTTTAAAGACAGTGAAGCAGGAAAAATGAAACCAGTTTCGGCTTACGAGCGTGTTTGTGGCGTTACAAATCCGGAGATGGGCGCGTCCGGCGATATGGCTTTGGATGCCAATGAAGATCGCGTTTATTTCAGAATTGGGAAAGAAGAAGCCGCAAGACATTTGGATCCAAATATTAAAATTGAAAAAAGTTTTGGTCCACGAAATATGGGCGCAGGTCCAGGCGGAATCAGCAGTATGAACATCAAAACTGGAGAAATTAAGCATGTTGTTTCTGTACCATTTCAAGTCGGACATATTCAATCTAATATCTGGAATCCGGGCGAATTGGTTTTTTGTTGGGAAACTGGCGGAAAATCTCCACAACGCACATGGACGGTTATGGCGGACGGAACAGGTTTGAGACCTTTATATCCAGAATCTGATTTTGAATGGGTAACGCATGAAGTCGTAATTTCTAAAGATGAAGTTGCTATGGCGATTATGGGACATAGAAAAATTGATATTCAAAATGATGCTCCAGTTGAAGTAACGAATAGCACAGAAGTCAGAAATCCGCAAAATCCGGGTCAGGAAAGCAATTGGGGAAATTCTGGAACTAGAGAAAAACCTACGGGATTGGCAATTGTAAATTTGAGAACACGCGAAATGATTATTGCAGGACAAACGAAGAGCGGAAGCGGTCTGTGGCATGTTCACGGATCTTCTGACGGAAGATGGGCTGTTGGAGATGATTTTTCAAGAAGTTTATATTTGATTGATCGAAAAACAAATGAAATGATGATGTTAACAACAGGACATAAAGAAACTGCTGCAGATCATGTTCACCCGACTTTTAATAGAGATGGAACGAAAATTGAAATCCAATCGGCGATGCTTTCTGAGGATAATCGTACGCTGAATATTTGTATTGTGAATGTTCCTAAAGAGTGGTTGAAACGTAAATAATTAGAAGAAAGAAGTTAGAAGAAAGAAGTTAGAAGAAAGAAGAAAGAAATAGGATGTTTACTAAGATTTATTTCAATATAAAAGATTTTGCAAAAGAAATGATTTGTTTGTTTCTTTTGATGAATTCGGTTTTTGTATTTGGGCAACAAGCCGGGAAATATGACGCTATTAATTCTGGCACACCTTGGTTGGATCAAAACGGAAATATTGTGAGCGCACATGGCGCTTGCATTGTAAAAGAAAATGGTACTTTTTATTTGTTTGGAGAAGCACATTCGGATGCAAGCAATGCATTTGCTGGATTTAATTGTTATTCGTCAAAAGATCTTTATAATTGGAAATTTGAAAAGCAAGCACTTCCCGTTCAAGAATCTGGGAAATTGGGGCCAAATCGAGTTGGAGAAAGGGTGAAAGTGATGAAATGTCCCAAAACATCAGAATTTGTAATGTACATGCACGCCGATTCATTAACCTATAAAGATCAATTTGTGGGTTATGCGGTTTCAAAAAATATAGAAGGTCCCTATACTTTCAAAGGCCCGATTTTATTGGATGGAAAACCAATCAAAAAATGGGATATGGGAACTTTTCAAGATACAGATGGTTCTGGGTACATTTTGGTTCATGGTGGCGAAATTTATAAATTGAGTGATGATTATAAATCGGTTACGGAGAAAGTGAACGAAAATATTACAACTGGATTCGAATCGCCAACAATGCTTAAAAAAGATAATTTGTATTATTTTATTGGTTCGCATTTAACGAGTTGGGAGAAAAACGACAATTACTATTACACGTCAAATTCAGTAAAAGGCCCGTGGGAATTTAGAGGTTTGATTGCGCCAAAGGAAACATTGACATGGAATTCGCAATCGACTTTTGTTTTGCCAATTCAAGGCTCAAAAGAAACTACCTATATGTTTATGGGCGATCGTTGGTCGTTTCCTAAACAGGCTTCTTCGGCAACTTATGTTTGGCAACCGCTTACGATTTCGGGAACATCTTTGCAAATCCCGAATTATTTGGAAAGTTGGCAAATTGATTTGGTTACTGGAAAATTTTCGGTACCTAAAAACACAGATAAAATTCTGAAGAATACGAGTAAGGAAATCAAATATTCGGGTAATTGGATAAATACTAGTTCAGAAAGTAAATCAGATGATGTAAATGCTTCATTTTCGGTACAATTCAAAGGCCAACAAATTGCTTTAAAGAGTTTTGTTGATGATAAAAAGGGTTACGCAAAAGTGATTTTGGCAACTGACAAAGGGCAAACACTTACTACAGCAATTGTCGATTTGTATAGTAAAAGCGTAACAGAAACAACAGTTTATAAATCGCCATTGTTGAAAACGGGAAATTATATTTTAACCGTTTACACGACGGGCGAAAGACCAAATTGGTCGGATAAAAAAAAGACAAATTATGGAAGTACAGGAAATTTTATTTCTGTTACTGAAATCGCCATAAAAAAATAAAACAAAAAAATAAAAATAGAATACAATGAAAAAGTTTTTCACTTTGGTTTTGTGTGTTTTGGGAATTTCTCAGAGTGCATTTTCGCAAAAATACAACAACGATAAATTCCCAGACGGAACTGAAATTCCGGTTTGGTTTAAGACTTATAAAAAATTAGAATTAAAAGAGTTAGGTAAAAAATACACAATTACTGATTTCGGTGTAAGTAAAGACAGTACTAAGATTCAGACCTTAGCAATTCAGAAGGTAATTGACAAAGCTTCTGCAAATGGCGGTGGTGTAATTGTAATTCCAAAAGGAGTTTTCTTGAGTGGCGCTTTATTTTTTAAACCAAAAACAACTTTGTATGTAAGTGAAGGTGGCGTTTTAAAAGGTTCTGATAATATTGCCGATTTCCCAATTATGGCTTCAAGAATGGAAGGTCAAAATCTGGATTATTTTCCTGCTTTAGTAAACGCTTATGGAGTTGATAATTTTTCGATTTCAGGAAAAGGAACCATCAACGGAAATGGAAAAAAATATTGGGATGCTTTCTGGGCACGTCGTAAGGAAAATCCAAAATGTACGAACCTTGAAGTTTCAAGACCAAGATTGGTTTTTGTTTGGAACTCCAATAATGTTCAATTTCAAGACGTAAAATTGATTAATTCAGGTTTTTGGACGAATCATTTCTATAAATGCAATAATGTGAAATTATTGGATTTGTATATTTTTTCACCACACTTAAAAGATAAAGCGCCAAGTACAGATGCAATCGACGTTGATATTTGTACGAACGTTTTGGTAAAAGGCTGTTTCATGTCGGTTAATGATGATGCGGTTGCTTTAAAAGGCGGAAAAGGTCCATACGCAGACAAAGATCCAAACAACGGACCGAATAAAAACGTAATTATTGAAGATTGTAATTTCGGTTTCTGTCATTCGGCTTTAACTAACGGAAGCGAGGCCATTCATAACAGAAACATCATTATGCGTAACTGTAAAATTGACGGTGCATCAAGAATGTTGTGGCTGAAAATGCGTCCAGACACACCTCAAAATTACGAATACATTAGAGTGGAGGATATTAAAGGTGAAGCTAAAACGGGATTGGCAGTTTTTGCTTGGAAACAATTTTTTGATTTAAAAGGTCGTCCTGATGTTCCACTTTCTTACGGAGATAATGTGACGTTGAAAAATATCGAATTGAAATGCGATACGTTCTACGGAGTTGAAAATGACCCGAATGTTCGTTTATCGAATTTTACTTTTGAAAATATAAATGTGGAGTCAGCTAAAACAGAAATTGATAAAAGTCTTATTAAGAATGTGACTTTTAAAAATGTTTATGTAAATAAACAGCTTGTGAATTAAGGTTCTAAGGCGCTAAGTTTCTAAGGTGCTAAGTTTAAAACAGCAAAGTTTCGATATTTTAATTATCTCATTTTCTAATTGTCAAATTCTCTCATTCTCAAAATGAAGAAACTTCTATTATTAATTCTCTCGATCATAGCAATAAATTGCTTTAGTCAGAACAAAAGTTCGTCTGAATTTTTAATTGCTGATTCCAATCATGCAGTTAACATTTGTATTGATAAAAACACCGATCCGTTGATTGTTTGGGCGGTGAACGAACTTGCAGATGATGTTCAAGAATTGACGGGTAAACGTCCAGAGATAATACAAGCAGATTCCTTTTCAAAGAATGGTATTTACATTGGACAAACTTCGGACAAGCTTTTTAATTCGTTTAAAAACAAAAAAGAATTATCTGGTCAATGGGAGAAATTTTTGATTCAAAAAGAAAAAGAAAATCTTCTGGTAGTTGGTTCAGATGTACGAGGAACAGTTTATTCTATTTTTGAAATTTCAGAAAAATTAGGCATTTCACCTTGGAAATGGTGGGCTGATGTTCATCCAATTAAACAAGAAAAACTTTCTTTGAATCTTTCGCAGAACAAAATAGTTTCTTCGCCTTCAGTTCAATATCGAGGTATCTTTTTAAATGATGAAGATTGGGCATTGCAACCTTGGGCAGCCAAAACATTTGAACCAGAAACAGGTGATATTGGTCCGAAAACTTACGAGAAAATCTTTCAATTACTATTACGATTAAAAGCCAATACGATCTGGCCAGCCATGCATCCGTCAACAAAAGGATTTTTTACAATTCCCGGAAATAAGGAAATGGCTCAGAAATATCATATCGTAATTGGATCTTCTCACGCAGAGCCAATGCTTCGAAACAATGTTGACGAATGGAAGCCAAAAATCTACGGAGATTATAATTATTTTACTAATAAGGCGAAAGTTGATCAATATTGGCAAGAGCGTTTAGACGAATTAAAATCGGCGCAAAATGAAACGATCATGACACTCGGAATGCGAGGCGTGCATGACAGTAAAATGGAAGGCGCAAAAGATTTGAAAGAGTCAATTGAAATGGTTGAAAAGATTATTCAAAATCAGCGTGAAATGCTTTCTAATACTTTCAAAAAGCCTTTAGCAGAAATTCCACAAGCTTTTGTTCCTTATAAAGAAGTATTGGAATTATATGATAACGAACTAAAAGTTCCGAGTGATATTACTTTGGTTTGGCCCGATGATAATTACGGATATATTCGTCGTTTGAGTAATGAAGAAGAGCAAAAAAGAGTAGGAGGAAGTGGGGTTTATTATCACATCAGTTATTGGGGTAGGCCACATGATTATCTTTGGCTGAGTACAATGCAACCAGGTTTGATTTGGTACGAAATGAATAAAGCGTATCAAAACGGCGCAAACAAAATGTGGATTGTAAATGTAGGTGACATAAAACCTGCCGAGTATGATACGGAATTGTTTTTGGATATGGCGTGGAATATCAGCAGCATCAAATCGGATGGGATTAATCAATATTTGAAAGATTGGGCGGCAAGAGAATTTTCTCCGAAAATCAGTTCTGAAATCAGTGAAGTTTTTGAAGAATATTATCGTTTGGCATTTCTGAGAAAACCTGAATACATGGGTTGGAGCCAAACTGAACCGACAACTCAGGTGAAGCTTTCCGATTTCTCCGAAAATGAGATTTGGAACAGAATTAAAGCTTATGACAAATTGATTGAGAAAGTCGATAGCCTTTCAGCGGTAATTCCGCAAGAAAGAAAAGATGCTTGGTTTCAATTGGCAGTTTATCCCGTAAAAGGAGCGGCGTACATGAATCATAAGTTTCTTTATTGGAATTTAGCAGTAATCACTTCAAATGAAAAAGAAAAAGCGAAATATGAAACTTTGGCTTCGGAATCCTATAAAAAGATTGAAGAACTAACCGATTTCTACAACACTAAATTAAGCAACGGGAAATGGAATAAAATGATGTCGATGCATCCAAGGAATCTTCCTGTTTTTGATTCGGTTAAAAAGCCTGAATTCATCAAAAAAGAACAAAAATCAACTGAAAATAGAATCGCTATTCAAGCCAACAAATTTGTTTCTCAAAACGGATTTAAAAATTACAATTGGAAAACGATTAACGGTTTAGGGTACAGCAATAATGCGATTACTTTATTTCCGTTGAAACAACACTATTTCAAAGCAGAAAAACCTTTTGTGATCTACGAATTCGAAATTAAAAATTCGGGAGAATATGAAATTGAAGTTCGTTTGCTTCCAACGCATGCCAATAGTTTCGACCATGAAATCGGAATTCAGGTGGATAAAAATGTCTTACAAAATTTTAAAACCAATACGAGAGATCGCGATAAAACTTGGAAGGAAAATGTTTTACGAAATAGCGCCATTGTAAAACTTCCAGCATCGAATTTTGAGAAAGGAAAACATACAATCAAAGTTGAGGTGAACCAGACAGGGATTGTGCTCGATCAGCTCGCGGTGTATCCTTCAAGCGAAGGAAGTTCTTACGAAATACCTTTGAAATAGGCATTAAATAATGATTATGAAGCAGTAAGAACAGCAAAAAGAAAAAATATTTAAAAAAAGTTGATTTGGTAATTTTTGTAATCCGTTGATTTAGAGTTTGCAACAAGTCGGGTTAAATTAATATTAACTCAAACGCCCAAAACAGTTATAATTTTAACACTAAACGTGCGTTATAGTTCAAGCAAACTTTTATTTTTGCGCCTTAATTTAACAAGTATAAGCAATGAAAGATTTATTAGTAAAAATCAACGCCGAAATTGAAACATTCAAAACTGAAGCAGAATCTTTAACTGAAAAAGGTATTAAAGCTGCAGGACCAAGAGCTCGTAAAGCTACTTTAGAAATTGAAAAACTTTTGAAAGAATTCAGAAAAGTTTCTATCGAAGAATCAAAAAAATAATACTTAGGTATTCAAAAACAAAAACCTCGCTTATGTCATGTAAGCGAGGTTTTTTTATAGTTATGAATTATGAGTTATGAATTATAAGTTGATTTGTATTGAACTCATAATTTATAATTCATAACTCATAACTCAATATAGTCTTTCAAATTGCAATCTTTTATTTTTTTAAGGCTTTCTGCAACAGTTTGAGCGTTAAATGCTGCGCCTTCGGCTCCTGTGTGTGTATGGTCTTTTGGAAAAAATGGTTTTACTTTTTCTTTTCCTAAAGCTTCGTATTTAGTCGCAACAATATCATTTAAATCAATAAATGGAACATTTTCTTTTTCAGCCGCTATTTTTGACCAGATTACATAAGTATCACTTCTGCGTTCGGCTTTGTCGTTTGGCCATTCGTTTCTTGGTGTCAAGCTTATCACAATCGGAATAGCGCCTTTTTCTTTGGCTTCTTTGATAAATTTTACCATATACCACCCGAAAGTATGTACAATCTCTTTTGAGCCGTCTGGACGCGTTACTTCTTGTGTTTCGTCGCCATTTCCTTTTAAGGAGCCTCTGAATTTTTCTTTGTCAATATCGCCAGCGTCGTTATGGCCGAATTGAATGATAACGAAATTTCCAGGTTGCAATTGATTTTTTACTTCGTCCCAAAGGCCTTCGTAAACAAAAGTTCTAGTGCTTCTTCCGCCTCTTGCTTTATTGATTACTTCAATTCTCGTCGTATCACAATATTGCGGAAATTGAACGCCCCAGCCGACAGCATCAGGATTATTGTTGTTGTTTGCCATTGTTGAATCACCTATCAAGAATAGTTTTTTCTTTGGCGGTAGCACAATTTTCGGATCTTTTAAAATATAATTTTTTAAAGAGTTTTTACTCGTTTTCAATTCGTTGATAATAACCGAAGCTGAAAGTACAGCACCTTTTGCAGACGTATGCGTATGATCTTTTTTGTAGAAATAAGTTCCGGTTACTTTTGCTTCACCCAATTTCTCCATTTCAACAGCCATTTTTTCATTCAAATTGATGAAAGTAACTTTTTCCTTTTCAGCAATTTGTTTCGCCCATAAACCGTATGATTTATCGTTGCGAGGCACTTTTCCTTCTTTCCAATCGTTTCTTGGAATCGGTGAACAAATAATCGGAATCGCTCCTTTTGATTTGGCTTCGCGAACCACTTTTTGAATGTACCAGCCGTAACTGTGAACGATTTCATGTTTTTTGGTGAGAATATTATCGATTTCTTGAGTTTCATTTCCAATTCCTTTGATTGTTCCGCGGGCGCGAAGACTATCGTTTATTGGTCCGTCGTCATTATGTCCAAATTGAATCAAAACATAATCGCCTTTTTTGAGTTTGTTTAAAACCTCAGTCCATAAACCTTTATCTTGGAAAGTTCTACTGCTAGTGCCACCCAAAGCATGATTTTCAATATTGACTTTTGTAGTGTCTAAAAACTGACCTATATAATCTCCCCAGCCCCAAAGTCCACCGTCGCCTTGTCCTCTTCCGTTTTTAACTGTAGAATCGCCTACCATATAAACAGTAGGTTTATTGTCTTGTTTTGGAGTAAAATTGAAGAATAAAAATGCCAGTAAGAGGGCAAATAATATTTTAAATGATTTCATATTTTAAATGTAAATTATAATGACTTATCTGAGCTTATTTAACCGCAAAGTTCGCAAAGGATTACGCGATGTGCGCAAAGCTTTGCGAACTTTACTTTCGAACGTTTGCTATAAAACCTTAGCGCGCTTTGCGGTTAAAAGATATAGTATGTAAACTTGAAACGTTAAACCTGAAACAAAAAATTAATTATTTCTAAAATCAAACCACAAATTCATTTTAATACCATCATCACCGCTTTTGATTCTGATATTTGTTGGCTGACTTTGAGGGCCTTGTTGTTCCAATGGTTTGAAATCTCTCATTGCCGGAATTTCATACATAAACGAAATATCGCCTTCTGGAAATGCCGGTTGCGGATTGCTTCCTGGGAAACCATTTTTAGGCAGTTCTGGCGTAAATAATCTCAAGAATAAATTATCCGATTCACTGAAAACTTTGAACGATGAAGCACCTGCTTTTAAGTTTGCTCCCAATAAATTCGCATGATAACCTTTAAATTCTGGATAAATCAAATTTTCAAAACTTTCTCCTGTAATTGTGTTGTTGTAATCTTTCTCCCAAATGCCGTAAGTTGTTCCTTTAATTCTGTTTTTCCAAACATGATAAGGGCCTCTTCCAAACCATTTTATTCCTTTAACTTCTTTCTCAGGAAAACTGAAAGTGATTCCGAACGAATTGATTTTATCTTCAAAAAAGGCACCGTCAAATCCGTCTGCACCGTTTGCTCTTTCGTTTTTCAAAACAATCATTTCCATTTTAAATCTTCCATCAGCTTCCATAGTCCATTTGATAGTCGAAATTCCGCCAGCGTAGGAAACCAAACAAACTGCTTTGTCGCCTTCTTGTGAAACCTGAATGTCTTTTAATTTGGCTTTCATTCCAATAGGACGCGGACCATTTGTTAATGGAATAGTTGAAGTTCCGTTTTTAACAGAAGTAATTTCTCCATTTGTAGCGTTCAAAACAACAGTAACATCGTTTCCTTTTAAAGTAACGTCAGTTGCTGTTTTTACTACTGATGCTTTTGTTTTTGTATTTTCAACAGCTAAAAATTTATTAGCATAAAATAAAGCTTTGTGAATAGGCCAAGTCCAAGTATAAATTTCTTTTCCAAACTGATCGTAAGCTGAAATCGACAGTACATCACCTTCAGCAAAATTATTCGGAACTGCTAATTTAATTTTGTGTGTTTCTCCCGGATCAATACTCGGGATTTCAATTTTTCCAGACGCGATTTCTTTTGCAGTTCCATTCGTATAAAGCACATTTTTATCCGATTGCAATACTTTGAATTCCATTTTGCAAGTATTCAAATTGCTGAAAAGATAATCGTTTGTAATCAAGAAAGAACCGTCAAAATCTGGTGTAACTTGCTTTGGCTGAAATTGAATTGGCGCCCAAACTTCTTTTACAGTATAATAACTTCCTTCTCTTTCACGATGCGGTCCTAAAATTCCATCAGCTGCTAATGAACCTTTCGAATCAAATTTTGCATCGCCTTTCCAATCAGAGCGGAATACGGCTTCGTCTAACATGGCCCACATAAATCCTCCTGCAAAAAGCGGACTTTCTTTATAGCGGTTCCAGAAATCTTCTAGCGCTGCTCCGTGGCCGTTGTCATAAGTTCCGTGCATAAATTCAGTTGGGAAAAATACATTTTCACCAGCGTTAAAACGGTGCATTCCTGTTAAATAAGTCGGGTAGTGGTGCGTGTCCCAGCCGTTGAAATCAGCCCAAGGGTGAATTACGATTCTTTTTTGAGGATCATTTTCTTCAAAGATTTTATCTGTAGCATAATTCCATCCACCTTCATTTCCATTGTCCCAAATAATTACTGACGGATGATTTACATCTCTCGTAATCATTTCTTTAGCCAATTTTGCTCCGGTTTCAGTATCATACGAGTTTTGCCAGCCTGCCAATTCATTTAAAACAAAAAGCCCAAGTGAATCACAAACTTCCAAAAAGTGTGTATCTGGAGGATAATGCCCACGAACGGCATTCATGTTCATGTCTTTAATCAATTTAGCATCTAACAAACTTATGCGTTTGCTGGTGCTTCTTCCGCCTTCTGGCCAAAATGAGTGACGGTTGATACCCTTCATCACGATTTTAGTGCCATTCATGTAAATTCCGTCTTGTTTTTTGAACTCTAAAGTTCTGAAACCAATACGTTTGTCATATTGATGAAGTACGGTTCCGTTTTGTTTTAAAACAAGCTGTAAGTTGTATAAATTTGGTGTTTCTGGATTCCAAGGTTTTACGTTTTTCCATTGAGCAGCAATGTTTTCTTTAGTACTTTTTGCTTTTACAGGAAAAGTAAAAGTTTGGAAATTTTCTCCATTTAAACCTTTTAAAGTTGCTTCTAAAGTGGCATTTTTAGGAACATTTTTTAAATTCAAGTCCACTGTAAGCGATCCGTCCATTTTCGGATTTACCGCAATGTTTTCGATATGCGATTTTGGAGAAACTTCCAACCAAACTGGACGATAAATACCTCCAAAAAGCCACCAATCTGCTCTTCTTTCCGCCGCATTAACCGATTTATTTGCTGATTGTTTCCAAACGTGAACTTCTAAAGTATTTTTAGAACCATATTTCAATAGAGACGAAATATCATATTTGAATTCATAAAAACCACCTTGATGAATTGCTCCAGCCAGTTTCCCATTTACTTTAACTTCAGTATCTGTCATTGATCCACCAAAAGCGATCAAAACTTCTTTTCCGTTGTATGATGCAGGAACATCAAATTCGTATTTGTATAGACCTTCTTCCTTGCTTGGCTCTTTTTGGTTCAATTCCTTGTACCAACGGCCGTAGGTATATTCGCCAAAACCTTCTAATTCCCATTGCGATGGAACATTGATCGTAGTCCAAGTTTTGCTGTTGTTTCCATCGGTACAATAAAAATCCCATTTTACAGGATGTTCAAAATCTTCTCCAGAAAGATACACTTTGTCGGTTTGCTGTGCATTGCTATTTTGGGTGAGAAAAAAGGCAAACGCAGCAAGCGAGAGATTTTGGATAGTGTTTTTTAGTAGCATAGTAAAGTAATTCTTTGATGGTTAATTGCCATCTGGTTTAACGATTTCAAAACGCGCGCTCATTGGAAGCGTCCAACTCGAAATGAAATTTGGTTTATTCGGATTATAATCTGGTGTCTCTTTTTTGATTTGTTTTTTCAACGGAATATCAAGTTCACGAATTCCTTTTAAAACGCAAAGTGCGATTTCATTGGCACCAAAACTATTAAAATGCGTATTATCGTCCAATGCTTTTATTTGCCCAGGAAATGTATTGGCTGGATATTGTACAAATGCTTTTCTCGAAGGTTCGTCGCCCCACGTTTCATACAAAGTAGTCGTCATTTTGGTAACATCAATCAAAGCGATATTGTTTTTTTGAGCGACAGCTCGCATCGCTGGTGGAAAATCTCCATGAGTATCTTTTAAAGTGCCATTTTCATTGAAGAATCTTCTTTGTGTTGGGGTAACCAAAACCGGAATTGCGCCTTTTTCTTTAGCCGAATTTACAAATTCAGTTAATAAATTAGAGTATGATTCCCATGGGCCATTTCCGGCACCTTTTATTTTTTCGTCGTTATGTCCAAATTCTACAAATAAATAATCTCCTTTTTTGATTTCTGAAAGTATTTTTTTCAGACGATTTGCTCCTTTAAATGAACTCAAAGAAGAGCCCGAATACGCATAATTTGCAACGACAACATTCGAATCAAAGTAATTCGTAATAAACTGTCCCCAAGATGCCCAAGGCTCTACATCTTGATCTGTAACGGTTGAATCTCCAGCTAAATAAACAACAGTCAAATTATCTTTTTTAGTTATTTTGATGCTTTGAATTGAAACTTCGCCTAAAAATTCAAGCGTTAATTTATTATCCCAGTTTAAAATTTCTTTTTCTCTGTCTTTTAAACTGATATTGGTTTGGTCATCAATTTTAATATTTCGGACATTTACATTAAAAGTCTGCGTTGTTTTTTGACCTTTTGCCACCACAAATTCATTCAGCATTAAACGTCGTGATTCTGCTTTTATAGTCACTTTTGAATCTTTTTCAGCGCTTCCTATAACCACTTCAACTTGGTAATTCCCTTCTGGAACAGCAACTGAAAAGTATGCTGGATTTGTAATTGAAAAATTATTTGAGTTGATTTTTACATTAGAAGCCGAGTTGAAATCAAATCCGTAACCTTTTGCTTCTGAATAAATTAAAGCGTTATTTATTAACGTGTTTTTTTTGTCTTTTGCCGAAGTTCCAAAAACAAAAAGTTGTGATTCATTTTTATTTTCCGAAGAAGAACAAACTGTTGTATTTAAAGGAATGTTGGAATGCATAGCAAAGAATTGACTCGGCATTGCTAAACAAATAACCATCGATAAGAAAGTACTGATTTTTACCAATTTTTTGAGATTTTAATTTTTTTATTTTCAAACTTAATGGTTCATTTTTGATATAGTATCCTGTACTATGATGTTAAAAAGGAATTAAAAATGCTAAAAATTAATATGCTTTTTATATTTCGTAAATCAGGAAGGTACAGGATGGTATACCACAAAAAAACAAAGAAATTGCATCATTATTATTGAATTGATAAAAAAAAACGATTTTAATTTTATTTAATTCTTATTTAGATTCAGCACTTTTTTACGCCTTTATGAAAACAAAGGAACATTTTTTTCGGACATTTTTAAGTTTACTTTTTTTATGTTTTGTGCCCCTTTTTGGACAAAATAAAGAAGTACGCAAACTACATTATGCGCCAGAAGAAAATGCTTTTGTTTTAAAAAATGGAACTCGAAAATTCAATCGCGCTTTATATGGATCGAACACTGGATTTAGAGTTGAAACAGGTGATTTGCCGGAATTTGCGATGTATATGCCAGGAATGGGAGGGAATTTCAAAGTAGGAATTGCAAACGGTAAAGAAAGCAAATGGATTACCGAAGCTTCTAAAATCGATACAAGATATATTTTAGGAACAATGCATTATACGATTGAAGATGCAATTTTAGGAAAAGGAAAACTGTTTGTTGATGTCGTAGCTTTAAAAGAAAAAGAAGGTTTTGTCGTAAAAATATATGGCAAAAATGTTTCTAAAAACGCCAATTTGATTTGGGCTTTTGGAGGCGCAACTGGAAAGAAATTTAGTCGTGATGGTGATATTGGCGCCGACCCAGAATCGGTTTTTTATTTGCAACCTGAATATTGTTTGAACAATAAATATACGTTACAAAAACAATCATTTTTATTGGAATACGGTTCTGAAAGCAACAAACAAAAAACAGGAAATAATAAAAGCCTGCTTGGATTTTTTCCTGAATCAATTCTAAATTTAGCGAATGCAAAACTGCAAAATTCGCCTTTAGAACTTTACAATTCAAAAGTTGAAAATTTGCCTGTTCTTTCTGGAAAAACGAAAAGCATTTCTGAAAAAGGAATTTATTGGCTGTTTGCCACGGAAGATCTAAAAACAGATGTTTCGCAAAAAGGAATTGCACAGCTTTATGAAAAATCGGTTCAGGAAACACAAGTTTTGGCTAACCGAGTAAAAGTCAAAACACCAGATCCATACATTAATAATTTAGGTTTTGCACTTTCAATTTCCTCAGATGGAATTTGGGAAAATCCAGCTTATCTTCATGGCGCGATCGCGTGGAGAATGTACCTAAATGCATGGCGTGGTGCATACACAGCAGATCCGCTGGGTTGGCATGATAGAGCAAAAACGCATTTTACAAGTTACAGCAATTCGCAAGTAACTTCGCCTGAAAACGGCCCGATTATTTTAGATCAAGAACGAAACTTGGCGCGCCAGAAAGAAGAAATTGGTACTTCAATGTTCAGTAGTGGTTACATCAGCCGTAATCCGAATAAAAATACGGTTGCGCATCATTATGATATGAATTTGGTTTTTTTCGATCAAATGTTACGTCATTTCAAATGGACTGGGGATATTGCTTTTCTAAAAGAAATGTGGCCAACAATTGAAAGACATTTGAATTGGGAAAAGCGAAATTTCGATCCCGATAATGACGGACTTTATGATGCATATGCGACAATTTGGGCGAGCGACGCATTACAATATAGCGGAGGAGCAGTAATTCATTCCTCAGCATATAATTATTATGCGAATAAAACGGTTGCCGAATTGGCTAAAAAAATCGGAAAAGATGCAACACCTTACGAAAAAGAAGCAGAGAAAATTTTAAAAGCTTCAAAAGAACAACTTTGGATTGCAAAAAAAGGAATTTTTGCAGAATACAAAGACGCTTTAGGAAACCGATTATTGCACGATTCACCGGGAGTTTGGAGCATTTATCATACTATTGATTCAGAAGTTTCAAATCCGTTTGAGAGTTATCAAATGTTAGGTTATGTGAATAATCAAATTCCGCATATCCCAATTTCTGCTGAAGGTTTAGATAAAAAAGATTTATACGTAATTAGCACAACAAACTGGCAACCTTATACTTGGTCAATAAATAACGTGGCTTTGGCGGAACAATTGCATACTTCTCTCGCTTTTTGGCAAGGCGGACAACCGGATAAAGCATTCAAAATGTGGGAAAGTGTTTTGATTGAAAGCTTATATTTAGGCGCTTCGCCGGGAGGTTTTGAACAGCTTTTGTATCAAGATGCAATGCGTGGCGAATTGTATCGTGATTTTGCTGACCCAATCGGAATGGCGTCTCGAACTTTAGTTGAAGGACTTTTCGGAATTCAGCCCGATGCTATTGCTGAAGTTTTGACGATTCAGCCTGGTTTTCCTTCGGAATGGAATGAAGCTTCTCTGGAAGTTCCTGATGTTTCGATTGCTTTCAACAGAAAAAACAAGCAAGATTCTTATCATATTGAAAATCATTTTGGAGTAAAAATGAATTTAAAGTTGGTTCTGAATGCACCTTTCGACGGAATTGAAAACATTAAAGTGAACGGAAAAATAGTAAGTTGGAAACCAATTAAAGAAAGTATCGGAAATCCTAAAATAACCATTGAAGTTCCTTATAATGAAAAGTATGATATTGTTGTGAATTGGAAAGGAGAAACTTTGGCAACAACGGCAATAAAACCTTCGTATAATTCTGGGGATGTTTTAAATGTTTCGATTGATAAAGGAGAAATAATTTCGGTTTATGATCCGCAAACCGTTTTGGTTAATCTTGAAAAGACGCCAAAAACGCTCAAATCAACTGTAAATGGAGCAGGAAATAAAGCCTTTTTTGTTGAAATGAAACAAGGCGAATTTTCTTGGTGGAAACCAATTGAATTCAATTTAAAATCAGAAGAAAAAAATCAAACAACTGTAAATTGGGATTTGCCTTTGGAAAAATCACAGCGAGCAGAAACTATTTCACTTTCTGATTATTTCAATGCAAAAGTTACCGATATTTTTAATGTTGAATATTTGTCTCCGAGACCACAAACTGTAACGTTGCAACTTCCGAAACAAGGAATTGGGAACTGGTGTTATCCAAATATTTCAGTGAAAATTGATGACAAAGGTTTGCGCGAAAAAGCAAAACAAACGGGTGAAATAAAAACGCCAAACAGAATCCCGTTTAAAACGCCATCGGATGAAAATCAGAAGAATATAATTTTCACTTCGATGTGGGATAATTATCCAAAAAGTGTTGATATTCCGTTAAATGGAAAAGCTTCACACGCTTATTTCATGCTCGCAGGAAGTACAAACCCAATGCAAAGCCGAATGACAAACGGAGAAATAACCGTAAATTATACCGATGGAACTTCTGAAATATTGCCTTTAAAAAATCCGGAAAACTGGTGGCCAATTGAACAAGATTATTTCGTTGATGGACTTGCTTTTACAACCGATGCGCCAAAACCATTTAGAGTGTATTTGAAAACCGGTGAAATTTCGAGAGATTTTAAGGATTTTACAATAATTAAAGGATTTACAAATTATGGAATTGACGGCGGTGCGGGAACAATTTTAGATTTGCCTTTGGATAAAAATAAAACATTAAAAAGTCTGACTTTGAAAACCATTGCAAATGATGTGGTGATTGGATTGATGAGTGTTACTTTAATTAGATAATTAGAAAATGAGTTAATTGGAAAATTAAATAATTAGAAAATGTGCCAATTTGAAAATTAGATAATTGCTTGTCATGCTGAGCGAAGTCGAAGCCTTTGAAACATGAAACATGAAACCTGAAACAAAAAATAAAAACATAACCGAATGAAAAAATATCAATTTATTACTGCATTTCTGTTTTCTCTTTCGCTTTTTGCGCAACAGAAAATTGACCGAAAGGCGCTCGTGAACCGACATAATGTTCAAATTACGGCTATAGATACTTTAGCTTCCTTAACTGTTGGAAACGGAACTTTTGCATTTACGGTTGACGCGACGGGATTACAGACTTTTCCTAAAGAATATCAGCACGGAATTCCGCTTGGAACGCAGTCAGATTGGGGGTGGGATAGTTATAAAAACACGGAAAATTTTAAGTTTTCTGAAACTTTAAGAGATTATCAGCAATATGGCAGAAATGTCTCGTATTCCGTTCAAATAAAAGAGCCTAAAAGAAAAGTCGATGCTAATAATTGGTTCAGACAAAATCCGCATTTATTGCAATTAGGAAATTTAGGTTTTGAAATTACGAAGAAAGATGGAAGTTTGGCAAAATCATCAGACATAAAATCTATTGCTCAAAAATTGAATTTATGGACTGGCGAAATTGAAAGTTATTTTGAAGTTGAAGGAACGCCAGTTACGGTTTTAACAGCTTCACATCAACAGAAAGATGCAATTGGAGTAAAAGTAAAATCAGATTTATTACAGCAAAAACGTTTAAAAATCAGTTTGAGAATTCCGTTTCCAACAGGAGACTGGGCTGATTATGGAACAAAATATGAAGGAACGCAAAATTATACAAGTACGCTGAAGCAAAAATCAAAAACGGAAGCGGTTGTGACGCATGTGATGGACAGTATTTCATACAATGTTGATTTAGCTTGGAAAGGAAATGCGCAAATTAAAAAAGCTGGAGCTCATTATTTTGTAGTTGAAGCATCAAATACAAATACTTTAGAATTGAGCTGTCTTTTTGCTTTAGCGAATAATAAGGCTTCAAATTCTTCTTTTGCAGAAATTGAAAGCAGTAGTATTAAAGGTTGGGAACAATTTTGGTTAAGCGGTGCAGCCGTAGATTTTTCAGGAAGTACAGACCCTAGAGCTAAAGAATTAGAACGAAGAGTTATTTTGTCGCAATACTTGACAAAACTGCAATGTACAGGAAAAGTACCGCCTCAGGAAACTGGTTTGACTTACAATAGTTGGTATGGAAAACCGCATTTAGAAATGCATTGGTGGCACGGCGTTCATTTTGCACTTTGGAACAGACCAGAATTATTGGAAAAAAGCCTTCCTTGGTATCAAAAAGTTTTTGACAAAGCTAAAGGTATTGCTAAAAGACAAGGTTTTGAAGGCGCAAGATGGCAAAAAATGACAGACCCTGAAGGGAATGAAAGTCCGTCGTCTGTAGGTTCATTTTTGATTTGGCAACAACCGCATTTCATCACTTATGCTGAATTGATGTACCGTGCAAAACCAACAGCCTCGACCATGAAGTTATATAGTGAACGTGTTTTTGCAACGGCTGATTTTATGGCTTCATTTGCTAATTATGATGCTAAAAACGATCGTTATGTATTAGGTCCGGGAGTTATTCCAGCACAAGAACGTTTTAAGGCAATGGAGACTTTCAACCCAACTTATGAATTGGCCTATTGGAATTGGGCATTGAAAACAGCAATTTCATGGAAGCATGGATTAAACCAGAAAGTGCCTGAAAAATGGGAAACAGTTTTGGCTAAATTATCAAAACTTCCAGTTTCGGGAGATGTTTATTTGGCTACAGAAAGTGCAACAGATTCGTATACTAATCCAGAATTTAAAACCGATCACCCTTCAGTTTTAGGAACTTTCGGAATGTTGCCTGAAACTTCGCTATTGGATAAAAAAATCATGAAAAATACTTTTGATTTGGTTTGGAAAACTTGGTCTTGGGATAAAACTTGGGGTTGGGATTTCCCAATGACGGCGATGACGGCAGCGCGTTTGCAAATGCCCGAAAAAGCAATTGATGCCTTGTTTATGAATGTGACAACAAATACCTATTTAAAAAACGGACACAATTACCAAGCTGAAAGATTGACACTTTATCTTCCAGGAAATGGAGGTTTGTTGACAGCTGTTGCGATGATGTGCGCAGGCTGGGAAGGATCGACAGAAGAAAATCCGGGTTTCCCAAAAGACGGAACGTGGAAAGTGCAGAGCGAAGGATTTAAAAAGTTTTTTTAATTTTTTAAGATTCTAAGTTACTAAGATTCTAAGAGGCTAAGTTTCTCGTAAAGTCGGAAAACTTTATTATTAAAAGCTTTTGCACGCAGATCTAAACAGATTTAAGCTGATTTGCGCAGATTTCGTTGTATCAAAATCTTAAATAGATCTGCTTAAATCTTTTTAAATCTGCGTGAAACAATTAACCAAAACCAAATAAACTATATGAATAATAATAAATTTATTTCATTACTAATGCTTTTCATAAGTCTGAGTGTTTTCAGTCAGAGGCAAATGGAAAATCTTGATCGTGGTGTTGTCGCGGTCAAAAACAACGGACAGTTTTTTATTGGATGGCGTGTTTTAGGAACTGATCCTGATAATTTAGCATTTAATTTATACCGAAAAAGTGGCAACCAAAAAGCGATTAAACTGAATGATAAACCAATTTCTGGAGCGACAAATTTTGTAGATGCAAAAGCAAATTCGCAAGAAGAAAATACTTGGTTTGTAAAAACGGTTGTAAAAGGAAAAGAAAGTGATGCAAAAGGAAGTTTTACTATTCCAGCTTCAAGTCCGGATAAAGATTATATGTCAATTAAATTAAAAGAAATTGAAGGTTATACCGCAAATGATCTTTCGGTTGGAGATTTAGATGGAGACGGAAGATATGATTTGATCGTTCACATGACTGGAAGAGGACACGACAATTCGCATACTGGAATTACAGATCCGCCTATATTTCAAGCTTATACATTGGATGGAAAATTTTTATGGCAGATTAATTTAGGCAAAAACATTCGCGAAGGTGCTCATTATACACAATTCATGGTCTATGATTTGGATGGTGATGGAATTGCAGAATTGGTTTGCAAAACTGCTGACGGAACTACTGATAGTGCAAATAACGTTGTTGGTGATGCTACAAAAGATTGGGTAGATCGCGACCCAAATTCAGGAACTTATGGCAAAATTTTAAAAGGTCCAGAATATCTTTCTGTGTTTGACGGAAGAACAGGAAAACTCATTACAACTGTCGATTATATTGCGCCAAGAGGTGATTTGGCAGGCTGGGGTGGACATGGCGGAAGTGGCGGAAATGATACAAAAGGAAATCGTATGGATCGTTTCCTGGCTTGTGTTGCTTATCTGGATGGCGTTCATCCAAGCGTTGTAATGTGCCGTGGTTATTATGGAAGAATCGTTTTAGCAGCTTGGGATTTTAAAGATAAAAAACTGACTTCAAGATGGGTTTTCGACAGTAAAGATTCTGAAAATCCGTATTCTGGAATGGGAAATCATAATCTTACCGTTACAGATGTTGATAACGATGGGAAAGACGAAATCATTTATGGTTCAATGTGCGTTGATGATAATGGAAAAGGTTTATATACAACAGGTTTTAGACATGGAGATGCCATTCACGTGTCAGATTTAGATCCAGATTTGCCAGGTTTAGAGGTTTTCGGAATTCATGAAATTGAGAATAATACAACAGGACCGGGTGTTGCAATTTTCGGTGCAGCAGATGGAAAAGTTCTATTTACAGGTTCTATAAATGAAGATGTTGGAAGAGGCGTTGCCGATAATATTGATCCAACGCTGAGAGGTGCTCAATTTTGGTGGGCGGGTTCTCCTGATTTATATGATATGAAAGGAAAAGTTGTTGGGAAAGCGCCAAGCTCAGTTAATTTCTTGATTTACTGGGACGGTGATACTTCTCGAGAGCTTTTGGATTCAAATTATATTGATAAATACAATAAAGGAAGATTATTCACCGCAACTGGAGCGGTTTCGAATAACGGAACCAAAAAGACTCCAGGACTTTCTGCTGATATTCTAGGAGATTGGCGTGAAGAATTGATTTTAAGATCTGAGGATAATAAAGAGCTTCGAATTTACTCGACTACAATTCCAACTGATGTTAGACAATATACTTTAATGCATGATCCACAATACAGATTGAGTATTGCATGGCAGAATATTGGTTATAATCAGCCTCCGCATACAAGTTTTTATATGGGGGCAGCCATGAAGCCGGCACCGAAACCGAAGATTTCTTTGGTGACTAAAAAATAAGATTCTAAGATACTAAGGTTCTAAGTTTTTTTAATCTCGCAAAGAATATGTTCAAAGGTTTTAACGTAGAGACGCACAGTTGTGCGTCTTTTGCGTTTTATGCTGGCACAGTTTGTCATTTCGACGAAGGAGAAATCTTCGCAAGTAGCTCTACAAAGTATATTGTCAATCTGTATTGAGTTTCTAGCGAAGATTTCTCCTTCGTCGAAATGACAATATTTGGGATAAATGTTTGTAATAACTTTACGCATATCCTTCGACTTCGCTCAGGAGGACATAAAATGTTCAGATGCAAATGAAAATAAAATCTGCGTGAAATAAAAAAAGGAAAGGATATTTATTGACTATCAATTACTAAAATTTTACCATTATAATTCTTAAGTTTTTCTTTAAGTTCAGATATTTGTTCAAACATTGTTTCTGCCAAATAATAATAAGAACATTGATAAGATCCTCTGTAAATTAGATTTTGACTTTCAATCTCTCTCTTTTTTTCATCTTCGACTTTATTTTCATTTCTTATTTCTTCAAGGGAGTAATCAACATGTTTATTTAATTTTTCGTTATTGCTGAAAGTATTTAAAACGGCACTTACTTCAGTAATGGGATTTTGGTTTTCAATTTCTATTTTGCTCAAAAGCAACAGTAGGTAATCTAAATATTCTTTAAATTGTAGATTACTAATTTCATAATCTTGCCAATCATCATCATCTGAATATAAGCCTAGTTTATTTAAAGACTCATATTGACCTAATTGATACATGAAAACCCAACAACGATCTTTTTGAGCCATTTCATAAACAAGTTCAATACCTAATTCTTTTAAATTATTATAAAAATCATACTCATTATCATAGAACATTTTTCTTTCGCTATGATTTACTTTGATTTCCAGATTTAGAAGCCAAAAGAAAATTTCAGCAAGTTCCTTAGTGGTGATCTCATTAAAATCAGTGCTTATTTTTTTAATTATTTTTTCATACGAAATTTGATTCCGAATACTTTCTCGTTTGTTAGAATCTTCTATAAATTCTTTTAATGTGATATTATAATTCGTGTTGTTCTCTATTTCCGGTATTAGTTTTTCTTTTGCTTTTTTGGAATCGATTATAAATACATATGTTTCTCTACTCATAAAAATACTTGTAATTTTTTTGCTGTAAATTTTCAGTCTTTAATTTGTAATAGGCACATTTGATAAAGATGAATTGTAAAAAGTTCTTTTTAGCTCAGAACCTTAGCTTCTTAGCACCTCAGTACCTTAAATCGAATTTCGATCAATAAAATTAAAAGGTACTTTAAATTCTCCTTTTTCCTTATTCAAAATCATTCGAGCAGCGGTTTCGCCCATTACATTGAAGTCGGTTGACATCGTGGTGATGCCTAATAATTCTTTAAGTGGTGTATCATTATAGGAGATGACGCCGATTTCTTCTCCTAAAACAAATTCTTCATCGCGAATTTGCTTCATTAAATTCACAAGATCCGATTCTTCAATAGTAATAAATAAATCGCCTTTTTTCAGAATCATATCGTCATAGACTTCGCTCAGAATCTCAAAATTGATTTCATGCTCCACACAAAACTTTCTGAAACCGTGCAAAATTCTTCTCGGATAAGGATAAACTGCTTTTTCAGGATAAATTAAAATCAGTCTTTTATATTTTGATATTTTCGAAAGTCCTTCTTTTAAGGCATTATAAATATCATTTTCAAAATCTTGATAAATCTTGATGATTTCGCCTTCCATTCCGAGTTTAATGTTGTCCATAATGACTAATTTCTCTTTCGGAATACGTTCAATTGCTTTTACAACTTCATCAGTAAAACTTAAATGTTTTAATTCATCCGTTTTAAAATGCGTTGTGATTACATAATAATCGTAAGCGCCTTCAAATTTGTCCAACAAATTCAAAAATAAAGTTTCGTCGCAATGATAAATATGAAGATCCGTATGTGCGTTTGCGCCTACGGTATTGATGAAAGAGCTATACGTTTTCATTTTATAAGCACTCAACTTATTGAATAAAAAAAGCACATTTACCTTCGATTCAAGTTTAGTACGAGTAATATAATAGCCTTTTCCTCTAATAGAAGAAATGATTTTTCGCTCTTTTAAGATGTTATATGCCTTTTCAACAGTATCACGAGACATATAAAATTCCTCACTGAAGCTGTTTATCGAAGGGATTTTTTGATTTATTTTTAAATTTCCGTTGGCAATATTCTGCAAAATTGAATCTACAATTTGTTTATATTTTGGAACCCTTGAATCTTCGTCTATTTTGATAAGTTTAATCATTTTGTGGTTTTGTTGATTATGGCGATTACTAATAGAATATAATTTTGAATTATAATTTGCGCAGAAAATTTTGGGTTTAAAGCTTACAAATCGGCTTATTTGTTACTTTTCTCACAAAAGACTCAAAATTAAATAAGGCTTATTTTATGTTTTTGGAGATTTCATTAATTATCCATGTTTGAGGATATAATAATTACGAAATCGATTGCTAAAATAGAAATTTTAAATTTATTTTTCTACTTAAAAACCATTCTTCTTTCCAATTTTATTGGGTTTTAACATATTTAGTAAAACCATAAAGGATAGTACAGGACAGTTTTCTTTTTTACATTCTCTTATTTTACAAAACCAGATTAACTATCAATAACCACAAACTAAAATTATTAAATGGAAGCATTACTCGGTATTATTTTTCACTCCATTGGAGGTTTTTCTTCGGGCAGTTTTTACATGCCATTCAAGAAAGTTAAAAATTGGGCTTGGGAAAGCTACTGGCTTGTAGGAGGATTTTTCTCTTGGCTGATTGTGCCACCAATTGCAGCTTATTTGACGATTCCAAATTTTACCGAAATTATTGCTGATGCAGCACCACAAGTTAAAGCATTAGCCTTTACTATGGGATTGATTTGGGGAGTAGGAGGACTTACTTACGGTCTTGGTGTTCGTTACTTAGGAATGTCATTAGGAAACTCGATCACATTAGGATTCTGTTCTGCGTTTGGAGCTTTAATTCCACCAATTTACTATCATTTCAATGCAGTAGCAGGAAAAGAATCGATTAGCGATATGTTTTCGAATTCAGGCGGACAAATGGTTTTGGCCGGAGTTTTAATCTGTATTATCGGTATTGCTGTTTTAGGAAAAGCAGGAATGTTGAAAGAAAAAGATTTTGCAACTGGCCACGAAGATAAAGACAAAGATTTTAATCTGGTAAAAGGACTGATCATCGCCATTGTATCAGGTATTTTAAGTTCTTTTTTCAACTTCGGAATTGAAGCAGCAAAGCCAATGGCTGAAGTTGCAAACGAGGCTTGGAAATTAGCAAACCCAAATCAAGGTGAATTTTTGTTCCAAAATAATGTTAGTTATATCATAATACTTTGGGGCGGATTAACAACCAACTTTATATGGTGTATTTATCTGAACTTCAGAAATAAAACTTTTTCAGATTATACGAATACAAAAACGCCAATCGCTAAAAACGTCTTGTTTTCGGCAATTGCGGGAACAATGTGGTTTTTGCAGTTTTTCTTTTATGGTATGGGAGAAAGCAAATTAGGAAATGGTGCTAGTTCATGGATTCTGCACATGTCAACGATCATTTTGACCGCTAATTTATGGGGCTTCTATTTGAAAGAATGGACAGGTGTTTCTAAAAAAACATACAGAACTTTTGCGTGGGGAATTGGATTAATCATGCTTTCGATCGTAGTGGTCGGAATCGGGAATTCATTATAAAAAAATCAACTAAAATCAAACAACCAAATGTCGAATACTAATACAAACAATATGAATTTTAAGCATGTAAGCTATCTTTGGGATGACGCTAAAGCAGCAGCAATGGCGGGTGATGAAGTAGCGCTTTTTATTTATCGCTCTAACTTACTTGGAGCCGATTTAAGATTGACAAATTATGGAGGTGGAAACACTTCTGTAAAAATTACAGATAAAGATCCATTAACAGGCGAAAGCTCTGAAGTAATGTGGATCAAAGGTTCTGGTGGAGATATCGGAACTTTGACAAAATCGGGATGTGCGGCTCTTTACTTAGACAGATTGCGCAATCTTGAAAATGTGTACAGAGGAATTGAATTCGAAGATGAAATGGTAGAATTATTCAACCACTGTATTTTTGATTTGGCTTCAAAAGCGCCATCAATTGATACGCCTTTGCATGGTTTCTTGCCTTTCAAACACATCGATCACTTGCATCCAGACGCGGCAATTGCAATCGCTGCTGCAAAAGATGGAAAACAAATTACAGAAGAATTATTCGATGGAGAAATCGGATGGGTTGGATGGCAACGTCCTGGTTTTGACCTTGGTCTTCAATTAAGAAGCTGTCTGGAAGAAGCTGAAAAGAAAGGAAAAAAACTTCGTGGTATTATGTTAGGTTCTCATGGTTTATTCACTTGGGGAGATACTGCATACGAAAGTTATATTAATACGCTGGAAGTAATCGAGAAATGTGCTGAATATTTAGAAAGCAACTACGGAAAAAAACGTCCTGTTTTTGGAGGTAAAAAAATCGACAGTCTTCCTGAAGCTGACCGTAAATTAAAAGCAGCAAAAGTAGCTCCAATCTTAAGAGGTTTCTGTTCTTCAGAGCGTCAAATGATTGGTCATTATACAGATGACGCAAGAGTTTTGGAATTCATCAATTCAAATGATTTGGCAAAATTAGCACCGCTCGGAACTTCTTGTCCAGATCACTTTTTAAGAACAAAAATCAGTCCGCTGGTTTTAGAATTAGATCCAAACGAAGATTTATCAGATGTTGCTGCAATCAAAGCAAAATTAACGCCTGCATTTGAAGCATACCGTGCAATGTACAAAGACTATTACAATGCATGCAAAAAATCAAATTCACCAGCAATGCGTGATCCAAATCCAGTTGTTATTTTATATCCAGGAGTTGGAATGTTCACTTTTGCAAAAGATAAAACAATGGCGCGTTTAGCGTCAGAATATTATATCAATGCGGTAAACGTAATGAAAGGTGCTGAAGCAGTTTCAGAATACACTTCATTGCCACACCAAGAAGCATTTGATATCGAATATTGGTTATTGGAAGAAGCAAAATTACAGCGTATGCCAAAACCAAAAGCATTGTCTGGCAGAGTAGCTGTGATTACAGGTTCTGCTGGCGGAATTGGTAAGGCTATCGCGAAGAAATTTGCTCAAGAAGGTGCTTGCGTAGTAATCAATGATATCAACGAAGAGCGTTTAGAATCGGCTACTGCTGAGTTTGTGAAATTGTTTGGGAAAGATGCGGTTTCTAGCACTTTGTTGAATGTTACTGATTCTGATAGTACAGAAAAAGCTTTAGATCAAGCTTGTCTTGCTTTTGGTGGTGCTGATATTATTGTGAACAATGCTGGAATCAGTATTTCTAAATCAATTGCAGAGCATACTTTAGAAGAGTGGGACAGATTGTATGATATCTTGGTAAAAGGACAATTTATTGTTTCTAAAGCCGGAATCGAAGTAATGCGTAAACAAGGTTTTGGAGGTGATATCGTAAATATCGTTTCTAAAAATGCAGTTGTAGCAGGTCCAAATAACCCTGGTTATGGTTCTGCAAAAGCAGCTCAAGCGCATTTAACACGTTTAATGGCAGCTGAACTTGGAGCGGATAAAATTCGCGTAAATACGGTAAATCCAGATGCAGTAATCTCAGATTCAAATATTTGGTCTGGCGGATGGGCAGAAGGACGCGCAAAAGCATACGGAATTACAGTTGAAGAACTTCCTGCTTATTACGCAAAACGTACATTATTGAATGAAATTATATTGCCAGATGATATCGCAAACGCGTGTTTTGCTTTTGTTGGCGGTTTATTAGATAAATCTACAGGAAATGCTCTAAACGTAGATGGCGGTGTCGGAATGGGCTTTTACAGATAGATTGTTTAAGTTTTTTTAAGTTTGTTTAAAACAAAGGTGGTTTTTTGTAATCTAACGTTCGGAGATTTCCGAGCGTTAGATTTTTTTAAAATTAAAACGCAAAAACTCAAATAAAAATCTTTTGGTTTAAACACATAGAAACATATTAGAAACAAATAAAATTAGGCGTTTCACTTGTTTTAAATGCACATAGCTGGCTATGTGAAAGAAATAGATTTCTCTTTGTCATTCTTTATATAATATAAAATCTATGATTCTATGTGTTAAAATTAACTTTCAAATCAATTATACTCAATGAGTAAATGAAATAATCAAGATTAACCAAGAGCGCAATCGATATAATGTGGTAAATTGTGCGCTATTAAAATAAAATGCTATGTTAATTGAATCAAATAATATTGCAGCCCATAACGAGGGATTGCTGAAAAAACATCAAAATAAATTTGCTTTTACAGCATCAGAAATAGAAAATACAGAATCAATTATTCAAAAACTAATTGATTTTCAAATCGCAATTCCATCTTGGGCTTTAGGAACTGGAGGAACAAGATTTGGACGTTTTGCAGGTGGAGGAGAACCTCGTTCATTAGAAGAAAAAATTGAAGATGTTGGTTTGCTTCACAAATTGAACAATGCTTCTGGCGCAATTTCGCTTCATATTCCGTGGGATATCCCAACAGATTATAAAGCTATCAAAACGCTTGCAGCGCAACACGGATTGAAGTTTGACGCCATGAACTCAAACACGTTTCAAGATCAAGCAAATGCGGAGCATACTTACAGATATGGTTCTTTGCAAAACGTAAATAAAGCAGTTCGTAAACAAGCAATTGCACACAATATCGAAGTAATCAAACACGGAATCGAATTAGGTTCTGATTCGTTAACAGTTTGGTTGGCTGATGGTTCTAACTTTCCGGGACAATTAAATTTCCGTAAAGCCTACCAAAATACTTTAGAAAGTTTAGAGGAAATCTACGATGCATTGCCTTCAAACTGGAAATTATTCTTAGAATACAAATGTGCTGAACCAAACTTTTACTCTACAACAGTTGCAGATTGGGGACAATCGTATTCTTACGTTCAAAAATTAGGAGACAAAGCAAAAACTTTAGTTGATTTAGGACACCATTTGCCAAATGCCAATATCGAGCAAATTGTTTCTATTTTGTTGATGGATAATAAATTAGGTGGATTCCACTTTAATGATTCAAAATATGGTGATGACGATTTAACAGCTGGAGCTTTAAAACCATATCAATTGTTCTTGATTTTCAATGAATTGGTTGAAGGAATGGATGCAAGAGGAATGAACCATGCAAAAGATTTAGGATGGATGATTGACGCTTCTCACAACATCAAAGATCCATTAGAAGATTTATTGCAGTCAGTTGAAGCGATTATGATTGCTTATGCGCAAGCACTTTCTGTTGACAGAAAAGCTTTAGAGCAAGCACAAGAAGAAAATGACGTGGTTAAAGCGCAGGAAATTCTTCAAAATGCTTTCCGTACAGATGTTCGTGCTTTAGTTGCTGAGGCTCGTTTGCGTTCTGGCGCAGCTTTAAATCCAGTTGAATTGTATCGTTCTCTAGCGGTTAGAAACAACTTGATTGGAGAAAGAGGATTAAAAACAATGGCCACAGGACTTTAATAATTATAAGTTATGAATTATGAGTTATAAGTTGATCACTTGACTTGATTAGCTTTTTCGAATAAAATCATAATTCATAACTCATAACTCATAATTCATAATTAAAATAAATGAACGTAGTTGCAATTTTTGATATTGGTAAAACAAACAAAAAGGTATTTTTATTTGACGAAAACTATAAGATTGTTTGGGAAAAATCAGTAAATCTTGATGAAACCGCTGATGAAGATGGTTTTCCTTGCGAAGATATTGATGTCCTGAAAAACTGGATACTTGATCGATTATCAGAAATAAAAGAATTGACCAGCTATGTTCTAAAAGCGATCAATTTTAGTACATACGGCGCTAGCTTTGTGTACATTGACGAAAATGGAAAAGTTTTGACTCCTCTGTATAATTATTTAAAAGATTATCCAGAGGATTTAAAAAAAGAGTTTTACAACAAGTATAAAGGCGAAGAAAAGTTTGCTGTAAAAACTGCTTCTCCGGTTCTTGGAAGTCTGAATTCTGGAATGCAGATTTACAGGCTGAAAGAGGAAAAACCAGAGCTTTTTGAAAAAGTAAAATATTGTCTTCATTTGCCTCAATATTTGAGTTTTTTGCTGACAAATGAGGCTTTCGCCGATATTACAAGCATTGGCTGTCATACCAATTTATGGAATTTCAAAAAGATGAAATATCATAAGTGGCTTCAAAATGAAGGGATTTCAGAGAAAATTCCGCCGTTGCATTTCGGAAAAGATGTTTTGAAAAAAGAAGATGATTTGGCAATTGGAGTTGGTCTGCATGACAGCTCATCTGCAATTATTCCATATACCATCAATTTTACAGAACCTTTTGTTTTGTTGTCAACAGGAACTTGGAGCATTTCGCTGAATCCGTTTAATAATAAGCCATTGACTTTTGACGAACTTCAAAAGGATTGTCTGTGCTACATGCAATACACGGAAAAACCAGTAAAAGCGGCAAGATTATTTTCGGGCAATGAGCACGAAATTCAAGCGAAAAGATTGGCGGCGCATTTTAATGTTCCGTTTGATACTTTCAAAGACGTTTATTTTGATAAAAAGATCGTTGCCACTTTAAGATCACTCAATTTCCAGATTATTTATCCGAAGAAATACGATTTTGATATTTTAAAAGAATGTCCATTTCAAAAAAGAGATCTTTCGACTTTTAAAAGCTACGAAATTGCCTATCATCAATTGATGTTGGATCTTGTTGAACAGCAAGTTTTTTCAACCAATTTGGTGATTCACAATAGCCCCGTGAAGAAGATTTTTGTTGACGGAGGTTTCAGTAAAAATTCAATTTTCATGAATTTATTGGCAGAAGCTTATCCAGATGTTGAAGTTTATGCGGCTTCAATGGCGCAGGCAAGTGCATTAGGCGCGGCGCTGGCAATCCACGATAACTGGAATCCAAAACCAATTCAAAACGATTTAATCGATTTGAAATTTTATAAACATTAAAAAAATATTTTGCCACTCCCGATAGCTATCGGGACTGCGAGAGGAATATTTAAGACATAGAAAAGCATAGATTTTTGTTTCACTCAGATCTAAAAGATTTAAGCAGATTTAATTAGAAAAATCTGCGTGCATCTGCCAAAATCATTTTAAATCTGCGTGAAAAAATATTTAACACATAGCTTTATGTGTTAAAAACAAATAATTACCAAGAATATGAAAATCGGATTATTCATACCATGTTATGTCGATCAGTTTTACCCAAAAGTCGGAATCGCAACTTATGAACTTTTGCAGAAATTAGGTTGTGATGTTCATTTTCCAATGGGCCAAACTTGTTGCGGACAGCCCATGGCAAACAGCGGTTACGAACATTTGACTAAAGGCTGCAATGCGAACTTTATTTCGAATTTCGCAGGATTTGATTACATCGTTTGTCCTTCTGGAAGTTGTACTTTGCACGTAAAAGAACATTTGCACGATGATAAACTCGAAGTTGTAGCATCTGAAATGCGTAAAAAAGTACATGAATTAACCGAGTTTATTACTGATATTCTGGATATTCATGAAATAGAAGGAAATTTTCCATATCGAGTTGGAATGCACCAAAGTTGCCACGGACAGCGTGGTTTAAAGCTTTCGCAGATGACCGAATTAAACGCGCATTTTTTCTCAAAACCACAGCAATTGCTTTATAAAATTAAAGGCTTGGATTTGGTTTCGTTATCCAGAAAAGACGAGTGTTGCGGTTTTGGAGGAACTTTTTGTGTTACCGAAGAAGCTGTTTCTGTAAAAATGGGACAAGACCGAATTAAAGATCACGAAAATCAGAATGTAGATTATATTACAGGCGGTGACATGTCGTGTTTAATGCATTTAGAAGGAATTCTAAGAAGACAAAACAGCAAGGTAAAAACCATTCATATTGCCGAAATTTTAAATACACTTTCCAGCTAAAAATAACCAAATCATGAAAAAAATATCATTTTGTTTAGTGCTTGTTTGCTCACTGATTTTTTTATCGTTTCAGAAAGATCCGTCTGCTGTAACGCTGAAAGAAGTGGTGGTAAAAGCACCTTTTGAAATGCCGGCAATAAAAATCCCGGATTTTAGCAAATGCAAAGAATTTTCAATTGTTGATTTTGGTGCTGTACAAGGCGATAAAGAAAAAACTTCTGAAGCAATTTCGAAAGCGATTTCAAAAGCAAATAAAGCGGGTGGCGGAATTGTTGTAATTCCAGAAGGCGAATGGCTGACAAAGAAAATTCATTTTAAAAGCAATGTAAATTTGCATTTGAATAAAGGCGCTGTTTTGCTTTTTTCAGAAGATCCAAAAGATTATTTGCCAGCAGTTAAATCGACTTGGGAAGGTTATGAATGTTATAATTATTCGCCGTTGATTTATGCCTATCAATGTAAAAATATTGCGATTACTGGTGAAGGTGAATTGAAAGCGAAAATGGATGTTTGGACAAAATGGTTTGCACGCCCTAAAGCGCACATGGAAAGCTTGAAAAGATTGTATTATTTGGCTTCGTACAACAAACCGGTTGAAGACAGACAAATGGTAAATGATACGGCAAATTTTCGTCCGCAGTTTATTCAATTTAATCGTTGTCAAAATATTGTGATGGATGGCGTTACGATTACGAATAGCCCTTTCTGGACGATTCATCCTTTCTTATCAAAAGATGTGGTGCTTCGAAATTTAAAAGTCTATGCGCACGGACATAATAATGACGGAGTTGATCCAGAGATGAGTCAGAACGTTTTAATTGAAGATTGTGTTTTTGATCAAGGCGATGATGCAATTGCAATAAAATCGGGTTGCGGAAAGAATGCTTGGGTATTAAATACGCCTTCAAAAAATATTGTTATTCGCAATTGTACAGTTAAAAACGGTCATCAATTGGTGGCAATTGGAAGTGAACTTTCAGGTGGAGTTGAAAATGTTTTTATTGATAATTGCAACGTTGTGGATGGCGCAAAACTGAATCATCTTTTATTCATCAAAACCAATGAAAGACGAGGCGGATTTGTAAACAATATTTACATAAGTAATATTACAGCTGGAAAAATAGATGCCGGAATTCTGGGTATTGATACTGATGTTTTGTACCAATGGCGTGATTTGGTTCCAACAATAGAACGCCGTTTGACGCCAATAAAAAATGTTTATTTGGAAAACGTAAAAGCGACGAATGTGAAGTTTATTTCGAAAATTCAAGGTCAGAAAGAACTTCCGGTAGAGAATATTTTCTTGAAAAATGTTACAGCAAATACAGTTTCAGAAAAGAATTCGATTCATGAAAATGTAATCAATTTTTCAGATAAAAATTGATTTTTTGAATTAGTACTAAATCATTGGCTATGAAATAAATCTAACACATAGAAACATAGGTTTTATTACTCAGTCAAAGAATAAAAAAAAGAAATTCATTTCTTTCACACATAGTAAACTATGTTTATTTAAACGAGCAAAGCGCCTTTTTTAAGTTTGCAAAAACTATATTTCTATGTGTTAGAAAAATTACACGCAACGGGTTAAAGAATTATAAAGATGTCTTCAAAAAAAATAATAGAACACAGTGAAGCCGCAACACGTTTTAACAAAGATTCAAAACGTGTAGATTGGCATGATGAGACACTTTGGTTTGTCCGCGAAAAGCGTGACAAAGCCGCGCATCAGATTCAAGATTGGGAATTATTGCGCGAAACCGCTTCAAAAATCAAAAATAATGTGCTTTCTAATATCCACGATTATTTAATTGAATTTGAAGCTAATGCTCAAAAAAACGGAATAAAAGTGCATTGGGCAGCCGATGCAAAAGAACATAACGAAATCGTGCATTCTATTTTGGCAAAACACGATGTCAAGCAAATGGTGAAATCTAAATCTATGCTTACAGAAGAATGCCATTTGAATGAATATTTGGCTGAAAATGGCGTTGAGGTTATCGATTCAGATTTAGGAGAATATATTGTCCAGCTTCGTAAAGAACCGCCAAGTCATATTGTTTTGCCTGCCATTCATCTTAAAAAAGAAGATGTAAGCGAAACTTTTCATGAACATTTAGGTACAGAAAAAGGAAATTTTGATCCCCAATATTTAACAGAATCGGCACGTCAACAACTACGTGATACGTTTTTGACTCGAAAAGCTTCATTGACCGGAGTAAATTTTGCGATTGCAGAAACGGGCGAATTTGTGGTTTGTACCAATGAAGGAAATGCGGATATGGGTGCGCATTTAGCCGATGTTCACATTGCCTGCATGGGATTTGAAAAATTGATTCCGAAGCGCGAACATTTAGGTGTTTTTCTCCGATTATTAGCCAGAAGCGCAACAGGACAGCCAATCACTACTTTCTCGAGTCATTTTAAAAAGCCGAGAGACGGAAAAGAAATTCACATCGTAATTGTTGATAACGGAAGAAGTACGCAACTTGGAAGAGAAGATTTTAGAAATTCGTTGAAATGTATTCGTTGTGGCGCGTGTATGAATACGTGTCCGGTTTACAGAAGAAGTGGCGGACACAGTTATCACAATGCCGTTGCAGGACCAATTGGTTCTATTTTAGCACCAAATCTAGACATGAGCAAAAATGCCGATTTGCCATTTGCAAGTACACTTTGCGGTTCATGTACGAATGTTTGTCCGGTGAAAATTGATATCCATGATCAATTGTATAAATGGCGTCAGGTTTTGGTGAAAGAAGGGCATACGCTGAGTTCTAAAACTATGGCAATGAAGACAATGGCGACAGTTTTAGCCAATCCGACGGTTTTTAATATTGCCGGAAAATCAGGCCGATTTGTAATGAAAAATGTTCCAGCTTTGGTCAATAATAAATTCAATAAATGGTACGATCACCGCGAAATGCCAGCTGTTCCAGAAGAATCATTTAGAGATTGGTACAAGAAAAATTCAAGAGAAGCAAAAGGAAAAAACAATGAGCAGTAAAGCCGATATATTACGTAAAATAAAACAGAATCAACCTGAATCTGTTACTGCTTTGCCAGACTTAAAAGTATTAGGTTCTGAACAATTTAATATTTTAGAAACGTATAAAACCGTGTTGAAAAACATTGGGGGATATCCAGTTGAAGTTTCAAATTATGATGATGTTATTTCGTACATCAAAAAGAATTATAACAACGAAAAACGAATAATTACAACACTTCCTGAACTTTCAGAAGTTGCTACTTTAGATTGGACAAATGATGATCCGCATTCGTTGGAAAATGTTGATTTAACGATTGTAAAAGCACATTTTGGAGTAGCCGAAAACAGTGCACTTTGGGTAACCGATGATATTCTAGGTCAACGTGTTTCGCCTTTTATCGCGCAATATTTGGCCATTATCGTAAACAAAGAAAACATTTTCCCAACCATGCATCAAGCATATTATAAAATTGGAAATCAGGAATACGGTTTCGGAACTTTCATCGCTGGACCTTCAAAAACGGCTGATATTGAGCAGTCGTTGGTTTTAGGAGCGCATGGCGCAAGGGGATTGGTGGTTTTTATTTTGGGATAGGATTTTTATTTTAAGAATAGTTTTAAATACAAACTGCGCAGATGTTTTTTGACTTTGCGCAGTTTTTTTGTTTGGTGAAATTTATTTGAGGTTAATACAATTATATTTGTTTAGAAAAGAAATATTTTAAGTTTCGATTATTGGCTAGAGCGTTTCATTTGTGTTTATATATGCTTTGCGTGCACGAGTAGGACGCTCGCGCCAGCTAAGGAAAAAGCAATGTCTCACAAATATTATTAATAAGATAATGAGAAAGAAAGTTATATTTACGCTATGCATTATTGCAGTAATGTGTATTTGTTGTAATGAATTCAATACAGCAACGCCTCAAGCATCTTCAACAATTTTAAGTTCAAAAGAAAATGGGTTTTATCTCTCCACAGCAAAGAAGTTAAAAACTGGAGATTTGAATATTATTGATGCGGTATGGATTGAAAAAGTCTGGCATTATAAAGTTATAAAGGGAGAAAAAAGAAAGGTTGCATTATCTCCAAATAATCAAATTGTCTTGAGATTAAAAACAAGCAAAGAGTTTAAGAAAAGTGAATACTTTTTAGAATGGAAAATTGAAGAAAAACATTTCGGTTATTTAGGTTCGGGTAATGGGGTGTTCATGTTAAGTTTCCCCAAAACTAGTAGAATTGACACTCTTCATTTTCTTTTACATAAAGTAAAGGATAATTCTATTTTTGATATCGGAACATTTGTTAATGTACCCCGCTCCGCAAAGAGTTCTAACTAGAAAAGCTACGCAATCCCGAAAGTTTTCGGGACTGACTTTGCGCAATTTTTTTATGTATGTGAGAATTTAAATACTTCTAAAAAGTCTCCCGACTTTAAATATTAGTTTTCTAAGCGTTATTTTATAAGTTCTGATGTAAAGTCAAAGACTTTTTAGAAGCTTTTGATTTTAAATTATATTTGTTGAAAAAGCACAAAGTCGGAGACATTTGCGTAGCATTTATAGAGAAGACTTTGGAGAGCGTGGGGTCTAAAGCCATGATTGCAGTGGAAAACCTTTCAAAAGCAAAAGGAGGAGCTCAAGTTGCTAGAGCAAAAACAGTAAGAGCACAGATGATTAATTCAGCAACAAAAGGCGCTGTCGGTGAGACAGTGAAAAATGCTACGCAAAATTCAGTAGGAGATAAAATTAAAAGCTTTTTTAGGTTTAAAAAAAACAATAGTCATTATGAAAGACAAGTTAATGGTATTTGGCGTAATTGGGCTGATGGCTTTTGGAGTTTATTTTATAGCAACTAACTTAAGGCAAGAGGAGCTAGACAATATTGATTTTATTAATCAAAATTATAATTTTACTAAAGGTATCGTTGTTAAAAAATCGGTACAAAAGGGTAACCATATTAGAGTTAAATATGAAGTTGATAATAAAGAATATATAGGTATTGATGGTTTTACATCATATCAAAAAGTAAGTGAGGGAGACACTATTATGGTTAAATACTCTGTTAGTAAACCAGAATTAATGATTTCACAATTTAATGAGCAATTTAATAAATAATGTTTAAAATGAATAAAATTGGATTTTTATTAAGTTAATTTCGTTTACCTCACCCCACTCCGCAAAGAGTTCTAATATAGAAAAGCTGTGCAAATGTCTCCCGCTCCGCAAAGAGTTCTAATAATAGAAAAGCTGCGCAAATGTCTCTGACTTTGCGCAATTTTTTTATGTATGTGAGAATTTAAATACTTCTAAAAAGTCTCCCGACTTTAATTGATTAGTTTTCTAAGCGTTATTTTATAAGTTCTGATCTAAAGTCAAAGACTTTTTAGAAGCTTTTGATTTTAAATTATATTTGTTGAAAAAGTGCAAAGTCGGAGACATTTGCGCAGCGGGTTATAATAATAATTTCCTGTATTGTGCTTTCAATTTTAGCAATAAATTTTATAAAAAATACTTTATAATGTACATAGTTGGCCTCGCTTTACGAAAAAATATAGTATATACAGTATTACTATTTATTTACGCAATTAATTTGAATGCCCAGAATAATGCAAGACCTTATGAAGAAATAGCTGTCAACTATTTTGCAGAAGAAATAGTTAAATTAGAAACAGAATTGAAGTTTTTCATTTTTGATGGCAATTTAGAAACAACGTCATCACTAACCAACAGTTTTTGTATAAGTTTAAATAAAGTTGATGGTTTTGAAAATAATGGAGATACCAAAATAAATGTTCCTTCTGAATTAAAAAAAGGTTTTTTAAAAACCTTATTTGTTTCCGCTAAGAGAATTGGCAAAGTTTATGTTTTTAAGCAATATCCAAAAGGAGACGATTTAATAGTAGTGATTTACGTTAGAAGTAAGCTTAAGGACGATTTTTATAGTATTCTTATCGATAAAGAAAATAAAAATGTTATCACTTATTGCAAAAAAAGATATTATCAATAACTCGCCCCACTCAACGAATAGTTCAACTCAAAAGCAACACAATCCCGAAATTTTTCGGGACTGACTTTGCACATTGTCTACAGGAATACTTCGGAGAGCAGGGCATGCATATAGAAAACAAAAAATGAAAAAAGAAAAACTTTTAAAGGTCGTATTGGGATTATTATTTTTTAGCATTTCTTTTATTGCTTTTGAGAACTATTTGCATTTTAAATCATCATTAGTCAATAATAAGCCTTTGGCCTATTTATTTATTGATAAAAGGATCAACAAGGGTGGTAGAGGAGAATCTTATGAAATGGATTTTTTATATAAAAAACAAATGCATTCAATATCAATTACTGGTAATGAATACGATTTAATTGAAAAAGGACAATATCCGGATTTATATTTGACAAAAAATAAAGATGATATTTTTTCTAAATGGTCATTAAAAATGTCGTTTAGAATTGCTCTATTATTTTTTTTACTATTCGTTTTAACAGTTTTGCCATATTCTTTTATTATTAATTTGTTCCGCTCTGTAAAGACTTCTTAAAATAGAAAAGTTATGCAAAGTAGCATATATTTAAGTAGCTTGGTTAAAAAAAATACAGACTAATGGATAATAAAATCAAATTTTTTATAATTTTTTTTATACTATTATTTTCTTTAAATAAGAATGTACTAATTTATAGGCCATTATTAAATTTTGTTACTACCAAAACAGCACAAGGGAAAATTATAAATAAAAAAGAATTTTTAAGAAGAGGATATATTACTGGAGCTTTTACTTATTATTACGAATTTAATGTTAATGATAAAAAATATGTTAATCCAAGTTATAATAGAAAATACGAAGTCGGAGATTCAGTAAAAGTTGAATATTGTGAAATGTTTCCTTTCATGAATAGAATTGCTGGAGATAAAAAGTAGATTGTTCTTCACCACCTTTTGCGAAGAGTTCTTATAAAAAACGACTCAATCCGAAAGTTTTCGGGACTGACTTTGCACTTTTTTTTGTATATTTTGGTATTGCATTTAAAGTCATAGATGTCCAATATGTTTTCAATTTTAAATTATATTTTTTTTTAAATTATAGATGAAGAGATTACTAATATTTTTTATTTTATTCAACGTTTCAATATATAGTCTTTATTCTCAGAATAAAACAATAAAGGGAAGAGTGATTTCTAACGATATGGAAACCATGTCATTTGTGTCAATTATGATTAATGACACAATTAAAGTAGGACAAACAGATTTGAATGGTTATTTCAAAATAGAAATTCCTATTTCAGAACAAAAAATTGTCTTTATAGATATTGGATTAGAAAAGACACCCATTAAGCTTGAAGATAAATGTGATAATGTTGAGCTTGTGATGCTATTAGCAGGTACAAATGATTTTATGACTTTCAAAAAAATAGATAGACTCCGAATGAAAGAATTTAAGAAGTTGCCAGAACTTCATAAAGAAGCATTTAATAAAGGTTTGTTTTTAACGGATAAGGTTTGTTATACAATAGAATTTATTCCTCACGCAAAGAAAAGTTCTATATAAAATGGCATTAGGTATTTTTTTTCCGCTCCTTAAAGAGTTTTAATATTAGAAAAGCTGCTCAATCCCGAAAGTTTTTGGGACTAAATTTGCGCATTTTTTTAATATCTTAGAACCAATAAATTCTAAAAAGTGTCCCGACTTTATTTCCGTTGCTTTCGCGAGCGCACGAGCGAGACGCTAGCCCCAGCTGAATTGCTTAGATTAAAAAAAAAGATAAGATAAAATTATTAATGAATTCAAGACGAAAAAAAGTTCGCAAAAAGAAACATTTTAAAGAATACGGAAGAGATTATATTAAATTACTTCTCTTCTTGTGTTTTTTTCTATACATATCTAGAAAACCATTACTTTATTCTTGGATTTTAAACTCATATGATACTGAGATAACTTACGCATATGTAATCGATGAGAAAAATTATGAAAGAAGAGGACATCTGGCCGATAAATTTACTTATTCGTATGAATTTATATATAATGGAACTACTTACACAGAAAATAGTTATATCAGAGGATTGACAGTAGGAAATAGAATTAGAATTGAGTTTAATAAAAAATTTCCTTTTATAAATAGAATTATTAAATAAAAGATGGGATTAGTCTGTAAGGTTGTATTTAAGGTGTTTTAGTAACGTATTGAAAAAAAGCAAAATAGATAACTATTTTGCTTTTTTTATTTCTATTTCCTTAATAAAGCATTTGTGCCAATGCCGATGCCGAAGAAGCTGATTTTGGCAATAAAGAAGTTAATGCTGAAAATTGTGTTGGGGTGATATTCTTTTTCATTTTAGTGAGAAATGATTCTCTATTGGCTGTCATTTTTGAGGTGTAGCCTGCTTTGTCAGTCGCCATTGTTGGTAAAATGCTTTTCTTTTTATTAAGAGTTTCATTTACCAACGAATTTACAATAGGTTTTTGTGCATCGGTTAATTTCAACTTCGGGTTCAGCAATCCCATAACTTGGTTCGAAATACTGGCAACATCAAACGAAGGAACTGCGGTCTGAGATGCTTTGCTTGCGGCCTTTGTAAGATCTCCTACACTTTGTGCATTTGCAAACGAAATGGCTCCAAATAAAACCATTACAATTAATACGGTTCTTTTCATAATATTATTTTTAAGTTGTTGGAATGTATTAAAGGTAAAAAAAATATTGATTCAATAAATGGTTTTTGTTTGTAAGTGTTTAATAATGTGTTGTTTGTGTGTTTTTTTTGAAAATATTTATTGATCTTGAAAAATTAAAATAAATTCTATCTTAGCGAGAAAACTGCTAATATTAATAGCACGAACTGTTAAAGTAATAAGGAATGAAAAACGTGAAGAAATCAAAAAAAGTAAAACTATTTAATTTTAGAAGAATAATCAGCTTTATCTTTATTTGTTTTATGTTTTTATTTTTTATTAAGATAGTTTTTAAGAATATTATATTAGAGTATAAAGGAGTTTGCGTAAAATCTGTTCTGACAAAAGAAACAACAAAAGTTAGAGGTCTTCGAAGTACATTAGTTTACAATTTTTGGATAAAAGGAAAAGTCTACAGTGGAAATTCAAATGTTGAAGATTTATCAAAAGCAGGAGATAGTATATGTGTGGTTTATTTAGACTGGATGCCAAGCATTAATAGACCATTAAGTTCTTTTGCCGAATCAAATTGTAATTGTAATTAAAATGCAAGCTCATATACGTAAACTATGGCTTGTAATATTTTTTTTTGGACAGAAATGCTTTAAGCAGTCCGTTACCCCAGATTTGAAATCAAAACCTTTGAAAATTTAGTTGTATTATATGGATGTTATATATTATTACTGTTATCTATTTTATAAAAAAATCTTGAAAGATGATGAGCCTCATGCTTTAACAGTATGGGCATTAGGATTTGGAGAGGGATTTTTTACAAGTGTGATTATGGACATGCTTTTAATTCGTTTTTTGGGTGTACGGATGAATAAATGGCTAATGATCGGAATCAGTATTTTGTTTTTGCTGTTTAATTATTTTTATTTTTTTAAATCAGGAAGAGGGAAAAAGATTGTAATTTCTAAACCAATGTTTTTTAACAATGAGAGAATTTCCATAATAGTAACCATCATATTTTTTGTTATTTTAATTTCTTCATTGTTTTGGGGACCATTTTGCTCAAAATATTTTTTGCAAAGGTATTGTAATCAAAGTTTGTTATTTCGTTGATTTATTTTTCATTCTGAAATGTTTAAAGATTAAAAAAATGCTAAGAATATATAAATTAAATTATTACTACTTCTTTCTTCAAAGCGCTAAAAAAAATAACGATCCAGAAGTATCAGTTTATTTAATGTTAGCTATTATGCAGACGAGTAATTTTATAACTGTTATGAATGTGATATTTCTTATTTTCAAAATTCATAATGTTTATGATATTAGAAAATTAGCTATTATTGGCCCTATTACTTTCTGTATTTTTAACTACTATTATTTTACTAAGAGAGGCAATGGTAAAATAATCATGGAAGACAATACTTATAATCTAGGCAAATATTCATTTTTATTGTATTTATGTCTCCCTCTATCAATGTTATTACTTATTGTTTCAAGTTATTTTTATCAAGAGTTTTAGATTAGAGTTGTAAAAATTTTACGCAATTTTTATGTATGTTAAGAATAATATACTTCTCAAAAATCTTCTAATTTTTAGCAGAGATTTTCATAAAAACATTTTATAAGCAATCCTTTACTAAAAATAAAAACGTAAGATTTAATCTTACATATCAGTCGTAAAATCAAAATTTTATGAATTGATTTTTGCAAAATTGCTATAAATAGGCTTATAATTGTGGTTTCTACACAAATTCCAATAAAAGCATTCTATTTTGAAGTATTTTGTTCTGCATTTTATACTGTTATTTGGTTTCACTTCGCTGAGTTTTGCGCAGGATAATCCTGTGAAATTTCTTGATATTTCTGATGGTTTGTCTAACAACTCGGTGACGACAATTTTTCAGGATAGCGAAGGTTATATTTGGTTCGGAACTTATGACGGACTTAACCGTTATGATGGCTACAATTTTAAAGTTTTCCGTAACCGAATCAACGACAAAAAATCCCTTTCTTTCAATGCGATTTATAATATCGAAGGCGATTCAAGAAAAAACATTTGGGTTGGAGGCGCAAACGGAATCAGTATTTATAATAAATCAACTGCAACATTTCAGCCTGCGGAATATTTTTCGGGAAATAAAAAGAAAATTTTAAACGATATTATTCATCAGATGCGCTCCGTTTCTGAGAATCTGTTTTTGATTGCTTCTCAAAGTCTGGGTTTAGTAAGTTTCGAAAATGGTTCTTTTATTGGAAAGCAGATTCCCCTAAAAGCTTTAGAAAATAAAATTAATATCAATAATTACGATGCTATTGCAATTCAGGAAGACAAAAAAAACAATCATTCTTGGGTGTACGTGCGCAATGTCGGAATTTGCAGCTACAGTTATTCGGCTAAAACTTTAAAAGCTGTTTTTTCGCTTTCTAAAGAAGTCAAATCAATGAAATTAGCTTCTGACGGAAATCTTTGGCTCGGAACTGACGAAGGTCTTTTTCTATTCAATACCAAAACTGGTATTATTTCAGACAATTATTTTTCGAATAAATGTAGTGTCACCGATCTTTTGGTAGACAAGAAAAAAGAACTTTGGATCACGACAGACGGTTGTGGTATTTACAAAGTCATCGGAACAAATAAAAAAGCCATTTCATTTAATACAGTCAACGAAAATCAGTTGGCAAAAAGCAATTCGGTTTGGAGTTTATACGAAGACAAAGGCGGCAACAAATGGTTTGGTTCGCTTCGTGGTGGCATCAGTATGTTGAGTAATACGCCAAAGTATTTCAAAAGCATTCGCTACAATGCTAAAAATCCGGCCGAAAACTTCATTTTGTCTTTCTGCGAAGATGAAAAAAAGAATCTTTGGGTAGGAACTGACGGCGCTGGTTTGAAATATTGGAACCGAAAAACAAACTCGTACATCAATTACGGAAACAAGCTTTCGAGTCCGTTTATTACTGGAATTATTCGGGATAATAATAATGAAATCTGGCTTTCGACTTGGGCGGGTGGCGTGAATAAAATCAATCCGGCAAACAATTCGGTTACGCAATATTCCTGTTTTAATCCTTTTACGAAACAAATTGAAAAGAACATTTGGTTTGTTTACAAAGATTCAAAAGCCAATATTTGGGCGAGTGCGACCAATGAAGGTTCGCTTTATCTTTTTGACCGAACAAAAAACAGTTTTGTGCTTTTTGACAAATCGGTTACAAACTTGCAATGTTTGACCGAAACTAGTGACGGTAAACTTTGGGGCGGCAATTACACCAGTTTGTTTTCGATCGAAAAAAATACTCGAAAAATTACTAAAGTTTCCATTGGAAATCCAATTCGTTGCATCCACGAAGACAAAGACAAAAATCTTTGGCTGGGAACTCAAGAGGGCGGACTTTTATTGTTTGACCGAAAAAACAATACGTTTAAAAGGCTAACTTCAGATGACGGTTTACCGTCGAATACGATTTTACGACTTCTGGAAGATAAAGAAGGAAATCTTTGGATGAGTACGTACAACGGTGTTTGTAGATTTGATAAAAAGCGACAAACGTTTCGAAATTTCTCCGTTAATGATGGCTTGCAAAGCAATCAATTTAGTTTTAATGCCGGAATCGAATTATCGACCGGAGAATTTCTTTTTGGCGGAATCAACGGTTTCAACATCTTTTTTCCAGAAGCAATAAAAGGCTATAATCAGAAAAATAATTTATTGCTGAGTGATTTCTCGGTAAACAATCAATCAATTGAAGAAAGCAAAGTTGAAGTTTCAGATTCGGGCAAAATGAAAGAAGTTCGTTTGGATTATGACCAAACCGCTTTGTCATTAGAATTTGTGGCGATTGATTACAATAATGCCGATAAAATCAATTACGCTTATTTCTTAGAAGGCTGGGACGAACAATGGAATTATGTGGGTCAAGCCCGAAAAGCAAATTACTCAAGATTACCGGAAGGGAAATATACATTCAAGGTAAAAACAACCAATTTTAAAGGGGGTTGGAATAAAGAAGTCAGTTTAGTTTCTATTCAAGTATTGCCACCTTGGTACAGAACCTGGTGGGCGTATACCTTGTATTTGTTTGCCATTGCAGGCGCATTATTTGTTTATTTGGATTACCAAAAAAATAAAGAAAAGCTAAAGTATAAAGTCAAAATTGCGGAGCTGGAAAGCAAAAAAGAAAAGGAAATTGCCGAGAAACAATCGTCGATGTTTACGTATATCTCGCATGAATTTAGAACGCCGCTTTCGCTGATTATTAATCCGCTGAAAAAAGCCGTTCAGAAGGAACGTGTAGAAAACGGTTCTTCGGGCAGTGATTTGGCGATTGCGCACCGAAATGCCAGACGACTTTTGAGTTTGGTCGATCAGCTTTTGCTTTTTAGAAAAGCCGAGAATGATGCTGATTCTTTAAGATTGTCACCAATTAATGTCAATAAACTTTGTAATGAAGTCTATCAATGTTTTGTAAATCAGGCAAAAGATAAAAATATTAATTACAATTTTGATATTCCGCAGAATGAAATTGAGATTATTGGCGATTATGAAAAAATCGAAATTTCGCTTTTCAATTTAATGTCGAATGCTTTTAAATACACGCCAATTGGAGGTGAAATTAATTTGAGATTGACTGAAAGTAATGCTGAAGTTGAAATGGAAATTTCAGATAGTGGAGAAGGAATCGACAAAGGAGATATTGAGGTAATATTTGAAAAATTCAAGCAAATCAATTCTAAGGTTTCGATTGGAACTGGTTTTGGAATCGGACTTTTTATCGTAAAATATTTTGTTGACAAGCACAAAGGAAAAGTCAGCTGCAGCAGTGAAATTGGAAAAGGAAGTATTTTCAAATTGACATTCTTAAAAGGAAGTGATCATTTTGAAAATGCTGTAATCACAAATGATGTTCAAGTTAGAAGCCAGCTTTTTGACGAATTGATTATTGATGACGCTGAAGAAAACAATACAGCTAACAATCAAGTTGCAGAAACCGATTTCCAAAAAGTAATGCTGACGGAAAAACGTACGGTTTTAATTATTGACGATAATGATGATATCCGAAATTATTTAATCAAAATGTTTTCGGAAAATTATATGGTTTACAGTGCTGAAAATGGGGAAGAAGGATTAAAACTGACTAAAAAACACATGCCAGATTTAGTAATCAGTGATATTACTATGGAGCAAATGGATGGTTTAGAATTGTGCCGAAAAATAAAAGAAAGCAACGATTTGTCGCATATTCCGGTTATTTTATTGACGGCTTCAAAAAATCCTGAAACACATTTGCAAGGAATCAATGATGCCGCCGATGATTATATCATGAAACCTTTTGATGATGATATTTTGGTAGCGCGTGTGGAATCGTTATTGAAAAACCGAAGCAATCTTCGAACGTATTTCTTGGACAGTATTACTTTAAAAGAAAACACGCAAAAAGTTCCAGCGGAATATCAGTTTATCTTGAAGAAGTGTATTGATATTGTAGAAGCGAATATTCATAAAAAAGATTTTACCATTAAAACATTTGCACAGGAAATGGGAATGAGCCACAGAACGCTTTATACCAAAATCAAGATTATTTCAGGACAAACTTTGAATGCCTTTATTCGATCTTTAAGAATTCGTCGCGCCGCGATGTTGATGCTTACTGAAGATATGAATATCGCACAAGCAAGTGCCGAAGTTGGTTTTGAAGATCCTAAATATTTTAGACAACAATTTGTGAAACTTTTTGGAATGACTCCTTCCGAATACATCAAAAAATATAAGAGCTCTTTTAATTCTGATTTGAATATTATCAGTTAAAAATCATCTTTCAAACTTTACATTTTCTTAACAACTCAATTGCATTTTGCGAATGAGAGTGCATTTTTTTGAAAAAACTCAAACGTTTTAGCATCAAAACATCGATTTTTTCAATAATTGCAGATTCTGTAAAAATATTCGGTTATTTTTTAAGACTCGTTAATTTTTAATTATAAATATTAGTTAATTACAATTTTGACCTCCTTTTTTTTCCATTTTACCCCTCCTTAGAAGTGTGATTTAAACATTTCTTTGCACCTGTAGTAACAGATTAAGTGGTGTTACTGTGTAAAATTATAAGTGTTATTTTTTTGATAAGTTTTTAATCAGTTTAAAGAATTGAGCCTTCTTTAAAATAAGATTGTAAGAGTTGGTTTTACGTATTACTTATCTGGCCCGCGACAAAACTGCGGGCCAAAAAAAATAAAGCTTCATTAATAAGAAAAAGAAAAAAAAGGAAATATTAATCAAACTTTACTAACATGACAAAAACCCAACCACCGATTTTTCATTGTCTGTTTTCGTCTCCAAAAAGGAAAAGACAATTTAGATCCTCAAAAGTGAGTCCAACTCATTTAATTAAACAATCACTTTACGCTTAAAAACAAACAAACTAACCTAACCTTAAAATTTAAGAAATGAAAAAAAATATATTTTTATTTTTTCTTGCCGCTTTTGCCATCTTCTTTGCAGGATGTCAAAGCAACGATTCAGATTTCGCTCCATCTGATGATCCGACAGTAGTAGTTGCTACAAAGGAAATTTATGGCGCGCCAAACAGAAAATTCGAAATCAAAGCGGCTCTTGCTGATGATTTAGGATTAAAAAGTGTAGAAATTCAAATTCCAGAATTATCACTTGATAAAGTAATTACATTCGCAACAGATCCTTTACTTAAATCATACGATCTAAGTTACTTTTTTGAAGTTCCAGCAAACAGAGGAACTTCTGAAGCTTTCAAAATCAAATTGACTATTACGGACGTTTCTGGAAATGCCGTTAACGAAGAAATCAATCTTCGTTTAGATGGTGAATTTGCTGCGCCATCAATCACTATGGTTACGCCAAAAGAAGGAGCAGTCATTTTATTGTCAACAAGCAACCAAATGCCGGTAAACTTTGTAGTAAACGACGATTCAGGTATTGATTATGTACAAGTACAGTGCGAGGCTTTAGGAATTAATGAAATGGTTCAATTGACAGGATCTCCTCAGTCTTATACATTCAACAAAACCTATACGTTGCCTGTAACTGCTGCAGATTATGTTTTGACAATTACAGCTAGAGATAAATTTGCGATTCCAAATACAGGATCTTTAAATGTAAATATCGTAGCAACAAACGAATATCCAGCAATCTTTTTATGTGATCAACCAAAAGGAACAAATTTAACAACTGATGCAGTTGGTGTTCCAATGTATTTCCATGAGAAAAGCGGACAAGATTTCGAATTTAAATATTACGCAGATAAAGACAATAAGGAAGTTTATTTCTTAGGTCAAGAATCAGATTTTGCCCCACATTGTTTTGGTTTAAATGCTGCAGGTGAATTAGTGGATGATGTTGCTTCAGCACCAATTATTTTACCAACAAAAGGATATTACAAAATCAAAGTAAACCCAAATACATTAAAATATACTGCTGAAAAATACACGCCAACTAGCAAAGTTTGGGCTGATATCGCCAATGGATTATGGCATGATGACGCGGCACTGAGAAAACCATTTGTAAGTGTTTGCGGTGGCGGAATCAAAGATGCAAACTGGGATACTTGGAATGCATGGGTGATGACAGGATTGCATTTAGCTAACAATGCTTCAAATCCATATCAATTAGTTGGAGAATATACTTTGACAGGAACTATGGAAGCGACTTTTACTGGTCAATGGTGGGATCCTTCTTGGAGATTAATCAAAAACGGTATTTGTACAATGTCGCCAGGTGAAAATGGAAATGCGAAATATCCAGCAACTGCGGGAGTTTACAAAGTAGTTCTTGACACGGAGTTAGAAAGAGTCTTCATCACTAAAAAATAAGTTGTTATGACTTTGTTGTAACATTTAATTAATAAAACAGCTTAATATGAAATTAAAATATATAGGATTTTTTATTGCCCTTATGTGTACTGCGGTATCATTTGGACAAATAAAAATAGGAGGTACTGTTAAGGACAAAGCTTCTGTGCCAATTCCAGGAGTTAATATAGTTGTAAAAGGAACTTCAACTAATACGTCGACAGATTTTGATGGAAAGTTCGTAATCGAGGTTCCAAATAAAAATGCACAACTTGAATTCTCTTTTGTAGGTTTTGCTAATAAATTAGTTCCAGTTGGTGATAAAACAAATTTTGATATTGTTTTAGAAGAATCTAGCCAAGCTCTAGATGAGATTGTTGTTGTAGGTTATGCTGCTGTAAAAAAGAGTGATGTAACGAGTTCTATTTCTTCTGTAAAAGGAAAAGAGCTTCAAACAATGACAGTAGGAAACGTAACGGAATCACTTCAAGGAAAAGTTTCTGGAGTTCAGGTTGTGGGCGCAGGTGGTCCTGGAGCGCAACCAAGAGTTTTGATTCGTGGTATTTCTACAGTAAACTTGAGTACAGATCCCCTTTATGTTGTTGATGGAATCCCAATGGGAACAAGCATCAACTTCTTAAGCAATAACGAAATTGAATCGATGGAAGTTTTGAAAGATGCTTCTGCGAGTGCAATTTATGGTTCTCGTGCATCAAATGGGGTTATCTTGATTACAACTAAAAAAGGAAAAGCTGGAAAAACAAGATTCAATTTTGATACAAGTTCAGGAATGCAAATTATGAACAATCCGTATCATATGGCAGATGCAGTGGGTTATGCAACGATCATGAATACGGCTTACAATAATTCAGGTTATTCAGATTATTTGCCAAATCCTTCACAATACCAAGGTAAAAGTACGGATTGGTGGAACGCAGGAATCAGAAAAGGAAGCCCTGTTGTAAATGCTTCTCTAGGAGTTACTGGAGGTTCTGATAAACATACTTTCGCTGTAAGCTTAAACTACTACAATTCAGAATCTATGTATGAAGTAGGAGGATGGGAAAGAATTACAATGAGAATCGCAAATGATTTTAAATTCTCGGATAAATTCTCTGCTGGAATTACATTAAACCCACGTTATGAAACGTATGGTTCACCTGGAAACTGGGCAGATTTTGACAAAATTGATCCTGTAACGCCAATTTACAAACCAGCAGATCAATTAAACGGAACTGAAAACGAATACAGCATTTATGCTCGTTCTCCATCATACGTTTGGAATCCAGTTGCAGCTGTAAAACGTTATGATGATTTTACAGATCAATACAACTTAAACACAAACGGTTATTTGCAATACACGCCAATCAAAGGATTAGTAATTCGTTCTCAAGCTTCGATTGAAGTGGGTGATATCGTTAGAAATAAATTCAGCCCTGATTTCGTAATTGATGCTGCACACGAAAAAGCAGAAATCAACAGCGTTGAAAAATGGAACACTACTGATGTTAACTGGTCATGGCAAAATACAATTACTTATACTAAGACATTTGCAGAAAAGCACAATGCGTCTTTGATGATTGGTAATACAATGGAAGAATACAACCAAAGTACACTTTGGGGATATGGAGAAGGAGTTCCAAATAATTCTGATTCTATGAGAGAATTAAACGCAGCTACAAAAAATCGTAACAGCAGTGGTACTAGTACTTCAAATTCTTTGATGTCTTATATTTCTCGCTTTTCTTATAACTATGACGGAAAATATTATTTCACAGGTACTTTCAGACGTGATGGTTCTTCAAAATTTATGGAAAACAACAAATGGGCAAATTTCCCTTCAGCATCGGTTTCATGGAGAATTTTGAATGAAGATTTTATGGAATCTACAAAAGATGTTTTGAGCGATTTAAGATTCAGAGCAGGTTGGGGTAAAGTTGGAAATCAAAACTTGCCAAGTGCGGTTTATCAATCTAATATCGGGCAAGGTTTTTACCCAATTGGAGATAATATTGCTGATACTGCTTATCCTTCTACAATGGCGAATAAAGACATTAAATGGGAAACTGTTGAGGATATTTCTTTCGGATTGGATTACGGATTATGGAGAAACAAACTTTCTGGATCTTTGGAATATTACCAAAAGAAAACGCATGATATGCTTTTCTTGAAACAATTCCCAACATACAGTGGTTTTCCTGGATATTCTACAATGTGGACAAACGTTGGTTCAATGGAATCAAGCGGTATCGATTTATTGGTTTCGTATAAAGACAAAAAAGGAGATTTCTCTTGGGGTGCAGATGTGACTTTTACAACAGTAAATGTAAAAATGTTGAATTTATCTGCTGATGGCGAAAAATTATATGGAGCAAGCAACAGAACTTTAACTGTTGAAGGAAATGAGCCAGGATATTTTTACGGATATGTTGCGGATGGATTGTTCCAAAATCAAACAGAGATCAATTCTCATACAGACGAGCACGGAACAAAATTACAGCCTTATGCGCAAGTAGGAGATGTTCGTTTTAAAGATATCAATGGAGATGGAAAAATAGACGATAAGGATAGAACAAAAATTGGTTCTCCTTGGGCAGATTACAATGTGGGTCTAAACCTGAATTTTGGTTATAAGAACTTTGATTTAATTGCGAATTTTTATTCAAGTATTGGAAATGATTTGGTTAACCAAAATATTTCAGATTTATACAATGGTGCAAGTTTGACAAACAAAGTTGCTGGATTGGATCAAATGGCTTGGCATGGAGAAGGGACTTCAAACTCTATTCCTCGTTTGTCAAAAGATGACAACAACGAAAACTTTACAAAATTCTCTTCTTTATATGTTGAAGATGGATCGTATGTGCGTTTGAAAAACCTTCAAGTTGGGTATTCATTCTACAATAAATTCGGTTTGGATAAATTGAGAGTTTCTTTATCAGGTCAAAATATTTGGACTTGGACAAAATTTACAGGAGTTGATCCTGAAGTAGGAGGAGGAGTTTTAGGTTCTGGTTTTGCAGGATGGAATTATCCAGTACAGCCAACAATCTTAATGGGACTTAATGTAGCATTTTAATCAAAACGAACATGAAAAAAATCATATTATCTATACTAACGTTTTCTCTTCTAGCAACATCTTGCAGTGATTTCATTGAAAAAGAGCAAAGAGGAACACAAACTTTGGAAAATTATTTTCAGACTGCACAAGAGTGTGAAAATTATACCAACGAATTAACTCGAAGATTATTAATCCCGAATGACTGGTGGACTTTAATTGCGCCAAGAGTTACGAACGAAATGTCGACTGACGACGCTTGGATGGGTAACACAGGACAAGATAGCGGTGCGCACAGACCATGTTCACAATACATCATCACGCCTGATAACATGGGTGATATGAACAGTATTTACACGGCGCATTTTTATACGATTCAATCGGCAAATATTGGTTTAGAGAAAATGGCTTTATCGCCAATTACCGAAGCGCAAAAAAATCAATACATGGGAGAATCACTATTTGTGAGAGCATATTGCTACTATGAATTGGTGAATCTTTTTGGAGGTGTTCCAGTATATACAACTTCATTAGGAACTGGCGATTTGAAATTACAAAGAGCTACTGCTGCTGATGTTTACAAACAAGTTGAAGCCGACCTTAAAGAATCTGCTGCAAAATTGGAAACTATTCCAGTTAACAGAGAAGGAAGAATCAACAAATGGGCAGCTTATGCTTTATTGGCACGTGTGTCATTGTTCCAAGAAAAATGGGCTGAGGCAAAACAATATTCAAACAAAGTTATTACAGAAGGACCTTATGCTCTTGAAGCTGATTTCTTGAATATATGGAATGTAAATAACCACAATGGTGTTGAATCAATTCTTGAAGCGCAATCTTCATCTGTTCAAGATAAAAGTTTAGGTTCTGCTTTGCCAACTTTAGCTGGAGCTAGAGGTGAAGACAAAAAGAATTTCCCAAGCAACGATGCGGGAGATGTTCTTGACGGTTGGGGATGGTGTATGCCAACAAGCGATTTAGAAAATGCTTATTTATCTGAAAATGATGTAATCCGTCGCAGAAGTACAATCACAAAATGGGGTGAAGCAGCTTACGGAGATGAGGTTTTGAACCCAACACACAAATTCAGTTTAAATGATAATAAATCAGGACGTATTTGCCGTAAATATTATATTCCAGTTGCAACACGTCGTGCATTAGATAAAAAAGACGGTCACTTGCCATTAAACATTCCGTTGATTCGTTTGGCGGAAATGTATTTGACAAGAGCAGAAGCTAGTTACCACACAAGTGGAGATGCTTTGGCTGATATCAACATCATCAGAGCTCGTGTAAAATTAGATCCAAAAACAGGAATTTCTGGACCAACCTTATTAAAACAAATCTACAAAGAGCGTCGTTTAGAATTGGCTTTTGAAGGATTACGCTTATATGATATCCGTCGTGAAAAAGATCCAACAACAGGAAGACCAGTTATCGAATCTTTGATGGGACCAAACGGAACTTTTGTGAAATACAATTTAAGTTCTACAGATCCCTACGAAACTACAAACTTGAGAGAACCTCAGGATAAAGGAATCAATTTTAATCCAGCTAAAAACTTATTATGGCCAATTCCACAATTGGAAATTGACTTAAGTGGCGGTTTAATTACACAAAATCCTGGTTATTAAAATGAGGTTTAATAATCAAAATAAAGTAAGTCTGCTATGTGCAGGCTTGCTTTTCGCAAGTACATTTTTTGTGGCTTGCGATTCTGAAAAATCTGAAAATTCAGGTTCAGAAAGTTCGGTTGCCGAATTGAATGTAAATCTGGATATGAACCTTCAGACGATGGAAAGTTTTGGTGCTTCTGATGCTTGGCAAGCTAATTTTATTGGAAAAAATTGGCCTTCAGATAAAAGAAATAAAATAGCCGATTTATTATTCAGCAAAGAAGTTGATGCTGACGGAAATCCAAAAGGTATCGGATTATCATTATGGCGTTTTAACCTTGGAGCAGGAAGCTCAGAACAGGGCGACGCAAGTGATATTACTGACGAATGGAGACGTACAGAATGTTTTACAACTGATGGTGTGAGTTATAATATGAACAAACAAGCCGGTCAGGTTTGGTTCATGAAAGCGGCAAGAGAACGTGGCGTTGAAAAATTATTGGCTTTCGCCAATAGCGCACCAGTCTACTTGACTCAAAATGGAAAAGCGCACGCGAGCATCAAAGAATTTTACAATTTGAAAGATGGAAAAATGCCTGAATTGGCTGATTTCTGGGTTAATTCCTTAGATAAATTAAAAACTGAACAAGGTTTGACAATCGATTATGTGAGTCCGTTTAATGAGCCACAATATGAGTGGGATGGCTCTGGTCAAGAAGGTTCTCCGGCGACCAATGCTAATATTTACAGTTTTGTAAATGTATTGTCTCCAAAATTACAATCAAAAGGACTTGCAGCTCAAATCGTAGTTGGTGAAGCAGGAGCTTACGAACCACTTTATAAAACCGTTTCTGGAAAAGAAAGCAGATCAAACCAGATTGATTATTTCTTTGGAGCAAATTCAACAAAAAAGATTTCTGGATTGAGCAATGTAAAGAAAACTATTTCTGGACACAGCTACTGGCAAGCTTGGCCGTTGAGCGAAATGATTTCGTCTAGACAATCTGCAGCTTCAAAAATTCAGTCTGTTGGTGGTGTTAGTCTTTGGTCATCAGAATATTGTGTTTTAGAAAGCCCAGGAACTTCTGAATTGCCAGGCGGAGCAGGAGCAGGAAGAGATTTAGGAATGCCTCTTGCACTTTGGACAGCGCGTATTATTAGTACAGATATTGCTTTAGGAGGTGTAACTTCTTGGCAATGGTGGACCGCAATCAGCCGTGGCGATTACAAAGATGGTTTGATTCACGTTGATGATGGAGCAAGCAACGGAGCAGGAAATGCTGATTATTGCAAAAATGACGGTTACATCAGAGATTCAAAAACATTGTGGGCTTTAGGAAATTTTTCATTCTTCGTAAAACCGGGGATGGTAAGAGTTCAAATTCCGAGTGTTGATAATGCAACAACTTTAAATGATGTAATGGTTACTGCTTATAAAGATGCAGCTAATAAAAAATTGGTTGTAGTCGCAGTCAACATCAGTAAATCATCAAAAAGCTACAAATTCAATCTTTCGGGAGGAAGTTTGACAGATAATAAATTAACGCCTTACACCACTTCTGAAACTTTAAGTTTGAAAAAAGGAACAGCAGTTGAGGCTTCTAATTTAGAAATTCCAGCTAGATCAGTGGTGACTTTTGTTGGAAGTTACAAGTAAGAATAAAAAATTAACCGCAAAGGACACAAAGAAGAAGCGCAAAGTTCGCAAAGTTTAAAAGTCTTAGCGTCCCTTGCGTAAATCTTAGCGCTCTTTGCGGTTAAAAAACAAAGTATAAATGAAAAAAATATATATCTCGCTTTTACTAGCAACCTGCTCGTTGTCATTCGCGCAACGAACGGCTACTATAAGCACAGATAATGTAGTACAAACGATGGACGGTTTCGGAGGATCTGATGCATGGAGAACTCAGTTTGTTGGAAAGTGGCCAGAGCAAAAAAAGAATGCAATTGCCGATTTGCTTTTCAGTAAAGAAATTGATGCACAAGGAAATCCTAAAGGAATCGGACTATCAATCTGGAGATTTAATCTTGGCGCAGGAAGTGCAGAACAAGGTGAAAACAGTAAAGTTTCAGATGAATGGAGAAGAAGTGAATGTTTCTTAAACGCTGATGGAACTTACGACTTTTCGAAACAAGAAGGACAAAGATGGTTTTTACAAGCGGCCAAAAAACGTGGCGTTGACAAATTCCTTATTTTTACAAATAGTCCGCCGGTTTTTATGACCAACAACGGATTGTCTTTTGCTTCTCAAAAGAATAAACTGAATCTAAAAGATGGTGCAATTCCAAAATTTGCCGATTTCTTAGTTCAAAGTATTCAAGGATTGGAAAAAAAAGAAGGAATTAAATTCGACTATGTAAGTCCGATCAATGAACCACAATGGGAATGGATGCCAAAACATGGCGATACAAACAGTCAGGAAGGAACTCCGGCAACGAATCAGGAAATTTATGATTTGACCAAATCACTTTCAGAAAAACTGAAAGCTAACAAAATGAACACTGAAATTGTAATTGCCGAAGCTGCTCAAATTGATTACTTGTATGAAAATGTAAACAAAGAAAATCGAGATAATCAGATTGAGTATTTCTTTGGAAAAACAAAAACGAATGTTTCAAAATTCTCCAATGTAAAAAATGTGATTTTAGGTCATAGTTATTTTACGACTTGGCCAGTTGAAAGACAGGTTTTAAGCCGAAAATTAATTGCAGCGGAAATTAAAAGAAATCCGGGTTTAAAATATTGGCAATCGGAATATTGCATTTTGGAAAACCCAGGAGAGAATGAAATTCCCGGCGGTTCTGGAGGCGGAAGAGATTTAGGAATGCAGACCGCTTTGTTCGTTGCAAGACTAATCCACAATGATATTGCGGTAGCAAACGCCGCTTCATGGCAATGGTGGACTTCAATCACAAGAGTAGATTACAAAGACGGTTTGATTTATTTGGATGACGGAAAAAGCAACGGAGGAACAGAACCAAATTATGTTAGAAATGATGGTGAATTCCATGATTCAAAATTGCTGTGGGCTTTAGGAAATTATTCTCTTTTTGTGCGTCCGGGAATGCTTCGAGTTGATGTTCCAAACCAAAATGAATTAGACGCTGCAAACGACGTAATGTTGACCGCATACAAAGATGTTCAAAATAAAAAACTGATTGTAGTGGCTGTAAACTGCGGAAAATCAGCTCAAAAATACAAGTTCGATTTATCAAAAGGAACTTTAAAAAACAATGAATTCACGCCTTACATCACTTCTGAAACTTCAAATTTAAAAAGAAGCAATATTCAGAAAATTGATAATCTGGAAATTCCAGCAAGATCAGTTGTGACGTTTGTGGGGGAATTGCAGTATTAAAATTGTTTCAAGTTTCAGGTTCCAAGTTTCACGTTTGAGACCGAACTTGAAACCTGAAACCTGAAACAAAAAATAACAATAAAAAGAAAAACTATTAATAAACCCAAAAGAAGCTTAGGACCTCAGAATCTTAGCATCTTAGAACCTTTAAAAAAAATGTTTACAAAAAAAATCATTTTACCCGTTTTACTCTTTTCGTGTCTGTCGGCGAGTAGTCAGATATCGTTTGGAGATTCAAAGAAAATCAATGACAGTTGGAAGTTTAATCTACAAGAAACTCCAGATGCAAAAAACACCACTTTCGATGACAGCAAATGGCAGTTGGTAAACGTGCCTCACGACTGGAGTGTAAAAGGACAATTGAGCCCAACTTTGGCGAGTTGTACTGGTTATTTGCCAGGTGGCATTGCTTGGTACAGAAAATCAATTAATATTCCGCAAAGCAAATCGGGCGAGAAAGTGTATCTGTATTTTGAAGGAGTTTACAATAGAAGCGAAGTTTTCATCAACGGACATTCTTTAGGAAAACGTCCAAACGGATATATTTCATTTGCTTATGATGCTACAGAATTTGTGAAATACGGTGGAGAAAATACGATTTCGGTTCGTGTAGATCACAGCCAAAGCGCCGATTCAAGATGGTACACCGGTTCTGGAATTTACAGAAATGTTTGGGTGGTTTATGCAAATCCAGTTCATATTGCACAATGGGGTGTTTACGCTTATCCAGAAGTGAAAAAAGGAGCTGGAACTTTGAATGTTGAGGTTGATGTAGAAAACGGTTCTTCAGCAAAATCATCTTTGATAGTCATCAATGAGTTGTTTTCAAAAGACGGAAAATCGGTTGCTAAATCATCTTCTAAAGTCGATGTTGCTGCAAAACAAAGTGGTAAAATTTCAACGAAATTAAATGTCAAAAATCCGCAATTATGGGATTTAGACAATCCGAATTTATATGAACTGAAAACAACAGTTTTAAAAGACGGAAAAGAAATCGATAAAACGGTTACTCAGACTGGTTTCAGAAACTTCACATTTGATCCAAATAATGGTTTCGCCCTTAATGGAAAATGGATGAAAATGAAAGGGGTTTGTTTGCACCATGATGCAGGAGTTTTAGGATCTGCAGTTCCAAGAGAAGTTTGGAAAACCAGATTAAAAACGTTGAAAGAAATTGGTGTAAATGCAATCCGTACGAGCCACAATCCGCAAGCGCCAGATTTCTATGAACTTTGCGACGAATTAGGATTATTGGTTTTAAACGAAGCGTATGACGAATGGGAATTCCCAAAACGTAAATGGCTAGAAGGTTGGAATTACGGAACTCCAGGTTTCCAAGGTACATTCGACATTTTTGCTGATTATGCAGAAAAAGATTTAGAAGATTTTGTACGTCGTGACAGAAATCACCTTTCTGTATTCGGATGGAGTATTGGTAACGAAGTAGATTATCCAAACGATCCATATTCTCACCCAGTTTTGGATAAAGGAAAAGATGGTTTTGGACAAGCAACTTACGGCGGTTATAAAAAAGATGCACCAGATGCAATGCGTCTTGGAGCGATTGCAAAACGCTTGGTTGCTGCAGTTAAAAAATACGACAAATCACGCCCAACAACAGCTGGTTTAGCAGGTGTGGCAATGTCTAATGAAACAGAATATCCTGGTGCTTTAGATATTACAGGTTACAATTATACAGAAAGCAAATACCAATCGGATCACGAGAAATATCCAAACAGAGTGATTTTTGGAAGTGAAAATGTTCACGATATGGAACCTTGGTTGGCGGTTAAAAACAACAAACATATTTTCGGCCAATTTTTATGGACAGGAATTGATTATTTAGGAGAATCTGGAAGATGGCCTTCAAGAGGATTTTACTCAGGTTTAGTTGATTTTGCTGGAGTGATCAAACCTCGTGGATATTTCCGTCAGTCATTATGGTCAGATAAACCGATGGCTTACCTTGGAACTTATCCGTTGACAAATGACAAGGATATTTCTAAAGATGCATGGGCAATTTGGAATTATGAAGCGGGTCAAAAAATCCGTGTGGTTTGTTATACAAATGCTGCAAAAGCGCGTTTGGAATTAAACGGAAAAGTAGTTGGCGATACAAAAGCATACGATGAAAAAACTGGAATTATCTATTGGGACATTCCATTTGCTTCTGGAAAATTAGAAGCAGTTGGTTTAGACAAAAATGATAAAGAAGTAAGTCGTTACGCAATCAATTCGACACAACAACCAGTAGAATTAACAATTGCTGAAAAAGATATTACAATAAGCAAAGACAAAGGTGTTGCTAAAATCATGGTTCAGGTTAAAGATCAAAACGGTCTTCCTGTAATGCTTTCAGATAATGAAGTGACGTGCACTATCAGTGGGCCAGGAACTTTATTAGGACTTGAAGCAGGAAACAACAGCGACATGACAGATTATACAGATAACGTTCAAAGAGTTTTTCACGGTCATATTGCGGCTTACATTCAGGCAACTGGAGAAGCACAACCAATCAAAGTTAAATTCACGAGTCAATGGTTAAAACCAGTTGAAGTGACTATTAACGTGAAATAAAAGCATTTTCTAAGTCAGAAAATTAGTTAGTTATTTTAAATTTTCGATTAACCTGTCTGCTTTTTTGGTTAGCAGGCAGGTTAATTGTTTTTTATATAGAAAAGTTTACTATATTTACAAGTGTAATATTCACATTTATTTAAGTCAAAATGAAAATAAAAAATAGAATTGCCCTTGCTGTCGGAATTGTTTTGGTATCAGTTTCTTCAAATGCGCAGACTAAAACATTTGGAAAAGAAGAATTCAAACAATGGGCACAAACGCCTCCTATGGGCTGGAACAGCTGGGATTGTTACGGACCAACAGTAGAAGAACACGAAGTAAAAGCTAATGCCGATTATATGGCAAAAGAGCTTAAAAAATATGGATGGGAATATGTTGTAGTTGATATTAGATGGTTTGTTGAAAATGACAAAGCAGGTGGTTACAACCAGACAGATCCGCGTTATGTGATCGATAAATTTGGAAGATATTTGCCAGCGGTAAACCGTTTTCCTTCTGCAAAAGATGGACAAGGTTTTAAACCTTTGGCTGATTATATTCATAAAAAAGGATTGAAATTCGGAATTCACATTATGCGTGGTATTCCTAAAAAAGCAGTTGAAGACAAAATGCCAATCAAAGGCGCAAACGGAATTACGGCAGATCAGGTTTATTCGACAGCGTTGCAATGTGAATGGCTGAGAGACAATTATACAGTTGTGGCAGACAAACCCGGTGCACAAGAATATTACAATTCAATCTTTGAATTATATGCACAATGGGGTGTTGATTTTATTAAAATTGATGATTTGTCAAGACCGTATCACGAAGGTGAAATCAACTTAATCAGAAATGCGATTGATAAATGCGGACGTAAAATTGTGTTAAGTACATCGCCGGGAGAAACACCAATTTCGGCAGCGCCACACGTTACAACGCATGCGAATATGTGGAGAATGGTGGATGATGTTTGGGACACTTGGCCACACATCACACACTTAATGGATGTCGCTCAAAAATGGTATCCATACATCGCGCCAGGAACTTGGCCAGACTGTGATATGATTCCGTTAGGACGTATTTCAGTTAGGGGAGAGCGTGGTGAAGATCGTATGACACGTTTGACAAAAGATGAACAATATACTTTGATTTCATTCTTTAATATTTTCAAATCGCCTTTATTTTTTGGAGGAGATTTGCCAAGTAATGATGCTTTCACTTTGTCATTATTAACAAATAAAGATGTAGTGAAAATGCACAATGAAAGCACTGAAGTAAAACAACTTTTCCAGAAAGACGGAAAAATTGCCGTGACTTCAAAAAATCCTAAAGATGGAAGTGTTTATTTAGCATTATTCAATATTTCAGATATCGTGGCTCAGAATGTTTCTGTAAATCTTTCAGATCTTGGATTTACTGGTTCTGTAGAAGTTTTGAATATGTGGACAGGTGAGAAATCAAAAGTTTCATCGAAAGAAATTAGTGCAGTTTTAAAAGCGCATGCCTCAGTTTTATATCAATTAAAAGGTAAAAAATAATGGTACGCTTTTTAAAAAATAGCCTTTTAGCATTAGTATTGCTTTTTTCAATTCTTTTTATATTCTCAGCATTTGGGGTAAAATCTTCTGAAGAAAAACCAGACAAAGTATATCTTTTCGCTTATTCGACCTTAAAAAATAATGGAAAAAACGGACTTCATTTTGCGTGGAGCACCGATCAGAAAAATTGGTTTTCAATTGGTCCTGAATATAGTTTCTTAAAATCAGATTTTGGAAGCTGGGGACCAACAGGAAAAAGCATGTCGGAGCCGTTTGTAGTTCGCGACAATGCTGGGGTTTTTCATTGTTTTTGGAGCGTAAAAGACAACGTTTTTGCGCATTCTGAAAGTAAGGACTTAGTGAATTGGGGAAGACAAAATTACATCCAAGGAATGAAAAGTTTTGTTGGAAAAGGTCAAGACAAATCGGTCATTTTGAATGTTCAAGTGGAGCAAAAAGGCCGTCAATATTTGGTTCACTTTAGCGAAAGCGGCAAAAATTATGTTAGCACTACAAAAGATTTTAAAAATTACAGTCCATCAGTAATTGATGGCAATTCTTCTTTAAAATTAAGAAACGAAATTACGATTCAAGGCGAAGCAGTTCAAGGAAGTTTGTTTCATGTTGATTGGAGTTTGGTTGACAACATGATTCGCAATATGGAATCGGCTAAATTTAGAGATAAACAAGACAGTTCTACTCCTAAAAGCGACAGTTTGCTTTTTGCGGGTTTAAAACCTGTTAAAGCTCAAATTTCTGTGAATGGGCAACAATCAAAAAAAATCAGCAATATGTTGACAGGTGTTTTCTTTGAAGATATCAATTATGCTGCTGATGGAGGTTTGTATGGAGAATTGATTCAGAATCGTGATTTTGAATATGCGCTTCATGACAAAAAGGAAAGAGACGAAAAATGGAATGCGACAATGGCTTGGAGCGGCGATTTTAAAATTGCAAAAGAGAATCCAATTCATCCAAACAATCCAAATTATGCCATAATTTCAAAAGGAAATATCAGCAATTCAGGTTTTGACGGAATTGCTTTAAAAGCAAATGAAAAATACGATTTTAGTGTTTTTGCAAAAGGTTCAAAAGCAATTGTTCGTTTGAAATCGGCTAGTGGAGAAACTTTGGCGGAAGCCGTACTTTCGTCATCAACTTCTTGGAAAAAGATAAATGTAGTTTTAAAATCGTCTAAAACGGTTAAAGACGCGCATTTAGAAATTAATACCAACGGCGAAACTGCTGTTGATATGGTGTCGCTTTTTCCACAAAAGACATTCAAAAACCGCAAAAATGGACTTCGTTTAGATCTTGCTGATGCGATTGCAGACATGCATCCAAAATTCGTAAGATTTCCAGGCGGATGCGTGGCGCACGGTGACGGATTACATAATATCTACAAATGGAAAAATACGATTGGGCCGTTAGAAAGCAGAATTCCAATGCGAAATATTTGGGGGTATCACCAATCAATGGGATTAGGATATTTTGAATATTTTCAGTTTTGTGAAGATCTAGGTGCCGAAGCAGTTCCGGTTTTAGCGGCTGGAGTTCCATGCCAAAATTCTTCTGATGGAGGTTCAGGACAGCAATTCGGAATTCCGATGGAAGATATGGACGAATATGTTCAAGATGTTTTGGATTTGATTGAATATGCCAATGGAAGCGTGAACACAACTTGGGGTAAAAAACGTGCAGAAGCAGGTCATCCAAAACCATTTAATTTAAAGTATATCGGAATTGGAAATGAAGATTTGATCAGCGATGTTTTTGAAGAACGCTACCGAATGATTGTAAAAGCGGTACAACAGAAATATCCTGAAATAATCGTGATTGGTACTGTTGGACCATTTTTTGAAGGAACAGATTATGTTGAAGGCTGGAAATTGGCAGATGACATGAAATTGCCAATTGTTGACGAACATTATTATCAAACGCCGGGTTGGTTCATCAACAATCAAAATTTTTATGATGGTTATGATCGTACAAAATCGAAAGTGTATTTGGGTGAATATGCTTCTCGTGGCAATAAATTTTACAACGCTTTGGCGGAAGCTCTATATTTAACAGGAGTGGAGCGTAACGGTGATGTGGTTGAAATGGCATCGTATGCACCACTTTTAGCGAAAGAAAAACACACACAATGGAATCCCGATTTAATTTATTTCAATAATGAGGAAGTAAAGCCAACGGTAAATTATTTTGTTCAAAAGTTATACGGACAAAATCCGGGGAATCAATACATCGAAAGTTCGATTAAAGTATCAGATGCAAATCCAGAAGTGAGCAAACGAATTGGAGCTTCGGTCGTAAAAGATGATACTTCGGGAGATTTGATTATTAAATTAGTGAATGTGCTTCCGGTTGCGGTAACGCCATCTATTGAAACAACAAATTTCAATTTGATAGAGAATGTTGATTATACAATATTAACTGGAACACCAGAAAATACAACGGCAAGACCTTCAACGCAAAAGCTGACAGTTAAAGAAGCCTTTTCAAAAGAATTGCCTCCGTATTCGTTTGTCGTAATGCGCATTAAAACAAAATAAGCTTTAAAGCAAAAAATAAAAAAATATCGATGAAAAAATTAAAATTTAGCCTTGTTGCACTAGCCTCTTTTTTTAGTGTTTTACAAGCTCAGAATAACCAAAAAGGAACACCTCCGCCTGTAGCCGAGAAAGATTTGACAGCTTATTTATTTGTGTATTTCACAGGAAATAAAGTTGAAGAAGAAGCAGTGCGATATGCTGTAAGTGCCGACGGTTACCATTATTATCATTTAAATGACAACAAACCGGTTTTAGACAGCAAAGTGATCAGTTCTACTGGTGGCGTGCGTGATCCGCATATTTTGCGTGGCGACGACGGAAAGACTTTTTATATGGTTTTGACGGATATGACTTCATCAAAAGGTTGGGACAGCAATCGTGCTATGATTTTATTAAAAAGCTCCGATTTGGTAAACTGGAAAAGCAGTGTTGTTAATATTCAGACGACTTTTCCTGGAAACGAAAACTTAAAAAGGGTTTGGGCGCCTCAAACTATTTTTGATGCCAAAGCTGGAAAATATTTAATTTATTTCAGTTTGCAATATGCGGGAGGCCCAGATAAAATTTATTACGCTTACGCGAATGCAGATTTCACTGCTCTAGAAAGTGCTCCAAAATTATTGTTTGTTCCAAAATCAGAAAGAGCTTGTATTGACGGCGATATAATTGAAAAAGACGGCGTGTATCATCTTTTTTATAAAACCGAAGGTGGAAAAGCCGGCATTAAAGTCGCTACAACAACTGATTTGACTTCGGGAAATTGGACAGAAAATGATAATTATCTGCAACAAACAAACGACGGTGTTGAAGGTTCTAGTGTTTTCAAACTGAACAATTCTGACGATTATATTTTGATGTATGATGTTTACACAAAAGGAAGATATCAGTTTACAAAAAGTAAAGATTTAGAAAACTTTACAGTTATAGACAATGATATTTCAATGGATTTTAATCCGCGTCACGGAACTATATTACCAATTACGCGTTCTGAATTAAAAAGAATTACAGCAAAATGGGGAACGCCAGAAAAACTTCCGAAAGTAAATAATAATCCTGTTTTAGAAGGTTATTATGCCGACCCTGAAATTTTGTATTCAAACAAAACCAAAAAATATTACATCTACCCAACAAGCGACGGATTTGATGGTTGGTCGGGTTATTATTTCAAAACATTCTCATCTAACGATTTAGTAGATTGGAAAGACGAAGGAATCATCATCGACTTGAAAAAAGATGTTACTTGGGCAAACAGAAATGCATGGGCGCCATGTATTGTAGAGAAAAAGATCAAAGGAAAATACAAGTATTTCTATTATTTCACAGCGGCACAAAAAATTGGTGTAGCTTCTTCAGATAATCCAACTGGACCATTTACGGACAGTGGAAAAGCATTGGTTAGCACAAGACCAGAAGGCATAAAAGGCGGTCAGGAAATTGATCCAGACGTTTTCACTGATCCAAAATCGGGAAAAAGTTATTTGTATTGGGGCAACGGATATATGGCTGTAGCCGAATTGAATGCAGACATGATTTCGCTTAAACCAGAAAGCACACAAGTGATCAAAGTCGATAAAACTTTCCGTGAAGGAACGTATATATTTTACAGAAAAGGAACGTATTATTTCCTTTGGAGCGAAGACGATACCAGAAGTCCGAATTACAAAGTAAGATACGGAACTTCAAAATCGCCTCTTGGGCCAATTGAAATTCCGCAAAACAATATCGTAATTCAAGGAATTCCAGATCAAGGAATTTATGCAACGGGACATAACTCGATTTTACAAATCCCAAACAAAGATGAATGGTACATTACATATCACAGATTCTCTTACCCAACCGGAATTAAAATGGGCGACGCAGGAGGTTTCCACCGTGAAGTTTGTATGGATAAATTAGAGTTCAATGCTGATGGAAGCATCAAACAAGTTGTTCCAACGCATAGTGGTGTTTCGGCTCTTAAAAAATAATTTTTAGCGTTTAATTTTCAATGAAAAAAGCTGTTTCTAGATTTATAGAAACAGCTTTTTTATTGTTCGTTCTGGTTGAGGTTTTCCGTAAAGAAAAATTAAATAAAAATTGCATCTTTACTTTTAGTTGAACAGAATAAAATACTACTAAATTAATTATGATTGATAAGTTGAAAAAAATTGCAGGAAACGGAATCGCGTACGGAATTTATTATTTTCTTTTATGTCATCTTCTTGGCTTTATCTGCAGCATTCCAGCTAAAAGTGTTCTCAAAGTTTCTATCCCAATTGCACTAATAACCTTATTGATCAATGGACTGATATATAGTAGATTTACAAAAAGAGAAAAGAAGTTAAGAGCTATTACTTTTAAAGCTGATGATGCTGTAAAATCAAGATTGGAAGGGATAGCGAATCATCAAATTGAAGACGATTTGGTGTCTGGAAAACTTTGCCTCACAGATGAAGAACTAATTTTTGTAAGTCTTAATAATAAAGAATACAGATGGTTTCTGAGTTCTCTAGCTTCATTTCATTTTTATCCTACCATTTTTAATAAAGGAGGTGAATTTGTGATTAAAGATCAAAATGGGCGAAAAATTATGTTTGAAGTCGATTATATAAAATCTTGGAAGAAAGAACTTTTATAAAAAAATAAAGGCGGTTTCTATTAAAGAAACCGCCTTGTCTTATATAAAATTGTAAGGCTTATGCAGTCTGATCATCAGTTTCAGCGTCAGGAGCATTTTTCTTTACAGATTCGATTCCGTTTTCTCTAGAAGCAACACTTTCGTACATTTCACTTGTTCCAATGATTTGTCCGTTGCTGGCTTTTAGGTTGAAATAAGGTTTTCCGTTGCTTGATTCTTTTCTGTCAAAACGGCCATCGTCTTGCGAGTTTGTTTTTACAGACTCAATTCCGTTTGTGCAAGCCGCTTTAGTTGTATACCCTTCACTTGCCAAAATAGTCTGGCCATTTCCAGCTTTTAAATTGAATTGAAACTCTCCGTTGGTTCTTTTAGTAATTACAAATTTTCCCATGTAGCTTTTTATTAAGGTTAGGTAATATTTTTTTTGCTAATTATAAAAATACAAAACTTACTTATACAAATGATATTGCAAGAAAAAATAATTGTTTCCAGATTGTTAAGCAAACACCGAATATTTTCAACTTAAGTGATTTTACTGCGTGTAAGTTTATATTATTTTTTAATTTTAAACTTTAAAAGAATCATCAGCGATTTATTTTACTGGTGAAAATTATTTTATGAAGGAAATCAGCGAAATTTTAAAAGCATATTCAGAAGCAAAATCAGAAGGCAAAAAAACAGCTTTGGCAACAGTCGTTAAAGTGGAAGGTTCGTCATACAGACAACCAGGCGCGCGAATGCTAGTTACCGAAGATGGTTTGCTGACTGGCGCTATAAGTGGAGGATGTCTGGAAGGCGATGCATTGCGAAAAGCGCTTCTTTCCATCAATCAAAAGCAGAATAAATTAGTTACTTACAATACAAGCAATGAAGACGATGCTGAAATTGGTCTTCAACTAGGTTGCAACGGAATTGTCCATATTTTATTCGAATACATTGATGACGAATTAGAAAATAATCCAATTCAGCTTTTGAGCCAATTAAAATCAGAAAGAAAAGAAGCGGTAATTATTAGCATTTTTTCATTAAATAAAAGAGCAAATCAAATTGGAACAAGTTTGTTTTTCAGAAAAGACAGCCCAGTTTTGCATCACAATAACAATGGATTAAATTTAATTTCCGAGGCAAAAGAAGTGCTTCTGACCAAAATGACTTCGGTAAAGAAAATCAAAGAAAATTCAGAAGATGAAGCCTTAATTGAATACATAAAACCTCCCGTTTCATTAGTAATTGCAGGAGCTGGAAATGATGTGCAACCATTGGTGAAAATGACCGCTTTATTAGGATGGGAAGTAACGATTGGCGACGGACGAAATGCGCATGCAACGAAAAAACGTTTTCCATCGGCGCATAAAGTTTCTGTTGTAAAGGCGGAGGATTTTTTGGAAAATGTAAATATCGACGATCAAACTTTTTTTGTTTTGATGACGCACAATTACAAATATGATTTGGCTGTTTTGAAATTATTATTGAATACAGATTGCCGATATATTGGAATTCTTGGCCCAAAATCAAAACTGGACAGAATGCTCGATGATCTTCAATTGGAAGGAATTTCAGTAAATGATGAGCAACTAAAAAGAATCCACAGCCCAGTTGGACTGGATATTGGTGCCGAAACTTCAGAGGAAATCGCTTTGTCAATCGTTTCTGAAATCAAAGCTTATGAATCGGGAAAAATTGGAACTTCTTTAAAATACAAGTCGGGTAAAATTCATGACGAAATTTATTATGGAGCAGAAAGATGAAAATAGAATTGGGATTGTGATTTTGGCCGCCGGAAATTCTTCAAGATTAGGGCAACCAAAACAGCTTTTGGGATATAAAGATTCTACACTTTTGAAAAATACAATTGCCGAAGCTTCTTTTGTTCCAGCTGTAAAAATTATTGTCGTAACTGGCGCCAATCATCAATTGATAGAAGAAGAACTTGATCCGTCAAAAATAAAAATAAGCTTTAATCCTGATTGGGAATCGGGAATGTCGTCTTCCATTGTAAACGGACTTCATAAATTATTGAGCTTATATCCTGATTGTGAAAATTGTATTTTTGCAGTTTGCGATCAGCCGTATGTTTCGAGTTTAATTTTCGAAAGTTTGATTCAGGAACATCATAAAACCGGAAAGGGAATTGTGGCTTCGGCGTATTCAGAAACATTGGGAACGCCAGTTCTTTTCAATAAAAAATATTTTAATGAATTGTTAGAACTGAAAGGGCAGGAAGGCGCAAAAAAAATAATCAATAAATTTTCAGAGGATACAGCTTCAGTTTTGTTTGAAAATGGAAACATTGATATCGACACCGAAGACGATTATAATAAATTGATTTCTGAGTTTTAGTTTTTGCCACAGATTAAACGGATTAATATGATTTTGTTTCACGCAGATTTTGCAGATTTTAGCAGATTAGTTTTAAAAAAATCGATGTAAATCAGCTTAAATCAGTAAAATCTGCGTGCAATAAACTTAAAAACATAACTGTCGTGCCAATGAAAGCACTTGTTCAATAGTTTCCTCAATTTCTTCATTTGTTGTAAATCTTCCTAAACTAAAACGAATAGAACTCAAAGCATTTTCATCCGATAATCCCATTGCTTTTAAAACATGCGAAGGTTCAGAAGTTACAGCGGAACAAGAAGAACCATTTGAAACTGAAATATTTCCCAAAGCTAAAATCAATTGTTCTGAATTTACATTCGGAAAACAAATATTTGTGGTATTGTAAATTCGGTTAGAAGAATCTCCGTTTATGAAAGAACCTTCAAATTGCAACAAACCGTTTTCTAGTTTGGCTCTTAATTTTTCAATTCGTTCCTGATCGCTTTTCATTTCGTTTAGTGCAATCTCGCTCGCTTTCCCTAAACCTATAATTCCCGGAACATTCAGCGTGCCGCTTCGTAATTTTCGTTGTTGATTGCCACCATGAATTTGCGGTTCCAGTTTAATTTTGGCTTTCGCCGAAACATAAAGCGCGCCAACGCCTTTTGGTCCAAAAAATTTATGGGCAGAAAGAGGCAAAAGATCAATTCCGAGTTCCTTTACATCAACTGGAATTTTGCCGACAGCTTGAGTGGCATCACACATCAAAAGAGCATTTTTTCTGTGGATAATTTGGGCAATTTCTTTAATATTCTGCAAAACGCCAGTTTCATTATTTGTCATCATCACTGCGACTAACAATGTTTTATCTGTTACGGCTTGATTTAAAGCTTCAAGATTTAAAATCCCATTTGAAGCGACTGGTAAATAAGTAATTTCAAAACCAAGAGATTCCATAAACTCGCAGGTCTTTAAAACTGCTTTATGTTCTGTTGTAACAGTAACAATATGCTTTCGGTCATGATTTGTCAAACCCTTCATCGCTAAATTTATCGATTCGGTTGCGCCAGAAGTAAAAATGATTTCGTCTTCTTTAGCACCAATAAGACTTGCAGTTTGCCATGCAGCATTTTCAACAGCTTCATTCACATTAAGTCCGGCAATGTGAGAACTTGAAGCATTTGCATATGAATCTTTAAAATACGGAATCATCGTATCCAAAACACGATCATCAACTCGAGTTGTGGCATTGTTGTCAAGATAAATGTTTGATTGCTGGGACATAATTCGGACTTAATTCAGTAAAAATACAATTTTGAAAACATTCTTCGAAAAATAGAAAAAATAAAAATCCGATTGAAAGCGTATAAAATTGTTTCCCGCAGATTTAGCAGATTATTTTATTTCTTCATAAAAAAATCAGCGTAAATCTTTTAAGCGCCACAATAATCTGCTTGATCTGCTAAATCTGCGTGAGAAAAAAAATTGCGTCCTTAGCGTACATCTTTGCGTGCTTTGCGGTTAAATAAAAACAAAATTGTAATTATTCTAAATAAAGCTAATGTTTGAATTTTATAATTTTTTATGCTTTAAGATTGTTAAATTTGTTAGAATAACTAAGGTGTTTCTGCTAATTTAAAAAATAGACTGAATGGCTTCTAAAAAAACAAATCAGAATAAAGCAACAGAGGAAAATGCAAATTCCCGTCGTGACTTTATAAAAAAATCGGGGCTTTTGACGGCTCTCGCTTTGACACCACCATCTTTAGTGATGGCTTCTGAGAATAAATGGGATGAAAAAATAGCCGAATATTTAGAGACAGTGCCGCTTTCTATTGAAGTAAATGGCAAAAAACACAATCTTAATATCGAACCAAGAACCACTTTGCTTGATTTGTTAAGAGAGCAATTGCAACTTACCGGAACAAAAAAAGGTTGTGATCACGGGCAATGTGGTGCATGTACAGTTCATATAAACGGAACCCGAGTTTTATCTTGCTTGACATTGGCAACCATGCAACAAAATGCTCAAGTAACCACAATCGAAGGACTTTCGAAGGGAAAAAAATTGCATCCAATGCAAGAAGCTTTCATTAAACATGATGGTTTTCAATGTGGTTATTGTACACCGGGACAAATCATGTCCGGAATTGCCTGCATTAAAGAAGGTCATGCCAATAGCAGAGAAGAAATTAGAGAATATATGAGCGGTAATATTTGCCGTTGCGGTGCTTATCATAATATCGTTGATGCAATTACTGAAGTGAAGGAAGGAGGGATGCTGTCATGAAAAATTTCCAAATAATAAAAGCGTTATCAGCAAGTTCTGCGGTATCAAATATTAGCAAAGAAAGTTCGGCTATGTTTATTGCAGGAGGAACAAATCTTGTTGATTTGATGAAAAAGAACATCGCCACTCCAGATAAATTGGTTGATATTACGGCTTTAGATTTAAAAAAGATTGAATTCTTGAGCGGAAAAGTATCAATTGGTGCACTGGCAAAAAACAGCCAAGTTGCTGAAGATCCTTCGATAAAAGAGAAACATCCTTTGTTAGCATTGGCTTTAGCGGCTGGAGCATCACAACAAATCAGACATATGGCGACTGTTGGTGGAAATATGTTACAACGTACGCGCTGCTCTTATTTTTATAATCCTGATATGCCATGCAACAAAAGAGTTCCAAAAAGCGGTTGTGGTGCGATTGGCGGATCAAATAGAATGGCAGCAATTTTTGGTGCATCTGAAAGTTGTATTGCAGTTCATCCAAGTGATATGTGTGTGGCTTTGGCGGCGCTTGATGCAACAGTTTTGGTAGAAGGACCAAAGGGAAAAAGACAAATTAAATTCACTGATTTTCATCGTTTACCTGGAAATACACCAGAAAAAGACAATACGCTTCTGGATAAAGAATTGATTACTTCTGTTGAAATTCCGGATAATAATTTCAATAAAAATGTTCATTATTTAAAAGTTCGTGACAGATCTAGTTATGCGTTTGCATTGGTTTCTGTAGCGGTGGCTTTAGATATTCAAAATAATAAAATAAACAGCGCGCGTTTAGCAATGGGCGGTGTAGCACATAAACCTTGGAGATTGACAGAAGCAGAAGAATTTTTGAAAGGAAAAACAGTTTCTGAAAATACTTTTAGACAGGCCGCTAATTTGGCAATGAAAGGCGCAAAAAGTTATGGAGACAATGATTTCAAATTGACTCTTGGACCAAATGCCATTGTAGAAGCATTAACTATAGCATCATCTAAATAAATTGAATTATGAGCAAGACAAGTAATATAAATAGAGTAGATGGATTTGCTAAAGTAACAGGTTCTGCAACTTATTCGGCTGAATATAAAACGGATGGCGTGGTTTATGCCTGTTTGGTGGGAAGTACGATTGCAAAAGGAAGAATTAAAACCATTGATACTAAAAAAGCAGAATGGGCGCCGGGAGTTTTGGCTGTAATCACACATTTGAATGTTGACAAACCTTCTGGATATCAAAAAGCGAAAGACAAGCATAATTTTGGGCAACCGCTCCAAATTTTCAAAGATGATTCGATTTTGTACTACGATCAACCAATTGCACTTGTAATTGCCGATTCGTTTGAGCGAATGCAATATGCGGCGAGTTTGATAAAAGCGGATTATCTAAAAGAAGAACATTCGACTGAGCTGAAAAAAGCTGCTGATAAAGAAAAGAAAGTCGAAACCGATAAAGGAAATGATTATCACCGTGGCGAACATGACGGTTATAAAAATGCGGAGGTTGTTTTAGAAACCGAATATACGATTCCGACTGAAGTTCATAATCCAATGGAATTGGCGAATATAATTGCTAAATGGGAAGGAAATAAGCCAATTGTTTATACGAAAAGCCAAGGTGTCGAGGGAACTCGAAGAAGTATTGGTGAGGTTTTCGGAATTCCTGCAGAAGATGTTTCGGTACATTCGGAATATATTGGTGGTGCATTCGGAATGGGATTGCACACTTGGCCGTATGAAATTGCGGCGTTGATTGGTGCAAAAAAACTAAATCGTCCAGTGAAATTGGTTTTGCATCGCGAACAAATGTTTACTAATGTTGGTTTCAGACCTTACACAATTCAGAAAATGGGTTTAGGCGCTACCAAAGATGGTAAATTGACTGGCTTGACGCACGAAGCAGTTGCAATGACTTCAAGCTATGAAGATTTCATGGAAGGAACGGTAAACATGTCTAGATTTATTTATGATTGTGCCAATGTTTCAACACGTTATCGTATTGTGCCTTTAGACACCTGTACGCCAATATGGATGCGTGGTCCGGGAGAAGCAACAGGTTCTTTTGCCTTAGAATGTGCCATGGACGAAATGGCTTATAAATTAGATTTAGATCCAATTGAATTCCGTAAACGCAATTATGCTGAGAAAGATTTGGAACAAAATAAACCTTGGAGCAGTAAATACCTGTTAGAATGCTATGAAGGCGGAATGGAGCGCATCGGTTGGAAAAACCGTAAAAATAAACCGGGATCTGTTCGTGAAGGAGAATGGTTGGTGGGATACGGAATGGGAACGGGAACTTTTGGTTGTTATAGAAGCGCTACAACTGTGAAAGCAAAATTTTTAGCTGATGGAAATTTAGTACTACAATGCAGTGTCAACGACATGGGGCCAGGAACGGCAACGATGATGACAGCTATTGGTGCCGAAATTATGGCAATGCCGTCTGAAAATGTAATTGTAGAAATGGGAAAAAGCGGTTTGCCGAAAGGTCCAACGCAAGGAGGATCGGCGACGACTTCATCTGTGGGTTCTGCAGTTCATGATTCGTGTAATTTATTGGTCAGCAAAATTCTGGGATTAGCTAGCGAAACCCCAACTTTTAAAGGAACTGCAATTACCGATCTGACTTTTGCAAATGGTGTAGTTTCTTCAAAAAACAATTCAAAAACCGTTTCTTTAGCTTCTTTATTGGCATCAAACAAATTGGAAGATTTTGCAGTTGAAAATATGTCAAAAGGAACAGAAGAAGCAAGAAAATATTCGATTTATTCGTTTTCAGTTCATTTTGTAAAAGTTTTAGTGAATCCGAATATCGGAAAAATTAGATTAGCGCATGTGGTTTCTTGTGCGGATATCGGAACTGTAATCAGTCAAAAAACTTCGGCGGGACAAATGTTTGGCGGAGCGGTTGGCGGAATCGGAATGGGATTGATGGAAGCTTTAGAAATCGATCATCGTTTTGGTCGTCCCATCAATAATAATTTTGCCGATTATCACGTCCCTGTAAATGCTGATATTGAAAAACAGGAAGTTTTCTTCGTCAATAAAAAAGACCCGATTAGCAATCCAATGGGAACAAAAGGTTTGGGAGAAACAGCCTTAGTTGGAATGGCGCCTGCAATTGCAAATGCGGTTTTCAACGCAACAGGAAAACGTGTTCGAGATTTGCCAATTACATTAGATAAGATTATAGAGACTGTAAAGGTTTAAGTATATAAAATTTCAAAAAATCCCTTTAAGGCTGATCTTAAAGGGATTTTTTTGTTATGAAAAAATCTCGCAATCCCGATAGCTATCGGGAGCAAAGACGCGAAGTTTTTTTGCAAAGTAACCTCATTTTTGTCATTTCGACGAAGGAGAAATCGCACGCGGTAATCGAAAAAGATTGGAGACAATTCTTTGCGGAATTTCTAGTGCGATTTCTCCTTCGTCGAAATGACAAGATTGTGTAATAATCTGTATGAATAAACTTTGCGCCTTTGCGACTTCGCGAGATTAAAAAAGCCATGCGAACCTTGCGGTAAAAAAAAATCGCAAAGCTTAAAAAAACTTTGCGACTTTGTGCCTTTGTGGCATATATTGTAGTTAATAAAACTTATTTAACCGTAATAGGCAATTCAACTGTTGTTTTGTCCCACCCAATAACTAAATTAGCTACATTTCCTTGCGTTGTAAAAGCGATAGATAAAGCTTCGATAACATCAGAAACTGGTTTAACAGGAACTGAAACTCTTACAACGTCTTTGCTTTCGTCATAAGCATAACCTCCCCATAAATCTAATTCTTTATTGATAATGATTGTCCATTTGTCTTTTTCTGGAATAGCAAATAAACTGTAGTATCCTGCAGGAACTTTTTTACCACCAATTGTTACGTCTTTGTAGAATTTGATTTCTGTATTTTCGTTAGCACCAACTCTCCAAACTTCTCCAAATTTTACAATGTCGCCAAAAATAGTTCTTCCTTTTACAGAAGGTCTTGAGTAAAGAACTTTGACAACTGGGTTTGGAGTATCTGTTTTTTTGAATTTAACAGATCGGTTTGGGAAATACGCAATATCAGCTGGACTAGCATCAAGCGGAGCAAATTTCACCACATCTTGTGCCTGAACTGTAAAAGCAGCAAACAAAGTAACTGCTAATAAATAAAATTTTTTCATAGGATTACAATTTTTAGAATAACTACAAAGTAAGTTAATAAAGGAGAAAAATCATATAATTACAGTTCATTTTTTGTTAATGAATTGGTAATGATTTTTCTCCTTTATCATTTTTATAGAAAAATCTCTGGTCTTTATGTTAATTCACAGGAATCTTCAAATATTCTCCTTTAAAGCTTTGGTTAAGGGCCGTCATTTCAATTGGAGTATTCGAACCGTCTGGAATTACTTCAATTGATGCTTTTCCATTTGCCATTTTGATGGATTCGCTTCCGGTTGGAGTTCCTTGGTTTCTTAAAGTTTTTCCACCTTTGATGCATTGGAAATAAACACTTTCTTCATAATCCAAACAACGCAAATTATTGTTGTCAATCGCAATTGCCGTTACCAGATAATTGCCATTTTTTAATTTTTCAGAAGATAATTGAAGCGATGTTGCTGCTTCATTTTTCTTGAAGCGATAATTAACTTTTAAAGTATCCGAAACTGTTTTTCCTTCTTTTGTTTTTCCGATGGCAACTAAGATATTTTCTCCTTTTGTGAAATTAATATCCCAAGTCAAACCGTTTGCAGGATAAAGCGAAAGATTGCGTTGTTTTTCACCCATTGATTTTCCGTTATGGAAAAATGTCACTTTCTCACAATTACTGAAAACGCTGATTGTTCTTGGCGTATTTTCAGGACCTTGACGTTCTGTCCAGGTATGTGATTCAATGTATGCAAAAGGTTCTTTTGCCCAATAGCTTTTGAAAACATAATACGCGTCTTTCGGAATTCCGTTTCGGTCTGTCAATCCTTTTTGATTCATATAAGGAATATCATCTTCCGGACGTAACGGCGTTGCAAAATCCTTGAATGCCCATTGAATATTTCCCACAAAAGTTGGGTCATTCTCGGATATATGCAAATGCCAGTCAAACAAATCAACGATGTAATTTTCGCTCCAGTCGCCAATTTGAGCAATATTGGCCACTTTAGTTTGTACGATAGCTTCTTCCCAACCTTCGGCTTTTATGACATTTTCGCCTGTAATTGGGTTTTCGCTATGACGTCCCACATGGCTGTCTCCACCATATTCGGCGTGAATGAAATGGCTGTATTCTTTTTTGTAAACGTCAATTGCTTTTTGATAGCTTTTATAACTGCCAGAATACCAACCTGACCAAATAGAAGGAGAGAAGACATCGACAATATGAGAACCTTCATAATATTTTCTGATTGCCGTTTTTCTTGTTGGATCAAGTTTGTGCGCAATATCATTTAATTCATTTAAAAATGCATTTGTTTTTTCTGGATTATCTCCGTCAGGAAAATCTGGAAGCCAGTTTATTTCATTCCCTAAAGACCAGAGTATGATACTCGGATGGTTATAATTTTGATTGATGATTTCTTCCAACATGTTTTTGGCATTCGTTTTCCAAACCTCATTTCCAATTCCGCCACGACACCAAGGCAATTCATCCCAAACCAATAATCCTAATTCGTCACAAGCTTTGTAAACTTCTGGATCTTGTGGATAATGCGCCAAACGAACAAAATTTGCGCCCATTTCTTTGATCGATTTCATATCCGCCCAATGTTGTGCATTTGTCATAGCGGCACCAACACCTGCTTGCTCTTCATGACGATGCGTACCGCGAATTAAAAGTCGTTTTCCATTCAAATAAAAAGGACCGTGATCTTTGAATTCAAACCATCTGAAACCAACTTTTTCAACAACACTGTCTTTTATTTGATTTTTTTCAGATAAGGAAGCTGTTAGTTTATACAAATTTGGATTATCTGTATCCCAAAGTTCGGGGTTTTTGATGTTTTCAAAAGTGATTGTCGAAGTTTTCTCCGAAACAGAAATTGTTTTGCTGGCTACTTTTTTTCCTTTCGGAGTTTTTAAAGTTACCGTTAATGACAAATCTTTTGAATTATCAGGATTTGCAATTGAAGAAACAATTTGTACTGAAGCTTTTTTAGCCGAAACTTCTGGAGTTGTAATTTTTAGATTTTCAATGTGACTTTTGTATTTAGAAACGAACCAGACATCACGCGTAATACCGCCATAAATAAAAAAATCGCTTTTTTGAGATGGAATAATCTCGATATCATAACTGTTGTCAACACGAACAAAAATATCATTGTTTCCTTCTTTAATCAAATTCGTAATATCGATTGAAAAACCGATATAACCGCCAATATGTGATCCAGCTTCTTTACCGTTTACATATACTTTTGTCGTAATATTTGAACCTTCAAAGTATAAAGAATAACGCTGATTTTTGTCAATTTGAGGAATATTTAATTTCTTTTGATACCAGCTAGCGTCGCGTCTATATCCCGGATATAAGTCGGTTGCATCTTCTGCATTCCAAGTATGAGGCAAGTTCAATGAAACCCAATTCTGATTTTTTTGAGCTTCGCTGAGGCTTGAAGTATGGTTTTCTAAATAAAGCCAGTTGTCATTAATATTCATCTTTGTCTGAGCAAAACTGCTGCTCAGACAAATCTGAAAAAAAACAAAAAGTGTAAAAAGTAAAAATGTATGGTTTTGTGGTTGTTTCATAGTTAATAAGGCTTTTTTTTGAGTGGCAAAGTTGCAAAGTAACAAGGGGCAAAGGCTAAAAAACTATGTCCCTTTATAACTCTGTTACTTTGTCACTTTTTCTCTAAGCAATGCTTCTAAAAAATAATAATCGGCATAAATCATCGGGACATCAATTTCATCATGTTTTGGCCAGTTTCCTGTGCTATGATCGAATAGAAAAGGAGCTTTAATGTTTTCGTTTAATATGTATTTGTCAGACTGCACTGAAGTCATTAGTTTATTGGCGAAAGCCAAATAACTCTTATTCTTTGTGTAGCCATACAATTCATATAATCCTGATGCCATAATCATAGCTGCCGAAACATCTCGTGCTGCATTGGGAATACTTGGATCCTTAAAATCCCAATACGGAATTCCGTCTTCTGGCAAGTTTTTATTGCTCATAAAAAACTTTGCTGTAGCTTCGGCTTGTTTTAAATAAGCCGGATCTTTTGTGTATCGATAAGACATTGTAAATCCGTAAACTGCCCAGCCTTGTCCGCGCGCCCAAACCGAATCATCATTATATCCTTGAAGGGTGGTTTTCATTCTGACATTACCCGTTTTTGGATCATAATCAATAACGTGGTAACACGAATTGTCTTCTCTAAATTGATTTTTTAAAGTAGTATTGGCATGTTGTATGGCAATCTCGCGGTATTTAGGATTCCCAGATAATTTTGAAGCCTCAAAAAGCAATTCCAAATTCATCATGTTATCGATAATTACAGGGAAATCCCAGACTTTTTTATTGAAATCCCAAGAACGAATCGCGCCTATTTTTGGATCAAATCTGCCGGATAAAGTTTCTGCACCTTTAATGATTACAGCTGCATATTCTTTTTTGTGTTCTACTTTATAAGCTTCTCCAAAACTGCAATACACTTTAAAACCTACATCATGCGAAGTACGGTTGACACTTTCTACTTTGCTAAAAGGCGTCCATTTTTGAGCTTGTTCTTTGTATTTAGGATCGTTTGTAAGTCGGTATAACTGCCAAAGATTTCCGGCGTAAAAACCGCTTGTCCAATCATACGAACGTACTTTTCGAATTTCATTAGTTTTGATATCCATGCTTCGTGGCATCGAAAGTGAATCGACTGGATAATCGAGCAACATTTTGTAACGGGTTTCCAGCAATTTTTCTGTCGCTGGAGAGACAACTGTTTTTTGAGAATTAATTCCGGATTTGCACGCTACTGTCAGCGATGCAAATCCCAGAATTAAAGAAATGAAACTAACTTTATTCATATTACTAATTAATGGACTGTTTTAAATAACCAAAATTGATTGGCTTTAAATTTGGGTTTGGAATCATTTCTGTATTTTTATTAAATGTAATTAATCTATATAAGTTCTTGCATATCTATGTGTCAAAAATACACATATCAAAAACACATCATGTATAGTATTTGATTTTTTGGTTGGTGATCAGTCATTGTTTTGGTTTTAAGGTTAAGGTTAGATAAAATAGAAAAGCAATAAACTCATTCCGATTATGATTACGACAAATAAAGTTTGAAGAAACGAATAGTTCGGTTTTTTGATTTTCATACCGCAAATGTAGAAGCCGAAAACGATATATAAATACAAAAAAGGGTATCTAAAAATACAGATACCCTTTTTTAAGCCCTTAAAATACTAGGATTGCTAGATTACGGTTGAAGATTTGTAAAATTTGTCAGCATATTGTGAAGGCGTTTCACCATACTTTTTCTGGAAGCATTTGCTGAAATATTTCGGGTTATTGAAGCCCACTTTATAGCTGATTTCAGAAACCGTCAACTTGTCTTGTTCCAATAATTGCGCAGCACGTTTTAATCTGATTTCATGAATGAATTCGTTTGGCGTACAATTTGTCCAAGCTTTTATTTTTAGAAACAACATGGTTCTGCTGACACCTAATTCTGAACAAAAAAACGGAATATCGAATTGTTCATTCGAAATATTTTCTTCAACAATTTTGAAAGCTTTTTTCAATAGTTCTTCGTCCAATGAAGAAACTGTGATTTCTGATGGAATAAAATTGTCTTCACTTGAGAATTTGATTTTTAAGCGTTCAGTTGTATTTAAAAGATTTTTTACGCGAAGTTTGAATTCCATTAAATTGAAAGGCTTACTGATGTAGTCATCCGCACCGCTTTCTAATCCTTCAAATTTGTAGACCAACGAAGACCTTGAAGTCAGCAATATGACTGGAATATGACTCGTTTTGATGTTTTCTTTGATTTTAGAGCATAATTCGGTTCCTACCATTTCCGGCATGATGACATCACTGATAATCAAATTAGGTACAAATTTTAGCGCTTTTTCTAATGCAATTTTACCATTTTCAGCTTCAATAATATTGTAGTCTTTCTTGAGAAGATTTTTCATGAATTTTCTCAAAACCTTATGATCTTCAACAATTAAAATGGTTTGTTTTTCTTCATTGACAATTAAATCCTCAAGATCTTCATTTTCGGTAATTTCCGAAGGTTCAAGTTGCGCATTGTATTGTTCAATATCATCACTGATTTTAAAATCTGAAATAATTTCGTTGTCTAAAAGATGTTCGCGTCCAAGCGGCAAAGTCACTTTGAAAACTACACCTCCAGTAGCTTTGTTCGTAACATCAATTTTGCCTTTGTGGAGTTCGACAATGTTTTTTACAATCGAAAGCCCAATTCCGGTTCCTTTATTGTAATTTTTCTGAACCTGATTGTGCATCGGAATTTCAAAAAACAAATCAAAAATTTTGTCAATGTGCTCTTCCGAAATTCCAACACCTGAATCTTCAACAGCAATAAAAAGATTTTGTGAGTCTTGATTTATTTTGACATTGATCGAACCGCCTTTTGGTGTATATCTAAAAGCATTCGAAATCAAATTATAAAAAACGCGTTCCAATTTGTATCGGTCAAAATAAACCAGAATTTCTTCGTTTTCAGTTTCAAAAGTGTAATCGTAACCGCCATCTTTGGCATATTCGATAAAGGATAAAAAGATTTCTTTAGTGAATTTGACAATATTTCCGTTTGCCGATTCCAATGAAACTTGATGATTTTCCAGTTTTCTGAAATCCATCAAACGATTAATTAAACTCAAAAGATGATTGGCACTTCCTTCAATGACTAAAAGCTTCTTGTACATTTCGTTAGTACCATTATAATCGGCTAGTATTTGTTGTAACGGACCTAAAATTAAGGTCAGAGGCGTTCTGAATTCATGCGAAATATTAGTAAAGAAATCCAGTTTCAATTTGTTGTTTTCTTCAATACGCTGTGTTTCCAGATATTCCAGTTCTAATTTTTGCTTCAATCTGGTTTTTGATTTCATGATCCAAATCAAACCATATAATCCTGATCCGATTATGATTCCGTAAAGCAAAAATGCCCACATACTACGCCAAGGGGCTGGATTTACAATTACGGTTAAAGTGGTTGGAGTTTGATTCCAAACACCGTCGTTATTAGCGCCACGAACCTCAAAAGTGTATGTTCCTGCATTTTGAATGGCAAAATTTGCTTCGCTGTTTTTAGTGGTTGTCCAGTTGTTTTCTAAGCCCACTAAACGGTAGCTATATTGATTGTTTTTGGAACGAATGTAATTTGGAATCGCAAAATTGATGGAGAAATTTGCTTTGTCATAATCTAAAGTAATGGTTTTAGTGAAACCAATACTTTGTTCTAAAATCCCATCTTTATCATGTGCATTGATTGTCTCGTTTTTGATTTTCAAATCGGTAATTAAAACTTGTGGTGCATGCTGATTTAGAGAAATTTTATCCGCATCAAAAAACGATGCTCCCGAAGGGCTTCCAAAATAAAATTGATGCGAGCCTAATTTCAAAGCCGAATTATCATTGAACTCGTTACTTGCCAAACCATCTTTTTGATCATACAGCAAAACCGACTTCTTTTTCTGATTGTATTTTATAATTCCTTGATTTGTACTGATCCATAGGTTTTTATCGTCATCTTCTAAAATCGAGTGAATTGCCGTAATATTTGTATTTCCAACTTTAAGATTAATTCGGTTGAATTTTTTTCCGTCAAAATAATGTAATCCTTTTGCTTTAGTACCTACCCAAATTTTATTTTGACTGTCTTGAAAGAGAGTTAAAATATCATCGCCTGCTAAAGTAGCATTATCGAAAAAGAAATGTTGTATCGAATATTTCTGTGTATTGAAATTACGTAATGGAATGTGATTCAGACCATTCTGAGTTCCAACCCAAAGCGAATTTTGTTTGTCGACTAAAATGGTTCGAATAATATTATTAGTTAAAAAAACAGGTTTTGTATCATCATTTCCGATTAGGTCGAAAGTCTTATTAATTGTATTGTAACGAATTAATCCTTTTCCGAATGTTCCAATCCATAAAATAGGCCCTTCCGTTTTTATCGAGTAGACACCGCTTTCTTTTAAAAAAGCGGTTAAATCTGGTGCAATTCGATTGTCTTCAATTCTTTTTGAAATCGTATTGTAAGCTGACAGTCCTTTAGAAAAGGTTCCAATCCATAAAATATGATCTTCAGAAAGACACATTGCTTTGATGTCATCTTTATGAGTTTGCCCGGTTTTGCTGTTGATGTAGTTTACAACTTCGGTGTTTTTATTGAAAATTGTAATACCGCCACCTTCTGTTCCGAAATAAATATTCTGATTTTTATCGGCAATAATAGAACTTACAACATCAAAACTCATCGGGATCTTGGTTGAAGTTTTATTGTAATTGGAGAAATTGACATTTGAAATATCCCACAGATTTACGCCTTTATAATAACAGCCAATCCAAATCGAGCCTTTTTTATCCATAAATATGGATTTCACTTTTTCGATTCCGGTGCTGTTATTACTACTATTGATTTTTTGTAAACTGTTGTCTTTGCCTAAAATATAAATTCCGTCATAAGCACCAATCCATAGCGAACCTTGTTTGTCAATTACTAACGATCTAATTTCGGTATTGATTTCACGATATTTTTCTTGAGGTAAAAAGGAAACATACGATTTTTTCTTGGTGTCGAATTTTAAAAGCCCTTTATTTTTTGTCCCCACCCATAACGAGCCGTCTTGTGCTTCAATCACAGATTGTACAGTCAATAAGTCAACAGGATTTAAAGGAAAGTTTTTAAATGAAAACTTCCCATTTCTTCGGCTTGTTAATTGGCACAGACCTTTTGTAGTTCCAACCCAAATTTCACCTTTTTTGGTTTTTAAAATGCTTAGGATATTATTGGCTGGAAGGGTAGAAGCATCAGCATCCGAATGAAAAAAAGAGTTGAATTTTGAGGTTTTTTTATCGTAAACCGTTAAGCCATTTGAAGTTCCAATCCATATTTCGTTGCCAATTTCGCGAAGACTCCAAACCGCACTGTTGTTTATGGTATGATTGACTTTGGTTGTTAAATATCTTGTAAAACGATTTGAAACGGGATCATAGCAATTTAGTCCGTTGTAGGTTCCTACCCAGATTTTCCCTGAATTATCTTCTTCTATAGATAGAATATCATTATTGCTGATGGAATATTTGTCAGAAATGTTATTCCTGTAAACAGTGAATCGGCTTCCATCATATTTATTCAGACCATCACGGGTTCCAAACCACATTTGTCCAAATTTATCCTGATGAATGGCAATAACCGAACTCTGTGAAAGCCCATCGGTGGTTGAGAAATTTTTAAGGCGAAATTTATTTTGGGAAAACAGATTTCCTGAAATAAAAAGAAAAACTAGAAAGACGCTCGTGTATTTCATAGCATTTATTTTTTTGGTTAAGATTATTTTTAAGGTGCAAAGCGACAAAGGGGTAAAGGTTCAAAGGTTAACTTGCGAGTGAAAAACCTTTGGAACTTTGTGCCTTTTGATTCTTTGTACCTATTTTAAGCGTTTATTTAACTGATAATCATATAGCGAAGGCGCTTTTTCTATTGATGCGTTCAAAAATTCAATGTATGGATCGACGTCGTATTTGATTTCAAATTTTGTATTTCCGTGAACGCCAACAATTCTGGCAAAAGCACCGTCTTTCATTCCGTACAATAAAACAGGTTTTGTTGGATCTGGATTTTCGACCTGAACGTTTAAATTCCAAAATGTACTAAAAGGCGCATGTGACGGTTTCCAATAATCGGCGCCACCACCACCAAATACGGCATAACCATTATTTTTGTCGGCTTTTAAATGAACTGTAATGTTGTCAAATAAATTTTGATGATTCGCTCCAGAATGTTGGTCTAAAACGGGATCTGTAAATATTTCACAATCTTGATAGACGTTTTTAGTCGCAAAGGTGTTGAAGCTTAAAGGATGAACAGCCGAGTTGTATATTTTTAGATTCTTCACCAAAATATTATGAACACCGCCTAAAGTGACAGTGTAGTGCGCCAAATGTGTTCCGTCTGTTGTAATATCCTGAATTGTAGTGTTTGCTACCTCCTCTGCTAATATTCCACTGTCAGCATTGGTGATTTTGACATCTTTTACCCAACTATTGAAAAGTCTTGTCAAGAAAATTCCGTTATTTCCTGGTTCAACGTGATGCGCCACTCTTGGAATATCAGGAAAAGTAAAACGAAGATGTTCGATTCCCACTTCATTCAAATGTTTCCATTCTACCAATTGCGCTTGATAACTTGGTTTGATCGAAATGGTTAAAGGCGTTTTTAAAGTGATTTTTGAACCCGATATTTTGATGATTTCAACTTGTTGCCTTACAATAGGAAGTTTCGGGTATTTCCAGTGATGCGAACCCGGTTTTACGTTTGCTCCTTGGTATAAGTCTTTTACAATTTCGCCTTTTTCGCCATCTTTATTAAATAATTGCAATTCGACAATGTCGCCAATTTTCAAGCCTTTCACATCTGAAACGGAAATAATATGTTCGCCCATTTTCCCTGAACTGACTTTTGCCAAAGGATTCGATTCAGGTTCGTATTTGTCCAAATATGATTTAACACGCTCGCCAGGAACCTGCGTCCAGATAAAACCCCCAGACCAAGCATATTGTGAAAAAGGCAAGTCAATATTGTTTTCAGGTTCGCGTTGTCTTTTGTCCAAAGTTGTGAGATATTCACGAAGTTCTGATAAAGCCTCAGAATCCTTAAGATACATCATCGGTCTTGGGCAATAAATCTCCGTGCCATTTTCAGCAGAACCCGCACCGCGAAGTACAAAATTGCTTTTTTCGATATAGAGAATTTCGCTTAGGATAACTCTGCCAGCCGGCAATTGGAGGATCACATTTCCGTCAACAGCATTTGCGGCTTTAAAAGCTTTTAAAAGCGCTTTTGAATCGTCTAACTTATCATTGGCTTTAACACCAAAGTCTGTTGCATTGATAATTTTCCCGTTTGCTTCAGGAATTTGGCTTTCGCCGAAATGATACCCCGCATAACTAAAATCTGGCAGATAATTCGTTTTATCCGACAAGATTTTTGGCAGTTGCTGACTTGAAATGCTATTCGCAAAAAGACAGCAACAGATAAAAATGGTTTGACGAATCATGGTTTTGGTGGTTATTTTGGTTAGTTAGTTTTTTTGTTTGCCACGAAGTCACTAAGGGCACTAAGTTTTTTTCTCTCGCAGATTCCGCAGATTTAGCGGATTTTTGTCATCCTGACGAAGGAAGGATCTCCACAAGGAGCTCTACAAAGAGTGGAGATACTCTATGCGGAGCTACTTGTGAAGATTGCTACGCCAGTTCGCTGTCGCTCGTGTCCTCGTTTCTCGGAATGACATATAGAACTTGAAACTTTGCGTCTTAGCTCCCGATAACTATCGGGATTGCGAGACTAAAACACAAAGCTTAAAAAAACTTAGTGCCTTAGTATCTTAGAGCCTTAGTCCCTAAAAAGAAGAACGTTTAATTCCTAATTCAAGACCTCGCAACTCTGCAAGACCTCTCAAACGGCCAATCGCAGAATACCCCGGATTTGTTTTTTTCTTCAAATCATCCAACATTTGGTGTCCATGATCCGGACGCATTGGCAATTTGCTGTTGTTTCTTTTTTCAACTTCAAGAATCGCTTTTACGACTTCATACATATCAACATCACCTTCTAAGTGGTTTGCTTCATAAAAACTTCCTTCTTCATCGCGCTGTGTGCTTCTTAAGTGAATAAAATTCATTTTATCACCATGACGTCTTACTATTCCCGGTAAATCGTTATCGGCGCGTACGCCGTATGAACCTGTACACATCGTGAATCCGTTTGATTTTGAAGGAGCTGCGTTCATTAATTCGATCAAATCTTCTTCGGTGCTGACAACTCTCGGTAAGCCTAAAATCGGGTAGGGAGGATCATCAGGATGAATGGCCATTAGAACGCCTTTGCTTTCCGCAACCGGAATAATTTCTTTTAAAAAGTGAAACAGATTATTTTTTAAGGCTTGCCTGTCAATATGATTGTAAGCACTTAATGTTACCAAGAAATCTTCAACAGTATACGCTTCTTCAGCTCCAGGAAGTCCTGCGAGAATATTTTGCTGTAATTTGATTTTGTCTTCTGCAGTCATTGTTTCAAAATAGCTTTTTGCTTTTTGAATTTGTGATTCAGAATATTCTTTTTCTGCTCCTGGACGTTTTAAAATATACAATTCAAATGCAGCAAAAGCATTAATATCAAAACGCAACGCTTTAGAGCCGTCTTCAACAGTATAGGATAAATCTGTTCTTGACCAATCTAAGACCGGCATGAAATTATAGCATACGCATTTGATGCCGCACAAAGCCAAATTTCGAATACTTTCTTTATAATTGTCAATGTATTCAAGGTATCTTCCTGTTTGCTTTTTGATGTCTTCATGAACGGGAATACTCTCCACAACAGACCACGTCAAGCCAGAAGCTCCTTTTTTAGGATCGCCGTCTTGGTGTTCAATTTCAACTTTTCGTTTAATGATTTCATCAATGCTCCAAACTTCTCCATTTGGGATATGATGTAGAGCAGTGACAATTCCGGTTGCTCCGGTTTGTGCAATATCTTGTAAAGAAACTGGATCATTTGGCCCGAACCATCTTAATGTTTGTTCCATTTTTGTGTTTTAAAAAATTAAATACTTGTAGCAGCAAAACCGCCATCTACTTTTAATACTGTTCCGGTAACGAATTTTGACATGTCGCTGCATAAATATAAAAGGGCACCGTCTATATCTTCAGGGGTTCCAAATCGTCCCATTGGAGTTTGTCCGATGATTTTCTCGCCTCTAGGAGTAAGATTTCCTTCTGGAGTAAGCAACAAGGCGCGGTTTTGTTCACCAATGAAGAAACCTGGAGAAATAGCATTTACACGAATGCCTTCGCCGTATTTTGAGGCAAGTTCAACAGCCATCCATTGCGTGAAATTGTCAATTGCTGCTTTTGAAGCCGAATAACCCACAACTCTTGTCAAAGGTCTTTGTGCCGAAGCAGATGAAATGTTGATGATGTTTCCTTGTTTTTGTTTTGCAAAAAGTGACGAAAAAACTTGAGAAGGAAGCATTGTTCCAATGATATTCAAATCGATTACTTGCTGTAAATCTTCAGTTTTCATGTCATAAACCGCTTGGTCTGGCTGGATCGTTGCCCCAGGCATATTTCCACCTGCCGCATTGATCAATATATCCAGACGGCCATATTTTTCAACGATATGATCTCGTACTTTTTCTACTTCTTCTTTATTCAAAACATTGGCTTGAACAGCAAAAGCTTGACCGCCGTTTTCTTCAATTGTTTTTACTGTATTTTCCGCTTTTTGAAGCGATTGAGAAACAATTCCAACGATAACGCCCTGTTTGGCCAAAACATTAGCAAAGTTGCTTCCAAGTACGCCGGCACCGCCTGTTATAAGCGCAATTTTTCCTTTTAAGTTTAATAATGAATCCATGTAGTTATGATTGTTTTCTAGTAGTCTGAATAATGTCTAGGACCGTTTTTGTTTCCTTTTCGATGGTTGCATAATCTTCTTCAATCATGCGCTTTTTAGTAATCAATTTGCTTCCTAATCCAACTGCATTTACGCCAGCTGTAAACCAACTCTGAATACTGCTGTAAGTAGTATCAACACCACCAGTGACCATGAAAGTCAAATTAGGAAAAACATCTTTGATGCTGCTCATAAAGTCAGGACCAAGGATATTTCCAGGAAAAAGTTTTATGAATGAAACGCCAGCATTTTCAGCTGCAATAATTTCGGTTGGCGTCATGCATCCAGGTGCGTATAATAAGTTGTTGCTTTTTAGAAAGTTCGCAACTTCTGGAACAAAACCCGGACTGATGAAAAAGTCAGCGCCTGCACTATGAAAATCTTTGGCTTGTGATTCATTTTTAATGGTTCCAATCCCTAAAAGCATTTCGGGCATTTCGGCATTTCGTACTTCAACCATCTTTCTGAAATTTGCTAAAGCTTCTGAGCCACGGTTTGTATATTCTACTGCTCGGATTCCTGCTTTATATAGAGCACGTAATACTTCTATACTGACTGTTTGATCGGTATTGAAATACAAAGGGAGCATGCCTTGGTTTGCAATAATTTCAATTGTATTTTGAATAGATTTCATGATTAAATTTTTACTTTGAAAACAAGTTTTTTCAATTGACCATCGCCAATCATAGCGGCGTGAACATCTTCTGGAAATAAAATAGTAAACTGTTTTTCCTGCAACTGAAAAAACATATCTGGTTTGTCATGAAAAAAACGAACATCTTTTTCATCACTATAATCTCCATTTGGACTTACACATTTCTCTCTTGGCTTCCATGCATAAGTTTCTGGACCTTTTACAACAATTTGTATGTCGATATTTTTGTCATGGCATTCGAAACCTTTTATGCTTTCCTCTTTAGTTGTTCCTTGTCCTGCAATTACAATTACTTTAAGTCCATCAGCAATTTCGATAACGCCTTCTTCAAGCTCGCTAATATCATTCTGATTTACAAAATCAAAAGCTTTTTTGAAATTCGGATGTAATCCATAATATTTTGCTGCATTGTGTAATGAGTCTACTATCATTTTATTTGGTTTTATATTTTATTATTGTCTGTTTTTACAGAACAAATAGTCTTTACTTTTTTGTTTAGATAAAATATTTTAAAATACTGGTTTTTAGTAATTTACGTGTTATTTATATTCCTGTTGTCATGTTTTGCTTTTCGCTTGAATTTAAACAATTGAAACAGCTTATTTTATCGTTTTGTATTATTTATAGTTTTTGTTTAAATGATTCGATTAAAATATTTGATAATGAACTTTTTGAATCAGTAATCATTATTAATTTTGATTAAATTTTTTCATTCCGCTAAAGCGAAAAAAATATCACAAAAAATAGTGCTGTTTTTGATGGTTTGTGTATTTTTGCGTGTACGCACACGGTTTTTTACAAATGTATATAAAAAGTGATGTAAAACAACTTATATTTGATAAAAAAAATAATAATTTTACAGAGCTAATAGAATTTTTTAACTTAAAAATAAGCGATATTATAACGATTAAAAAAATTGCAGAACTTGCTAATGTCTCACCAGGAACGGTCGACAGGATTATTCACAATCGTGGACAGGTAGCTCAGGAGAACGTCGATAAGGTGAATGCTATTATCGAAGAGTATGGTTATAAACGAAATATTTTAGCGAGTAATTTAGCATTAAATAAGAAATTTCATATTGCAGTTTTTCTGCCGAAGTATGAAAATTTGGAATATTGGAAAAGTCAGATTTCGGGAGTAGAAAAAGCGGCAGCAGAATTTGTGAAATTCGGAATTGTATTGGATTATTTTTTCTACGATTTTAATACAGAATCTTTTCAGAAGCAAATTAAAAAAGTCTTGGAATTTGATTGCGAAGGATTGCTTTTTGCACCTATTTTTTATGAAGACTCCATTCGGTTTTTAAAGGAATATGAAAAGAAGGATATTCCAGTTGTGATGATCGATTCAAATATTTCTGAAGAAAGCAAACATGCTTATGTGGGGCAAAATGCTTTTCAGAGTGGTTACCTTGCCGGAAGACTAATTAGTTTTGCAGTAAAAAATGAAAGGAAAGTTTTGATTTTCAAAATTGCAAGAGAAATTGAAAGTACATCCGTATATCTGCAACGAATAGATGGCTTTTATTCTTATTTTAAAGATAATAATGATCTTACCAATTTTAAGTTTTCGGAAATTACTGTAAAAGATTCTGGAACAGACCAGCTCAATCTTGAGATGTTTAAAGACATTCACAGTGTTTTTGTGCCTAATTCAAGAGCTTATATTGTCGCTCGATTTTTAGAAAAAAACAATATTAAGGGCGTGCGAATTATTGGCTTCGATTTATTGAAAGAGAATGTCGAATATTTGAATAAGGGCGTTATTGATTTCTTAATTAACCAAAGGCCAGAGGAGCAAGGCTATATGGGAATTAATTATCTATACAAAAAGTTAGTTCTTAAAGAGCCGGCCGAAAACACGCACTATATTCCTTTAGAAATTATACTAAAAGAAAATTATTTGCCTTCTTCAAGATAATATTAGCCCACGGGTTTTAAGGATTTAGGCTGATTTATACAGGTTATATTTAAAAGTATATCAGTATGAACCTGTTTAAATCCGTAAAACCCGTGGCCAATAGTTTTATTTCTTCACTTTGACAATAAGCGGATTATTAATTTTTTCTGCAAAAGAAGTCAAATACGTTTCCCATTCTTGTTTGTTTTGAAACGGACTTCCTTTTTTCCATCCAAAACCGGTGTAATAAATTGCCTTGTTGTTTTTAAGCGGAATATTTCCATACAAATTGCTTAAATCAGTTTCGTTTGTAACGTGATTGTCAAAACTTGCTAAAGTGTTTTTTGGAGCCACTAATCCTAATCCGATTTCAGAATCGTCGATTGGTTCCCAGTAGCTCAACCAGCCATTTTTTAGGTTTGTACCAATAGTTCCTTTTTTCTCATGAAGAGTCAATCCAACTGAAATTGTTTTTGCTCCGGTAAGCGTAGTTTCAAAACGAGAAAGATAACTTCCGTAATCTAAACTAATTAATTTTGATTCGGTTATCTTGTTTCCTTTCGCATCCCAATCGGCGTAAGTCAAAATAAAACTCGTTCTAATTGGACCCGTCGTGATGGTTTTCCAGCTGATGAAATTCTTAGAAAAATAATATTTCCCATCTACATTTACTGCAATTCCGCCAATGCCACGGCTATCGCCCACATGAAAATTATCCAAACCTTCGCCAGTATCTTTATGATACGTTCCTTTTCCAGAAGTCATTTTTTCGTACCATTTATTGATAATTGGATAATCGACTCTTTTCAGCCACGCGTCCATTCCGCTCGTTAAAGTACCGCCTGGAACTTTATCTTCCACCATTTTTTGTGCTACAGGTCCGTAGGTTCTAAAAGCGACTTTGTTATTTTCCCACGCATAATCGTCTGTTCGTTCTGGAACAAAACGAGAATAACAACTAACTACTTTCGAAGCATTCGGATTTGTTCCCACAAAAACTTCAAAATCTTGTTTGGATGAAGCTTTGAGTTTTGGCTGAAATAATAATACATCGGCCGTTCCGTCGCCGTCATTATCTACCGTTTGGGTTTCTACGAAAGTGTTGTTGCTTTTATCTTTTATGGCGTAATTTTCCAATTTAGCATTGGCATCTAATCCGAGTGCTTTTTTAGTCAATTCGACTGTTTCAAATTCGCGATCAATTTTTAGGGAATTGCTTACTGTGATTGTTTTGTTTTGAGCATGTAAGGCAAATGTGCCAGTCAAAAGGGTTAGTAGAAAAAGTTGTTTTTTCACAATTTGATTTTTTTATTTTTAATAGGTTCGATAGGATTATAAAATTACAAATCAAATGCCACATACAAATACAGAAGTAGGGTAATTTTGTACAGAAGTATTGAATATCTGGTAGGGTTTGCATTTCAATGGCTTTTTGGCTTGGATTTTTTTTAGTAAATTTCAATACTTGTCTTTTGTACAAGTATGAATTCTAATTAAGTGAAAATCAGTAAAATGGTTAAATGTATAATTTTTGATTGCGATGGAGTTTTAGTCGATACGGAAAAAATTGGGAATGGAATTTTGCTTGAAATGGCATCAGAACATGGTTTCGAAATGCATATTGAAGATGCTTACCGCAATTTTAACGGACGAAATTTAAAAGATTGTTTCCGACATATTGAAGAAGCAATTGATCAAAAACTTCCTGAAAATTTTGAAGAAGAATATCGTCAAAAAAGTTTTGAAGCTTTCAAAACACAGGTAAAACCAATGGAAGGTGTTGTCGAATTTATCGAAAAATTAAAAATTCCGTATTGCGTGGCTTCCAGTGGCCCGGTCGAAAAAATAAGGTTGAATCTTGAAGTAGCGGGTTTATTGGATAAATTCGAAAATAAAATTTTCAGTTCGTATCAAATCAACAGTTGGAAACCAGAGCCTGGAATATTTTTGCACGCTGCACAAGAAATGGGTTTCGAAGTGAAAGATTGCATTGTTTTGGAAGACAGCAAAGCAGGAGTAAAGGCCAGAATTCAAGGCGGATTTAAAGTGTACGGTTTCGCCAACGGCTACAATAATCAAGATTTAAAAGATGAGGGAGCAGAGCTTTTTAGTTCTTATGAAGAATTAATTGAAAAACTTGATTTCTAATTCGGATATAATTTTGTCAAAATTCATGGTTGGGATTGAGAATTTTTAAATTATCATATTCTCTTATTTGAATGTAATTTGTTACATTAAAATTAAATTTCATATATTTGATTTTATGCATTCGTTTTTTTAGCAAGTATTTTATGATGAATTTGTAATGATTTGCAAAGAAAATAGCATGGTTTTCTCATAAAATAGCCTTTTCCCAAAGGGGCATTTTATAGATCGTGATTTCTTAAGATCACAAAATTAACCTACAGACAAAATGAGAATGACAAAATTTAAAATTAGAATTTTAGTTTTATCCTTATTATTTATTTCGCCAATCATCAAATCTCAAATCAAAAAGATTGGGGTCCCTTTTATTACTAATTACACTTCAAAATCATACAAAGCAGCATCAGAAAATTGGGATGTATTGCAGGATTCAAAAGGTATGATGTTTTTTGCCAATCATTTTGGGATCATGCAATTTGATGGCGTTAGATGGAGTATCGTAACACAACCAGAAAATAGAAGTATGATCCGCTCTATGGCGATTGATAAAAAAGATAAAATCTATATTGGAGCGCAAGGCGATTTGGGATATGTAATTCAATTACCAAACGGTCAGTATCAATATAATTCTTTAGTAAAATTGATTCCGGTTTCAGCTCGCAATTTTGGTGATGTTCAGCGTACCATTGTCCGAAATAATGAGGTGATTTTTTTTTCTTATGAAGGAATATTTATCTATAAAAATAATAAAATCAAAGTTTTACAGGAAAAAGAAAATTTTGATGATTTCTTTGAAGTCAACAATGAATTGTTTGTGACCGATAATGTAAAAGGTCTTTTGAAATTGCAGAATGATAAATTAGTAGCTGTCGGCGATGGCAAAAAATTTGCCGGAATGCAGATTAGGAAAATCTTTGCCATTCAAAATGGACTTTTATTATTGACACAGAAAAATGGTCTTTTCACTTATAAAAATAAAATTGTCCAACGTTTTGCAACTGAAGCAGATTATTTATTGAAGCAGAATCAAATCTCGGCAGGAATCCAGCTTTCAGATGGTTATTTTGGGATTGGAACCCGTCAAACTGGATTGATAGTCATAAATGGTGAAGGAAAAATGATTCAGCATATTGATAAACAAATGGGTCTGCAAAATGATTATGTGACTAATCTTAGAACAGATAAAGAGGGGAATTTATGGGTAACATTAAAAGAAGGAATTTCGTTGATCCAGATTTCTTCACCTTTATCTAGAATTTTGGATAGTTCTAATTCTGAAACCAAAATATATTGTAGTCAGATTTATCAAAATAAATTGTACATCGGTACAGATAATGGTTTGTTCTGGATCGATTGGGAAGATTATAAAAATGGAAAACGAGAAAATATAAGCTTTCAGCATATTGCTGGAATGTCTGAAAATGTTTGGAATATTGGCATTTTTAACAACACACTTTTGGCTTTTGAAAAAAACGGAATATTTGAAATCAATGGAAATTCTGCGAAAGCGTTAGCCAAAATTGATGGCGCATGGAAAGGAATTCTTATGCCAAATCATCCTGAATTATTGTTAGTTGGCGGTTATACAGGTTTGTATCTTTTAAAGAAAACAAACAATTCTTGGGTTTATCAACACAAAATAAAAGGCTTTGAAGAAAGTTGTCGCGTTATCGAAACAGATAGTAAAGGAAATGTCTGGATTGCACATGGTTATAAGGGAATTTTTAAACTGAAGTTTTCCGAAAAATTCGATTCAGTTTCAAAAATTCAGTTTTATAATGACAAAAGCGGCTTTCCGTCGAGTTTGTTTTTGAATACTTTTAAGATTGAAAATCAAATTTATTTTGGAACAACAAAAGGTGTTTACAAACAAAATTTGTCTTCTGAAAAAATGATTCCAGACCCTGTTTTTAAACAATATCTTGGATTAGAAAATCATATTCGTTTGCTAAAACCAGATAATCAAAACAACATTTGGTATGTTTCGGGAGAAAATACTGGAAAAATGAGCAAACAATCTAATGGACAATTTAAAATTGAAGAATTGCCTTTTAGAAAACTTCGTTATTTGTATGTTCCTGGATTTGAAAATATTCAGACTACTCTAAGTGGCGATGTTTTTTTTGGAACTCAAGATGGATTAATTCACTATAGTGCTTCTAAGAGGAAAAATTATGAGATGAAATACAAAGCTGTTATTTCTGAAGTTAAATGTATTTTTCCAAAAGACAGTTTGTTATTCTCCAGCCGATATGATGTTTTGCCAAATAAAACAGGATCGATCAATGATAAATTAGTTGCTGTTTTACCTTATTCTAATAATGCCATGCATTTTTCGTTTGCCTCGCTTTGTTTTGATGATGCTGAAGCAACTAAATATGAATATTGGCTTGAAGGTTTTGAACCAACTTGGTCAGAATATAGCCTTCAGACGGAAAAGGAATATACAAATCTTCCTGAAAATAAATATGTATTTCATGTTCGAGCAAAAAACATTTATGATGTTGTAAGCGAGGAAGCAGTTTTTAGTTTCGAAATTTTGCCACCGTGGTACAGGACAACTTGGGCGTATATTTTATATTTGGCACTATTTGTAATCTTGATTTATATCATTATTCAATACCAAAAAAGGGTTGCTGAGCGTGAACGACAACAGTTAATTTTAAGTCAGGAGAAAGAACTGCTTCGAAATAAAGCAGAACTTAATGAGCAAAAATTAGCTTTGGAACAAGAAAATATGGCAATAATGCGTGAAAACCTCGAAGCAACCATCAATCTTAAAAATGCGAAAGTGGCTTCGAATACTGTCAATCTGATACATTTGAATGAGATTCTGCTTTCAATTAAAGAACTTATTGGACAAATAGACAAGAAAAATGATCCAACTGTGAATTTTAATTTACTTGCAAAAATCAATAAGTTGATTGATCATGAATTGCAGGGCGACAAACATTGGAACGAATTTGAAGAAATCTTCAACCAACTTCATGACAATTTTATGCAAAGGCTCAAAGCCAGATTTCCAGAATTGACTCCCCGCGATATGCGTTTGTGCGCCTATCTTAGAATGAACTTTAATACAAAGGAAATTGCGCCGCTTTTAGGGATCTCTGTAAGAGGTGTTGAAGATACGCGATACCGCATAAGGAAAAAATTGCAGTTGCCTTCTGATGCTAACATTACTGAATTTATCCTCAATTTTTAAAATTTTATTATAGGTAAAATCTCAAGCAGTTTTATTGGTTTTGAACGCTATTTATTACAATTTTTTATGAACACCGTAGTCAAACCGTAGTCGAAAATGTAAGTTTTGACTGGTTTATTAATTAATATTGCGCTGTATTCGTCGGAATATTAGTCTGTTTTTAGAAATAGATTTTTATCGAACGAATGTGCTTTACTAACAAATAAACCAAAAAAAAAATGAAACAAAATGACTCTTTTTTCGGCCGACCACCGAAACGAAATTCCTATTTATTTAAACGATTATGCATTACGGCATTATTTGTAATTATGCCTTTTCTAAAGACTCATGCACAATGTAATACTTTAGTATGGTCTGATGAATTTAATGGTACGACCGTTGATGCTTCCAAATGGCAAAGTGTCTCAGGAAATGGTTGTCCATCGCTATGTGGCTTCGGAAATGCGGAAGCAGAACGCTACGATCCAAATCAGGCAACAATTGTAAAAGAAGGATCAAACAGCTATCTCAACATTGAAGCCAAATACAATCCAAATGCAGCTTATCCGGATCAGCCTTATTCTTCGGCAAAATTAATTACGGATGGAAAATACTCTTTTAAATACGGAAGAGTTGAAGCTCGCATGAAGTTATCTAACGGACAAGGAGCTTGGCCAGCATTTTGGATGTTGCCTGCAAATGGTGTAGGAAACTGGCCATATACGGGTGAAATCGATATTATGGAAGCTAAACACAGAAATCCAAAATCGATAGATGGAACCATTCATTATGATGGCGGCGGTTATCACTTCACAGGAAGAAGTTACAGTTCTCCAACAGATTTGTCGTCTGATTTCCATGTTTATGCAGTAGAATGGGGGCCAAATATCATTAAATGGTATGTTGACGATGTTTTATTCCATACCGCAACGCCAAATACTACTGTAAATGGAGGATGGCCATTTAATGACAATCAATTTTATATCATTTTAAATCTTGCTGTTGGTAGTGCAGGAACGCCTTACACAAGTGTAAATGGTTCTGGTGTAGCACCAATTCCGGGTGATTTTCCAGCAAAGTTACAAGTTGATTATGTGCGCGTTTATGACGGAAGCTTTAAATATGCAGTAACTGGAGATAATAAAGTGTATCAAAATGAAGCCAGTAAAACATACTCAATCAATACAATTTCTGGTGCAAGTTACAATTGGACAGTTCCGTCTGGAGCAACTATAGTTTCTGGACAAGGAACAAATGCAATTACAGTTAATTGGGGAACAACGGGTGGAGATGTTTCGGTTGCCGCAACAGTTAGTGGTTGTAATGCGAATACATATAAATTACCCGTAACAACAGAAGTTCCGCTTCCGGTGGAGAAAATTCATGAAGATTTCCAAACGAACAGAAACGTGCTTTACCCTGTTAAAACGGGTGTTTTGACCGAAGCTGTTGCAAATCCTTCGGCCACAGGAATTAACACTTCGACTTTGGTTGGAAAATATGTTCGAAATTCAACAGAATTATATGATGTCTTGAATATTAAAAATGTAACCATTACAAATGCGAATGATTATGTTTATGGGAGAAAAAAACTTTCTTTTGATATTTATACCTCTGCGCCTGTTGGAACGAAAATTTCAATGCAGTTAGAAAACAGTTTAGTTACGACTGCTACTAATTATCCTTCAGGAAGACATAGCGGATTTAAAGCGACTACTACAGTTCAAAACAAATGGGAAACTATAGAATTTGAATTCGAAAAAGTAATTGATCCTAATACAAGCGCATTGTCAATCAATAATGTTGTAATTCTTTTTGAATCTAATTCTAATTCGGGAGCGACATATTATTTTGATAATTTGCTGACAAAAGCGGCGCCAGAAAAACCAATTATTGCGACAGATGTTCTGCAAAATTACGACGGAATCAATAAAATTATAAAAGGAACAACAACAGGAACTTATTCTGTTGTGGCAAATCCGGGATCAAATTCTGTTAACGCTTCCGCGAATGTGGCAAAGTACGTTCGAAATGTAACAGAACAATATGATGTACTTTTCTTTAATACACAAAGCACAATTGAAGATGCAGGTTTAATAAAAAATCAGACGAACAAAGTAATGATTGACGTTTATACCACAGCGCCAATTGGAACTGTGGTTAGTATGAATTTAGAAAACAGTGCAACTTCACTCCCTGCAAATTATCCAACAGGAAGAAATAGTAATTACGTAGCGATTACAACAAAACAAAATCAATGGGAAACACTGACTTTTTATTATAATTCAAGTCCAGATTTAGGAACTTCAAATCTTGCTGTCAACCAAATGGTTTTGTTGTTCAATTCGGGCTCTTATACAAGTGATACGTATTATTTTGACAATATTCGAATTGGTTCAACAAAACTTCCGGATACATTTAATCCAGGCGTTGTGTATGAAGATTATCAAAATACACACAATATTACTTTTAGAGATGCCATTGGAACGTATACTCCAAACACGGCAAATCCAAATGCAAGCGGAATAAATACTTCATCGAACGTGGCAAAATACGTTCGTAAATCAACCGAGTTGTATGATAATTTCTCATTCAATACAACAATGGCAAATATTGGTGATTTCAAAGCCGGAACTAAAAGATTTGCAATGGATGTTTATACTTCGGCACCAGTTGGTTCTATAATTTCGTGGCAAGCTGAAAGTAATGCTTCGATTCCGTCAAATTATCCTGCCGGAAGACATAGTGTTTATCAAGGCGTTGTAAAACAAACAAATGCATGGCATACTGTAATTTTTACGTATGCAAGTTCGCCAGATGCTTCAACATTGGATAGCGAAATTAGCCGTTTTGTGTTTTTGTTTGAACCTGGAACAAGCTCTGGAAACACCTATTATTTTGATAACATAAGAGCTTTAGACTTAGTTTCTACAGAAAATCCACCAGCAGGATTGCCATCTCCTTGGGTTAGTACAGATTTGGGAGCTGTTACACCTGCAGGAGAAGCAACATATGCTAGCGGAACTTTCACAATAAAAGGCTCAGGAAACGATATTTGGGAAGGAAGTGATCAGTTTCAATATGTATATCAGCCTATAACAGGTGATGCTGAAATTATTGCAAAAGTAAATTCATTAACTAATACCAGTACATACGCTAAAGCGGGAGTTATGTTTCGTGAAACGCTTACACCAACTTCCAAACACGCCATGACCGATGCAAGCCCGGGTGCTGGTATTGAGTTTTTATCAAGAGATACAACTTCTGGAACTACTGTTTTTGAAGGTGTTGGAGGAGTTGCGCCAAAATGGGTTCGTTTAGTACGATCAGGAAATGTATTTACATCCTATTCCTCGGATAATGGAACAACTTGGACGCAAATTGGCTCAGCACGAACTATAGCAATGGCAAGTACAATTTATGTGGGAATGGCGGTTACTTCTCACGCAAACGGAACGTTGACAACAGGAGTTTTCAGTGATGTAACAGTTAAGACTATTGCGCCAAACCCGAATGTGAATTTGGCCTTGGCTAAAACTACAACAGCGTCTACAGAAGAAAATGCAACATTTACATCGGCCAAAGCCACAGATGGTGATGCCGGAACAAGATGGGCAAGTTCTTTTGCTAATGCATCAGAGTGGATTTATGTTGATTTGGGAAGCAATTACAACATTAATAGGGTTGTTCTAAAATGGGAAGCAGCTTATGCTACACAATATAAAATTCAGATTTCTACGGATAATGTTTTTACTGAAAACGAAACCATAAATACTCAAACGGCAAGTGACGGAGGTACAGATGATCTAGCCGTAAGCGGAACAGGAAGATACATCAGGATTTTATGTACCGCAAAAGCTTTGGCTCCATACGGATATTCGTTGTATGAAATTGAAGCTTATGGAACAGCGTCGACTGCGAAAAAAGCATTAAATAGTATTGAAGAGCCTCAGGAAGCAGAAGCCATTTTTACAATGTATCCAAATCCTACAAGCGATTATGTACAGCTTTCATCACCAGATAATTTAGACAATAAAGTGATCACAATTTATGATAATTCGGGCACTTTGATACTTCAGACAAAATCGGAAAGTAATGAAAGTACAATAGATGTCAGTAAACTTAAAAGTGGCATTTATATTCTGAACTTCAAATCAGACCAAAAAAGCTGGTCTAAAAAACTGATTAAGAAATAATCAAAAAAATCCATTGGGTGTAATTTAAATTTTAAGAAAAAATATCGGTTCAATAACTGAAGTTTAAATTTAAGAATAGCACAATAATTACACCTGATGGATCATAAAAAAAAAGTCATTATAAAGAAGTGGCTTTGGTTTAAAATCTATTTACATAACCCCAAAATTATTTAGATATGAAAAAAATTAAACTTCAAAGATTTTCTTTTCTGGCAACACTATTTTTAGTGTTATCAAATGTTATGTACGGGCAAGGTCCAATTCCTTTTACAATTACAAATGCTTCGACATTTAATGATAATGAACTCTATGTGGCCATTGTAGGTATAGATTATACCACAGGAAACCATGTTTGGGTAGATGCCAAAACAAGCCAGGTTTTGCCAATGAATTCCTCTTATAATACGGTTACAGGACCAACGATCGGGGGAAATACAGGACCGGGGCAAAATTCTAAATACGCGGCTTGCTTTACAAAATTGAGTGAAATTCCCAATAAAACTTTCACTTTGCCATTAATTGCAGGTTGCAGGGTTTTTATATCAAAAGGGCAACAATTGTATTTCTACTTTTTTGGAGCTAGTGGTGCGCCTTCAGGTTATGCATCTCCAAATCCGCAAAATGCGACAGATCCAAATCAGGGAATTCTTTACGAAATGATTGAATTAAGTAACAATCAATATGGTTTCTTCGGGAATCCAACTCGCGTTGATTCGTATAAATATCCAATGGGACTTGAATTATTTGGAGCAAATGGTTATCAGAAACGTGTTGGAGAATTAAAAAAACACGCTGATATCGTGGCAGCATTTAAAGCAAATGTTCCAGCCGAATTTCAAGGTTGTGTTAATGATGCAACTGGCGAAATTACAGCGCCTTCTAAAACTCCAGCTTTTGCCGATGGAACAGGAGGGACTACAGCTGGCCCACAAGCTAATTATTTAAAATCATACATTGATGCAATTTGGAACAAATACAAAAATGAAGATTTAATTTTTTATGCTGGAGATGCCGGAGTTTTTAAAGGAAGAGTTATAGGTGAACAACTGGAAATGGTTGGACAATCAGGTGGATTTGTGGGACGAACAGGAAGAGTTCAATATCGACCATCAACGCAGGAAGCTCTTGAAGGAAAAGGTGTTCTGGACAGAAGACTTGTAGACGGCGATCTGGATTTAGTAATTCAGGCACAATTAACTGCCGCTATAAACAGGCATGTTGTAAATGTTACAACAACAAATCCGGGACAACAAAATTGGTATGATGCTTCGAAATATTATCAGGTAAATCCAACCAATCATTATTCAAAATTCTGGCATTTACCAGGAATCAGTATTGATAATCTTGCTTACGGATTTGCCTATGATGATGTTGCAGATCAATCGCCATCCTTACATTCGCCTCAACCTACAAAAGTAATTGCGGTATTTGGAGGATATGCCGGAACTGTGCCTTCTGTTCCCGCTACAACAGATGTAGTTACGGTTTATAAAGATTGTAATTATACGGGCTTTTCTGGCGGATTAACAATTGGTGATTATAATTTAGCGCGTTTAAATACTTTAGGCGTTTTAAATGATGATATTTCGTCGCTTAAAATTACGCAAGGTTATCAGGCAATTTTATATCAGGACGATAATTTTGCAGGTGCTTCAACCGTAATTAATTCGGATAACTCTTGTTTAAACACAACTTGGAATGACAAAGTAAGCTCAATTCGTATTATTGCAAATGGAACCACAACTTTAGGAAATCAGACTTATTTTCTTCAAAATAGAAACAGTGGCTTATATATGGATGTTTGGAATTCTAGTATGGCAAATGCCGCTGGAATTAACCAGGGTGCACTTAATTCTGGAAACAATCAGAAATTTGTATTTACACATTTGGGAGATGGAATGTATAAGATTATTGCAAATCACAGTGGTTTGTCTTTAGATATTAATGGCTTTAACAAAGCAAATGGAGCACGTTTAGAGCAATATCCTTATAACGCAACAACAAATCAGCAGTTTATTTTGGTCTCTACTGGAGACGGTTATTATAAAATTGTTGCGCGTCACAGTGGTAGAATTGTAGAGGTTGCTGGAGCAAGTACAGCTTCTGGCGCTATTATACAGCAATGGGACAATAACAATCAGACTTGTGGACAATGGAAATTAATTCCGGCAACGAGTTCTCAAACTTCAGTTTTAATTCAGGCTGAGGATTATTCAGCCATGAGTGGAATTCAGGTTGAAGCCACAACAGACACTGGTGGAGGATCAAACGTGGGATATACAGAAACTGGTGATTGGATGGCTTATAACAATATTAATTTCCCTACTACGGGTTCTTATTTGATTGAATACCGAGTTGCAAGTGCGGTTACTGGAGGTAAATTATCTTCTGATTTAAATGGAGGATCAATTGTTTTAGGAAATGTTGATATCCCAAACACTGGTGGCTGGCAAAATTGGCAAACAGTTTCTCAAACCGTAAATGTAAATGCGGGAACTTACAACTTTGGAATTTACATTCAAAATACAGGAATGAATATTAACTGGATTAAAATTACAAAAACTGGCGGAACAGCTAAAATGGCCTCACAAACTGTAGAAACCGAACCCGAAACTACTGTTTTGAATGTTTATCCTAGTCCGACCGATAATACGCTTTTTGTTACCAGCAATGTTTCTGGCGGAAATGTAAGTATTATTGATTCGCAATCTGGTACAACTATTTCATCACAAAAAATAAACTCAAATAGTGTGGATGTTTCACATTTGAAAAAAGGAATTTATTTTATTGTTTTTGAAAAAGATGGCAAACAAACGACCAGACGATTTATCAAAAAATAATTTATAGCCATTCGCCATATGGCTTTAAATACATTAATTTTAGGTTTTAATGTAATTGAAGGCTGTCAGAAATGACAGCCTTTTCTATTATTTAGAAGTTCGAAAGAAGATTAAAAAAAAACAATACATTTCTTATTTTATAATTCTAATCCAATTTAAGATCGTATCGTTCTTCATTGAAAGTTTTTCCCCATTCTTCCACTTCTTCAGACTTTGTAAGTTGAAAACCAACTTTCTTATACATTTCAAGTGCTGTATTTTGCAGACTTGTGGTAAGCAAAAAGACATTTTTGAATTCTTTTTCACGACAAAAAGCTACTGCGTCATTTAAAAGTTTTTTTCCGATTCCTAAACCTCTGAAAGCGGGATCTAGAAGAAACCATCTTAATTGCGCTTCTTCTTTTGGTTGATGAACAATGGCGATGCAACCTACAATTTTGTTATTGTATTCCGCCATCCAAAGGCGATCGTTTTCGGGAGAATATTTTTCTAAAAAATCATAAAAGGTTTTGATGACATACTTTTCAAATTCATTTGAAAAATTAGATTCATTTCCATAAATATATCCGTGCAAATAAATAATATACCCAATGTCGCCAGGAGAAATGTTATATCGGTAACTTATATCCTCTGGACTTGGTTTAGTTTCCGTCAAAAGATTTTTTATAGTTTGTATGGATTGCACTAAATTTTCTTTTTCAAAGAAATTCAGATTTTCAATTTTGTTTTCAATTTGTTTTTCAGATTTCAAATTAAAATCTTTCATCAAGGTATTTCCTGTTGAAGTCAGTTTTAAATGAAATGCGCGTTTGTCTTCGCTAGAAGAAACTTTCTCAATTAAATCTTCTTTCAAAAAACGTTTTAAAATTCGGCTTAAATATCCTTTGTCTAAGTTCAAGATTTGTGCAATTTTTTGAGCCGTAATCATTTCGCTTTCGCTGATTTCATACAGAATTCGAACTTCAGTCAAAGAATAATTGCTGTCAAGATAATGCTGGCTTAAAATGTCTAAATGTGTAGTATAAAAGCGATTGAAACTTCTAATTTTTGAAGTAAGCGTATTCATAATTTGAAAAATTGATTTTTAGATTACAAATATATGAAATATAGTTGCTTTTGTCAACTAAATATAATTTAAAAGAAAACATTATCATTCGATAACAATAAGATAAAGATGTTGAGCGATTAAATTTATAAAATTGCCAAACCATTTTAAATGCCTCAAATCCTCCCATTTTTATGAATCCTAAATTTTTACCTCTATATAAAATATACGCAGTTCTTTTCTTTTTTATTTTTTCCAATTATACTATTTCGGCTCAAAAAACAAAGAATTTAGAAGGCGTTCAGGTCGCTTTTTTGTCTGATGTTCATCTTCAAGATTTGTTTGGAACATTCTCAGATAATGATTTTAAAGGTGTTTTGAATACCAAAACAAAAAAATATGCGTTAATAAGAACGATGGCCTCGCAGTTACATTCGACGAGAATTTTCAATGAAAATTATTTTGCCTTCATCGCAGCGCTGGAAGATATTTCAAAAAGAAAGATAAAATACGTTGCGCTTCCAGGCGATTACACCGATGACGGACAACCGATACACGTGCGCGGATTGCAAAGAATTTTAGATCAATATCAAAAAAAATATGGTATTGAGTTTTTTATAACCACTGGAAATCATGATCCGGTTGGACCATTTGCTCAGGAATCGGGGAAAGAAGATTTTTTAGGGAAAGAAGGAAAAAGCCAACCCATTTTTAGCAAAGACGGCATGTATAAGCCAAACATGAATATCGAACAGCCAGTTGTCATAACAGCCGATATTGCTAAAATGGGTTATTTAGGCATAACCGATGATCTCAAGAATTTCGGTTTTTATCCGAATAAAAAAAACAAGTTTTGGGCAACTCCTTTTTCGTCTTACGACAGTCAAAACTATAATTATTCAAAAGCTATCGAAGCTTCAGCTCTGAAAAATAGAGTGTATGAAGTTGCACCAGGCTACGAAGTTCCAGATGTAAGTTATGTTGTAGAACCCATTGACGGTCTTTGGTTGATGGCGATTGACGGAAATGTTTACATTCCGAAGAAAAATGGAGAAGATCCAAAAGATTCCAAAAGTTATTCTGAAGCCAGTACAGGTTATAATAATGTACTTTCCAACAAAAAACACCTTATAAAGTGGGTTCAGGATATTTCGGCGCAAGCCAAACTTCAAGGAAAAACGTTGATTGCTTTTAGCCATTTTCCAATGATTGATTTTAATGATGACGCTTCCGCGGAAATTAAAGAACTTTTAGGGCCAAATAAGTGGCAATTAAACCGAGTTCCGGTTGAAGAAGTAGCGCAGGTTTTTGCTGATGCTGGTTTGAAAATTCATTTTGGAGGCCACATGCACATTAATGATACGGGAACGCGAACAACCAAAAACGGCAATACTTTGGTGAATATTCAAACACCTTCGCTTGCAGCATATATTCCGGCTTATAAATTGTTGACGATTCAAAAAAATAATTTTGTAGATATTCAAACCATTACGATTGATAATGTGCCAAGATTTGATGAACTTTTTGATTTGTACAAAATGGAATATCAGTTTTTGGAAAGTCAAAATGATAAGGACATTTGGAATGCAGCTATTTTGAAAACCAAAAGTTATCATGAGTTTACCGATTTTCATTTGAAGGAATTAGTCCGACTTCGTTTTCTAAAAGACGATTGGCCTTCTGCGTTTAAAGATTTTATTCTGAATGTTTCTGCCAGAGATTTATTGGTTTTAGCCAATATTAAATCAGATAAGGATTTTGATTTTATTCTGAAAAATAAATCCCAATTTGAGAAAGAATGGAAGGAAGCAGAACTGAAATCGGAACAAATGTTAACTCAAAATAATTTCAAATTTGAAGATTTCAATTGGACAGGAAATGATCTTTTGATTGATTTTTACCGTTTTAGAAGCGCCGATGAATTGGCTCTAATTGATGTTGGAACAGAAAGAGCAAAACAATATAAAGTGTTATCGAAATTGTTTTTGGAAAATAATGATGCTTCGAATGAGACACTTCTTAAAAAACAAATGAAATTATTCTTGATTATCTTCAATAAATTCATGCACGAAGTTCCAGCAGATCATTTTACGGTTGATTTGAAATCGGGCGAGATTAGGAGTATGAAATAAATTATTGGATTAAATTGGCACACAGATTTAAACTGGTTTAACTGATTGTCGCGGATTTTTTTTGTCTTCCTGAGCGAAGTTGAAGGATATGCGCAAAAACTCTCAATATGTCTCAACAAAAGTGTCCTTGGACTTCGCTCAGGAAGACAATTCTGTGCCAATCCGTTTAACCCGTAAAATCTGTGCGCCATTTTCTTTACAAAAAAAATCAGGTTTCAGGTTCCAATAAGAACCTGAAACCTGAAACAAAATAAACGTTAAATAAATTAATTCGCTCCGTTTATTGGATTTGTCCTAACATAAGTCCCATCGTCATATTTAATTTGATACGAAGAATTAAAGAACGTACTCGGCAAATAATAATCTGTGGTAATCACTTGAGCGCCTGATTTTTTTGCGGCTTCAAAATGTGAATAATTGTTCGCGCGAGCTTCTTTAGTATCAGAATCGGCTCTAGTTCTTATGATGTAGCCTTTTTTCACCAAATCAGAAATTGATGGATCCTCAGAATTATTTCGGAATAACCATGCCGCTTCTGGTTTTCCTGGCTCTGCATTAATAAAAACGGCGCGTCCCTTAAGGGACGGATGATTCAATGCGTACAAATCTCTTTTTGCGCCGTTATTATCTAATAAGAATAAAAATTTTCCTCTCGCATTTTTTAGCGTTGGCCAGTTGTTGTGGAGAACAGCTTCTTCAAGCGTTTTGTATTTTCCGCGAACCATGTCTGGCGTTATTAATTTATCTTTTCCTAATTCTTTGCGAATTACTTTATCCATTTGGTCAAAAACTTCGGCAGTAAAATCCTCTGGTTTTGTTCCGAAGAAATTAGCATCGCCGTCTTTTGGTTCCAGAGTAATAAACACAGGAACATGATCTGGATGAGCATCCGACCATTTTTTTAATTCCTGCAAACAGATTTCGAACGTATAACAAGAAGTTCTAAAATCAATATCGGGCATATGGAAAACTTTGAAGCCTGGTTTTTTCATTTCTCCGTTTGGGTCGTAAGCTTCTTCAGATTTTGCAATATCCAAACCTTTTGGATGTGCATATTTCCCGCCTTTTGCGTCGGCATAAATATCGATTTCTAAATTTCTCAGTCCTTTATTTAATTGGTCGGAAATGCTAATGTGTGTGTATTGCAGTCCTTTTAATGAACGCGAGGTATCTTTTGCTTGAATGGTATTGTATAAGTCAGTTTCTATGGCATGGCGATAACTGTTGTGCGAACCAATAACTTGAATTTGATTGATTTTTAAATTGTCATTTTGCGCGTTACTTAATTGAAAAGCCCCGGCAAATAATGCTGCAAGCAGAATTTGTTTCATGATTTTATGAAATTAGGATTGTGGAACTATTGAGGACGCAGCAAAAAGAGAATTTGCTTTTTTAGAGGTTACTAAAATAGGATTGCAATTTATTTTTTGTGTTAGCTAAACGAAAAGAAATCGCAAACCAAATATCATTTTTCCTCAAAAATAGTAGTATTATTAAAACAAAGCAATTCATAATTTAATTTAAAGATAACTTTCAGGCAAAAAGTATTGGTGCCGTATTTCCTTATTTTACAACACCAAATGCTACCAAAAGTCACCATGAAAAACCCTGAAATTTTTGAAAAAACGTATACACAATACTGGAAAAAGCTAAATGCTTTTTCCTATACGATGACTCAGGATAAAGACTTGGCGCAGAATATTGTGCAGGATGTTTTTATTGATTTATGGGAAAGAAAAGACGACCTTAATATTAATGCGATCGAACCTTATTTATTTCGTGCCGTAAAAAATCAGGTTTTCAAACACTATCAAAATAATCGCTTTGATAAGACAATTTTAGAAGATCAGTTTGAAGATTATATCATTGACAATTTTGCATCGATTGATCCCGAATTGATGGATTTGCTTTATGCCTTATTAGATAAACTTCCGGAGAAAAGAAAAGAAGTTTTATTGATGTACAAATTTCAGGATATGTCAATCGATCAGATTGCAGATGAGCTTGGAATTTCGAAACAAACAGTGAAAAACCAAATTTCATCGGCATTAAAACAATTGCGCGAAGGCTTGAAAGACTTGGCTTGGCTGGCGCCATTCATTATTTTTCATAAAAACTTTTAAGATAACTTTCAGTTGATGTTTTCATAATATTTGCCGATAGTACGATTTCAAGATTCTGGTACTTATAGGTAACAATAAGTATTATGATAAAAAGAATCACACATAGTTTAGAACATTTAGTAGATAAAAGTTCACGAAACAAAACAACAATTGCCGAGGAAAATCTGTTGAATGATTTTGCTTTTACTCAATATCAAAAATCAAAATGGGATGATGCTTCAATGGGAAATCCTGATGAAGTTTCTCAAGATATATACGATAATATTCAGCTTCGAATAGGAAAAAAGAAAACTTTTTATCCTTATTTAAAATATATGGCCGCTGCCAGTATTCTTTTTCTTGTTGGTTTAGGATTTTTCTTGAAACCCAAAATTGCAGTCGAAAAGCAATTATCATTTAAAACGTCATCGATTCCCAAATCTATCAAATTAAGTGACGGCTCGAAAATTTATCTGGCAGCAAATTCATTATTCCAATATCCTGAAAAATTTGAGGGAGAGGAAAGAAAAGTTACTCTATTAAAAGGAAATGCATTTTTTGAAATCGCCAAAGACAAAAAACATCCTTTTATCATTACTTCAAGAGAAATCAAAACTAGAGTAGTTGGGACATCATTTCACATTCAGCTTTCAAAATCAAAATGCGAAGTGATTGTCGTAACCGGAAAAGTAAACGTGAGTTCAAAAGGACAAAGCGTTGATTTGGTCCCAAATGAAGAAGCTTTATTCGAATCGAATAAATTGAGCAAACAATTGGCAGACAAATCATTTTTGGTGAATTGGTACAACACCGATGTTACGCTGAATCAAACCACACTTAAACAAGTCATCACCATTTTACAATATAAATACGGAGTTTCATTTGAGTATGATAATGAACGCGTATTAGCAACGCCGTTAACGGTATTCATTAAGAAAGACGCAACATTAGAGAATGTTTTAGAGCAAATAAAGTATATCACCAACCTTAAATTCCGAGTTTATGGCGAAATAGTAAAAGTGGATTAAAAAAAAAGCAGTTGCTGAGAACAACTGCCTTTGAATAAATTAAGTATCGTAAAAAAACCAATAACTTAAATCATGTATTTTAAAACTTCTTATTTAAATCTAAAGAGTCTTTTCTTTTTAGTTCTAGCTTTACTAGCCTTGCAGACAGGTTATAGTAAAACAGTTTTAGTAAAAAAATCAAATTTAGAAAATAAAATAGAAAAAGCAACTCTTGTTTCTATATTTTCAAAATTGAGCCAACAAACCGATTACAAATTCAGCTACGGACAAGCTGTAATTGCTGATAACACGACTTATACAGTAAATTTTGCTGGCGAAACTGTTTCTGCAATTTTGAATGATCTTTCAAAAAAAGCAAATTTCAATTATAATATCAACGGAAAATTAGTTTTGATTCAGAAAACTGCGGCGCCAAAAGCTACAACTACAAAAGCGGCAGACAGAGTTAAAGTAAAAGGAAAAGTAGTTGATGAAAACAATGTGCCAATTCCAGGTGCAACGATTATGGAAACAAGTTCGTCAAACAGCGCTGTTTCTAATTTTGATGGTGAATTTGAAATTACGGTGGGCGATGGAAAAACAATTGAGGTTTCATATTTAGGTTACAAAACTAAAGTAGTTGCTGTACAAAAAACTTTCATGACCATTCAGTTAGAACCAAATACTTCTGAGTTAAGCGAAGTTTTGGTTGTAGGTTACGGAAAACAGTCTAAAAAAGATGTAACAGGTGCAGTTACACAACTTGAAGCAGCAAGTTTCAAACAAGGTGTAAACATTTCTGTAGATAATTTAATGCAAGGAAAAGTTGCCGGAGTTCGAGTAGTGAATACAAGCGGTGAGCCAGGAGCGGGAGTAAATGTTACGATTAGAGGTGTTGGATCTATTAGAAGCGGAAGTACGCCTTTATTCGTTGTTGACGGTGTGCCTTTGTCAAATGATGATGTGAGTCCGTCTGGAAGTAATGTTGGTTTCGGAAATTCATCGGCTAAAAATCCATTGAACTTTTTGAATACAAGTGATATCGAATCGATTACAGTTTTAAAAGATGCTTCGGCAGCAGCAATTTATGGTGCAAGAGGATCAAACGGAGTTGTTTTGGTTACGACTAAAAAAGGATCAAAAGGCGAAGGAACTTTGACTTTTGACTCTTACACAGGAATTTCTAATGTTGCACACAAACTTGATGTTTTAGATGCAGATCAATATAGAAAAGCAATCAAAGATCCAGCGTTTGATCACGGAGGAAATACAGATTGGCAAGATGTAATTTTTAGAACTGCTATTACAACAAATAATTCATTGGCATTCTCAAAACAAACGGAGTCTGGAAATTACTACGCTTCGATTGCACAAATGAACCAAGAGGGAATTATCAATAAAAGTAATTTCAAACGTATGTCAGGAAGAATTAATGCGGCAGAATCGTTTTTGGACAACAAACGTTTGAAAGTAAAAATGAATCTTACAGCAAGTGAGACTAAAGATAATGGTGTTCCAACAAGTGATGACGGAGGTTCTAATGGACAATTGATCGTGCATACTTTGATGGCAAACCCAACAAGATCAGTTTTTGATTCGAAAGGAAATTACACGAACTTCAACATGAACGCGCATTATAATCCAGCTTATTTGTTAAGCATTTATGATGACGTAACACGTACATTGAGAGTTTTAGGAAATTTAGAAGCATCGTTAAGAATCGTTGACGGATTAGAATATAAGTTAAACATTGGTTTCGACCGTTCGGCATCAGAAAGAAATACGACTATTTTTCCAAACTTAACTGATTTGAATCCGAAAGGGAAATATGTTCAAAATAATTTAGATTCAAGAAACTCTTTGATCGAGCATTATTTGACTTACAATTTGAATTTGGATAAACACAAAATCGAAGCTTTAGGTGGATTTTCATACCAAAAATTTGAAAGATCAGGAACAGCTTTCAGTGTTGATGGAATAGCAAATCAAGGTGTTGGCGTGCCTCCATCTATAAATCCTGGTTTTACGGGAACACAATCTGGAGTTTCTGGATATGCGCAAGAAAATGAGCTTCAGTCTTATTTTGGAAGATTAAATTATACGTTCAATAACAGATATCTTTTGACGGCTTCAATGAGAGCTGACGGTTCGACTCGTTTTGGAGAAAACAACAAGTATGGTTACTTTCCGTCATTTGCTTTGGGATGGAATATTTCTAAAGAAAAATTCTTAGAAGATGTTACAGCGGTTAACAACTTGAAATTAAGAGCAAGCTGGGGAGAAACAGGAAATCAAGAAGTTGAAAACAAAATTACGCAAGCAAGTTATTCGCTTTCAGGAGCTGACGGATATTATTTATACAGCGATTTGAATTTGGTAAATGGAGTTTCAGTAAACAGAACACCAAATCCTGATTTGAAATGGGAAGTTGTTACGCAATATAATTTAGGTTTGGATTTCAATTTATGGAATGACAAATTGTACGGAACTTTTGATTATTTCAACAAAACGACTACAGATGCGATCTTGAACGTGCCATCACAAGCATTAAGCCCAACAACGACAATTTGGACAAATATCGACGGAAAAATCATCAACAAAGGTTTTGAATTTATGTTAGGTTCAAAAATCATTGACAAAAAAGATTTTTCTTGGAATATCGATATGAACGGTGCGACTTTGAATAACAAAATTCAAGATTTGCCAGTTTCAGAAATTTTGACTGGAACAATTTCAGGACCAGGACAATCTGGTGTAAATGCTAATATTTACAAAAGCGGTTACGCGGCGGGTTCTTTCTACTTATTGCAACACATTGGTTTTGATGCAAATGGAGCAAATATTTTCAAAGATCAAAACGGAGACGGTAAAATCGACAACAGCGACAGAATTATTATTGAAGGTGCATTGCCAACATTCTATTACGGTTTTAACAGTGATATGAGATACAAAAACTTTACGTTCTCTTTCTCAATCATTGGTCAAACAGGTGGTTATTTATTGAACAACACAGGATTGAATGCTTTAAACATAAACAACTTAGCTTCTGATCGTAACGTAGCTACAAATTATTATGAATCTGGTGCAAATCCAACAAACTCTCCAATTTTATCGACACTTTTCTTAGAAAAATCTGATTTCATCCGATTGAATACAGCTCGTATTGGTTACAATTTTGATTTAAAAGGAATCAATTGGATAAATGGTTTGACACTTTACATTACAGGACAGAACTTAGTTACAATAACAAATTACACAGGTTTTGATCCGTTAATCAACAGCCCGAAATCAAACGGTGGAAACCAATCAATTGGTATTGATTATGCGGCTTATCCAACTTCTAGAACGTTCAGTTTTGGAGCAACTTTAAAACTATAATTTATTATGAAGACAAATACATTTTTTAGTATCAAATCAATTGCATTGTTCTCGTTTATCTGGTTGTTTGCCAGCTGTACAAATCTTGACGAAGTAGTTTTGGACGAAGTTTTGGGAGATAATGCTTCAAATCCGGCAGGCGCTCTTGCAGCTGCTTATGATAGATTAGGAGACGGAACTTTTGTAGATCATGGTGGTGTTTTCTCATTGCAAGAATATACAACAGACGAAGCGATTTTGCCAACGCGTGGAAGTGACTGGGGAGATGGAGGAAAATGGAGAGACATGCATGAATTTACATGGAAATCGGATAACGCGATTGTTGGTGACAACTGGAACAAATTGACTAACGGAATCACACGTTCGTTGACTGCAATTCAATCGGTTGAAGAAAGCTCAATTCCGGAGAAGAAATTATTTTTGGCAGAAGCCAAAGGACTTTTAGCGTATTACTTGTACACTACTTTGGATTTGTACGGACAAGCGCCTTTTAGAGATCCAATGAATCCTAATGCACCTTTGCAAATTTTAAAAGCTGATACTCAAATCGATAAATTGATTACAGATGTTGAAGCTTTGATTCCAGATTTAGCAAGCATGGGCGAGCAACAAACGCACCACGGACGTTTTACAAAAGAAGCGGCTTATGGGTTTTTAGCAACAATGTATTTGAACCGTGCTGTGTTTAAAGATCGTTTTAACGCGACTTCAAACTTTAATTTCAGCGAAGGAGCAGTTTCAGGTGGTGGAACCGATATGGATCGTGTAATTTACTACACTTCATTACTAATCAATTCTGGGAAATATTCTTTAGAAAGTGATTATTTCAAAAACTTTGCAAGAGATAATGAGAATGGAAAAGAATTGATTTTTGCGATTTCTCAAAAGATTGATTACATCAGAAATGGTTCAAACAGTTTTGCATATGTGTGTATGGAACGTAACCAAAGAACTTCTGCAGCAAACAGAGGAACTAACGCAGCGTGTACAACTCCAGAATTTTTCGCAACTTGGGACGGAAATCATGATGATCCAAGATTTCAACAAAAATACCAATATGCTGATGGAACTTGGTTTAAAAATGACGGAACTGATGTAAGTGTTCCAGCAACTGATATTGTTCCGAAAAGTGCTAATTTACCTTGGTTCCACTTTAATAGAGGAATTGAATACGGACCACAATACGGACCAATATTATTGTCATCAGGTTCTTTAGAAATGATCAACGGACGTATCAAAGTTTCTCCATTATACATGGAAAAAAGTACTACAACAAGAATGGATTTTACACCATCATTGACTTTCAAAAACCCTGCTCAAGCTGTTTTTGCTCAAAACGAAATCAATCAAGGAGCACGTGTGTTTAAATATGAATTTGATCCAGAAGGAGGAAACGGAAACAGTAATGTTGATATTCCATTATTCCGTTTAGGTGGAATTTACACCATGAGGGCTGAGGCTTACTTCAGAAAAGGAAGCGTAGGTTTGGCAATGGACGATTTAAACAAATTGCGTACAAGCAGAAAGAGAGAAGCTTTATTTGGAGGTGTAGCAGGAAAAGCGCTTACTTCACTTGATGCAACGCAATTATATAATGAAATTGGTTTTGAATTGTATTGGGAGTTATACAGAAGACCACAAATGATTCGTTTTGGAAAATTTGATTTGCCAGGAACAGCTAAAGCAGCTTCACAACCTTTTAGAAGAGTATTCCCAATTCCGCAATCAACAATTGACGTTACAAAACAATTTACACAGAATCAAGGTTATAACTAAAGTTGTGTTTAGTTAGTTTATTTTTATTTATTTTTTATTAGAAAGCCTGTCTTGGAAAAGACAGGCTTCTTTTTTTTGTTTGAAGTTTAAAAAGTTTCAAGTTTCAAGTTTCAGGTTTCAAGTTGACTTTATGGAACGTAAAGTTTTATATTTTTTGCGTGCTTTGCGAAACCTTTGCGTACTTTGCGGTTAAACCTGAAACTTGAAACCTAAAACCTAAAACAAAATCATTCATTAAAAAAACTTTGTTCGTATAAATCCCAAACACTTCCACTGCTTACAGCTTCTTTCATTTGTGCCATAATAATATTGTCGCCGTCGCAACGCATATTGATCATTCCGTATTTGACTCTTGTACTTCCTTCTGAATATGAGCGGGCCAATTCGGTAGAAAAAACTAACGGCCTTTTTGATTTGGTGTATTTTCCGGCACAGCCAATGGCATCTGCACGAGGGTGTGAATAGCTTTCATTATCTCCGGACGATATTACAGTAGCATACGGATTAACTTTTGCCATAAAAGCAGTTGTAAATTCTGATGCTCCATGATGACAGGATTTTGCCACATCAACCTCAAACGGATTTGACGTATTATAATGTTCCAGTAAATGATCTTCGGCTGGAATGTTCAAATCGCCGCCATATAAAAAAGAACGATTTCCGTAGGTTATTTTCAGCACAATACTGTGGCCATTTATAGTGTGGGCTTCATCATCAAAATATTTGTAGACTACCTTGTTGTCGATTTTGGAAGTGACAGGTCCTAAAATTTCAATTTTGAAATCTTTGTTGTTTATAGATTTCGAGGAAATTATGCCGTTAGTATGATCCAAACGTACGAAGTCACCAAGACGACCTTGACTTGTGGCAGTATTTACTGCATTCAGAAATTTTTCCTGTAAATCCAGCATACCGCCTTTTTCTTTTAAAGTATTAAATTCAGCTAAAGTATTGAATGTAGTTTCAAGATAATATTCGCCATTGTGTTTCGATTTTTTTCCTAATTCGGTATTGTATTCCTGTTTTGGAAAGTTCGTTTTTTTATTGTTGAACTTTGCAATTCCGTTGTGATAAATTGTTCCGATGGTGTAATGATCGTCATTAATAATGTCAATTAAACCTTGATAATGATCTTTATCAAAATGACTTATAAAAATATAATCAAGATGTACTTTTATGTTTTTGTCAAAATAATATTTGTATTGCCATTTGCTTAAATAATTGCTTAAATTATCATTTGGTCCTCCGTCAATAATTATTTTGAGTCCGTTTTCGTCATTGCCAACTTCGAGCAGTGCTCCGTCGCCTTGACCAACATCTACATAAAAACACTTTAATGCTGGCGAAAAACCTAAAGAGGTTTTATCAATCCAGCCTTCTTTTCCAAAAGCTAGGATTTTTTGCCAATTATTATTTTCCTCCGGTAAAAGTTTGACAAATGATCCCATTAGGATTGTGTTATTCTTTCCTTTTGGCTTTCCATCAGCCCCAATATTTTTGTAAACATCAGCATAAAGACTGATAATTACTTTGTAAATGTCTGCCATAATAATTTTGAATTAGATTTTTACACATTTTACTTTATTAAATAATAGCTTACTAAATTTTTTAAGAAAAATTAATGTAAATATATGAAAATCAATAAAATGAATATTTTTTGTTAAGAAAAAAGAGATGGCTTTTTTTGAGTTTTGGCTATTTTATTGGTTTCAAATTATAATTTGAAACCATTATGAGCTCTTAATTAACAGGTACGGGTCATCAATTTGGATAATTTTGAACTCAATCAAAAAAGTAATAATTCTATGTTTTGATAAACAGGTAAACAGACTTTCTGACGCACAACTGACAAGTTCAATTTTGCTTGCAAAAAAACATTAGAAGAAACCGAATTAACAAACTAATTAAAAAAATCAAAGTCATGAAAAAGTATCATTTATTATTCGTTGTTTTTTTATTTTCGCTGACAATGTCGGCACAAGGGAATGGTTCATTTTTGCTTAATTTATATGGAGGTTATACCTTTTCAGACAAAGTAGAATTTGATTCTTCATACGCAAAAGTTGAAGACGGTTTTGAATATGGTGTAGGTTTTGAGTATTTTGTAATGGATAACGCTTCTGTAGAGTTAAAATATAACAGACTAGATACTCGTATGCCTTTATACACAAGAGTAGCATTACCAGCAGCGGGTATTCCTGCGGGAGGTCAAGTTAACGCTGGTGATGATAAAGGAGCTATTAATTACATCTTAGGAGATTATACGTATTATTTCGGATCAAGCTCTCAAAAGGCTTTGCCATATCTTGGTGGAGGTTTAGGGGTTGCCATTCTTGAATCACCAAAAAGTGGAAGCGGAACTTATTTTGCATGGGAAATCAAAGCGGGTGTAAAAGTTAAAACTGATTCAGCTTTCTCAGTTAATATTAATGCTTATTTGCAATCAATGTCGGCTGCAGTTGGATATGACTACTATTGGGATTACTACTGGGGACCAGTGGCAGTTACTGATTATGCTTCAACATTCCAATTTGGTTTAGGAGCTGTTCTAAGCTATGATTTCAAAAAATAAGAAACCTCAATTTTAAATTTTAACTCATGAAAAGAATATTTTTATTCGCAATTATATTGATTTCTGTTCAATCATTTGCACAATCGTCTTTAAAAGAAGATGTTGAGGTTGTACAATCTATTTATGGAAAATCTAAAGCTGATTTGGTAAGACAATATATGAATTTGTCTGAACCGCAAGCTTCTGCATTTCAAAAGATTTATGATGAATATGAAGTTTCCCGAAAAGCTTTGGGACAACAAAAAGTTCAAATCATAAATGATTATGGAAATAACTATGCTACGCTTGATGATGCTAAAGCGGCACAACTGACAGAAGCAAGTTTGAAAAACGTTGGTGATTATGACAAACTGCTAGCTAAAACATATAGTAAGCTAAAAAAAGCAGTTGGCGGACTTAACGCAGCAAAATTTGTTCAAATAGAACAATATCTTCAAGTGACAATAAGAGCAGCAATTCAAGATCAGATTCCTTTTATTGATGAAATAGATAAAACAAAACTTGCTAAAGGATAAACAGAAAAAGCGATAATATTTCATTATCGCTTTTTTGTTTTTTAAACAATGACTATTTTTAAAATGCAGATTCAAAGCAATATAACATCGTTATTTTATAAAATTCCAAAGAGATGTTATAATACTTAATTACGGTTCAAGAAGTATTTTTGATTGGAGTTTTATGCATGCATTTTATTGGGTATAATCTCGACATTAATTAACATTCAAAATTAATACTATCATGATACATCAAATTGACACTACAGATAATATTGTTGCCTTTAGAGCATTGGCAGAAGTAACAAAAGATGATTTTTTAAGCGTTGTTGTGCCAGCAGTTGAACATCTAGTGAAACAAACCAATGAGATTAATTTTTTATTGGTTCTGGATACTGATATTGAAAACTTCACTGCAGGAGCTTGGCTTCAAGATGCATTACTTGGTTTAAAACACTTAGGGAAATGGAATAGAGCCGCGATTATTTCGGATTCAGAAGATATTATTTCGTTTACAAACGGATTCAGTTTTGTGGTTCCAGGTGAGTTCCACGGATTCAAAAAAGAAAATTTCAACAAAGCTTTGAATTGGGTAGAAGGAAATATTAATCTTTCTTAATTTTTGTTTCAAGTTTCAAGTTTCAAGTTTCAAGTTTCAAGTTTCAAGTTCTTCAGCGAGGAGCATAAAAAAAAAGCAAATTCTATGAATTTGCTTTTTTTTTGTTAGTACAGTTAGGAAACCTGAAACCTGAAACTAAATCTTAATGATTATATTCAATTCCACTGCTATGAGTATGTTCTTTTTTTGCTTTGTATGATTTTGAGATTTGTTTGTAGCATGCTGAACTTAAAAGAGGCAGTGCCAAACTTCCAACCACTGCAGCCGATTTATTATGACCTGTTTTTTTCAATACAGCACCAACTAAAAGTGCTCCGATTCCAGCGCAAACTAAATTTTTTACTGATAATTTTGAAGCTGAAGCAGGCGTTATTCCGTGTAATAAAGGATCTATAAAATTCAAATTTTCCATGATTATAATAATTTACTTCGTTAAACTTTATTTGTATTAATTTGACAGCTTTTCGCTGTCTGTTTCGTTTTCAATTTTTTCTATTTCTACTTTTTCTTTTTTTATCGCTTGCCTTAGCAAAGCAAAGAGGCTCATATAAGCATTTGCCATAAAAACCAGCGAGAATCCTGCCAAAATATAGCCTCGCCAGTCATTTAACAAAAGTTTATAATCGCAAAGCACTAAAAATGCAATTGTGACATAGTGACTGAAGCAATATTCGCAAGTAAAAAGATAAAATGCTTTTCTTGACCAAATCGTCTTGTCATTTTTTGAATGTCTGACACACCATTCTCGTGGTTCTTTAAAGATTTCTTCATGCGTTACCGTCCAGCTGATACAAGCAATTGGAACAGCTAATACAAAAAGCCAGATAATTTGGGTGGTCAAATCCATATTCGAATTGATTGGTTATTCTCTCGGATGATTTTCGGGAAAATGTTCGGCTTCAAAATCATCCATGTCCTTTGTATCATCGTCATCTAGGTCGTTATCTTTTTCCATGTCTAAATCGGGATCATAATCTTCATCGAAATCATTTTTTCGATCATCATTTGTAATAGCATCATCTTCATTTACAATTCGTTCTTGATTCGGAATATTTTCAGATCTGACATTAGTGTTCTTTTCAAAATCTGTCGCAGGATGATTCAAATCTTCAATAAATTCTGCTTGATATTGGTATGGATCTTCATCTCGCGCATAATTATCATTATCAACTAAAGTGTTTTGATCAATATAATCAGGATCACTTTCGCCAAATTCGCGATTGTCATGTTCTTTTAAATCTTGTTTAAAATCATCTTCATTAAAAGAGCCATTCACAATAATATTTTGTTCGATAAAATCAGGATCGTGCTGATTGTAAGCGGGGTTGTGATACTTTTCCATAACGTAGTTTTTTAGATTTGTATTATTTTTTTGTCGGAAAGGAATCCTTCATGTCTTTTGCTGAAGGTTTTGCTTCATTTTTTACAGTCTGTTTTTTTACAGATTTCAAATCGGCTTCATTTTTTGAACTTGCAAGTCCTTTTTTTGCTTTTGCATCTTCCTTATTTGGGGTTGTCGTTTTCATGATTTCTGCTTTTTAAAGTTTGCATTTTACAAATTTACCAAGCAATTACGGGATTGCTTTATACGAATCTTGCTTATAGCTGCATAATTATCAGTTGCTTATAATATAAGAATTACGATAAATCGTGTAATTTTTTGTGCGGTGAAAGATTTTACTTTTGAATTGCATAATCTGAAAAATAAAATTTCTATGGCTTCCTCTAAAGTGACTAAATGCTGCAAAGCCTTAATTGAAAAAAATCTGACTATTACGTTTGTCGAAAGCGCCTCAGCTGGCAAAATGTGTTATGAATTTTCGACTGTTTTTAATTCGGGCCGAATATTAATTGGTGGAATGGTTTGTTATCATAGTTCAATGAAAGAAGATTTATTGCAGATTCCGTGGGGAACAATTGAAAAATACAGTGCAGAATCGGCTGAGGTTACAAAAATGATGGCGCAGCGTTTTTCTCGGTATATCAATTCCGATATCTGCGTGGCCTTGACCGGGCTTACAACTCCAGGAGGAAGCGAAAGCGAAGAAAAGCCTGTTGGTACCATATTTTTGCATATTGTTTTTCCAAATAAAGAAATTGCGACGCAAGTTTATTTTCAAGGAGAAGCGGAAGTGATTATTAATCAGGCCATAGATGCCGTTTCAGAAATCATTTTAAAAGAAATAACAAGCTAATTCAAAAAGTATGAGTTATTGTACTGGTACAAAATGATTTATAAGTAATGTTTTACATTTTTGTTCTGAATTATAACTTGTAGTTATATTGTAGTAGAAGTATTGTAAGAAAAAAAAGAAGTTAATGCGTAATATTGCCAGAGAGAGTTAAAAAGCGACTATTTAAAGCTTTTTGAACCATTCCTAAATTTATTACCTCAAATCCTATGTTCATTACCTTTACTCCAAATCAAGTACATTTTTGCTATGGCAAAAACAGTTGGTATTATGCTTTCGAAGAAATAATAGAGCTCGGTTTAGTTCGTAAAAAGAAAAATCATCTTTTTATAAACGTTTTGTTTGGTCTTGTTACAGCCGTTGCTTATTACTGCATGCTTTTTACAAAGATTCCAGATCTTTACTACATTATTCCCTCCTTAATGGTTTTTGCAATCCTTACTATTTTAAGATTTCATGATACTGCAGAGTTTGATTACTATGTTCTAGTTCGGGATTGTTATCAAAAAGAAATCACGGTGAAAATTAAAAGTAAAGATAGACCAATTGTAGGCAAGCAAATTGACATTTTTTCTAGTATTCAATTTGCCCAGACTATAAAGAAGACAGCATAACTTTTAAAATATATAAATGAGAGTTACCGGAATTCTCCATTTCGACTTGGCTTTTATCGTTATTGCTGTCGTTTATGGATTTATTATAACTACTAAGAAAAAATAACAGGAAAGCTGCTTTATTAACCTACGAATAAAGTAGCTTAGAAGCCTTTTAAATTCAGGCTTGACTGCAATACTATCAAGGTGTTGGGCTATATCAGTTAAGCCGTTCCAAATCAAAAATATGGCCACTTCAATTAAAAATAAAATTAAAAGCATTCGAGAATTAAAAAATTACACTCAGGAATATATGGCGGAACAACTTGGCGTGACTCAGGCAGGTTATAGTAAAATTGAAAAAGGTAAAACTGTTTTATCTTATGTGAAATTAGTCGAGATTGCCCGTATTTTAGAAGTCAGTGTAGAAGATATTTTGAGCTTCGACAGCGAACGGTATTTCAACAACTTTAATAAAGTAATCGGAAACAACAACGGAAGCATCTTAATTAATACTGAGGAAAATTCAGCAACATTAAAAATTCTTTATGAAGACAAAATAAAACTATTGGAAAAATTACTTGAAAAAACAGAAGCCGAATTAGAGCGTTACAAAGAAAAATACGGCCCGCTTTAAGATCATCATCGAAAGCAAAAATCATTATTTATAGTGATGTGTAAAATTGATCCGAATTATAGTTTTGCCCTTTATGAAAAGAGGTAAAACATATAATAGGAGAATGAAAAATCACACCATTGTTTTCAATAAAACTCGCATGTTTTTAGGCATAATTTTCTTTTTAGGAATTTTGGCTTCTTATGGACAAAACGGCTGTCCTCAAATTCCCAAATCTGATTTAAACGGATTCAATGGTTTTTCTGTAGAAGGAAAAGCCGGAGCTGATGATCTAGGCAAAAGTGTAAAAAGTGCCGGCGACATCAATAATGATGGAATTGACGATTTGATGATTGGAGCTCCAAATGTCGATTTTGGTGGGAATATAAATGTTGGGGAAGTTTATGTCATTTTTGGAAAAGCAGGACTTTCAATCAGCACTTTTGATTTGACAACGCTTAATGGAACAAACGGATTTGTAATAAGAGGTGTTGCTGCAAATGAACGACTAGGTGCCGTTATCAGCGATGCTGGCGATTTGAATAATGACGGAATCGATGATATTATAATTGGAAGCGAATTTGGAACACAAGCAACAGCATTTGTTTTCTATGGATCTTCAGCTCCATTTTTGCCACTTTATAATCGAACGGATTTAAATACTTCCAATAGCGCGGCCTTTAATGTAGATTCTTCGACCTATACAGATATTGTAGATGTAAGTAGAGCAGGCGATTTAAATCATGACGGAATCAGTGATGTGCTTTTAACGATTGATGGAGGATTTTACGTTCATTATGTTATAGTTTTTGGAAAAACAGGACTTACAAATCTAAACACAAATAGTTTAAATGGCGCGGATGGATTTATCATTGCAGGTTACCATATTTCTTTTTTGGGCCCGACTGCTATTGGGCGAAATGCTGGGGATGTTAATAATGATGGAATCGATGATTTGATTTTTGGACTTGCTGGTTTTAGTGATGGCGGTTTTTCGAATAATGGTAGGGCAGTAGTCTGGTTTGGTAAAAGTGCGCCTTATGCAGCTTTGTATAGTTTAGATACAATGAGTGCTGCTGAAGGTTTTGTGATTACGGGAACGGGAGATTATAATTATTTAGGAATATCGGTTGCAGGTGTCAAAGATTTTAATTCCGATGGCATTGATGATGTTTTGATTAGCGGATACGGAAAAACCGTGAATGGAATTTCGCAAGCCGGCGAGGCTTTTGTGCTTTTTGGAAGAAATAGTGCTTTTCCAGCTACTTTTTCGAACAGCACCTTAAATGCAAGTACAGCGGTAATTTTTCAAGGAAAAGTGGCGTACGAGAATTTTGGATATCGAGTAAATTCGGTTAGAGATGTAAATCATGACGGAAAAAATGATATTATAATAACCGCTAAAAAAGGCGGAAGAGCGAATAATGGTGCCGTATATGTTGTTTTTGGGGGAACAACCGCGGCAGGCATTATTGGCGATAATGAAATTATCGGAACAAAAGGTTATCAGGTTTTTAATGACGAGAGCTACTTTTCGATGTATATTTTTGGGGCAGATGCTAGCGGTCTTGGCGACTTCAATGCCGATGGAACGAACGATTTTGTAGTAGGTTCAATTGGGATGAGCGCGGTTTACAACATCAAAGGAAACGCTTATGTTTTTTATGGCGAAAAATCAGATCGAACTGATGCAGTCCTACCAGTAATAAATTGCCCGACAGGCATGGAATTGTACGCAAATGCGACATTGCCAAATTACATTCATTTTTTAGGAACTATTTCAGATAATTGTACAGATGTAAATGATTTGGTATTTACTCAAAATCCTCCCGAAGGAACATTGTTTACAGCAAATACCAATGTAACCATTACGGTTAAAGACGAATCAGGAAATACTAATTCATGCACTTTTTTAGTAAAGCTTAAAACCAATACTCCCGTATTGGATTGCAAAACTGCTTACTTAAATGCAGCAGATTTAAATGGTACATTAGGATTTTCGATTTATGGAGAAAAATCTTCAAGTCTTGCAGGCGCTAGTGTAAATACGGCTGGTGATGTAAATGGAGACGGAATAACTGATTTTATTGTAGGATCTCCCGGTGAATATCAAGCAGGAAGTGGCACATACAACAATATATACCGAACAATAAATGGCGCAGCATATATTGTTTATGGAAAAACTTCTGGTTTTCCTCCTAATATTGATTTGGCTTTGCTGAATGGAACAAATGGTTTTAAAATCACAAATGATTTGCCACAAGCGAATTTTCCTGTAACAGGTTATGATGTTGGTGCGGCAGGCGATATTAACGGCGACGGTATTGGCGATTTTTTGATTACGGATCCCTATAGACACACTTCGTATGGAAATGAAAATGGGCATGTTTATGTAATATTTGGGAAATCATCAGGATTTCCAGCAGAATTTTTATTGTCTTCTTTAAATGGAACTAACGGTTTTGCATTAATTGGTACAACCAATTATGCAGCAGTTGGAATTGATGCCACTGCAGTTGGCGATATCAATGGCGATAGAATTGATGATTTTGCCGCAATTGAAAACGGTTACGGGACAACAACTGGAAATGTATTTGTAGTTTATGGTTCACACTCAGCTTTTCCACCAATATTGCGAACCAATCAAATTGATGGGACTAATGGTTTTATAATACAAGGTGATGCAACTCAAGGAAAAATCGGGAGAGTAATTTCTGGTTTGGGTGATGTAAATGGCGATGGAATTCAAGACATAGGTGTGGGAACTGGCGTTGATTCTCCAGAGATGAAAAAGTTTGTAGTTTTTGGACGTTCGTCAAATTTCCCTCCAATCTTGAAAACAACGACTTTAAATGGCATAAATGGATTTGCAATTGAAAATTCGATTGCGCCATTGAGTGAATACATCGGCATGAAAAAAGCGGGTGATATTAATGGCGACGGACTAAACGATATGGCGATCGATGGGGATTATATATTGTTTGGCAAAAATTCTTTTCCAGCATTAATCGATTTAAAAAATCTTAACGGAACAAATGGTTTTAAACTCCTTAATTCGAGTTCCAGTGATGTGTTTTCTGGTGGAGGTGATTTCAATAATGATGGTTTCGATGATTATTTAGTGCGATCAACCAACAGTGTTGCTATTTATTATGGAAAAAGTACTTGGACCGCAACTGTTGACGTAAATACTTTTACAACGAAAGATTATATCAGGATGTATGTGCCATATTCATATCCTGATGATATGAATTATGTTGGAGATGTGAATCATGACGGAATAGATGATGTCATTGTTGGAACTTCGCTTCCTCGATATAACATAGTGCCAAATAACTTGCCGGGTTTTGCGTATGTGCTTTTCGGAAAGAAAATTGAAGATCTTGAAAAACCCGTAATTACAAATTGTCCAACAAACCAAACATTAGCTATTGGCGATCCAATTCCAGATTACAAAACAACTATAAACGTAACCGATAATTGTGATCCAAACCCCGTAATTGCGCAAACTCCGCTTCCAGGAACGATTTATACAGGAGGGATACAAACGATAACATTAAAAGCAACCGATGCCAAAACTAATTTTCAAATTTGCACTTTTACGATTTCAGCGGGTAGCGACATTACGCCTCCAACTATAACTTGTCCGGGAGATCAGCAATTGGCTTGTGGGGCTTTGGTTCCTAATTATTTGAATCAACTTATTGTTTCAGATGATACAGATACAAGTATCGATGTGACGCAATTTCCGGGAGCAGGCTCAACTTTTTTTGACGGAATGCAAATCGATTTTACGGCAAAAGATGATGCCGGAAACGAAAGCCACTGCAGTATTACACTTACTGCTTCAGGAGCAGATACAGAACCGCCAACTTTTACTTGTCCGACAAATGTAACATTGAATTGCGGGGATGTAACGCCAAATTATGCAATTGATCCAATGATGAATCTCGCTGATAATTGCAGTGAAACGGTTCATTATGAAATGACGCCAGCGGACGGAACACCTTTTTATGACGGAATGCCGATTCATATTAAATATACAGATGAATCTGGAAACTCGTCCTATTGTGATTTCATTATTCATAACGCAACGCCAGATATCACAAAACCTGTAATTAGTTGTACAGGAAATAAAACTTTAGCTTGCGGAAGCCTTTTACCAGATTACAGAAGTTTTGTATCGGCTACAGATAATTGCGCAGGGACAATTATCTATACACAAAATCCACCGTCAGGATCTGCTTTTACGTCAGGAATGACAGTTACAATTACTGCAACAGATGTTTCTGGAAATTATTCCGATTGCAGTTTTATAATTAACGCTTCCGCGGATGTCACAAAACCGGTAATTACTTGTATTGGAAACCAGACTTTGGCTTGCAACGCTACAATTCCAGATTACAGAAATTTAATTTCGGTTACAGACAATTGCGATGCTTCGCCAGTTTTAGTTCAAAATCCAATTGCAGGAACTGCTTTTGTTGATGGAATGACGATAAAAATTACAGCAACAGATGCCTCAGGAAATTACGCTGATTGCAGTTTTATAATTAACGCTTCCGCGGATGTCACAAAACCGGTAATTACTTGTATTGGAAACCAGACTTTGGCTTGCAACGCTACAATTCCAGATTACAGAAATTTAATTTCGGTTACAGACAATTGCGATGCTTCGCCAGTTTTAGTTCAAAATCCAATTGCAGGAACTGCTTTTGTTGATGGAATGACGATAAAAATTACAGCAACAGATGCCTCAGGAAATTACGCTGATTGTAGTTTTATAGTTAACGCTTCCGCGGATATTACAAAACCGGTTATCACTTGCATAGGAAATCAAACATTGGCTTGCAACGCTACAATTCCAGATTACAGAAATTTAATTTCGGTTACAGACAATTGCGATGCTTCGCCAGTTTTAGTTCAAAATCCCGTTGCAGGAACTGCTTTTGTTGATGGAATGACCATAACAATAACTGCAACTGATACCTCAGGAAATTACGCTGATTGTAGTTTTATAATTAACGCTTCCGCGGATATTACAAAACCGGTTATCACTTGCATAGGAAATCAAACATTGGCTTGCAACGCTACAATTCCAGATTACAGAAATTTAATTTCGGTTACAGACAATTGCGATGCTTCGCCAGTTTTAGTTCAAAATCCCGTTGCAGGAACTGCTTTTGTTGATGGAATGACCATAACAATCACAGCAACAGACGCCTCAGGAAATTACGCTGATTGCAGTTTTATAGTTAACGCTTCCGCAGATGTTACAAAACCCGTAATTACTTGCATAGGAAACCAGACTTTGGCTTGCAACGCTACAATTCCAGATTATAGAAATCTAATTTCGGTGACAGACAATTGTGATGCTTCACCAGTTTTAGTTCAAAATCCAATTGCAGGAACCGCGTTTGTTGATGGAATGTCGATAACAATCAGAGCAACAGACGCTTCAGGAAATTACTCCGATTGCAGTTTTATAGTTAACGCTTCCGCAGATGTGACGAAGCCAGTAATTACGTGTATCGGCAATCAAGAATTGTCATGTGGTAGTGTAATTTCAGATTATACGCCTTTAGTTACAGCAAGTGACAATTGCGATGCCTCGCCAATAATTACGCAAAGTCCAGCTGCGGGAAGTGTTTTTACATCAGGAATGACGGTAAAATTAACTGCGACTGATATTTCAGGAAATTATTCTGATTGTAGTTTTATTGTAAATGCTTCCGCAGATGGTATTGCGCCGGTAATAACTTGTATTGGAAACCAAAACCTAAATTTTGGAACACTTTTACCAGATTATCGATCAATGATTACTGTGACAGATAATTGTGATTCAGGTTTGACCGTTACACAAACTCCAAATCCGGGAACTCCAATCACAAACGGAATGAGCGTTGTCATGTCAACATCTGATAATAGTGGAAATTCTAAAAACTGTTATTTTATCATTAATGTTGTTCAAGATAATGAAGCGCCAGTTTTTACTTGTCTTTTAGATCAATTGGTGTCTTGCAATACGAAAATGATTCCTGATTTCATAAAGATGATTACGGTTACAGATAATTTCGATTCTAATCCGCAAGTGACGCAAACGCCTATTGCAGGAAGTGCTTTCACAGAAGGAATGACAGTAGAAATAAAAGCTGTTGACAAAAGTAATAATGTGAAAAAATGCTCTTTCAAAATTCAATCTAATCCTGTACTTGTTGACGCAGGAGAAGATCAAGAAATAACCGAAGGTCAATTGGTAACGCTGGACGCGATGGCATTAGAAACAGGTTCTTATTCTTGGTCGCCGTCAAAAGGACTAAATAATAGCAAAATTGCAAATCCGTCGTTTTTCGCTTCTGAAACTACGACTTACACCGTAACCTTTAAAAATGCACAGGGCTGTGAAGCTACAGATGAGGTGACAATTGCAGTAAAACCTTTGGATAAAGACGAAACAAAATATGGCTTTTCGCCAAATAATGATGGAATAAATGATTTCTGGGAAATTGATGATATCACACAATATCCGCAAAATCAGGTTTTGATTTACAGCCGTTGGGGAGATTTAGTGTTTCAAATGGATAACTACAACAACTCCACAAATGTCTTTACTGGAATTGCAAACAGAAGCCGAAAACTCGGAGCCAACGAACTTCCTGAAGGGACTTACTTCTTTGAAATCCGTGTCAATCAGCCTAATCATTTTAAGAAAACCAAGGGATACCTAGTTTTAAAACGTTAATTCATGAAAAATAAATTAAATATATTCATTGCCTTATTCATCATTATAATATTCATAGATGGCGCTTATGGCCAACAAACTCCTGTTTTTTCAAGTTATAATTATAATGCGGTTTTAATCAATCCTGCGCACGCGGGCTATTATCCAGATACTGATATCGTAATGACAACAAATGGTTATTTCAATTCTGTTGACGGAAGCCCGAAGAATTTTGATCTTTCTGTAAATACACTTTCTTGGAATGAAAAAATTGGTTTAGCGGCAGGAATTTCAAACGACCAAATTGGAGTTACCAATACGACTACTATTTTTACGTCGTATTCATATAAAATCAAATTCGATTCGGATTATAAATATGGAAAATGGTGGGCATACGATCCCAATGTCATTTCATTCGGACTTACAGGCGGAGCAATGATTTACAATGAAAATCTAACACAGTTGGGTTTAGAAAATGATCCCGAGTTTCAGGAAAATGTACATAGCGTTACACCAACACTAGGACTTGGTTTTTTGTATAATAAAGATGCGATTTACTTCGGAATTTCAGCGCCAAATGTGTTGAGCAGTACTTTCAATTCAAAAAACAACACCAACTTACAGAATGCGTATTATAGTTATTTCGGCTACCGATTTTTTACCGATCGATTTGAAGAAATATTAATAAATCCCAGTTTTTTATTGAAATATGTTGAAGGCGCGCCTTTCCAAGCCGATTTTAATATTTTGGTAAATTATAAAAACAAACTGGAATTCGGAACTGGTTATCGAACATCCAATACCTTAAATCTTTTGGCAGGTTTTCATGTCAATCAAAAATTCAGAATCATTTGCACATACAACAAGTCTTTTGAAAATGTAGTAATTCCAGATACTTTTGGGTTGGTTTTAAATTACAGATTTGGTGATGGTTTTGAGTAAATTTAATCGACCAAACCGTTTTCGACAGCGTATTTTACAAGGCCTGCGGTATTTTTTGCATTCAATTTTGACAATAAATTTCGACGGTGCGTATTTACGGTATTCAAGCTGATAAAAGTTTTTTCAGCGATTTCTGCTGTATTGTATTCATGAGCAATCAAAACCAAAATCTCTTTTTCACGCGAACTTAGTTCGGTTAAAACGGAAACTTGCTTTTCAATTTTTAAGTGATTGGCCAAATGTTTTTCTGTTGTTTCTTCTGAAAAATAATTTTCGCCAGAAGCAATGGTTTGAATCGCTTTTAACAATTCTGATTTTTCAGCATTTTTCAATAAATAACCATTGACACCAATTCGGATCAATCTTGAAATAATTTTGACATTGCTGTGCGTGCTGACTACTAATATCTTTACTTCGGGAAAATCTTTTTTCAAAATTTTGCTCAACTCAATTCCGTCCATTTCTGGCATGCTGACATCGAGAATGACTAAATCAGGATTTTCAGTTTTTATTTTTTCCAAAGCTTCAATTCCGTTTACAGCTTTCCCAACAATATTTATTTCAGATTCTTGCTCCAATAAAGAAACAATTCCCTGTAAAAACATCGTATGGTCATCGGCAATAAGCAGGTTGATTTTTTTCATTTTAAGTGGTATTTTGGTTGTAACAGCTTTTTAGTTGATCAGCTGATTTTTTATTTGAATTCCTTGAACTGGATTTTTCTTCACATTGGAATGATCCAAAATCGGAATTTCAATATTAGCAATTGTTCCTCTTTTCAATTTTGAATCCAAAGCAAAACTTCCATTTAGTTTTTCAATTCTCGCTTCTAAATTAATAAAACCAATGCCTTGAGAATACTTTTCGGTATTAAAACCAACACCATTATCCTCAAATAAAATATTTAAAGATTGCTCGATGAGGTTGAGCTGTAATTCAACATTTGAAGCTTTTGCATGTTTTATAGTATTAGTCAAAAGTTCCTGAACAATTTTGAAAGTTTCAATTTGAATTGTTTCGTCTAAAGCATTTATAGCCGATTTTGGATAAGTTGTAAATGCGATTTTGATTTTGCTTGCTTCACTGATATTCGTCAAATACGATTCTAAAACCTCACAAAATTTATGATTGCTGAATTTCTTCGGAATCAGATTATGCGCCAAATTGCGCACTTGTTGATACGTTTCATCAAGTTGCGCGCTGAGGTTTTTGATATTTTTTAAATTGGACTGATTCAAATTATTAAGTTGCAATTTTATTGCTGCAAGATTACCGCCAATGCTGTCATGAAGTTCCTGAGAAATTCGTTCACGCTCTTTGTCTTGACCGCTTATTGAAGCTTTTATGAGTTTCAATTCTTGCTCTTTCAAAATTCCGTTAATTCGTTGCGTGCTGATTTCGATTTGTTTGGCATTCAGCAAACGTTGGTTTTTTAAACGGTTTCGATATAGAAATGAAAGCGCTACGATCGGAATTAAAATAATCAGAAAAGCTAAAATTGTAAAAGCTCTGTTTTTCTTTTGTTGCGAAATTTCAAGCGATTTTAACTGCTGATCTTTTTTCAAGAGCGAAATTTCGTTACGTTTTTTATCAGCCGAATTCTGAAAAAATAAAATAGTGTTTTCATTGATTTTCTTAGTGATTTCTTCCCTAAGACTCATGTTTTTTATAGCTTCCGCCTGATTAGCCAAAGTTAGTTTTTTGGTTTGGTTTTCAAATTCAAGCTGTTTTATTGCTTTTTCTTTTTCAGAAGTATGGTATTTGACCTCCAGTTCATTAATCTCTTTGATTTTCTGAAGTTTATTAATAGAATCTTTTAACTGATTTGATTTTTCCAAATTATTGTAACCACTTTTATAATCGTCCTGTGCGATAGCAATTTTTCGGAGTTCTTCATAAAAATGAACTTGATCCTGTAATAATCCTAATTGAACTGCTTTCTGAATTCCTTCCGAAAAAATAAGTTTGGCCTCAGTGTATTTCTTCTGATCAATATAAATATCCGCAATATTTCCTCGACCAATTACGGCAAGCTGATTCAATTCGCTTTTATCAGCGATTGCGACAGCATCTTTGTACATTTTTAAGGCCTCATTTGGTTTGTTTTGCAATTGATAATTGGCTCCTAAACTCAGCAAAATAACTGCTCGACCTTGATTGTTATTGGTTTTTTCGCAAAGGATTTGGCCTTTTTTGTAATACGAGTTAGCATTGTCGTATTCTTTCAATTCTGAATAAATATCACCAATGTTGATGTAGCTTCCCAGAATGATTTCTTCGTCTTCTTTGTATTCCAAACACTTTTTAAACAATTCAAGGGCTTTTTTGTATTCGCCCAAATCGCTGTAGGTTTTTGCTAATCCGTGTGTGTGGGTGTAGTAAAGATTTTTCTCGTTGTATTTTTGAGAAACTTCAATACCTTTAATATGCCATTTTTTGCTTTCTTCGAGCAACCCACGCTTTTTATAATTGATTGCCATTAAATTGTAGCCCAAACTGAAAAGTCTGTTTTTAAGCGAATCATTAACAATTGTATTAAATTTTAAAGCTTGTCGGGTATAATAAAGTGAAGAATCGACAAGTGCTCTTTTGTTGAAATAATAAGCTAAAAGCAAGTTCGCAGATGCCATTGAACGATTGCTTGAAGGTGATTCTAATAAAGAATGTGCTTTGAGATAGGCTTTTTTTTCGTCGCCTTTATTGTATAAGGCATACAAATCTTTGATGACTTTTTCTTCTTGGCTTACAACGACATTTTTATGTACAAATGTTTTCTTTCTATTTTCAAGCTGAGCCAGCGCAGAAAAAGAAATGAACAAGAACATCCAGATATGAAGCCTTTTAAAAGAAACCACCATAATTTTAATTTGAACCCTAATAAAGAATAGAGCAAGGTTAAAGTCTTGTAAATTTGGGATTTATAAGAAAATGTAAAATTCTAATTAGCGATAAAAGTACTACAAAAGGATTAAAATGTCTTAATTTTAATTCAATTTTTTGGGTTAAATTGTGATATAAATTGCCGAATCAAAATAGCTACACTATCTGTTTTTTTGAAACTTCCAATTCGGCGATGATTAATCCTTTCATGGTGGTGTTTACATAATCTTTCGCTTCGGCATACGAAACCTCATATTTTCTTGGAATATCTTGAAAATGAATAGGGAAGATGTTTAGTATTTTGTCATAATACAAATCTAATTGCTTTTGGGTTGGCATTTCAAATTTTAATTTTATTTGAAATCTTCGCAATAAAGCAGTATCAATACTATTGTAAAAATTGGTGGCACAAATCAATAAACAATTTGTTGGAAAATAGTCGATTAACTGAATAATTGTATTGACAAGACGTTTCATTTCGGCAACATCTTTATCGTCGTTTTCACGGCTTTTGGCAATTTGGTCAAATTCATCTAAAAATAAAACTGCATTTTCACGAATTGCCTTATCAAATAATGCTTTGACATTTTTAGAAGTTTCGCCAATCTTAGCATTAATAATCGTGCTCAAATTGACGATAATAATTTCTTTATTTAGGGCTGTAGCAATTGCTTTTGCAGTTGTTGTTTTGCCACATCCAGAATGACCGTGAAGCAAAATCTTATTATCAACTTGCAGTTTGTATTTTTTTAATTCCTCTATATATAAATGTTCCTTAATGGTTTGCTCTAAAACGGCCTTGTTTTCGTCACTAAAAAACAAGTCTTGAATAGCAATCTTTTCGGTATCGTTTACAGTAAGTTCGTAGAGATTCATCTTCATTTTTATTTGGTGCAAAAATACAGTTTATTCTGCAATATTTTTGTTCCAAAATATGCACTTTAACACATAGAAACATAGTCACAATGCATCAAAAATGAATGGAAAAGTAAGTAAAAGAAACTAGTTTCAACACATAGTCAGACTATGTGCATTTTTAATTAGTGAAACGCCTTTTTTAATCTTTAAAAAACTATATACCTATGTGTTTAAAAAGCACATAACGAATTATTATGTTGCTATTTTTTTAGTTTCAATTTAAAAAAATCAATAGTTCTTGTCCATGATAAAGTTGCTGCAGCTTCGTCATATCTTGGCGTTGTATTGTTATGAAATCCATGATTGACTCCAGCATAAAAATAAGCTGTATTTTCGACTTTGTTTTTATTGAGAATTGCTTCAAATGCTGGCCATCCTTCGTTTACGCGTGTATCAAGACCTGCGTAATGCAATAATAATGGTGTTCTAACTTTTTCAGCTTCTTCGGCAGTTGGTTGTCCGCCATAATACGGGACTGCGGCTTTCAAATCTGGCAATTTTACCGCCATCATATTGGCAATCCATCCACCAAAACAAAATCCGACAACGCCTACATGACCATTACAATCTTTATGTGATTTTAAATATTCAAAAGCGGCAATGAAATCTTCCAGCATTTCTTCACGCGTACGTTTCTTTTGCAATTCTCGTCCTGCATCATCATTGCCCGGATAACCGCCTAATGGCGATAATGCATCTGGCGCAAGAGTTATGAAACCTTCAAGTGCAGCTCTTCGTGCAACATCTTCAATATAAGGATTAAGTCCGCGATTTTCATGAACGACAATAATGCCTGGCAGTTTCTTTTTGGTTTCTGCCGGTTGTGATAAAAGTCCTTTAATGCTGCCACCACCTTTTGGAGAATCGTAATTGATATAACCGGTTTTTAGCCTTGGATCAGTTGGTTGAACCAAGATGCTATCGACATAATTTGGTGTCATAAAGCTTAAAAGCGAAGGGAGTGTCAATGTTCCAACCGCAAAAATGGATAATTTCTCAATAAATACTCTACGGTCAATTTTATTGTGAGCATAATCATCGTATAAGTCAAATACTTCTTGGCTTATGTCTTCTTTGGTTAGTTTGGTCATAGCTTTTAATTTTAAAACTAATTTAAAGAATTAATTGATTACTTTTAAGTAGATTTTTAATTCTTAAAATAGAAAGCACATTTTCAGCGTTATAAAAGGTAATTCTATAATTTATGACTGAAATTATGTAAATGAAATCTGATTCTTATTTAAGAATTTTGGATAGCATTACCCAAAACTATTTTTTAATTTTAAATAATCAATAAGATGAAAAAGATAACCTGCTTGTTAGCACTTTTCTCAGTATTTTCTCTTTCTTTAAGCTGTAACAGTTGTTCCAATGATAAAGACAGTCCTGCAGATCCTGGCACAGTAACTGATCCTGTAGAAACAAATGCGCCAAACAGTGCTTATAAACCTGCATTTGAAGGCCAAACCCGAATTAACGGAATAAAAACCAACACAAGCTATCAAAGCGTTGTTATAACCAGTTCGCTTGCAAATCCGTGGGGTGTAAAAATGCTTCCAGACGGCCGACTTTTAATTACTGAAAAAGCGGGAAAAATGAGAATTGTTACAACTGCTGGTGTAGTTAGCAGTCCAATTACGGGACTTCCAGCTGTAAATCCTGCTGGTCAAGGCGGCTTACTAGGTTTGTGTCTTGATCCAGATTTTGCATCAAATAAAATGATTTATTGGGTTTATTCAGAAGCTACAACTGGCGGAAATAATACGGCTGTAGCCAAAGGAAAACTTGCAACAGATGAAAAAACTATTGAAGGAGCAACCGTAATTTATCGTGCAAAACCGGCAAATCCAAGTGATCTTCACTATGGAGGAAGAATTCTTTTTGATAAAACAGGAAATCTTGTTTTTAGTACAGGAGAACGTTCCGTTTTAGAAACGAGACCTTTAGCACAATCTGTCGCATCTGGTCTTGGAAAAATAATCAGAATAACAAAAGACGGACAACCAGCTTCAGGAAATCCTGTTTTTACTGGAACTGGTGCATTGCCAGAGCTATATAGTATTGGTCATAGAAACCCGCAAGGATTGGCAATTCATCCTGTAACAGGGGAAATCTGGGAAAGTGAATTTGGTCCTCGTGGCGGTGATGAAATAAACCGCTTGAAAGCAGGAGCTAATTTTGGTTGGCCAACCATTACATACGGAATAGAATACAGCGGTGAAAAAGTAGGAGCTGGAATTCAGCAGCAAAACGGTTTAGAGCAACCAGTTTATTATTGGGATCCTGTGGTGTCGCCAAGTGGTATGACTTTTTACACCGGAACTCGAGTTCCAGAATGGGAAAACAATCTTTTTATTGGCGCTCTAAGCGGCATGCATATTGTAAGACTTGCTTTTGAAAATAACAAGGTAGTAGGTGAGGAAAGGCTTTTGGCTTCCGAAAATCAACGATTCAGAGATATTACGCAAGGCAGTGACGGCGCGCTTTATGCCATAACCGATCAAGGCCGACTTTATAAAATTGATAAAAAATAAAAAATTAAAAGCTGTCAAATAGTAAGTGACAGCTTTTTTTATGTTTTAAAGTTTGGTTATTCGTCGCCAGAATTTTCAATTTCCGAAGGTGCTTTTTTTCGAATACTTGTATTCAAATAGAAAAACAATCTGATGGTGTGATTCATGTCATATTGATAGCCCGAATATTTTTGTTGATACACATTCATATAGCCAAAATCGTAACTCCATTTTGGGTTTATGGTTTTCTTTATCCCAATGAAAAAACGATTCTGGTCAAAGGTATTGAAAACGGCTTCTTTACCGAATTGGAGTAAAATTTCATCAGAAAGAACCATTGAAGGCCATGATTTTTTATCGGAAATTCTGAAAGTAAAACTCATTAAATAACGAACTCGATTAGTAAAACGCCAATCGCCACTTGGTCTGTCGTCAATCATTTTTTCTTGCCAGCGTTGTTCATTTCGCAAGCGTTGCAAAATGCTTAAATTTCCCATTTTTGTGTTTAATTGTGCCTGTTGATAAATCCTGTTTTCATCTGAAAATGTTTCCCAGTCTTCCCTCGAAGGTGCCAGCCACATGTGCGCATATCCCGCCGTCAATGAAACATTGGAATTTGGAATATAACTAAAACCGCCTCTTATAAAATAAAAACTAGGATCCTGCACAAAGTCATTTCTTCTAATATGAAAATCCCCAATTACTGCCCAGCGGTCTGAAAATTTAGTTACGGTATTGATGGAAACCCAAGTTTGAAGTTGTTGGTTGATTTCTTTCTCTTGAGCCGATTGCCCGAATGCTGTAATGGAAAACAAAAAAATAAGAATCCAAGTAAAATTGTTTTTCATATAAATTACGATCGAAATTAGTTAAGCAATAAATTTCTTTTGAATCGGTAAAAAGGGAATTATGAAACAATAATAGCATAAAGGTATTCTTTTTTTGTGAGAATTTGTAGGATGAGAAATAATTTATAATTGATTTATTAGTAATTGGTTGCGCGTATTTAGGATGGTGAAAGTTTGTGTTAAACATGCATTAATCAAAATATTTAATCATTTGATTAAAAAATATGATTAACCTATTCTAAAATAAATTACATTTGTACTCAAATTATTTAAAATGAATGTTTCAGTGTCTAATCAAAAAGATAAAACAGCAGAAGAAAAGATAAAAACAGCTGCCAAGATTGTTTTTTATAAAAAAGGTTTTACCGCAACTAGAACAAGAGATATTGCAGAAGAAGCAGGTTTGAATCTGGCACTTCTCAATTATTATTTTAGAAGCAAAGCAAAACTTTTTGAAATAATAATGGCCGAAACTTTTGAAGGTTTCGTTAGTAGTATGAAAGTGATTTTAAATGATGACAAAACTTCCTTGGAACAAAAAGTAGCCATAATTGCGGAACGTTACATTGATTTTGTTACTGCAGAGCCAGAAATCCCAACATTTATTCTAACTGAGATGCGAAATAATCCTGAAGGGCTTTTAAAAAGATTGCCAATCAGAGAAATTGTAAACGAATCGGTTTTTATAAAACAGTTTCAAGAAGCAGTGCAGCATAAAGAAGTTTTAGAGCCAAATCCGTTGCATTTTTTGATGAATATTTTCGGATTGGTCGTTTTTCCATTTATAGCAAAACCTATTATTATGGGAAGCAGAAATTTAGAAACCGCAGATTTTAATGCTTTGATGCAAGAGCGCAAAAAGAAAATCCCAATCTGGATAAAAACAATGTTTTCAGCTGTTTAATTGATTGTTGAAGTTAATTTATTTGTACACTATGAGGAAATTAGACGTACTTAAATATATAGGAATGCTGTCCTTTGTAAATATTGTTTCAGCTCAGACTTTGACCATCGATCAAAGTTATAAACTTGCAGTTGAAAATTACCCTTTAATTAAACAATATGAGCTGATTGAAAAAAGCAAAGAATATACATTGAGCAATGCCAATAAAGCCTATTTGCCTCAAGTTAGCGTTACAGCGATTGAAGGATATGTTTTTGGCGATTTTCCAAGTATGGGAAGTTCAGGAAGTGATAGCAAGTTTAAATTTATTGGACTAGGCCAAGTAAATCAGGTAATTTGGGATGGCGGTGCGACTAAAACGCAAAAAAAAATTATCGAAGCTTCTTCAAATGTCGATAAGGCTTCAGTCGAAGTTTCGCTTTATGATTTGCGTTCGAGAGTAAACCAGCTTTATTTTGGAGTATTGCTGATTGAAGAGCAAATGAAACAATTAGAAATCCAAAATACGATTCTCGCCAATAATATTGACAAGGTCAAAAAACTTCACGAAAACGGACTCGCTTATAAAACGGATGTTGATGAAATGAAAGCCGAGCAACTAATTCTCAGCCGACAAAAGAAAGATTTTGAATACACTAAAAATGGTTATCAAACCATGCTTTCGTATTTGATTGGCAAAAATATCAATCAGACAAAATTTGAAAAACCTATAAATGTGGCCGGTTTAGATACCATAATTAAACGCCCAGAACAATTACGCTTTACAAATCAGCGAAATTTGATCATCGCACAATCGGACATGCAAAAAGTAAGCTTAATGCCAAAAGTTGGTTTGCTTGGTGCCGGCGTTGTATTTGCACCGGGAATTAACTTTGGAGCAAATAAAATTTCAACCGTTGGTGTTGCTGGATTAAGCGTCAACTGGGATATAAAAGGGCTTTATAAAAATTCAAATGAAAAAGAATTGACCAAGCAACAATTGAAACAAATCGACCTTCAAGAAGAAACATTTTTGTTCAATACAAAATTCCAAATGAATCAAAAAACGACTGATATGGAAAGGCAAACTTCAATTTTGAAAGATGATGATGCCATTGTAAAACTGCGTCAAACCATTCGCGAAGGATATCAATTAAAATACGACACTGGCGCTGGCCCGTTAATCGATTTGCTAAATGCAACCGAAAAAGAAGGAAATGCAAGAGCGGAGAAGGCGTTGCATGAAATTCAACTGTTGATGACTGCTTACGAATACCAAACAATCAAAGGAAATTAATACCCTATATATTATGAAAAAGATAAAGCTTTTGAGTTTTTTGATCGCCACGATTTGCTTGTTTTCCTGCAATAAAAATGAAAATGATTTTGATGCATCGGGATCTTTTGAGGCGGTAGAAACTATTTTATCCGCGGAAGCGAATGGACAAATATTAAAATTTAACGTGGAAGAAGGGCAACAATTAGAAGCCGGGCAAAAAGTAGGTTTTATTGATAGCACGCAATTGTCTATCAGCAAAATGCAATTAAGACAAAATAAAAAAGCAATTTTAAGCGGAAGACCGCAAGAGCAAATTCAGACCGAAAGTCTAAAAAAACAACTTGCAAATGCACTTTTAGACCGCAACCGAACGGAAAAATTGGTAAAAGGTGGTGTGGCTTCGCAGAAACAATTGGATGATGCCAATGCAAAAGTAGCGACTTTGCAATCTCAAATTGCGGCACAGAAAAATTCTTTGGAAATCACAACTGAAAATTTGACGGAACAAGGAAATACAGTTGGTGTTCAATTAAAAGGAATTGACGATCAATTAAGCAAAAGCGTTATCGTAAATCCGATTAAAGGAACTGTTTTAGCAAAATACGCTGAACAATATGAAATGGCTGTAATAGGAAAACCGCTTTATAAAATTGCTAATCTTGAAACGCTTGACTTGAGAGCGTATATTACGGGAACGCAATTGCCACAGATTAAAATGGGACAGCAAGTGAAAGTGCGAATTGACGAAGGCGAGAAGAAGTATAAAGAATACCAAGGTACAATAAATTGGATTTCAGATAAATCAGAGTTTTCGCCAAAAACAATTCCGACGAAAGATGAAAGAGCAAATTTGGTTTACGCCATAAAAATTCGCGTGAAAAATGATGGCTTTTTGAAAATTGGAATGTACGGCGAAGTTCTCTGGTCAAAATAAAATAGTTTATGCCTTCAGTTACTTTAAATAATATTACTAAAAAGTACGGTGATTTTGTGGCCGTAGACAATGTATCTTTTGAGGTTCAAAAAGGAGAACTCTTTGGTTTGATCGGTCCCGACGGAGCAGGTAAAACATCGATTTTTAGAGTTTTGACCACATTATTAATAGCTGAAGAAGGCACAGCAATTGTTGAAGGCCATGATGTTGTAAAAGATTTTCAGGAAATACGAAATAAAGTGGGCTATATGCCAGGGAAATTCTCGTTGTATCAGGATTTGACCGTAAAGGAAAATCTCAATTTTTTTGCTACTATTTTTGGAACGACGATTGAGGAAAATTACGACTTGATAAAAGATATTTACGACCAGATAAAACCTTTCAACAATCGACGTGCAGGAAAACTTTCTGGAGGAATGAAACAAAAACTGGCTTTATGTTGCGCACTGATTCATAAGCCTGAAGTTTTATTTTTAGATGAACCAACAACAGGCGTAGACGTAGTTTCTAGAAGTGAATTTTGGGAAATGCTGGACAAACTGAAAAAACAGCAAATCACAATAGTTGTTTCAACGCCTTATATGGACGAAGCAAAATTATGTGATCGCATTGCTTTGATTCAGAATGGAAAAATAATGAAAGTAGATCAACCGCAAGAAATTATAAACAGTTTTCCAAAACCGCTTTTTGCCGCTAAAGCAAAAAACATTTACAAGCTTTTAAAAGATCTTCGAACGGATGCAGAAATTGAAAGTTGTGATGCTTTTGGAGAGTTTATTCATCTTACGCTGAAATCGGAAAGTGGCAATGAAGAAACTATAAAAGCAATTGCTGAAAAATACAATCCTGAGAATTTTGAAGTCAAAAAGATACAACCAACGATTGAGGACAGTTTTATACGTCTTATGAGGGAGCAAAACAATTCGGAAGAATTTAAAGGAGCATCAAATGGAAAATAAAGCGATTGTTTGTAAAGATTTAACCAAGCAGTTTGGTGATTTCAAAGCGGTGGATAAAATCAGTTTTGAGGTCAGCGAAGGCGAAATATTTGGCTTTTTAGGTGCAAACGGCGCGGGGAAAACTACCGCAATGCGCATTCTCTGCGGACTTTCATTTCCTACTTCTGGAGAAGCCACTGTTGCAGGATTTGATGTTTACAAACAACAGGAGAAAATCAAAAAGAATATTGGTTATATGAGTCAGAAGTTTTCTTTATACGACAATTTGACGATTCTCGAAAATATTGAATTCTATGGTGGTGTTTATGGTGTCTCTAGACCAGAAATAAAAGAAAGAAGCCAAGATTTGGTCAAAACTTTAGGTTTAGAAAAAGAAGCCAAAAAATTGGTTGGTGGACTGCCTTTGGGTTGGAAACAAAAGCTGGCATTTTCGGTAGCGGTTTTTCATCGCCCTAAAATTGTCTTTTTGGACGAACCTACTGGCGGCGTTGATCCTATAACAAGAAGACAATTTTGGGATATGATTTATGAAGCTTCTGCCAATGGAATTACGGTTTTTGTGACCACGCATTATATGGATGAAGCCGAATATTGCAACCGAATTAGCATTATGGTTGACGGCCGAGTAGAAGCCATAGATTCTCCAGCAGGATTAAAGAATAGGTTCAATACAACTTCTATGGATGAAGTTTTTTATGAATTAGCGCGTAACGCTAAAAGAGCAGCAGACTAATATGAAAAGATTATTGGCTTTTATTCGGAAAGAATTTTATCATGTTTTCAGAGACAAAAGAACTTTGTTGATTCTTTTCGGGCTTCCTGTTGCACAGATTTTGCTTTTTGGATTTGCCTTGAGTAGCGAAGTCAAAAATATCGGAATCGCAATTCAGGATAATTCTCATGATATTCATTCCGAAAAAATTACAAGAAAAATACATGCGAGCGATTACTTTCATGTTGAAAATCCGATTTTGGATTATAAAGATGTTGAGAATAGGTTTAAAGACGGAAGCATAAAATGTGCGGTCATTTTTCCGTTAAATTTCGGTTCAGAAATGCAGCGTCCTGGTGGCGCAAAAATTCAAGTAATTGCTGATGCTTCAGACCCAAATACTGCCACAATTGTAACTAATTATTTGGTGGCAATTGTTGGGGATTATCAACGCGAATTAAACCCAACGGCAAAATTAAATTACCAAATTGTTCCAGAATTAAGACATCTTTACAACGAACAGCAAAACGGTTCGCTCAATTTTATTCCAGGTGTTATAGCTTTGATTTTTATGATTGTAAGTACGGCACTGACTTCTGTTTCGGTGGTACGTGAAAAAGAACTTGGTACAATGGAAATTTTGCTGGTATCACCTTTCAAGCCCATAATGGTTTTGATTGCAAAAGCAATTCCGTATCTCGTGCTTTCACTAATTAATTTTATGCTGATTTTATTCTTGTCGGTATATATTCTTCATGTCGAAATTAAAGGAAGTTTTCTATTGCTTCTTGCTGAGAGTATTTTATTCATTATTACGTGTCTTTCCTTGGGTTTGCTGATTTCAAATGTTACCGATTCACAACAAACGGCAATGTTGATTTCGATGATGGGAATGATGATTCCGACTTTGTTGCTTACTGGTTTTATGTTTCCACTGGAAAGCATGCCTTGGATATTTCAAGTCGTTTCACACATTCTACCATCCCGATATTATTACACAATCGTAAAAGCAGTTATGCTTAAAGGTTTGGGGTTTGAATTTGTTTGGAAAGAGACTTTAATACTTGCTGGAATGGCGTTTTTTTTATTGACAATAGCTTTGAAAAAATTTAAAATTCGTTTATCATGAAAGTGCTCCGATTTATACTGCAGAAAGAATTTCGTCAGATATTCAGAGACAAAACAATCTTAGCGATGATGTTTCTCATGCCTACTGTACAGTTGATTATTTTACCGTTTGCAGCAAATTTTGAAGTAAAAAATGTAAACATTGCTTATGTCGATCACGATCATAGTTCCTATTCTCAAAAGCTGGCAAACAAAATTGGGTCATCTGGATATTTTCATATTGTAGGAACACCAGCTTCTTATTTAGAAGGATTAGAATTGATTGAAACTGAAGAGGCCGATTTGATTTTGGAAATTCCGTCTGGATTTGAGCGAAATTTGGTTAGAGAAGGAAGCCAGAAAGTAAATATAGCTACAGATGCTATAAACAGTACAAAATCAAATATCGGATACGCTTATTTAAATGTAGTCCTAGCCGATTTCAGCCAAAATCTTGATATTCGATACAAATTGCAAAATCAGCTGGCTTCAATTGCACCGTCATTGATTACTTTGACGAGTACAAATTGGTACAATCCAAGGGCTGAATACAAGTATTATATGGTTCCTGGAATTTTGGTTTTATTGCTCACTTTAATTGGTGGATTTATAACAGCGCTCAATATTGTAAAAGAAAAAGAAATCGGTACCATTGAGCAAATCAATGTAACGCCTATTCAAAAATGGCAATTTATTTTAGGAAAATTAATTCCGTTTTGGATTGTCGGAATGATTGTGTTTACAGTTGGACTTACGGTGATGTATTTGATTTATGGCATATTTCCCAAAGGAAGCCTTGTAGTGCTTTATCTTTTTGCGGCTGTTTATTTAATCGCTTTATTAGGATTAGGACTTTTGATTTCGACCTTCGCAGATACACAGTTGCAAGCCATGTTTATTGCCTTTTTCTTTATGATGATTTTCATGCTCATGAGTGGTTTTTTTACTAGCACCGATAGTATGCCAAATTGGGCGAGGACCATGTCAGAGTTTACTCCGGTTACACATTTTATTAAAGTGGTCCGTTTGATTGTTTTAAAAGGAAGCGGTTTAAAAGAGGTTGGACGCGAACTTTTGTATTTAGGTATTTTTGCCGTTGTTTTAAATGCATTAGCGATTTATAATTATAGAAAAACAAGTTAAAATAGTAAGGGATTAGTAGATAACGTTTGTTTTTAGTTAAAAAAAATCTTACTTGTTATCGAGAACAAGCAGAAAAAATACTAAATTAACGTCATCCTTTAAAATCTACTATCAACCTTAAACCTTGTTATTTTTATGATTAAAAGAATTTTTTGCTTGTCCATAATTTTTGTTTTTTTCATTTCTTGCAGTAAATCAGATGATGATGATAAAGCAGTAGAAAAAATCGCTCCAAAAGAATTTTCTTTCGATACCAATCAAAATTCTTCCTTGATGTTTCAAGATGATGAATCCTTGGATATGATGACTTCAGAAGCCAGAGTTTATAATATTAGCCAAGTTATTCGAATTAAGCCAATAGATGAAAAAACAATAGAGGTTTCCAATTTTGCCCCATTCGATATTGATGATGCAACTATTTTAGCTACTATTGATGGCAGTGTTCAAATCCAGCTTTTTAAAATAAAGAAAATAAGAGCACATGCCACTCAGACGATGAAGTATCCTTTTGTTGATGGAACCTCTCTTTTTCTAGATATTGAAAACAAAAAAGTGGATCTTTCGCAGTACAAATCAACAGGAGTTGCTACAACCAAAATTGCATTTGATTTTACAGGAGAAAATGAAACCATCTTAAAACTTAAAAAATTGCAGGCATTAAAATGGACAATAAAATATCATAATTATGATCCTAATAATGACCCAAACAATAATTGGATGCCTACAACAGCAAAGGATATCCGTCGTTTTTCGGGCTTGATGCTAAATATGGGAATTGTATTTGTTTCGGATAAATTCAAACAGGCATTTTTAAATGAGCAAATTATTGGAAATGACGGTGCCACAGCTTTAACAATGGCTGAGAAAGAAAAAGCTTATAATGATATTTTGACTCATGGCCGTTTTAATTGTGGTAAAGTCGATAAAGTTTCGGGTTTAGGCGGTGGTGCAACTTTAGGCTATGCTGAACATATTTTACGTGATTATATCAGCAAAGATGCCGGAGATATTACGGCTCATGAAATTGGACATTGTGTTGGTTTTAATCACGATTCGAACATGACATATCCCAAAACCATAAATAATGTAAGCGTCGGAATAAGTCCGGTTATGTCCCGAATTAATAAAGAATTTTTTGCTGGCGGATTATTTATCGTAAATCTTCAGAATTATTATAAGGCTTCTGATTTTCAATAAGTGAAGCGGAAAAAGAAAAGTGAAAGAAACGCCAATCAAATTTTTAAAATTTTGATTGGCGTTTTTCTTAAGTTATTATTCAAAAAATTTAGGCTCAGAATCAAAAAAATATGATTTTGGATATGAACTGATAATATTGTTTTCTTTGTCTAAAGTCATATATATTGTTCCATAAGCTACCAGATATTTTTCAACTGCATTTTCTTTAAATTCGAAGTAATTTACGCGTTGCGTTAAAGCTTTTGTTATATTTTCTCCCTTTTGATTGAAGTAATTATATCGCATTGCTCTTTCTTTTATCGGGGGATAAGTTGCATCTTCAACCAAATATAATCCTTCAGAAATCTCATATATTTCAATTCTGATTTTTGTTGACGGAAGCACAATATCGCCATTATAATCAATAATAAATTGATTGTCAATGCTTGGATCTCTCCAACTTTCATATCTGCGGTTTACAATGATTTGTCCATATTTATTGAAATTACTAACAATATCTTGTATATCAGGAAGTGTTTTTACTGTTTCAAATTTTTCGTTTATAATCTTATAAGTTCTGGTTTCGTGTCGAGGCATTGGCTCGCCATAATAGTTATATTTTTGTTCCTCTTTTATAATTTCTAAAACCATACAATGCCCTTTATAAAAATTGCTTTTAGGAATAAAATTGCTTTCTATTTTTTTTCCTTTTTTGTCGAAAAAGCCATTGTTATACGTAAAAAAAAGACTCTCAGATGAAGGGAGGCCAATTAGTCTTTTAAAGTCTTTTGGAACAGGTTGCGTTTTTCCATTATAGGTTAAAATGTACTTTTGGCTTTTAGTGTCTTTAACCAAATAATTGCTTGGATTCCAATATTCCACAATACTGTCTTTTGTAGCTAATACCTCTTTTCCACTAACTTCGTCGATCAATACCGAAATAAGTTTTTTATTCTGAAAATAATAGTTCAAATGTGGATTTTCTCTATAATTGAAGTCATTAGTATACTTTAATTCGGTTAAAAATTTCCCATGATTATTGATCAGCGCATATTTGTCATTTCTCCATGCAAAACCATATTCTTGGGTTAAACCTGATCTAATATTTTCAGTTGTCAGCTCATTGCTTCCTTCAAAATAATAATCATCAATAAAATGGAGTTCCTTCATTAATTCCAGAATATGATATTCTCCATGAACTTGGTATTTGCCGTATTTTTTTTGGGTTTTTAAATCAACTTGATTCTTATCTGTTTCCTTTTCCAAAACAGTATGAATAGAAAGATTGTGATTTGTGATGTACATACTTTTATACTCTTGCGATCTTTGCCTTTCGGGACCAATAAAAATATAACCGTTTTCTGTTTTTAAGATGGATAAATAAATGTTGATTACCTGAATATCTCCAGTCTTTTGCGATACTTGCGAAAAACCCCAAAATGATTTCATTAGCAAAATAAGCAGTACAACTTTTTTCATAATTTCTCTTTTATAAGAGGATGTTCATTTTTATAAAAAGGTTGGAACTAATGTAATTCTTTTAATTCTTTTTCACAAAAAGCTTAAGTTTATCAGTTTTAAAGTTCACTTCAGAAATAATAGTGGCAGAAAAAATAAGAGTACCTCCCAGAAGAAGACGCCAACCTAGATTTTCTCCCAAAATAAAAAATGCTCCAATAGCGCCAAAAACTGGCTCAAACAAATAAATTACAGCCACTCTTTCGGCAGATAAATAACGTTGTGAAATATTAGAAACCGTGTACATATAAGCCGTTGAAAACAATGCGCAATAAACTACACCAAGCCAAAAGGTTTGATTTTTTGGAAACCAATCAGAATGATTTTCCGTAAGCGCAATGCTAAAAGTGAAAAGTGCACAAAAAGCAAACATCGGGACAATTGAATACAAAAGGTTTTTTAAAACCGAATGTTTTTCAACTGTAATTAAATAAACTGCAAAAGCAAAAGCTCCCGCGATGGTATACAAATCGTCAATGTTTATTTCGAATTTTTCTTTAATAGCGATTATGAACAAACCAGTTAAAGCCGTCAACGCCGCTACCCAAATTTTTAAAGAGGTATTGGTTTTATAAATCGCTAATTTTAATAACGGAATAATAATAACGGTTAATCCGGCAATGAATGAACATTGTGAAGCATTAGTATGTTTAAGGCCAATGGTTTGCAAATGAATTCCCAAAAACATCGGAATTGCTAGAATTGCTCCGGTTTTGACAGCTTCAAGATTGGTTTCTCTGACGTATTTCCAAAAAATTAGGGTCAAGACAATAACGGCCAATAAAAACCTGTAAAATAAAAAGATTGCCGGAGAATAATCTCCAATCGCCATTTTTGTAATTGAATAGGAAATTCCCCAGAAAGCAGTTCCTATAATCAGCAAAATCAATAAAAGTCTTCTTTTTTCCATTTCGAAATGTATGTTTTAGGCCAAATCTTTTTTCATTAGAAAGTCTGTTTGCGTATCATTACCCAATACAAAAGTATGAGTGTCAAATTGTACAAAACCGTTTTTAGTATAAAAGCTCAATGCTCGAAAATTCTTTTCCCATACGCCAAGCCAGATATACGAAGCACTTAATTCTGTCGCTGTTTTTAAAGCTTGTGCATACAATTCTTGCCCAATATTTTTGCCATGAAATTCTTTTGCAACATAAATGCGTTCAATTTCTAATGCGTTTTTATCTTGTTTTTCGGTTTGCGCTTCTCCTGTATTCAGCTTCAAATAACCAATCAGTTTTTCATCGATTTCAGCCAAATAGAAGTATGAAGATTCATTTTTAAGTTCCGAAGTCAATTTTTCGGCAGCAAAACTTTCTTCCAGATATTTCGCCATATTTTCTTCTGAATTTACTTCTGCAAAAGTTTCAGAAAAAGTTTGTCTTCCAATATTCTGAAGCTTTACAAGATCGTTAGGCGTTGCTTTGGTAATTTTTAGCGTATTCATTTTATTTCTTTTTAATGCGTTAAAAGCTATTTTTTATTCTTAATAAATGCGTAAATTGCATCAATGGACTTACAGCAAATCAAATATTTTTTGGCTCTTGCCAAAGAACTTCACTTCTGGAACACTGCCGGAAAAATGAACATTACACAATCGGCATTGAGCAGACAAATCCAGTCACTTGAAAACCAGTTGGGCGTTCAGCTTTTTGAGCGCAACAAACGCAATGTCAAACTTACTGCTGCTGGCCAATTTCTTAAAGAAAAATGGGAAGTCGAGCTCAGTAAACTTGAATTCATTCATCAGTCGGCGCGCCAGATTCAATTGGGCGAAAGCGGTACCATAACTATTGCGCATCCCGATTCAATTTCGGCTTCCATCATGCCTGATATTTTGTCCCAAATTTCAGCTGCTTATCCAAAACTCAAAATCAAATTGGTTCAAGTTCTTTATGAGGATCAGCAGGATTTTCTTCGCAATTATAAAATCGATTTGGCGATTACCAGAGATATTAATAATGCTAAAGATATTTCTTCGCAGAAATTTTATACCGATAATTTAGCGATCGTTGTTCCTGAAAATCATCCGTACAAAACGCCTGAGGATTTGACTAAAGAAACTCTAGCTTCTCAAAAATTCATTCTTCCAACAAATGATGAAGGAAGCAGTTACAGCGATTTGATTCAGCGATTATTTAATTCTTTGGAAAATGCTCCAGAGGTTTATCTTCATTCTGAATTTGGATCCGCCATTATTGCTTTGGTTCGAAAAGGACTCGGAATTGCAATTTTGCCAGATTCGTATCTTTTTCATGAAATTCCAGGCATCCGATTTATAAAAATGCCACTTGAAACCGATTTGTATCTCAATTGGCGAACTGAAGATCATAATCCTGTATTGGCCAATGTTTTAAAACTGATTATTCCGTAATTTTAAGCTCGTAGCATTTCGATATGCGGAATTCCATCTTCGTCATACGGTTCGCCTTGCTCCACAAATCCCAGTGATTGATAAAAATTGGATAAATGATATTGCGCACTAATCCGAATTGGGCCTACGCCAAATTTTTCCTGACAACCTGCAATCGAAGCTTCCATAATTTTTTTCCCTAAACCCAATCCGCGGAACGTTGGTGCAATTACAACTCTTCCAATGGAAATTTCATCATATGACAAACCCGTTGGAAGCAATCGCGTGCATCCTGCCAATTCATCATTTACATAATATAAAAGATGAAAACTTTTCTGGTCTTTATTATCCAAATCTTGATAGACACAATTTTGCTCTACCACAAAAACTTCACTTCTTAATCGTAACATTTGATAAAGTTCCAAATTGGTAAATTCTCCAAATGCTTTAATTGCGTAGCTGTAATTCATTAAATAGTATTTTATTTTTTTGTCAAAGATAAAATCGAGAGTAATGATATAAAATGCTATTTTTTTATCATGTGATGCTAAAAATGCATTAAAATAGGGGGTAAAATTGTACAGAATGTGTACGAATACTAAAATACCCCTTTTAGTATATCGGATTGCCCCTCATGTCTTTTAAGTGAATATCTAAATTTGTGATTAAGAATTTGTCATTCCAAATTGATTTAAAGCGTACGTTTTTAAGATTTGGTTAGTGTTAGGGCCGTTCCTTTTTTATAAGTTTTTTATAAAGAAATGCTTTAAATCAATTTGGAATGACATTTTTCTGTTTTAAAAACACAACCTTAGACAATCAAAAATAGTTAGATGAAGAAAATTTTATTAGCAGCGTCGCTGTTTTTAAGTGCACAAATGAATTTTGCACAAACCAATGAATGGGAAAACCCGCAAGTTTTAGACCGAGGAAAAGAATCGGGGAGAAGTTCGTTTCTCTTATATAGTAACGCTGACGAATTAAAGGAAAACAATCCTAAAAAATCGGCTTTATATCAAAGTTTAAACGGACTTTGGAAATTCGATATTGTCAAAACTCCCGCACAAAGACCAACAGATTTTTTCGAACCCAATCTCGATGTGAGCAAATGGTCAGAAATTAAAGTGCCTTCAAACTGGGAATTGCAAGGTTATGATATTCCGATTTATACCAATATTACCTATCCATTTCCAAAAAATCCTCCTTTTATAGCTGGAGATTACAATCCAGTTGCGAGTTACAGACGCAATTTTACCGTTTCAGATTCTTGGAATGATAAAGAAATTATTCTTCATTTTGGATCTATTTCAGGTTATGCAAGAGTATTTTTGAACGGAAAAGAAGTCGGAATGACAAAAGCTTCAAAAACTCCGGCTGAATTTAATATTACTTCTTTTTTAAAGAAAGGCGAAAATTTAATTGCCGTCCAGGTTTTTAGATGGCATGACGGAAGTTATCTTGAAGATCAGGATTTCTGGAGATTAAGCGGTATCGAGCGCGATGTTTATTTGCAAGCAATGCCAAAAACGGCTGTTTGGGATTATTTTGTAAAAAGCGATTTAGACAATTTATACAAAAACGGACTTTTTAATCTTGATGTTACTTTAAAATACTTCGAAAATAACAAGATCAAAAATCCATCTGTAAAAGTGGAATTGTTTGATAAAGAAGGGAAAACAGTTTATTCTGAAAGCAAAAAAGTAAGTGGAAAAGAATCAAATGTAAACTTTTCAAAAACCATTGAAAACGTAAAACAATGGAATGCCGAAACGCCGAATTTGTACAAATACACAATCTCATTATTAGACAGCAAAGGAAATATTCTTGAAGCAGTTTCTAAAAAAACAGGTTTCAGAAAAGTTGAAATCAAAAATGCACAGCTTTTAGTTAACGGAAAAGCAGTGATGGTAAAAGGTGTCAATATTCACGAGCACGATGATGTAAATGGTCACGTTCCAAACGAGGAATTAATGCTGAAAGACCTTCAGTTGATGAAGGAATTCAATATTAATGCGATTCGTATGAGTCATTATCCGCACGATACTAAATTGTATGATTTATGTGATGAATACGGTTTTTATGTTGTAGATGAAGCAAATATCGAGTCGCACGCAATGGGTGCAGAATGGCAAAATTGGTTTGACCAGAAAAAACATCCCGCGTATTTACCAGAATGGGCGCCTGCACATTTGGATCGTATAAAAAGAATGTTTGCTTTTGATAAAAATCATCCTTCGATTATTATTTGGTCGCTAGGAAATGAGTGCGGAAACGGGCCAGTTTTTTATGATGCGTATGATTGGTTGAAAAAAGTCGATTCAACTCGTCCGGTTCAGTTTGAGCAAGCTGGAGAAAACAGAAATACAGATATTGTTTGCCCGATGTATCCAGGAATCAAAAGCATGAAATCGTATGCGGCGGCAGATAAAAATCGTCCTTACATTATGTGTGAGTATGCGCACGCGATGGGAAATAGCGGTGGTAATTTTCAAGAATATTGGGATATCATCAACAGCAGTAAACACATGCAAGGTGGATTTATTTGGGATTGGGTTGACCAAGGAATCAAAACCAAAGATGCAAATGGAAAAACATTTTGGGCTTACGGAGGTGATTTAGGCGCTTCAAAATTGCAAAATGATGAAAATGGTTGTGCAGATGGTGTTATTTTTTCAAACAGAACGCCAAAACCAGCTTTAAGCGAAATCAAAAAAGTATATCAAAATATTCATTTTCAATTGAATGATTCTGATTTAACGGTAACTAATCTGTATAATTTCACTAATCTTTCTGATTATAATTTCAAATGGGAATTAATTAAAAACGGAGCGAAAGTAAAATCGGGAGAATTTAATGTAGATGCGGCTCCAGCAGAAAGCAAGAAAGTCACTTTAGATTTAGGTTCAATTGATGCAACTTCTGAATATTTTGTAAATGTGTATGCTTATTCAAAAGCAGATGCGCCGTTGGTTGCAAAAGGACATGAGTTTGCAAGAGAGCAATTTGCAATTGGAAAAGGTTCTTATTTTGGAAATATAACTGAAAAAAGTGCTTCAAAATTGAAATATACAGTTAAAGGCGATATTCTTTCTTTTGAAGCTGAAAATGTTTCAGGCGAATTTGACATTAAAAAAGGAGAAATTTTAAAATACAATTTGAAAAACGATTCAAATGCAATTTTCACCAATTTCCCAACTCCTTATTTCTGGCGTGCTCCAACAGACAATGACTTTGGAAGCGAAATGCCTAAAAAGCTGGTAATTTGGAAAGAAGCTTCACAAAACGCATCAATTGTAAGTGTGGTTTTAGATAAAAAATCGCCTGAAGGTTTACTAATAAAAGCAACTTATAAATTAGCAGGAGCTGATGTTCCTTATACTGTAGATTATTTGATTCAAAATAACGGCGCAATAAAAGTGACGGCTTCAATTAATTTAGAAGGAAAAGAATTGCCAGAAATGCCTCGTTTTGGAATGCGTGCAAAATTAAATGGATCATTTGATAATTTAAGTTATTACGGAAGAGGACCGTGGGAGAATTATTCGGACAGAAATTCAGCGGCGTTTGTTGGAGAATATTCAGATAAGGTAATCAATCAATACACAAAAAGTTATATTCGTCCACAAGAAGGCGGTTATAAAACTGATGTTCGTTGGTTGACTTTGAAAAATGACAAAGGCCAAGGCGTAAAATTTGAAGGCTTGCAAGCATTAGGTTTTAGCGCTTTGAACATCTCGACAGAGGCTTTGGATCCCGGGAAAACAAAGGCACAACGTCATCCATCTGACTTGGATTTAGATTCTAAAGATGCCGTTTATCTTCATTTGGATTATAAGCAAAGAGGTGTAGGTGGAGATGACAGCTGGGGACGTTTGCCTCACGATCAATATCGCTTAACAGATAAAAAATATACATACTCTTATATAATTTCATTGGTTAATTGATTAAGAATTGTATGTGTTTTTTACATGAAAAACCTATGATTTATTTTCATAGGTTTTTTTTAAGATTAATTTAATAATTGTATTTTTCACACGAATAATATTTAATCGCTATTTTTTTAAGAAAATAAAAATAAACTTAATCTGAAATCCGAAATTTTGAAAACCAAAATCTTATTATTTTTTGCACTTTTAGTTCATTTGTCTGCTAAATCACAGACTGCGGGAAATTCTATTCCAAAATTTGGACAGAAAAAATATGATATTGGCTATATCGGAATCAAAAATGGTTTGGCGAATAATGCTGTGACCTCAGTTTACAAAGACAAAAGAGGTTTGATGTGGTTCGGTACTTATGATGGTGTCAGTCGATATGATGGCTATAATTTTCTAAGTTTTAGAAATGAGCCAAATGATGCTAATTCTTTGGCAAATAACAGAATTGTAAGTATCTGTGGCACTCAAAATGAAATCTGGATTGGCACAAAAGGAGGAATTTCGGTTTACAATTACCTGAGCAATCAGTTTAGCACAAAGAATTTTATCAATGAAAAAACGTCTAAAAGTGAAAAAATAGATTTTGTTGTCAACCAAATTCAAGATTATAAATCAAAAATGTACATCGCAACCGCTGGCAAAGGTTTGTTGTTTGCGGCAGGCGAAAATGAAAACATTGTTCAGATTCCGCTTTTGGTAAAGGGAAAATTAAAATGGGATTTTCATGTACAAGAATTGGATTTCGATGCTTCAGGCAAATTGTGGTGTTCCGTTGCAGGCATTGGTTTAGTGGCGATGGAATCTGGAGCAAAAAGACTTTCGGTTGTTTTTGAGAGCACTGTTGGAAGCGGCTGTATGTTATTCGATAAATATTCAAATATTTGGATGGCGACCGAAGAAGGACTTTTAAAATACAATACAAAAAGCAAAGCACATCATCTTTATACCAATCAAGAAATTCAATATCCTATTTCGGATTTAATGTTTAAGGCTTCCGCTAATGAGCTTTGGATTGCTACAAATGGAAATGGAATTGTAAAATACAACTACGGCAAAGATTCTTTTTCGTTGCTGAATGCTTGTCTAAATGAAGAAAAACTCAACAGTAATGCTATATCATCGCTTTATTTAGATAATGAAAATCGCGTGTGGATTGGAACACTTAGAGGTGGCGTAAATACTATTGAAGAGACCAAAAGTCCTTTTGTGACGATTTCTAAAAATGAGCAGACAAAAAATACTTTGCCAAGCGATTTTATTCTTTCATTATGTGAACAAGATTCAGAAAACCTCTGGATTGGGACAGATGGTGCGGGCGCGAGTCTTTGGAACAGAAAAACAAATACTTTTAGCAATTATTCTTATAATTCCAATAATCCGAATTCTCTGAGCAATAATTTCGTTTCTGCCATTTTAAAAGATAGCAAAGGAACTTGGTTTGGAACTTACGGAGGAGGTGTTTGTCTTTTTAATTCTAAAACACACAATTTTAAAAAGTACAATCTTTTTAATCCAAAACTCAAAGCGATTCAAAAAAATATTTGGGTATTATTCAAATGCAGCAAAAATATTTTATGGGCGGCGTCACCAGATGAAGAAGGTTTGTACCGATACAATGAAATAACAGATCAGTTTGATTTTGTAGATGCTAAAATTCGTGGCATCATTTCGATGACACAAGATCAGAATCATCTTTGGATTGGGAATTTTTCTAAATTGTTTCGTTTTGATGCCAAAACAATGCAGCGAAAAGAAATTGATGTCAAATATCCTGTACGTTCTATTGTTTCGCATTCTGACACCAAAATGCTTGTGGGCACTGAAGGTGGTGGTTTGATGATTTTTAACCCAAAAACTTTCGAAAAGAAATTTTTGACGCAACGAAATGGACTTCCAAATAATTCGATTTTAAATATCGTACGTGATAAGCAGGGCGCTTATTGGTGCAGCACATATAACGGAATATTTGTGTATAATGTTGATACTGGAAAAATCACAAGCTATCACGACGCCGATGGACTTCAGAGTAATCAATTTAATTATAATGCGGCTCTAAGACTTTCTACTGGCGAAATTGTATTTGGCGGGATTAAAGGGTTTAATATCATTGATACCAAAATCAACAGTCAAGTTCATGCTTTCCCAAAATTGATCATCACCTCGATTAAAGTAAACAATAAAACTTTTGATCAAGATGGGTTAGGGGCTTTTGGAGTGGAAAAACTTAAACTTCCTTATGACGAATCGATGTTGAACATTGATTTTGCTGCTTTGGAATACAGTTTGCCAGAGAAAATTTCATATGCTTATTTTTTGGAAGGATGGGATTCGCAATGGCATTATGTAGATAATATCAGAAGTGCCAATTATTCCAGAATTACAGAAGGAGATTATGTTTTGAAAATTAAATCGACGAATGCAGAAGGAGTTTGGAACAACAAATCTATTTCTTTGCCAATAACTATTTTGCCACCTTGGTACAGAAGCTGGTGGGCTTACGGTATTTATTTTATTGCTTTCGTACTGATAATTTATGTGGTCGATAAATACCAGCGCGAGCAGGCACAGCTTAAATATGAAGTACGACTTTCGCAAGATTTGGCGAAACAGGAAAAAGAATTGAACGAGAAAAAGCTAACTTTTTTTACTAATATCTCTCATGAATTCAGGTCGCCTTTAACGATGATTATCAATCCGTTAAAAGATATTATTTACGGTACGGAACAACAAATTGATCCTGCCGCAATTGAAATGGTATATAGCAATTCCAGACGATTGTTGAGTTTGGTTGATCAATTGCTTCTTTTTAGAAAAACGGAAACCGAAACAGGAAAACTTAAAGTTGGACAAATAGATATTGTAGAGTTGTGTAAAGAAGTATTTAGCTGTTTTGTGCAACACGCAAAATCAAAAAAGATTGATTACAGTTTTAGTATTTCTGAGGAAAGACAGTTGGTTTATGTAGATCGTGAGAAAATCGAAATGGCTTTGTTTAATTTGGTTTCCAATGCTTTAAAGTTCACTGAAAAAGAAAACGGAAAAGTTGCAGTGAATTTGCGATGCACGGATTCTGAGGTTATAATAAATGTGACAGATAACGGCGAAGGCGTTGAAGATGCTGACAAAGACAAAATATTTAATTTGTTTTATCAATCCGGAAAAAATGTCAAGAATAACCGCAAAGGATTTGGTATTGGTTTGTATTTGGTCAAACAATTTATAACCCAACATCACGGAAAAGTAAGCTGTCGTGATAATGAAAACGGAGGTTCTATTTTTGAAATAAAACTGCTTTTAGGAAAAGAACATTTTGGAGATATTGAAATTCGTGAATACTTAAGCGACCGAACGGTGTTTTTAGATGAAGCTTTAGAAGAAACAGCAATCCGCGAAAATGTTTTGAAGAAAATAGAAGAAGAACCTGAAAATGTAAAAGATGTAATTAAAGATGCGAAAAGTATTTTGGTTGTTGATGACAATGTTCAAATTCGAAATTATTTAAAACGAATTTTAGCCTCAAAGTATCATGTTACAGCAGCTGAAAATGCTGAAAATGCGTTGGATATTATTAAAAATGTGCAACCCGATTTGATTATTTCTGATGTCGTAATGGGCGAAATGAATGGTGTGGCATTTTGCAAACACATAAAATCAGATCCCGATTTAAAACATATTCCTGTAATTCTGCTTACAGGGGGAACTTCTGAAGATGTAAAATTAAAAGGTGCCGAAGTTGGTGCAGATGATTACATTACAAAACCATTTGATAACGAATATTTGTTAGCTAGAATCAATGGAATCTTGACACGTCGGGACAGTGAACAGCATTATTTGCTTAATTCGGTTACGAAAAATGTAGCGGGTCCAAAATTGTCTGATGAGGATAAAAAATTGCTGGATAAAATTATCGAAATCATTGATTCAAATTTAGATGTTGATGATTTTAATATTAAAGAATTATCCAGCGAACTAGGAATGAGCCATTCTTTGGTTTATAAGAAAATCAAAAAAATTACAGGAAAATCAGTTTTGGAATTTACACGAAATGTTCGCCTCCGAAAAGTTGCAACTTTATTGATTACAACTGATTTGCAAATAAGTCAAGCCGCTTCAATTGCTGGATTTGGCGATATAAAATATTTCAGAAAACATTTTCAACAGTTTTATAATTTGAATCCTTCCGAGTTCAAAAAGAAATATCAAAATGTGAAGGATAACAAATATATTCTGAATGAAAGTTTTTGGAAGTCGACATAGAATTAATAAGAAAGAAAAAAGAAAAAAGAAAATAGATTAAAGAAAGTATATGAATCATCTTTTGAAAAATGTTGTTTTAATATTGTTTGCTTGTTTTATGTTGGCAAACGCACATGCACAATCCAAGAAACCGGAAAAAGATTCTCCGGAAAAAGTACGTGAGTTCTTTGTAAATTCTTTGATCAAAATTGGAGATCCAGTTTTGACGGCCTTAAGCAACAATCAGTTAAAACTTCTGATGCCAGTTGAAAGATCACCTGGCGCTTGGGACGATCGAAAGCATGTCACTTATTTGGAAGCTTTTGGAAGAACGCTTTCAGGAATGGCGCCTTGGCTGGAATTAGGTCCAGATAATACTCCAGAAGGAAAATTGAGAGCAAAGTACATCATTTTGGCACAAAAATCAATTCACAATGCGACCGATCCAACTTCGGCCGATTTTATGAATTTTGTGAAAGACAAACAACCGTTGGTTGATGCTGCTTTTTTTGCGCAAGCTTTGCTTCGTGCGCCAAAACAGCTTTGGGAACCGCTTGATGCAACTACAAAAGCAAATGTTATTGCGGCTTTAAAATCAACTCGAGTTATTGAACCGTATCATAGCAATTGGCTTCTTTTTGCGGGAATGGTTGAAGCAGCCATTATCAAATTTGATAAAGATGAAGATGCAAATAGATTAAATTATGCTTTATCAGAACATAAAAAATGGTATTTAGGTGATGGAACTTACGGCGACGGACCTGAATTTCACTGGGATTATTACAATAGTTTTGTGATTCACCCAATGCAGTTGGATATTTTGAATCTTTTAAAAGAAAAAAATAACGACTACAAAAAAGATTTCGAAACAGAATTAAATAGAGCAAGACGCTACGCAGCAATTCAGGAAAGAATGATTTCGCCTGACGGAACGTATCCGCCAATTGGAAGATCACTAGCGTATCGTTTCGGCGCATTCCAATTGCTTTCACAAATCGCACTTTGGAAAGAATTGCCAAAAGAAATTGATCCAGCACAAGTTCGTTCGGCCTTATATTTCATGATTAACAATCAAATAAATGTCAAAGAAACTTTTGATAAAAATGGTTGGCTTCAAATTGGCTTGTATGGTCATCAGCCTAATATTGGCGAAGGCTATATTTCAACAGGAAGTTTGTATTTATGTTCAGAAGCTTTTTTAGTTTTAGGTTTGCCAGCTACAGATCCGTTTTGGGCTGATGCTTATCAGCCTTGGACACAAAAGAAAATATGGTCAGGTCAAGAAATTCCAATTGATCATGCTTCAAAATAATCAACGCTTAATCTTATTATAATTATGTATTTTAAAAAATCAATTTTTATTGCTATTTCAGCTGTTTCATTACTGGCTGTAAGTTGTAAAAGTACTTCTGCAAGTACAACAAGTGCAATAAAACAATCTAAAAAAGAGGTAATTGCCATTATCGACCAAGTTAATAATCGTTGGCAAACTTCACATCCTGAACCTGGGAATTCTTTTTGGCATGTTTCAGCTTATCACACCGGAAATATGGAAGCTTATAAAGTGACAAAAAACAAAAAATATCTTGATTATTCAATGGCTTGGGCGGAGAAAAATCAATGGATGGGAGCCAAATCAAACGATAAATCGGAATGGAAATACAATTATGGTGAAACAGATAAACATGTATTGTTTGGCGACTGGCAGATTTGTTTTCAGACCTATATTGATTTATACAATTTGACAGGAAAAAAAGATCCTAACAAAATTGCGCGTGCTCGCGAAGTGATGGAATATGAAATGAGTACTTCTGCAAATGATTATTGGTGGTGGGTTGACGGATTGTACATGGTAATGCCGGTGATGACAAAGCTAAACAAAGTTACAGGCAACGAAATGTATTTAGAAAAACTGCATACGTATTTGCAATATGCGGATAGTATTATGTACGATGCTGAAGCAAAATTGTATTTCAGAGATGCGAAATATGTATATCCAAAGCATACGAGTGCGAATGGGAAAAAAGATTTTTGGGCTAGAGGTGACGGTTGGATTTTTGCAGGTTACGCTAAAATTATTCAGGATTTGCCAAAATCAGCTAAACATAGAGCGGAATATATCCAACGTTTTAAAGATATGGCGCAAGCATTAGCAGTTTCGCAACAAAAAGAAGGGTATTGGACTAGAAGTATTCTAGATCCAGAACATGCGCCAGGACCAGAAACAAGTGGAACAGCTTTTTTTACGTATGGCTTTTTGTGGGGAATCAATAACGGAATTTTGGATAAAAAGACCTATTTGCCAGTGGTTGAAAAATCATGGAATTACTTGACCACTTTTGCGCTTCAAGCAGATGGAACTGTTGGTTATGTACAACCTATTGGCGAAAAGGCAATTCCGGGACAAGTTGTAGATAAAAATTCTACGGCTGATTTTGGAGTAGGGGCATTTCTATTGGCGGCCTCAGAAATGTATCGTTTTGTGAAGTAGTTTTATAATTTGAAGTGCATTGCGCATTTTTTTTAAACACATAGAATCATAGATTTTTTTGCAACAAGAATCGTAGAAAGAAACTAGTTTCTAACACATAGCTATGTCTATTTAGGAAAAGTGAAACGCCTTTTCTCAACCTGAATTCTATGATTCTATGTGTTAGAATTAAATAAAGTAATCGGCTTGATTTCTGAATTGAAATTGAGCCGATTTTCTTTTGTTCCAATTTGATTATCAAAAAACGAAATCTTTTATTCTTTATGACAATTGCTGCAATTCCCGCAAACATTCTCTTTGTTAAAAACAGAATATATATTTATTGATTTTTGATTTCTGGTGTTCTTTTTTTTGGGAATTTATTAAAAACCTAGCGTTTTTGCGGTCTTGTACTAATTTGCCCCTTCTATATTATCAGAAATCCCCCCCTCTCAACAACACTGTTCTGCTAGATTTGTAGCTCAAATTGAATGTCGAAATGCGAATAAATGATTTTATAAAATTTTCACCAAAAAGAATTATAGATGATTTTTTTTGCTTCGGCTGAGATTCGACCAAACTAATTATTTAACCAAAATTACAACCAAGACAATGAAAAACTTTATTAGGAAGATGAATGCTCCTGATTATGTATCTGGATTTGATTTTAAAAAGAAACTTGCCCTTTTTTGTGTGCTGGCTTCTTTAGCTCAAATTCCGGTATATGCAGGAGAGCCTTCTGGCACAAATGCGCTGGAAAAAAATCAACAACAAGATGGAATAAACGGACAGGTTAAGGACCAAAATGGCGTACCGCTTCCGGGAGCTACTGTTTCGATAAAAGGAACAAATATTAGTACAATTACTGATTTTGACGGAAAGTTTAGTTTAAAAGGAGACCAGAATGCAACATTAGTGGTGTCGTATATTGGTTTTGTTAGCCAAGAAGTTAAAGTAAACGGAAAAACTAACATTACAATTCAATTAAAAGAAAATGCGGCTTCGTTAGATGAAGTTGTAGTGGTGGGATATGGTAAAATGAAGAAAAAGGATTTAACAGGATCAATTGTTCAGGTTAAAGCTGATGCATTGGCGAATCAAAATCCACAAACCGTTCAAGATTTACTACGAGGAGTTCCAGGTTTAAAAGTGGGTTATTCTGCTGATGCAAAAGGAGGAGGGTCATTGCAAATTCGTGGACAAACTTCTGTTTACAACCCTGACGGAGCGGGGCATAACTCACCGCTTATTATTTTAGACGGAATGCAATTTTACGGTGAGCTTTCAGAAATTAATCCAGATGATGTTGGCCAAATCGATGTTTTGAAAGATGCATCTGCAACAGCAGTATATGGATCTAAAGCAGCGGCTGGTGTTATTGTGATTTCGACAAAAAAAGGAAAAACAGGTAAACCGATCATTAACATTACAACAAATACTACGATGGTAAATAGAAGTGCTTATCGTAATGTGTATTCTCCAGAAGGATATGTAAAATACCGTGAAGATTGGGAAACTGCTAAAACGTATGGTGTTAATACAACAACTGGAAATTATGAAGCATGGGTGACTGGAACAGCGGCTAATAAACCCGGTTATTACACAAACCCAAGCCAATTAAGTCAGTACGGCATTACTCAAGAGCAATGGCTAGCTTATCAGCCAGCGGCACAAATTCAAGGGAAAAGTCTGAATGAAGTTTGGGGATTGCGCTTAGGGATTACTGATGCAACGCTTTTGAAAAATTTTGTGGATGGAAAAACACACGATTGGTACAATAGTACTTTTAGAACCGGAATCAATTATGATAATAACTTAAGCGTTTCTGGAGCAAGCGACAAAGTAAATTATTATATGTCATTAGGATATCTAAATTCTGAAGGCGCTATTCAAGGAAATGATTATTCTGCTGTTCGTGCGAATATGAAAATGGATGCTAAAATTACCGATTGGCTTGAATTTGGTGCAAACGTGAACTTTCAGGATCGTTCAGATGGAGATATTTCTGTTGGAACAGGTACAAACTATTGGGATGCCAATATGTTAAGAAATAGTCCGTATGCTAATTTCAAAGAAGCAAATGGTGATTATGCAAGACAACCAATGGGGCCAACAATTGGTGGATACAATTATTACTATGACCGTCAATATATGGAACTTGAAAAAGGATACACTGTTTTGAACACCATTTTCAATACTAAAGTGACTTTGCCTCACGGAATAACCTACACATTTAATGCCTCACCACGTTACCAATTCTTTTACAATCGTTATTTCCAATCAGCAGGAAATAAAAACTGGAGCGCAGCCAACATAGGAGTTGACAGAGAAAATGGTAAAAACTTCTCATGGAATATCAATAATACAATTGCATGGGATTATACATTTGCTGAAAAGCATCATATCATTGCCACTTTTGTTCAAGAAGCAGAAGATCTAAAAACATGGTCTGATCGTATTGATGCCAATAATATTCAGCCTTCAGATGCATTAGGATTTCACAATATTCAAAATGCAACATTGGCAAACAGTACATTCACAGCAACAGATACACATCAATCTGCTGATGCATTAATGGCAAGAGTTTTCTATTCGTTCGATGATCGTTACATGGTAACTGGAACAGTACGTCGTGATGGATATTCAGCATTTGGAGCTTCTTATCCTTACGCGACTTTCCCTTCTGTAGCAGTAGGATGGAATTTTAATAAAGAAAGCTGGTTTCATTGGGAGCCAATGAGCACTGGTAAATTGCGTTTATCATGGGGTAAAAACGGAAATAGATCACTTGCAGATCCGTACTTGGCTTTGGCAAACTTAAATTCAGGTACAGGAGCAACAATGGGTTATATCGATGCTTCAGGAAATATTGTTGATATGAAATATCTGGGATTAGACCGTATGGCGAATCCTAATTTACAGTGGGAGAAAACGACAGCATCAAATATTGGTCTTGATTTTGGTTTCTTGAAAGAAAGAATCACAGGTTCGGTGGATGTCTATAAATCTGTTACACATGATATGATTATGAGCCAGCGTCTACCAGATTTTACTGGGTTTTCATCAATTGCAACAAATCTTGGAGAGGTTGAAAATAAAGGTATTGAGATCGCTCTTAATACGGTAAACATTAAAAATCCAAATTTTGAGTGGACAACAATGGTTGCTTTTTCATACAACAAGAATAAAATTAATGCCTTATATGGCAATATGGAAGATGTCAAAGATGCCAATGGAAATGTTATCGGTACAAAAGAAGCTGATGATAAAACGAATGGATGGTTCATTGGTAGACCAATTTCTCAAATTTGGGATTACAAAGTAATCGGAATTTGGCAAAAAGATGAGGCTACAGAAGCAGCAAAATACGGACAACGTCCTGGTGATCCAAAAATCGAAAACAGTTATACAGCTGATGATGTGAATGGAAAACCAACATATAATGAAAAAGATAAACAATTTTTAGGACAGACAGCACCGCCAATCAACTGGTCGATGCGTAACGAATTCAAAATTTACAAAAATTGGAATTTGGCAATCAATATGTATTCGTACATGGGACACAAATCATTGGATAGCCGTTATATGAATAATTATAATGATGGAAGTTTGTATACAAACAATTACAATCCATTCGTAAATCCATATTGGACAATTGACAATCCAACAAATGAGTGGGCACGTCTTGATGCACGAGGACCTGCAGGAGCTGGAGTTGCAAGATTGTACGATCGCAGTTTTATTCGTTTAGACAATATTTCGTTGGCTTACTCACTTCCTAAAGATCTTATCGATCGTTTGCACGTGAGAAATTTCAAAATTTATGCTTCAGTTCAGAACGCTGCAACATGGTCTGCTTCGGGTGAATGGAAATATTATGGCGATCCAGAAACAGGAGGTCTAGCTACTAGAATGTTCAATCTAGGATTTAATGTTTCACTTTAAAAATTATTCAACAATGAAAAAATATATTAAAAATAAAATTTCAATACTTGCACCTTTAGTAGTGGCTTCCGCTCTTTTGGTTTCTTGTGAAAAGGATTTTCTGGAGCCAGATCCGCTTTCGTTTTACGAGCCAGAAACAACCTTTAGTACTGAATCTGGATTGCAAGCAGTTTTGGCAAGTGCCGATAAGCAATTGCGTAATAACTATATCCATTACAATAGTGCCAGCAATAGTGTGCCTATTGGTACAGAATATGTTTTCTCTGATATGTCAAAGTATGGAAAAACAGACAACAGCAGTACTATTGCTGATTTTGCCAATACTATCGTACCTACTATGAGCTACAAAACAGCAACAAATGATGATTTTTATTTCGGATTTTATTGGACAGAAGCTTATACTGGAATCAAACATGCCAATACTGTATTGACTTACATCAACAATGTGACAAGTTTGAGTGAAGAGGTGAAACGCAAATATATTGGTCAGGCCTATTTTCACCGGGCATACCGTTATTTAAACTTGGTTTATCAATTTGGAGATATTCCATTGATTACAAAAATTTTGGAAGTTCCAAAGCAGAATTATTATTCAACTAAAAAAGAAGCTATTATCGAAATGATTACTGCTGATATGGAAAAAGCTGTGGAGTGGGTTCCTGAGCAATCAAAACTTCCATATTTAGGAGTAGTAAACAAAGGAGCGTGTCGCCAATTATTGATTAAATGTTATTTGGCTTCTGGAAGATTTAAAGATGCCGAAAATCAGGCCGACTTATTGATCAATCAATCAGGTTATTCTTTAGTAAAGGGAACTTTTGGAACTTTCGATGCAGGAGGAAATCCAACAACTTGGACGATCAGCAGAAACGTAATTTGGGATTTGCACAGACCAGAAAACAAAGTTATTGCCGGAAACACAGAAGCAATTATGGTAATGCCAAATGGCGGCGTACAATCATTTTTGCCATTTGCTTCAATGAGGATTTTTGGACCAAACTGGAATTCGGGTACTGTCACCACTCCTGACGGAAAACAAGCGGCAGGCCGTTTCGCTTCAAATAATGTAAATTACCAAGCAAAGTACGATTATGCAAGAGCCTTAGGACGCGGAATTGCTACAATTAGCGCATCTTATTATTCACAACATCCAATGTGGGTTGTAAATGGAGTTGAAGATAAACAAGATCTTAGACATAATAGCACTGTAGGAAACTGGGTAAATATGGAAGATTTAAAGTATAGCGATAAAACTTCTGCATTCTATCAGCAAAATTTCAGATTAAGAAATGGTACTACTTTGTTGTCAAAAGATACACTTCGTGAATGGTTTGATTTTCCTTTATATAAAATCTATTTGCATGATGTTGTAAACGAAACGAATCCAAATGCAACAGATTTTCAAGGAGCAAGTACAGGAAGTAAAGCACACTGGTATTTATATCGTTTAGCTGAAACGTATTTATTAAGAGCGGAAGCGCGTTTTTACCAAGGAAATATTGGCGGCGCAACTCAGGATGTAAATACAATTAGAGCAAGAGCTGGTGCATCGCAAATGTACAGTCAAGTAACTATTGGTGATATTTGTGCAGAAAGAGGAAGAGAACTTTACTTAGAAGAATGGAGAAATGTCGAGTTAAAACGTATTTCACATTGTCTTGCACTCAGTGGAAAACCTGATGAATGGGGACAGACCTACAATAAAGCCAATTGGGACAAACAATCAGGAACCGATGCGGCCGGCGGTAGTTATTGGTACCAACGTATTGTACATTATACGCTCTATAACAAATATCCAAGTGGAATTGTTGTTCCAAACGGAACTAAGTTTTACACAATGGATAAGCGCAATAATTACTGGCCAATTCCGAGCAGCGCGATAACAGCAAATATTAAAGGAAAATTAAGTCAGAATTATGGTTATGACGGCTATGATCCAAACATTAAAGTTTGGGACAAATGGCAAGATGCCGTTGCTGATGAAGATACTTTTTAAAAAAGAGTTTGTGACTAAATTTTAGTTATCATGTTATTGGATGTAAATACTATCTCTGCCGTAAAAAGCAGAGATAGCATTTATAATAATAAGCTTATTTACTTCAAGCGGACTTTCAAACAAATTAAATTTTATTTATAGTTGATCTCTAAGGGTTATTTCTAAATGTTTTTTTAGAATTGATCGAAGATTTTTATTGGCTTAAATAGAAGAATCAAACATTAAATTTCGATTTAAAAATAATAAGAAAATGAAATTTTACCTTTTAAGGTTTTTATTTGTCAGTACAATATTGGCAATGCTTTCTGGATTTGTAAATAATGCAGAAAGAATGCAAGATGACAAAAAATACAAATTAGTTTGGAGCGATGAATTTTCAAAAAACGGCGCGCCAGATGAAAAGAATTGGAATTACGAGATTGGTTTTGTTCGAAATGAAGAAAATCAATGGTACCAAAAAGAAAATGCATACTGCAAAGACGGCTTTCTAATTATTGAAGCCAGAAATGAAAAAAAAGCAAATCCGAATTTTGTCTCTAAAAATCACCATGATTGGAAAAAACAAAGAGATTCTATAAAAGTCACTTCTTCATGTTTAATCACGCAAGGAAAACATTCTTGGCAATATGGCCGATTCGAAATGCGAGCTAAAATTCCAACAGGAAATGGAATGTGGCCGGCATTTTGGAGTTTGGGCATAAACGGGAATTGGCCTGCAAACGGAGAAATTGATATTATGGAATATTATACGGGAAAGATTTTGGCCAATGCAGCTTGGAAATCAGACAAAACAAATGTTGCTTGGGATAGTCAAACCAAAAAGCTAAGTGAATTTAAAGAGGCTTCATGGGCAGAAAAATTTCACATTTGGAGAATGGATTGGGATGAAGATGCGATCAAATTATATGTAGACGATAAATTGTTGAATGAAATTAATGTAAAAGAAGCAAATCAAGATCCGAATAAAAAAATATTCCCGTTTCAGCAACCCCATTATTTATTAGTGAATCTAGCGGTAGGTGGTATAAATGGCGGTGATTTTACAGAAAAAAATCTTCCATCAAAATACATCATAGATTATATCAGAGTTTATCAAAAAAAACAACTAAAATGAGATTTAAATATTCGATAATTATAAGTTTTATATACGCCATAATGCAAGGTCAAAACACTGAATTTGCCCCAGGAAAACAATGGAAAGACAATAACGGAATTCATATAAACGCTCACGGTGGCGGAATTCTGTTTGACAAAGGAATCTATTACTGGTACGGCGAATTTAAAACAGAAGGAAAATCAGGAAACACTTCTTTGGTAGGTTTCAGCTGTTATTCTTCTAAAGATTTATACAATTGGAAAAACGAAGGAATTGTTTTGAAAGCAGAAGACAATTCAAATTCGGAAATAACAAAAGGCTGTATAATGGAACGCCCGAAAGTAATTTTCAATAAAAAAACGGGCAAATACGTTCTCTGGTTTCATTTGGAACTAAAAAATCAAGGTTATAATGCCGCAAAAGCAGCTGTTGCAATAAGCGATAGTCCAAAAGGCCCTTTTAAATTTTTCAAATCCTATAATCCGAATAAAAATGTTTGGCCAATCGGATTTAAAAATGAAAATAAAATCGCTTCAGCTGATGAAAGCAAATTGAAATCTTGGTCTCCAGAATGGCTGACTGCCGTAGATAATGGAATGTTAGTTCGCCGAGATTTTGAAAAAGGCCAAATGTCAAGAGACATGACGGTTTATGTAGATGATAATAATAAAGCTTATTTGATTCATTCGTCAGAAGACAATTTGACGTTGCATATTTCAGAATTAACAGATGACTATTTGGATTTTACAAAAAAATGGGCAAGAATGGCGCCTGCGGGTCATAATGAAGCACCGGCAATTTTCAAGAAAGATGGAACTTATTATATGATTACATCGGGATGTACGGGTTGGGATCCAAATGAAGCGCGTTCGTTTTCTTCAAAATCTATTTTTGGACCTTGGAAATCTTTGGGAAATCCTTGTGTAGGTGAAGATGCAGCGCTAACATTTCATTCGCAAAGCACATTTATTTTTCCGATAGAAGGAAAAAAAGATCAGTTTATTTTCATGGCCGATCGCTGGAAACCTGAAAACCCTATTGACGGCGGTTATATTTGGTTGCCAATAAAAATGACAAATGATAAACCTGTTTTGAAATGGTTTGAAAAATGGAATTTAAATGCTTTTGCAGAAAAATAAAATACTTGTCCGTATCTTTAAATTATTGAAATAGTCGCTAACTGCATTATTCTAAAAAATTATGAAAATGAAAACACAGCAAAATTCTTTTAAACAGAAATCATTTTTTGTTTTTTCTGTATTGATATGCCTTTTATCTTTTTCAACCACGCATGCTCAAAAAAAGAGACCTATAAAAGAAGCTGTTCCATTAGATTCAATTCGATTAAGCGATCCCGCTATTTTAGCAGATAAGAAAACCAACATGTATTATATGACCGGTACAGGTGGATTACTCTGGAAAAGCAAAGATTTGAAATCATGGAGTGGACCGTATGATATTGCCAAAACAGATCCAAATTCATGGATGGGACCAAATCCTATGATTTGGGCGGCAGAATTGCATTTCTATAAAAACAAATATTACTATTTCGCGACTTTTACAAATAGAGACAAAATAATAGATAAAGTTGACGGTATAGATATTGAGCGTCGTGCAAGTCATATTTTGGTTAGCGAAAAAGCTGAAGGACCGTATGTGCCAATGAAAGATGATACCTATTTGCCTGCTAACAAACCAACACTAGATGGTACATTTTGGGTTGATAAAGATGGAAAGCCATATATGATTTATTGTTACGAATGGTTGCAAAATGGTAACGGAACTATGGAAAAAATAGAACTTAAGCCAGATTTAAGCGGTTCGATAGGAGAAGGTAAATTGCTTTTTAAGGCAAGCGACTCCCCGTGGAGCAGAGAAAAAGATAAAAATGGAAATGATAAACCCAACAAAGTAACAGACGGTCCTTATTTGTTTAAAACAGGCTCTGGACGTTTAGGAATGATTTGGACAAGCTGGATCTATGATGTTTATACACAAGGAGTAGCCTATTCAAAAAGTGGAACTTTAGACGGTCCATGGATTCAGGAAAAAGACCCTATTACGCCGCCAAATTTTGGTCATGGAATGTTGTTCAAAACATTTGATGGCAAATGGCTGATGTCGGTTCACAGCCATAAAAAAGTAGATGGCAAAACAATCCGAATTCCAAAATTTTTTGAAGTTGATTTGTCTGGCGATAAATTAGTGGTCGTAAAACCTTATTTGCCATAAAATAATTACTCCAGTTTGTGGCTTTGGCACTTTCGTTTATATAATTGAACCCATTAAACAAATAGGATTTAAAAGTTAGATAAGACATAATAGTTTTAAAGTGTTGTTTTTACACTTTTTATTTGATAACTTGCTTTGCTAAGCGTAAACACATCTTTTCAGCGCTTTTAAACTTATCTATCTAACCACAATCAAAATTATAATGACTAAAAGTAAACGATTTATAAAAACAGCAATCTTAGTTTTTTTGTTTCTAATGAGCTGTATTTCCGAAAGTATAGGACAAAACAATATTATACAACGAAGACAAGTATTCAATTCGGATTGGAAGTTTTCATTAGGTGATTCTTCTGAAAATAGCAAGCCGAATTTTGATGATAGCAGTTGGAGAAAATTAAGTGTGCCGCACGATTGGAGCATTGAAGGGAAATCTGTAAAAGATAATCCGAGTGGTGGAGACGGCGGTTTTTATCCAATGGGAAAAGGTTGGTACAGAAAAACTTTTTTGGTTCCTAATGAATGGCATGGCAATAAGGTTTCTATTTATTTTGAAGGCGTTTACATGAATGCTGAAGTATTTGTGAATGGAGAATCAGTAGGAATGCAACCATACGGTTATACCTCTTTTGAATACGACCTTTCGCCGTATTTGAAGTTTGGTGAAAAAAATACAATAGCTGTAAAGGTTGACAATTCACAACAAAAAAACTGCAGATGGTATAGCGGTTCTGGAATATATCGAAATGTGTGGTTGAATGTGAAATGTGCACTTCATGTTAAAAATTGGGGTGTTGCAGCTACTACTTTGGAAGTCAAAAACAATAAAGCAAAAATTCAAGTAAAAACTACTGTAATAAATGAATCGGCAATTTCGCAAAATTTCGTGGTTTCTACTGCAATTGAATTTGGCAAAAACAAAATAACCGCTCTATCTTCTAGCAAAATAGCTTTGGAGCCAAATGAGGAAAAAGAAATTACACAGATTTTTACGGTGGATGATCCGAAATTATGGTCATTAGAGAAACGTAATATTTACAGCGTAAAATCGTCTGTGATTGCAGCTTCAAAAGTGGTTGATGTAGCTAAAATCGATTTTGGAATCAGAACGATTGCGTTTAGTGCAGAAAACGGATTTGTATTAAACGGAAAAAAAATAAAATTAAATGGAGGTTGTGTGCATCATGATAATGGAGCACTTGGTGCTGCAGCGTACGATCGCGCCGAAGAAAGAAAAGTAGAGTTGCTTAAAGCTGCCGGATTTAATGCATTAAGAACTTCGCATAATCCGCCTTCAGAAGCTTTTTTAAATGCTTGCGACCGATTAGGTATGCTTGTTATCGACGAATCTTTTGACGGATGGAGAGAACAGAAAAACACCTACGATTATGCCAGTATTTTTGACAAATGGTGGAAACATGATGTAGAATCAATGGTGTTGAGAGACCGCAATCATCCTTCAATTATTATGTGGAGCACAGGAAACGAGATAATAGAACGCACAAAACCTGAGGCTGTCGAAACTGCAAAAATGCTGGCCAACGCGGTAAGAAATATTGATCCTTCGCGTCCTGTAACATCAGCAATGACTACTTGGAATCAAGGTTGGGATATTTTTGATCCTTTAATGGTGGCGCACGACGTTGCAGGTTACAATTATCAGTTGCATTATGCAGAATCGGATCATAAAAGAGTGCCTTCACGTATTATTGTACAAACAGAATCGTATCCAAAAGATGCTTTTGCAAACTGGGATTTGGTTCAGAAACACAATTATATTATTGGTGATTTTGTGTGGACAGCAATGGATTATTTAGGAGAATCTGGAATTGGAAGATCTATATATCCGGGAGATCCAGAAGGGGAACATTGGACAGGAAATCTTCATCCATGGCACGGTGCGTATTGTGGTGATGTTGATTTAATAGGCAGGAGAAAACCAATTTCGCATTACAGAAGTATGTTATATAATGACAACGAGAAAATTTATATGGCAGTTCGCGAGCCTAATCCAGCAAGTGGACCTATAAAACTGACTTCTTGGGCAGTTTGGCCAACATGGGAAAGTTGGACTTGGCCGAATCAAGAAGGTAAAAATCTTGAAGTGGAAGTGTATTCGAAATATCCAAAAGTACGCTTATATCTAAACGGAAAAAGTCTTGGAGAAAAAGAAACGGGCAAAGCGCAGGAATTTAAAGCGACATTCGTAGTTCCTTATGAAAAAGGAGAATTGAAAGCTGTTGGTATTGTAAACAATAAAGAAACCGAATCGGTTATCTTGAGAACTGCTGGACAAGCAGCTAAAATAAAATTAACCGCAGATCGTAAAACCATAAAGGCAGATGATCAGGATTTGGTATATGTAAATGTTGAAATCACAGATGAAAAAGGGATTTTAGAACCAAATGCACAAAATGAACTTACTTTTAAAGTTTCTGGTGCGGGAACTATCGTAGGTGTTGACAATGCCAATATGAAAGATGAAGATTTATACATTGCTGAGACACGTAAAGCTTGGAACGGACGTGCTTTAATAATTATTAAAAGCAATAAAGAAGGCCTAATCAACCTTGAAGTAAGTTCGCCAGGCTTAAATAAAAATACAATTCAGATCCAAGCGATCGCAAAAAAATAAAAAAGATGAATAAAATCAGAGCATTTTTGTTCTTTATGAGTATTTATAGTGTATCTATATTTTCGCAGGAAAATAAAAGTAACACTGCTATATGGCAGATAAAAAATCCAAACTACAAAATCAGTCCATACACAGGAATGACAAAACAGCATTGGCGAGATGCAGCGATGTATTTATTAGAAGGGGCTTTTAGTTATGTTCATTCGATGGATGATCCAATGAAATTCCCAAAACAAGAAGGTAAAAGTTATCCCGCAAACGAAAGTCAAGTTCCAACAGAAAAATTGGAAGGACTTTGTAGAACGCTATTTATTGCTTCTCCTTTATTAAAGGAAAATCCATCGTTAGTAATAAACAATATTAAAGTAGCAGATTATTATCGTTATCAAATCGGAAAATTAACAGATCCAAAAAGCCCGTCTTATATTGAGCCCCGCGCCAAAAATGGTGGTCCAAGTCAAAAATTGGTCGAATTTGGAGCTTTGGCGCTTTCGCTGATGACAAATACAGATGTTTTATGGAAACCACTTCCACAAACACAGAAAGATGATTTGGCCAAAATAATGCTTAGTTATGGCGATGGCCCAACTGTCGATTCGAACTGGAAGTTTTTCAATATTTTTGTTTTGAGTTTCTATAAAGACCAAGGTTATAGTGTAAACGAAAAATTGCTCGTAGAATATGTAGAAAAATCATTAAAACATTATCGAGGCAATGGCTGGTATAATGATAGTCCTGCTTTTGATTACTACAGTATGTGGGCTTTTCAAATGTACGGAACAATTTGGTCGGAATACTTCGGAAAAAAGAATTATCCTGAATATGCTACCAAGTTTGCATCCAATTTTAACGATTTAAAAGATAATTATCCAGATTTGTTTAGTAAAAATGGAGAAATGATTATGTGGGGCAGAAGTATCAGTTATAGAACTGGAGCTGTGGTTCCTTTTCCTTTAATGGGATTCTATAATGATCCGAATACTAATTATGGTTGGATGCGCAGAATTTCATCAGGCGTTATAAAACAATTTTTGACACATCGTGATTTCATGAAAGACAATGTGCCTACACTTGGTTTTTATGGCGAATTTGAGCCGGCAGTCCAAAATTACAGCTGCAGAGGAAGTGTTTATTGGATGGGGAAAATCTTTTTAGGATTGCTGGTTCCAGATGATAATCCATTTTGGACAAACAAAGAGAATAATGGTGATTGGGAAACGAAATTCAAAAAAGATGAAGTATACAATAAATATCAAGGAGATTCACAAATTCTGATTACAGATTATCCAAATATCGGTGCTTCAGAAGTACGAGCTTGGTGTCATGAAAAGGTAAGCAGTGATTGGCAAAAGTTTAGGTCAACTGAAAATTACAACAGATTGTCATATAATAGCGCTTTTCCTTGGCAAGCTGATGGTGAAAATGGAGAAGTGGCAATGAATTATGTCATCAAAAATAAAAACAATCTCTGGGAAGCCTTTAGATTATATACTTTTAAAAAATATGAAAACGGTATTTACTACAGAAATGTAGTTTTGGAAACTGATGAAAACATTCAGTTCAATTTAGCAGATGTTCCATTGCCTAACGGAATTTTGAGAGTGGACAAAAATAATAGCGAAAAACCAATTTCAATGCGATTAGGACATTATGCATTGCCAAAATTGGGCAAGGATATTATTACAACAAAAAAAACGATCGAAGGAAAAGAAGTAACTATTATAGACAACGGAAAATATCAATTAGCAATGATTCCCCTTTTAGGATGGAATAAAACTGAAATTGTAAATGCAAAAGGTTTGCACCCAGAAAGCAATGAAAGTACAGTAATTGATGTTGTCTCGAATTCTGAATCTCAAAAATCACCAGTATATGCCGTTTTAATGTTTTGGAAAAAATCAGGCGAAAAATGGAATAATAAAGAATTGATTCCCTTAAAACTTTCTGAGCAAACAAACGGAACGGTTGTAATTGAGTTTAAAAACGGAACAAAAAAAGTAATTGACTATAATAAATAGTAGCGGAGATTTTTAATTCAGTTTTTCAGATGTTTCCATTCTTAAACAATGTTCTGTGCCAAGATAAAGCGGATCGCCATGTTTTTCAGACCAAAATCCATCAAGAACGTCTTTAGTGATACATCTGTAGACAGCAACCCCTTTGTAGGTTTTCAAATTATCACCTTTATAGTTGAAGTTAATAACAAGAATATTGTCTTTAAAAAAGCCTTTTCCTTTTTGTTCCTGTGAATTGTTAATTAACCAGTGGGCAATGATTCGGTTGTTTTCATCCAAAGACAAAGTCAAGACACCTTTATAAGTAACTTGATTGCTTTCGTCCTGATTGCTTCCTGAAATTGCATATTTACCAATTAAGTCTTGTACGGTCATGATTATGATTAAATACGAATAGTATAAAGTTAGGTTTTGCTTTTAGGCAAATATAAAAGATATATTATATATGTAGAAGTTTACACTATTATATATAGGAGTAATTCTCTTTCGCAACCCGACAGGTTTTCAAAACCTGTCGGGTTTTGTTTGTATGTACATATAATATATAAGTACATCTTGCCCGTGCGAGCGGAGCCGAAGCCCTTCGTTTTTGTGATTCGGGATTTCAGGATTGGATTTTGTCAATAATAAGGAGCTTATTCCCGCTATCCGCTCCAATCTTTTCATGGCGGACCCCGCCATGAAAAGGATTTCCGCTG